>JANXCY010000018.1 GCA_025060135.1 Anaerolineae bacterium | reverse complement strand
GTGAGAAACCAGCGGTTCAGAGGCTTGTGGGTCTCAGGATGAAAGAGGAAAATCAGATCGTGAAGGGTGAAGACGGTTCGGATGCGGGAGAAGGGAGGGAGGAGATGTTCAGTGGCGTGAAAGAGGTCCACGCCCTGAAAGAAGCTGTCCATCCTCAGACCCAGGAGATGGGAGAGGGCCGTGGTCAGGCGCCAGCGGTAGGCCCCCCAGGGAATCACGCGGCGGGGCAGGGTATTCAGCAGAGGAGGCAGAGGGGCCGGCGGCCGACGATCATAGTGGAACACGCTCCAGGCGATGCTCGTCTCCCTCTCCACCAGTTGGGTTGCCAGTTCCCGGGCGTAAGAGGCCAGACCGGCTTTCTGATGGACGACGGGGGAGAGGTCCAGGCAGAGGTTCATTAGACAACCTTTTCAAAGATAGCGCTAACTTCTCTGACCATTCGGTCAGAGGCGAAACACATTTGTACCCGCTCCCGTCCAGCAGCGCCCAGCATCTGCTGCCAACCTGGGTTATGTAACAAGGCCAGGATAGCCTGCGCCATAGATGCTTCATCTCCCGGAGGGACTAACAGACCAGTTACCTTGTCTACCACAATTTCCGGCAGGGCTCCTTGGGCGAATGCGACCACCGGTCTGGCCATCGCCATCGCCTCTATGTTGACCAAGCCAAAAGGCTCCGGGTCGCCGGGATGGACAAAGAGGTCCATTGCCGCCAGCGCAGGGCGCACATCTTCCAGATGGTCCGTGAAGACCACGCATCCTTTCAATCCCAGTTCGGCAGTCAGAAGCCGTAGCCGCTGGGGGTAATCATCCGGGACTGCGAGCGGATGGCCGCCCACCACCAGGCCCCACACAATGGGGATGACTTCCCGCACCTGTGCCAGCACCCGCAGGAAACGATCCTGCCCTTTCCAGGGACGCAGCCGGCCCACCATGCCAACCACGGGCACATCTTCGGGAATGCCATATTGTCTACGGAACGGTCTGCCATCCAATGCTGGATCATAGTTCTCCACCTCAATACCGTTATAGACCACGGTCACTTTGCTCGGACAGGGCAGGTGGCTCGCTGTAGCATAGGAGTTCGCGATGACGTGAGCAGCGGCGGCGCAGAGCCCTCTTTTGCCCAAGTAGTCAGCCCCAAGATGACGGGGGCGGGATTCAGAGAGCCAGAAATCGTGCATATACCAGATAAAAGGGATACAGGACCAATAGGCAGCCAGGGCGCCATAGAAGGCCGCGCGAACGGTATTGGCAACCAGAAATGCGGCGTTGACCCGACGGGCCAGGTCAGCGATGACCAGAGCCGTGCGGAGCCAATCCACCGGCCCGCGAAGCGAACGGCGCAATCGGGGAATCGAGACAATGGAAACGGAGATACCCAGAGATTCCGCCCGCTCTGCCAGCGGACCGCCCGGGCAGATCAAGAAAGGACGCCATCGGGTTCGGTCCAGATCCTTGAGGAGCAGGAGCAGGACCTTTTCTGCACCTCCTAAGCCGGAGGCGTGATCAAGGAAGAGGATGGGTTCAGCCATCGGCCTCCCACCGGATGTTTGTTCATTGGAGTGGCAGTTGCCGACCACGAGAATGGTTCAATCTTCGTTGATAGGCTGGGGGTCTGTTCTGAGTATGGCAGATAGCGTGTCGCCAGGCCGACCAGGCCATCGGTGAAATATCCCTCACCGTCGGGGCCCCGATGGACAAGAGTAGCGTTCATCCGGCGGAGAAGTACCAGGTCCGGGCGACAGTTGGGAAAATGGAAACCGACGATTCCGCACATTGGTTAACGCTCTCCCGGTCGGGCCAGGATGTGGCAGGGAAAGGGCGGACCGAAAAAGGCCTGGCCCTTCAAGCCTTCTACGCCATAACCCATCTCCAGCAGGAATCGGACAGCCCTCTGGCCTTCCTCGCCATGCAATTCCACCAGGCAAAGGGGGCGATGGTGACGAAGAATGGTTTGGCTTCCCTGGAGAGCCATAAATTCTGCGCCCTCTATATCTATCTTGATGAAGTCCACTCTGGGCCCCTGAGCGAAATATTGCTCCAGAGAGGTCGCCCGGACGGCAATGGAACGAGCGATCGGGCTGGGCCTGACGATGCTCCATTCGCTGGTATATTGGAGAGGGGCATGGAGATGTACGACGGACTGCTTGCCGTCAGTAATCGCTTGATTTTCTATAGTCACCCGGTCGGTGAAGCCATTCAGAGCCACATTTTCTTTAAGCCAGCGGACATTTTCGGGCAGGGCTTCAAAGGCAAACACTCGTCCCGTGTCCCCGACCAGATAAGCCATCAGAAGGATAAAATACCCAAGATGGGCCCCGACGTCCACACAGATCCATCCAAGCTGAACCGACTGCATCAGCGCAAGAGTCACATCGGGTTCGTAGAGCCTTTCAATGTATGTGCCAAACACACCGGGACCTTTCATCTGTAATCTTCCCGGCAGGTTCGGCAATTCCCAGATCGTATCATCCAGGCGATAAAGGGCACCGGCTTTTCTCAACCAGGATTTGAGGAATTGAGGAACAGCGCGTCGCCCTAAAGTCAGGATGGAACGCCGAAAAGCAGGTATGGGACTCACCGGATTCCCTCCAGCAATTCCTGGTATACCTTTAAGGTCTCTCTGGCCGTCTTCTCCCACGTAAACATCTTTGCTCGTTCCAGCCCTCGTTGACGGAGTTCTTCGGCCAGCGCCGGGTCGGAGAGCACGCGGGTGATGGCCTCGGCAATGGCCTGGGGATCATGCGGGTCAATCAGGAGCCCTGCGTCCTCTACTACTTCAGGAAGGGAGGCAACATTAGAGACGACAACCGGTGTGCCGCAGGCCATGGCCTCCAGAGCCGGAAAGCCGAAGCCCTCATAAAGGGAGGGCAGAACCAGTACGTCAGCTATGTTATAAAGGCCTACCAGTTGAGTATCGTCGGAGAGTCGGTTGATTTGGTACACCCGTTCCCTCAAGCCCAACCGTTCAATCAGGCCTTGCTGAGGAGCAGTGAAGATTCCCCCTACCTGGAAAAACTGGAAATCCATCCCGCCTCTGGTCAGCAAGGCCAGGGCAGTAAGGAGCCGCTCCAAGTTTTTACGGGGTTGGCAATGGCCAACGTGAAGGACAATCCTGGAATCTCGCGCCCCCCATTTCGCTCGCCATCCACCCTGTTCATGCTTGGATAAGGGACGGAAATGAGCCTCTACCCCGTAGTAAATTCGGGAAATCGGCGGGGGATTTTGTCCAGCCCGTGCTCTCAGCTCACTATGGGTGAAGTCAGAAATGGCGATCCAATGAGCTGCCCGTTGGGTCCCTCTCCAGGCCACTTCCCATGCCAAGCGGCTCAACCCCCAGCGGCGGCCTGGGAAGAAGAAAGGAGCAACGTCGTGGACTGTTACCACCGCCCGGCCTCCGTCCAGTGCCAACAGGAGATGGCCGTACGAATGGTCTAGGATATGATATACCTCCGCTGCCCGATGGCGGCGGGCCCAGAGGGGATAAGCCAGTATTCGCCACAAGACAAAAAGTCGCCCGGCCAGGCCAAGAGGGGGATTCGGTGGCACCAGCAGGCGGAAATCTATCTCGGGGGCCACCTCTTTCAAAGCCCTGAACAGGGAGCGGGCATAACGGTCCATACTGGGCCAGTTTTCCTGGAGGCTATCGGCAAAAAGATGTACGCGCATCCAGCACTTCCTGCCAGAAACCCAGGGTTTGACGACAAATGCGCTCATTCGTATAAAGGGCCAGCACTCGTTCTCTCCCTTTCCGGCCCAGAGTAGCCCTCTGGAGTTCAGATGACCGCAGGAAATCTATTGCCTGGGCAAGAGCGAGAGGGTTCCCTTCGGGCACGATCAGTCCGGCATCTCCGATCACTTCCGGGATGGCTCCGGAATCGGAGCCGATCACCGGAACTCCACAGGCCATCGCCTCAATCAATATATGCCCAAATTGCTCTTTCCATCGCTCAGTGGTCAATGAGGGAAGTACCACCACATCGATTGTGTTGAGATACTCAGGCACTGCTGTGTGCGGAACGGTAGGTATCCAGAAAACCCGCTCCCTAATGCTTCGTCTTTGCGCCTGCTGCAGTCCCTTTTCCCGGAGAGGGCCCTCACCGACCAGAAGGCATTGCCAGTCTCCCTGTAGAGACGACAATGCATCCAGTAATACCCAGAGTCCCTTTTCCGGTACCAGGCGGCCAAGATAGCCAATCGTAAAGGTACGCAGGCCCAATTGCCGACGAAGGGAATCATTACGACGAGGGGCAAAGCGTTCCGGGTCTACTCCTAATTGAGGAATCACAGCCATCGGTCCCGAAAAGCCCGCCTCTCGCAACCGCTGACCGGCTTCCTGGGTGCCCGCTATTGCTCCATCAGCCCGGTGCAGATTGAAGCGACGGATAGCAGAAAAGGGCCAGCGATATCGGATGGGGAGATTCTCCCAGGAGAAAAAGAGCACCGGGCACTTTAGCCCGCGCTTGAGTAACATCACCTCCAGCAAAGCCAGCGAGGAGGGCTCTTCGTCCACCTGAATAAGGTCGGGCCTCAGAGAACGCAAAAGGGACCACAGTTTCAGGGGATGGAAAGCGAAACCGGAAAGTCGGTTCGTGCCCCAGGCCTTTAAAAGAAAGTGAGGCCAGCGGGTAGAGAGCTCAGCGGGATAGACCTTCAGGGTGTGACGAATCTTATCTGGAGTCACAAGGAACAATCTTACTTCATCGGGAAGGTAGGTCCATTTGGCCCGATTGATCTCCAGGGCGTATGTGCGTCCGATCACCACCACCCGCATTTATTTGACAACCTCCAGGGTTACATAGAGGTCTCGGGCCGGGAAAATGAAAGCCAGATATAGTTCATAAAAATCTGGAAAACGATTCGCCATCCATCCAATCCCCGCCCAGCGGTATGGACGGGAGAAATAGAGATAGCGGCTCCTGATTCGGAAACGGGCTGCAGTATAGAAGCCCGGGATGGGGTGCTGGGTTTCCAGCCACCTTTGAAACAAACTCGGGCAGGACACTGTTCTTCCACCAACGAAGTAATCAAAGGAGTGCCAGCCCAGGTGACGCAGGTGGGTTGGATCCATGAACAGGTCATCGGTCAAACGCAGCTCAAATTAGGGATAATCTCTTGAAATATCCTCTCTGACAAATACCCAGAGAAAGTAGGTCTCTCCAAATTTATACGAGTCTCGCAACGCGTAACGCTGGTTTTGCCTGATGGCTTCGTAGATCGCCTGGTCAAATGGTGTCAGACCCCGGAAACCTTGATCAGGGGAAAAACCGCTCAGTAAGATCAGGTAATCTGGCCGCTGGTTCAGAACATAAGCGACATCAATCTTTTGTCCGTAACGGCCAGGGAGACGCGCTAAATATTCATCGTTCAGGGCCATCAGGTCTATAGTGTAACGATCGGCAAAGTAGGGGACAGCTCCGGCATCCCCAATGGCAATACGAGTATCTGGGGGAGTATTGTGATTAAGCCAACGACCCAACGAGATATGGGCCTGTTGCAATCCCTCGGTATATTGAAGCAAAGCGGGGCGCAGGTCAAGCAAGGGCGCTGTGACCATGTAGGTACTTAAGAGGAGGGTCATCAGCCAGTTAGCATACCCTACCCATCGTTTCTTTTCGGAAAGCAATTGGTTGTTCAGCACATCCAGCCCATGCTGAAAGAGCAAAAAGTAGGCTGGAAGAGCGGGAGCAAGGAAGCGATGATGGCCCATTATTTCCCCGCCTGACCAGAGGTGAAATATGGCTCGTGAGAAGACTACGCCGGCCAGCACACCCGTATAGGGCGATACCCCTTCTGTGAAGGCCAGGAGAACCAGAAACAACGTTGCCCAACCGCCTATTTCCTGGAGATTGGCGCTGATGCGAAGCATACCACTCAGAACCTGATCAAGATGTCCTCCAGGTTTTGCATAGAATGTATTCGGAAAAGGACTCCCATAATAGACAAGGTGCCAGAAAAAGTAGGGAAGATAGATGAGGCACCATCCTGTGATCATTGGAAGAGCCCTTCGCCATGCGGTAGCCCAACGGGAGGGGCGGTGGAACCAATAGAAAAGCAGCAGAAGAATCAGCATCAAAAGCACCCCATCCAGGCGGGTGATCGTCAGCATCCCACTCCATATACCAGAGGATAAGGAGAGACGACTTCGGCGAACATCTTTTAACCAGCAGATCACCAAAATCATTTGGAGCAATAAGTAGAGGGGGTCTCCAATCCATCTATACTAGGAAAAGAACACCCACCCAACGGGTCGGAGAGAGCAACCCAGCAAAGTCGGGTAAGCGCCACACGAGAAGAAGAGTAATACAATTAAGCAGCGCGCCCAGTATCTTAGCAATGATGTTTAAGTCTTGTATTCCTAAACGGGCCAAGCCACCTAAACATGCTGTCCAGAAGTGTAGCCATCCACATAGACACCTGGATTGTAGACCAGACCCAGGCCCCGAGCCCAGTTTCTGGCATAGCGAAAGATGATGTAGGCGTCGTCAACAGTGTAAGGCCAGTAAAGCGATAACATTATTCCCCAGATGCCTAACACCCCAATCAGGCCTATGATCTTTCTCCAAGAACTAAAAGTGCTCATCAGAGAGCCTCCGTCACTGCTATACACTGTTAACGTCTTCTTTGCTGTCAACTCCTATATATGAGACTCCGGCAGCCTTCTAACCACCGTTCCCGCAAACTGCCCGTCAGTCAGGCGGTTTGTTCCCAGCCCGCGCAGTTGATCCCGGTAATGGGCCGGCAGGTATGTAGGGGAGAATATCAGGACGCGCAGCTAACTTCGCTTGAGAATCTCAACGATGCGCGCGGCCGCGCGCCCATCGCCGTAGGGATTGCGTTGCTGAGCCATCTCCCGGTAAGCCATCTCATCGGTCAGCAAGCAGGCGGCTTCCGAGACAATCCGGTCCACATCCGTGCCAACGACCTTCAGGACTCCTGCTTCCACACCTTCTGGCCGCTCGGTCACTTCCCGCAAAACGAGAACCGGTTTGCCCAGTGAAGGCGCCTCCTCTTGAATACCGCCGGAATCCGTAAGGATCAGATAAGAGCGAGCCATTAAATGGACAAAAGCCGGATACGGCACCGGCTCCAACAAGTGAATGCGCGGGACGTCCCGAAGTTCCTGGCGCACAGTGTTTTGGACATTCGGGTTCGGATGAACGGAAAAAGCAAGACTGACTTCTGGGAAACGCTGAGCCAGGATCCGTAAAGCGGCACAGATGCGCCGCAGAGGCTGACCCCAGTTCTCACGGCGATGGGCGGTAACCAGGAGCAGCCGTTGTTCTGGTGCCAATTGGGTCACGAAAGCAGGCAGAGGGGGAGACGGATGGCTCAAGATCATCTGCAGAGCATCCACCACTGTATTGCCCGTAACGAAGATTCGCTCTGGTGGGGTTCCTTCACGCAGGAGATTTTTACGCGCCCGATCGGTGGGCGCAAAATGCCAGTCGGCCAAAACAGAGACCAGGCGGCGGTTGATCTCTTCCGGGAAAGGTTGATACTTGTCGTAGGTGCGCAAGCCAGCCTCTACGTGAGCGACGGGAATTCTATGGTAAAAGGCGGCCAGGGCGCCGGCAAAGGCGGAGTTCGTATCTCCCTGCACCATAACCAAATCGGGACCCTCAGCCTGCAAGATAGACCGCAGGCGCGTGAGTATTCCGGCGGTCACTTCGAAGGGGCTTTGGTCGGGCCGCATAATGTTCAAGTCATAGTCGGGCTGTAGATCAAAGAGCGTCAAAACCTGGTCCAGCATCTCCCGATGCTGGGCAGTGGCAATGAGAACGGGATGAAACGCCTCAGGCATCTGGCGCATTAACAGAGCGACGGGGGCCAGTTTGATGGCCTCCGGGCGGGTTCCAACAATCAGGGCCACTTTCAACGGTATTGCCAACATATCATTTCTCTCCCCTGTCCGTACCAATCCACAGTCCGGTCAGTAGTTTCACCGTGGCCAGGGTGGGACCGAGGCGAAAGGAGTCCGGTGCCCAGTCAGCCCAACGCCTATGAACATCGGTGTTGGGTATTTATGGGCTCACCTGTTCGTAGATGGTAATATAAGGAGCATAGAAGAGACCGGTGTTATTCAGCTGGAAGATCGGACGATAGGTGCGTTGAAACCAAGGTTGTAGTGGTATGGCTCGGACAGAGTCTACCGAGGCTCCGGCAGCCGGATAGGCGATGTAATAGTCAGGCTGATAACGCTGGACACCGTACACTATGTCCCGGTGAAGAATCGCTTCGGCCAGTCCTGGGGTGACTAACCCCCACACATCGTATACTCGGTAGTCCAGCAACTCATATCCCATAAAGCCAATCTCTTCCCCCATGATAGAGCAGCCTGGTGGCGTAGCCGTCCGAAACCACGCGGCTAATTGACGCTGAACAGATTGCCTGGGATCGGGCACATCTTCTAACCAGTGCTGGAAATGCCACACGCCATAGCCGATCATTGCAAGATCTAAGAGAATCCTCACTGGAGCGTTTCGGGCAGAGGAGAGGAGTTTTTTCTCTGCTTTTGAACCCAACCCCAAGATCTGTACCCATGCCATAAGCACTAACGCCATTACTGGTACAACTTCACCCCCTATAGGCATAATGATAAGAGGATGAGCCATGCAGGCCACAGCCGCCCAGACGGCCCACCCGCCTGTGCTCCAGCGCTGCATCAAGCGAACTACAGCAATGCCGACTCCCAGCAGCGCCAATCCTGAAAGGATCGCTGACCATTGGGGCACCGAAAGAAATGGTAGGAATCTGGACAGACCACCAAGCAGAATCGCCCAACCCGGACCCGTTGTTCCCAGAAATCGTTCTCCGGGGTTATAGACCAGCCCCAGGCCACGGGATAGATTTTCAGCGTAGCGATAAGTAATGAAGGCTTCGTCATACGAAAAAGGCGCATATAGACCTGCCAATAGTAGGCCTATTCCGATCACGACATATTCAGGCAACCATCGCTTCCACCAAGATACCTTCCAAAGCATCGGTCAAAACCTCCCATGACCACTCTGGACGTTCGCAGAGGTCGAATTGTTTATCTAATTTTCCTTTTGTCCAGTCATCCTGAAATCGTGCTAATGTTTCCGCAATAGCCTCCGGCTCATTAGGAACCACTACTCCGCGATGAAGCAGTTGAACTAGATGGCTAGAAAGGTCCTCCGGCCCATTCTGGATGGCCAGGATGGGGCGTCGAGCTCCAATGTACTCATAAAGCTTGCCCGGTATCTGTAGAGGGCTGCGATTGCCTATCATCAACAGAGCGGAGGCACTTTTCTGTAAACGAATCGCTTCCTGGTGAGGTACATAAGGTATCGCCTTGACCTTTTGGGCCAAGACCGGGTGGGTAAGCCAGTGTTTCCAGGGAGATAATGAAGCTCCCACAATCCATAGGTCAGGAGCAGAATCACCCAGCCGGATTAAGGCTTCAAAAAGGTTTTCAGGACTGCGTAAACCGGGATAGAATCCTCCAGTATATATTAAGGTAAACGGTTCAAAAGGCGTAGCCTCTAATGCCCGATAAATGGCAGCAGGATAGCCACAAGGCACGACCACCACATGAGAAACCGGCAATTCCGGAATATATCGCTGATAGGCGTAGCGAGCGGCCTCGGTGGTCACTATTACTCGCCGAGTCCTGCGCAGCAAGGCGCGTTCCAGTATCGCCGCCATCCGGCGGTGCCACGGGGACACCTGGTAAAGGGGGTTGAGAACCCATGGATCGCCGTAATCGGCTACCCATGGGCGCCTAGTGCCGCGGCTCAGCAGGGCGGCCGCCAAGTGAGGGCTAAAATTAGGTGGGACCGAAGAGATAATGACATTGGCCTGGCGAGCAAGGGCGCGGCCTACAAAAAAAGCGGCGGGGGGCCATTCTAGCATAGGCCGTTCGTGCCCCCGACGTAGAAACGGACCAGGGGGTATCTGAAAAACTTTTGCCGGAGGCACCCAGATGTCCATTAAACTCTCGTCACGTGCACCCTGTAAGAAATCAGGGTCCGTCGTTAGCACGTAAACCCGCCAGCCGCGCTGAGCCAGATTGACCACAAAATAGAACCACCGAAGTTCTTGCGGGCCAACGATCGGAGGAAAACGATACGTGAGCAGCAATAGGGTCTTATCCATCCCGGATCCTCATAACAGTATCGGCCAATCTATCTCCGTATCTTTCCCACGGGAACTCCTCCGCTCTGGCCCTTGCGGCCTTCCCCATTTCCTGCCGCAAGCGCTCATCGGTCCGCAGCCGCTCCATCCGCTCGGCCAGGGCCTCTACATCCCGAATGGCCACAATGAAGCCCTCCACTCCATTCCGCACCACCGATCCCGCATTGGGTGTGGTCACCACCGGCAGGCCACAGGCCAGCGCCTCGTAGGTTACCAGCGCGCTCCCTTCTTCTATGCTGGGGAAGACGAAAATGTCGGCCTGTTGATAAGCCTCTACCGGGTCGCTTTGATAGCCCATTAAATGAAGCCCGGGCAAGCCCCGATAACGCTGAAGGAGAGGCCGGCATTCCGGCAGGACCCGTCCTACCAGCCAGAGTTCCGCATCTTGCCATCCCAACCTCCGCCAAGCCTCCAGTAGATAGGGCACCCCCTTACGGATTCCCACCTGCCCCACAAAAAGCACCCGAAAAGGATGGGAACTTCTCCTCTCTGAGGGACGGAAACGATGAGTCTCCACACCAAATGGAATCTGGACCAGTTTCTTCTCCGGGAATCCCTGCTCTATGAAACTTTGCCGCACGAATTCCGAAGGGATGAGCACATAGTCGGCTGTGGCCATCTCAACCAGCGACCGGTCTATTGCCGCCTGCACAAAATGGAAAAAAAGTCCCCAGCGAGCATACTCCTCTTGCAACAGACGGGCCTGATATACGGAGTGGGAGTTGGCCCGCTCCACCACCGTCACCATCCCCATCCCTCGGGCACGCTGGATGCTCCGCAGACCATAGTTCCCCCAGACGTGAAAGACATCGGCGGGCTCCAGATGACGGGAAGCCCAAAAGTCGTAGAGCACTGCCTGAAGATGCCAAAGCCAGCCAGTAGAATCCAGGCTGGCCAGTTTGCGCAGGGCCCGATCGGGCAGGCCCACAGCGCGAATGTTTTCGCGGGGAATCTCCGTGGGCCGGAAGGCACCACATAGAAGCCGCTGAAGCATCCCGCGACGGTATAACCCCCGCACAGCATGGTACGCTGTGGTCCCGATCCCCCCGCCTGCGAATTTGCTCCCGATGGAGTAGATCACTCTCACTTCTCTTGCTGACGTTGCACCCACGCCGCTCCTTTCAACTCCCGAATTCCGGCCATCAGGTCTCTTCGTTCCACCATCAGGAGAAAAACGCCAAACAGCCAGCCGAACACGCCCAGTTTGAGGATCAGGATTCCCATCGCCGTGCTCTTTACGAAGACCTCCATCAGGAATCCAACTCCCCAGGCAATAGCCAGAGCCACTGTCGGCCAGCCCATCAGGCGGGAAAAGGAGAAATCCACCACCTGCCGCAGCGGGCGATAGAGCCAGAACGCTCCCAGCAACAACATCCCGTCAGCCGCCAGAGCAACACCGTTGATGCCCCAGAGCCGGGCTCCCAAGACGACCGCGGGGATAAAGAAAATCGTCTGGATAACCGTCGCATTACGCACGTCCTGCGGACGACCCACAGCCAGCAACATCCCACCCACCAGCAGAAGGATGGGATCCAATGCTGTGTAGATGAGCATCAATCGGAAGGTCCACAGCATCGGTAGCCACTGGTCGCCAATTACGTAACGAATAAACTCCGGCATCCCTAACCCAAAGGCCCCAGCCACCAGGAAGCCGCTGCGCAGGATAATGTAGGCCGAGCGGAAAAAAGCCTGGGAAAGCCGCAGTCGGTCATCCTGCAGGCGAGCGAAGACCGGCAGGAAGACAGTCACCAGAGGATTGGCCAGGACCCGGCGGGGGTAATGGGCAAATTCGTAGGCCCGGGAGTACAGCCCCAGTGGCACTTTCCCCAATGCTGTACCAATCCAGAAGTCATCAAAGCGGTCCAACAGATAACTCAGGTTGGAAGCCGCCCAGGTCGGCCTGCCGTACTCCCAGAACCAGCGGACTATTCGGCGATCCCAGCCCAGGCCTGGCTTCCATTGCCGGAATGGCCCCCAGGTCAGCAGAAAGCGGATGCCGATGCCGCTCAGTTGCTCGGCCACCAGTGCCCATACCCCCCAACCCCGCCAGGCCAGAAGAGGGGCTACGATGGTCATCGTGACCGATGCCATAACGTCGGTGGCTGCCAGTTGGGAAAAGGCCAGGTTCTTGCGGATCAGCGTTTCTTGGACCTGGCTCAGGTTGGCCAGAAGGTAGGTGAATACCAGGACCGTCAGGACCGCACCCAGGCCTGGCATATGAGGATAGGCCCGTTGCAAAAGAGGCGCCAAGGCCAGCAGGAACCCGAAAGCGATCAGGTCCAGGCCCAACCGCAGAGAAAAATATGTACGCCGGAAAACCTCGTCCGCGTCCTGCCGGTGGATGAGGGCCATGTCCAGGCCCAAACTTCGCAATTGGGCAGCCAGTCCAATATAGAAAAGAGCTAACGTTACCAGACCGAAATGCTCCGGCAGGAGAAACCGGGCCAGGAGCACCGAGCGCAAAAAACCCAGTGTCAACGTGACCAGGGAGGCGCCAATGGTGTAAGCGGAACCCCGAAAGGCCTGATCGGTTACGGAAATCTGATGATTCGGGCGAGATTTTTCTGTGTCCAACGGAGCGCTCTCAATACCCCTCCTGTCCCACACCGCACGGCCCGATAGGCCAGAGGGGTCTTATCCGCCATGGGCCGTCTCCTCCCACTCCAGGTAGGCCACGACCGTCCGGGTGTAGGCATCAAAGTCATCCAACCGTTTTTTGAGCATGCCATAGACCCGGGCATCATCTATCCGGGGATAGTCGTGGACAATCAGGTTGCGGAAGCGGGCCATGTCTATCCGCGACGGCAGCAACCCTTCGGGAACAACGCCCTCTTCGCACAGAATCCGAAAGACATCCTTGTTGTCCTCCGGATAACGGAATCCCTCCAGCGCAATCAGGCGACGGCCGATATCCAGACATGCCTCAATGGCAACCTGGAGGCTCCGCTCCACGGCTTTCTCCAGTCGCACATCCCCCACGTACTGCCGGAACGAACGAACTCTATCCCGCTCCTGGTTCAAGTAAGCCAACTCATTCCGCAGATACATCAACCGCTCCACGATCACGTCGTCGGCGTCCCCCAAGGCCCACCTCCCGAATCTCCTGTAACAACGCCGCTTTGAAAAAGTCGTACATCGGTTTCAGGTCGGCGTAGATTTTGCCCCCGGACCTCAAACTCTACCCGCGCGGCCCGGTCCCGCTCAAAAATCCGCCGCCCGTGCTTCAGGACCTGGTGTTGCAGGCGCGGCGGGGCGTCGTTCAGGACCACCAGGTCGGTCTGGCGGCCAATGATGCTCTCCACCTCCCAGCCCATGCGCAGCCGCCGGTCAAAGCGGGTCTCTTCGTCTTTTGCCCTTTCGCGGAGCCTCTAACCCCTCCTCCCTTCCCCGTTCCCTCGCTTCGCTCGGGGTAGGCTCCCGCTGCCGCTGCGCGGGAGGGAGCCCTCACCCCACCCCTGGCCCTCCCCTCTCCCGCAAGCGGGTGAGGGGAGGGTGTGATGAGGGGTTGGGGGCGGCGGTCTCCGGCCGCCGCCCCCAACCCCCTCCTTTCTCCCCCTCTTCTCACCGAATCGGGGAGGAGAGGGGGCCGGGGGTGAGGAGGGGGCGACGCGCCGCCCAAAAGAAGCACTGCCAGCACGATTTTTGGACTTTAACGGCGATTTATACGTAGCGCAGGCGGTTTAGCCTGCATCCGGCAAGCCTGGCGGCCTGCGCTACAAACAAGCACCCGCGCTACAGGCCCGGCGGCCTGCACTACAAAATGGCGTAATTTCGGTTAAACAATGTTTACCACCGAGCCGTTGGCAGTCTTGGTTACCTCAATGCGGGCCGGGAAGGCGTCCCGCAGTTCCTCCAGGTGGGTGATGACCAGGATGCAGGCGAATTCGTCCTGAATGGCGTGGATGGCCTCCACCAGTCGCTCCCGGCCCTGGGCGTCCTGGGAGCCGAAGCCCTCATCTATGAAGAGGGTCTGGAGTTGGGCGCCGGCCCGGCGGGTCAGCAGGCGGGAAAGGGCCACCCGCAGGGCAAAGTTGACCCGAAACTGTTCGCCGCCGGAGTAGTTCTCGTAAGGACGCTCACCCAGTTCGTCCGCGATGCGGATTTCCAGGGTCTCCCGGGTTTCGCCGGAGAGAATCTCTTTCTGGGTCTCCAGCCGCACATGCATCCGACCGCCGGTCATCCGGGCCAGCAACCCGTTGGCCTCCGCCTCTATCTCCGGCACCACGGCCTCTATGATCATCGCCGGGACGCCCTGGATGCCGAAGGCGGTGCGGAGTTCGGCGTAAAGGGACTCCTGGTGAGCCAGTTCGGCCCGCCGTCGGAGCCGGTTCTCTTTCTGACGGGCGAGTTCGTCGCAGGCGGCCAGCCGTTGCTGGGCCGCGCCCAGGCGCTGACGGGCCAGCGCCTCCGCCTCCTCCACCTGCCGCAGTTCCGCCTCCAGCGCGGGGGCCTCCCGGAGTCGTTCCTCCAGCGCGCGCGCCGTCTCCTCCAGTTCGGCCTGACGGGCCCGGTCGGCGGCAATCTGCTCTTGCTGACGGCGCCGGGCCTCCTCCAGCCGGGCCAGTTCCCGCTCCTCCCGCTCCAGACCCGCGCGGGCCTCCAGCAGCCGCTCCCGTCGCTCTGCGTAGACCTGGAGTTCCCGGGCGGCCCGGCGGGCCTCGTCGTGGGCGGCGGCGTCGTAGCCCAGGGCGGCCTCCTGGGCCTGGACCTCCGCCAGCGCCGCGCGCGCCTCATGGGCGTAGTCCTCCGCCGCCAGTGTGGCCGCAAGACGGTCGTGCTCGGCCCGCGCGACTTCCAGTTCCCGCTCCGCCTCCTGGCCCGCGCGGACGCGCTCCGCCAGCGTCGCCGTTTCCTGCTCCAGACAGGTGAGTTCTTTCAGCGAGGCCTCACTCGCCCGAATCTCCTCCTCCAGCCGCTTCGCCCCGGCGTCCAGTTCCTTCATCCGGGCGGCGTTGGCCCGATACGTATCGCCCTTCTCCCGCCCTTCCCGCTGCATCTCCTCCAGCAGGCGCAGGCGGTCCGGCTCCGCCAGCGGACGGCGACAGAGCGGGCAGAGGGCCTCCGCCTCCTCCAGTATGGCGATTCGTTCTTTCAGGACCTCCATTTCCTGCTTGAGGGCCTGGTTGACGGCCCGGAGTTCGGTGATTTCCAGCGCCAAGCGGGCGAGTTCCCCTTTCGCGGCCTCGTTTTGTTGACGGAGTTCGTTCAGGGCAGCCACCCGGGCCCGCAGGTCGTCCAGACGGCGCAGGTCGTCGGGGGTGGCCCGGCGGGATTCCAGGGTCCGGATTTGCTGGGCGGCCCGTTCCAGGCGGATTTCCAGTTCGTGGCGGGCCTGACGGATTTCGGCTTCCAGCGCGCTGCGCCGCTCCCGGAGTTCCGTCAGGGCGGAGAGTTTTTCGCCCAGAGCCCGTTCCCGCTCCAGCGCGTCCTGGTAGGCGGCAAACCCGCGCTCTATCTCCTCCGCCTGGTCCAGAAGAGCCTGGTACTCATCCCGACGCGCCTCCCGCTCCCGCCGTTCCCGCTCCAGGGCATCCAGTTCCCGCAGGGCCTGCTCCAGGCGCGCGGCCAATTCTCCTCGCCCCTCCTGGACGCGGCGATAGTCGGCCCGAATCCGCTCCATTTCCTGCCAGGCCGCGCGCAGGCGGCGGAGTTCGGCGCTCCACCTTTCCGCCTCCTGCCGGGCCGCCTCCACCTGGGCCTCGTACTCCGGACGGCGGGCCAGTTCCTCGTCTATCTCCGCCAGGCGCATGTCGTTGAGGCGGGACTCGGTCTGAATGGCGGACAGGCGGGCTTTGGCCCGTTCTTCGTACTCCTGCCAGACGTCCAGGCCCAGGATGTCGCTGAGGACCCGTTTGCGCTCAGCGGGCGTTTTAATGGTGAATTCATCGGCGCGGCCCTGGCGGAGAAAGGCGGAGTTGACGAAGGTATCGTAGTCCAGGTGGAGAATCCGGATAATCTTCTCTTCGGTGGCGCGGAGGGAACTTTCGGTCAGGGAGCGCCAGCGGCCGTTATCCTGAATCTGGAATTCCAGCAGGGAAGCGCCGCGTTTACCGCCGCGCCGTCGGCGGATGACCCGGTAGAAGTCGTCGCCCAGGCGGAAGATGAAGTCCACCTCCATTTCGTCGGCGCCCTGGCGGATGAGGTCGTCGTCCCGGCGAGAACGGGAGGTCCGGCCCCAGAGGGCCCAGGTGATGGCATCTAGGAGCGACGACTTTCCGGCACCGTTTTCTCCGCTCAGGCAGGCCACATGGATGCCGGAGAAGTCCAGTTCGGCCTGGCGGTAGGGCATAAAGTTGGTCAGACGGAGTTTGGACGGGATCATGGCAGGTCGCAAGGTCGCAAGTCGCAAGGTCGCAGGGGCGCCACTTCGCTACGCCTCGCGTGGCGCTTCGTGGCTGGCTACAAGCGTACGCAAAGGGTCAGGCGGGCACTTCCGCGCCGCGCCGGATCATGTGCTGGAAGGCGGCGGTCAGGAAATGGCTGGCGTCCAGGATTTCCAGCAGGACGATCCGGCCGTCGGCAGTCAGATGGGCAATCAGGGAATCGCTCTGTTCCGCGTGGTCAATCCTGCCTTCCGGCATCACTTCTATCAACAAAACATCCTCCTCCCAATCATACTTCATCTTCATACCGATCCCTCCTGCCGGGGTAGAAAGTGATGACGACCGCGTCATCGCCTTCTACCCGGTAGATCACTCTCAGGACATGCTCTTCCGTCAGCCGCTTCTGGGCAATCAACCGCCCTCCGGATTGAGGGATCACCCGGTCCGGGTGCCTCAGGGTATCCGCCACCTGAGCCGGGGTAATCGGGAACCCGTGCTCTCGCAGCACTGCGAACTTGTATTCGGCGTGTCGGGTGTACCGGATGGCCATAGAGCCTCAAACCAGTTCTATCTCCCAATCCACCACCTGCAGGTCGGGGCGGTTGGTTTCTATCCAGCGGACGGCCCGCTCCAGGACGGTGTGGATGTATCCGGCGTCGTTGGCAACGGTAACGATGGCGATAACCGCCGACTGCCAGAGGTCGTTGTCATCCACTTCGGCAACCGCCAGGTTGAACTCTTTGCGCAGTCCGTTCAGCAGGGGCTTCAGACGGCCGCGCTTTTCTTTCAGGGAACCGTTACCCGGTAGATGGAGTTGAATCCGACAGAGACCGACGAGCATTGGTCATTCCGTATTCCGTTATTCCGTTATTTCAAATACACCGGATTGCCCATGGCGCGCATCATCAGCGCGGCGGGTTCTTCGTCCAGCGGGGCCTCCGGCGGGTCTATCACTTCGGGCCGGAAGTAGCGGTCGTCCTCGGGGAGAATCTCCCAGGTGTGGGTAAAGTCGTCGGCGGTGATTTCGGTCTGCAGGACGCGGCGGGCGGAGACCAGCCGCAGGAGACATCCCATCGCGCCCTGGACCCGGCAAGTCAGGCGGAGCGACGCGCCCGGCGGCAGAGGGAGTTCGTCGCCCATAACGGCCCGATGTCCGGCGGCTTCGGCGGTCAGTTCCACCCGGGGGCCCGCCGGTCCTTCGGAGATGAAGACGCGCCCGGCCCGCAGGCCCTCCATAATGGCCGGGATGGAGAGTTCCTCCGCCCAGACCCAGGTGGTGGGGGTGCCCAGTTCGTACCAGCCCAGTTCGCCGGTAAAGGGGCCCTGGTGCTTATCGGACCCGCCCACGGCAGTAATCCGGTGCCCCGCCCGCAGCAGGGAGTCCCAGACCGCCAGCGCCTGGTAGTTGGAGATGAACCAGGGCGCGCCCCAGACCTCCATGCAGTCCGGCCCGAAGAAATCGCCGAAGGTCCAGGGCGGGCCGCCCTCTTTGGGGTGGTTGACGGAGAAGAGGGCACCGTGTTCCCGCGCCCATTCCCGGACCCGGCGCATCTGGTCGTCCCGCCCGCAGCGGAATTCGGCCCAGTCCGTCACGGGCCAGAGGTTAGCGTGGCCGTGGTAGGTGGAGATTTCCACACCCGGAATCCGCAGGGGCAGGGCCTGGGGTTGCCCGCGCAGGCCCGGCAGGTGGCTGACGGTGTTGTGTTCGGTAACGGCCAGGAAGTCCAGGCCCTGGGCCCGGGCGGCGGCGAACAGGTCCTCCAGCGGGGCGGAGCCGTCGGAGTGGTGGCTGTGGGCATGCAGGTCGCCGCGAAACCAGCGGGGGCCGGGAGCGACCGGCGCGGGGTCGTAGGGGCAGGGCAGGGGAAAGGGGGCCTCGTCCGCCGTTCCCGGTTCCAGACGGATGGTGATGCGGTAATCGCAGCCTTCGGGGGCCAGTTGGTAGAGGCCCAGCAGGACGTGCCAGGTGCCAGGGAGGATGGGGCCGGGGAGATAGCCCGGGGTGGCGTCGGCGGCGGAGAGGGTGAACTCCCGGCGGGCAGAGCCGCTCCAGCCGCGAAAGCCGCGCCCGCCCGGAAATTCCGCCCCGCGCGGGTCAAAGAGGCCGATGTCCACAATGTTGCCCTCCTCCCAACCGGCCTTGTCGGCGCTGATGGCATGGCTGAACTCGTAGGAGACGGAGAGGCGCGCCACGCCCGGGGGCACCTCAAAGGGGATGAGGGGAAACTCGTCCCGGCCCCGGTCTTCGGGGGAGAAGTGGCCGTGAAGAATAATTTCCATAATCAATCGCTTCTGGATCCCTGGGGCGTCCGCGCCATAGTGCGCTGATTGGAAACCGGCCATACCGGACCCGGGCGGTTTCGCGGCGCTCGCCGTGAGATCCGCCGGACGTTAACCCTTGCTGACGATACCTACGGTCAGCGCAGGCTGACCGCTGACCGCAGGTCCGGGAAGCCGACTTCAGTCGGCGCTTTCTGCCCGCATCGCGGCCAGGATGACGCTCAGGCGGTTGCACAGGGCGTCCGCTTCCACCCGCGCCTCCTCCAGACGCAACGCCAACGCGTCCCGTCGCTCCAGCGCGGCCCGGTACTCCTCATCGGCGTCCAGAGCCACTATAAGGATGCGGGCCCGGTCCTCGGCGGTGGGGGCCAGCGCTTTCTCACCGCCGGCTTTCTTGATCCACTTCCGCTCCACCCGGGCCTGGGGCACGCGCAGGTCGTACTCGGCCCGGGCCAGTTCGGCGGAGAGCCGGGCGACTTCCAACCGGGCCGCCCGCAGTTTCTCCACCACGTCGCTGGCCTCGTGGTATGAGGATGCATCAGAAACCCTCCGGGGAACGGGAATATGACGCCTCAAAGCCAATCGCTGCTCCAATCATTCGGAGCAGTTTTTCCGCCTGATCCAGCAACCTTTCCAGATCTTCCCGATCCGGCGGAGCAACGAACAGAAAGGGATACCGCTGGGGAATGTAAAAACCGGTTGCTTCCTCGCATAACTCCCGAAACCGTTCCAGGTCAGGGACATAGCAAACGGCTTCGTTCAATAGCGCAACTAAGTCATGGGTTCTGCGAGGAAGAACACCCTGAGCCAGCAGGAATGCCTTCAGTCCTTTCTCCAGCGCCTGCTGGAGATGAAACCCGGCGCCCTCCGGATCGTCAGCGTCCAGCAGAACGCGTACCCGGACGAGGTCCCGACTGGCTCTATTCAGCCAGTCTTCCGGATGTCGCGACTCCACTCCGCTCAAATAACACCTCTCCTTCTCGGAGAATCGTCTCCAGGAAAATATTCCCTCTTCGCAACTGCGCGTCCAGTTCCTGGGGGGTCAACACAATGATGTCCATTGGCAGAGAGAGGCGCAAGGGACGGAGAAGGGCCCGCACCTCACCGCCTCGCCGGTGAAAGGGAAGCGGGGTATCTTTGATAATCAACAAATCCACATCGCTCTCTTCGTCCATAGAACCGGATACCGATGACCCGAAGAGAACCACTTTATCCGGACCGTACGACCGGGCCAGCAGGTCCGTTATCTGCCGAACCGTAGACCTCACCTCACTCTGCCGGTCCATGTTCCCTCCTCACCACCAACACCCGATACACCGGCACGTCTTTCCCGCCCAGGCGATACTTGTAGTCCTCGCTCCCGCGCAGGAAGTCGTAGGCCTCCCGGCCCTCCGCGATGGCGTGCCGGATGAGGAAGGCCGAAAGGACGATGCCCGCGCCGAGACCCGGGTCGGCTTTCCAATCCAGGCCGGAGTTGTAGACCAGGACACGATTATTATAGACAAAGTTGAGATATGCCGCCAGTTTCCGCCCGTCCCATTCCAGAAAGGCCAGTTGCAGCCAGCCCCCGGCGAAGGCGGCCCGCATCAGGTCCCGGAAGAACGCGCGCATCGGCGGGGTGAGGAACTCCGCTTTGGCGCGGGTACTTCGGGCCATCAGGGCCAGAAAGTCCTCTATCTCCGCCTCCAGGTCGTGCTCGGGCCCGACGATGTACCAGCGGAGCCCTTCCAGCGCCTCCGCCCGGCGCAGTTTGCGGCGCAGTTCGTGCCGGTCCTTCCCGTCCAGCGAAGCCAGATACTCCTCCCAGGTGGAGGGCAGGGAGACGATGGGGCAGACCTCCTGGACCTCCGTCTCCACCGCCCAACCCCGCTGCCGGGCCAGCGCGGGCAGCACTTCCAGCGTCGGGGAAACCGCCGGGATGTTACAGAGGTCCATTCGCTCCCACCGGGGTGCGGACGGGCCCGTCAGCGTCTCCAGCGCGGCCTCCCAGGCCTCCGTCTCCCGTCCGGCCGCGATGACACTGTCCAGATAGTCGGAGACCTCCACGCAGCCGACCCACTGGAGCGTGGGACCCTCTGGGGAATGGGCCAGGAACAGGGGGATGAGCCCGACCAGTTCGGTGCCGTCCCGGACCGTCACCAGACACAGGTCGCCTCCGCCCAGATGACGCCACCAGGCCTGCTGGTAGGCCGGGGTCAGAAAGGGCACGTCGGTGGACGAGCGGCGCAGGAGCGCCGTCCACTCCTCTGCCAGCGCGTCAAAGGCCGACGGGTGGAAATGAATTTCGGTGTGGAGCGGCATCACCGGATCATTCGACTGGATTGGGAAGTAGCGAAGGGGCCGATAGGCATCCGAAGGAAAGATTCGCGCCGTCCGAGCATCCGCGTCCTATGTCCGATGAAGTGATTATACGCGCGTCTGGTTGACAAAAAAGGTTTCACCTGGTAGAATACCATCACTAGCGGCCCGTTCGTCTAGTGGACCAGGACGCTGGCCTCTCAAGCCGGAAACAGGGGTTCGAATCCCCTACGGGCCACCAGTGGCGCAAGATGAATCTTGCGCTACTTGGGTTTTCCGCCACCGTTGCATCCCCCAGCCAACCAGCACCCCCAGCGGCGCCAGAACCACTCCCAGCAGCCCCGTTGACATCATCTGGAGAAGGTCTATATGGCACTTGAACCCCATTCTCAGATCAGGGAGAGCCCAGGGGTAGCGAATGTCGTAGAGCCAGTAGAACAGGTCCACCTGGAGCAGGAGCAGGTAGCCCACAAAGAAAGCAAAAGTTACCATCCGCTCCAGGGTTTGCAGGAGGGGCTGCTTCCAAGAGGCCAGAGACAGCAGGAGCCCGGCCACGATGAACGAGAGAGCCGCGTCCAGCAGCCGTTCGTTGAAGAAGGCCTTGATCTGGTTCTCGGAGTTGAAGGCTGAGAGCGACCAGGTGTACCCCTGCCCGAAGAAAAGGGCATTGTAGAAGACGAAATAGATGAGGGCAAAACTGAGCGGGAACAGTATCTGGCGCAGCCGTCTCCGGAAGAGGAGCAGGTAGAGAACGGGGAGCAGGGCAATGCCCAGCGCGAGGGGCAACCGCAGGAGCCGTTCCCGCCAGAATCGCTTCGCCCGAGCGGCCTGGGCCCGCGCCGTGATTTCTGCCCACATTCCGCTCAGGGCTCCCTCTTCCCCCTGGGCGAGCCGCTCCCGATATCGGGTCAACACCTCCCCGGCAAAGGGCCTGACCCCCAGAGCATGGGCGTAGGCGTCGTAGAACCCCACCAGTTGGAGGCCAGCGTTCACTCCGATACGCCCTTTGACGTCGGCGGGGGCATCCAGCATTTCCACCAGCGGACGGCCCTGGGCGTGGACGGGGATGGGAAGACCCAACAGGGCAGCAATGGTGGGCGCGATGTCTACCTGAAGCCGTTCCGTGTAGACTCCCGGGCGGATGGCCTTCCCTACCATCACCAGCGGGACCCGCAGAACCGACGGCTCCCATCCACCGTGCCCGCCCCGATCCACGTGTCCGTGGTCGGCGGTAACGATGAGGACATCGTTCTCTGGATCCAGTTGCTCCGCCAAACGACCGATGGATGCATCCACCCGCTGCACTTCCTCCCGATACTGGGAACCGACGCCGTACTGATGGGCCAGTTTGTCCGTTCCCCCGAAATAGACCAGGATCAGGCCCTCAGGATGCTCCTCCAGCACCCGGATGGCCAGATGAAAACTCTCCTCGTCCATCCGGGCCCACGCTTCCGGTGGAGCACTCTCGTCCTCGGGCCAGGGCACTTTCACATACTCTGTGAGGTGGGAGCCGTAGAGTTTCTCCCATCCCCCGCCCCCCACAACGACAACGGGCATTCCCGCGTCTCGCGCTGCCCGGAAGACGGTATCCACCTGGACCTCCTCTTTGTGCCAGTTGGTAGTTACCCCGCTGACTTCCTGCCAGGCGCCGGACGCGATGACCGTCCAGGACGGGTAGGAGAGGGACGGCTGCCCCACCCGGACGGAGAGAGCGGCTCCTTGCCTCTGCAGTTCGTTCAGACGGGCCAGATTCCGGGAAACATCCAGCCGGAGCCCGTCCACCAAGACCAAAACGACCCGCCGGGCCAGGGGTTCGGCTGCGCTCCCCCGGGGAAGGCGGGTAAGGTATGGCGTCTGATACCCCACCACCGATTCCCACCCGATCACGGCCACCTTCCGGGCCTGGTAGCCGATGGCGGCCAGGATAAGGAGGACCAGAACCAGCAGCAGGATTTTCCCCACCCGGGCCATATCGTACCTCGGAGCGGCAGGAGCCTTAGATTAGGATACGGGCGTCAGTTTCCGGCGCAATTTTTCCAGCATCTCGGCGACCATCGTCGGCAGGTCGTATTGGGGCGACCAGCCCCACTCTTCCCGGGCGGCACTATCATCCACAGTCCGGGGCCAGGAATCGGCGATCTGCTGACGAAAGTCCGGCTGGTATTCGCAGACGAAGTTGGGGATGTGTTTCCGGATCTCGGCGGCGAGTTCTCCGACGGAGAAACTGAGGCCGGCCAGATTGAAGTCGGTGTGATGCTTGAGGCGAGCAAAGTCGGCCTCCATCAGCATCAGCGTTGCCCGGATGCAATCGGGCATGTACATCATTGGCAGAACGGTGTCCTCCCGGACGAAGCAGATGTACCGTTGGTACTGGAGGGCTGCGTAGAAGATTTCCACCGCGTAGTCAGTGGTGCCGCCGCCAGGCAGAGTCTCGCTGCTGATAATACCCGGGTAGCGGACCCCTCGCACGTCTAGACCAAAGCGGCGAACGTAATAATTGCCCAGCAGTTCGCCGGTTACCTTCGTCAGGCCGTACATCGTTGTCGGGCGGAGGACAGTTTCCTGGGGTGCCGGGTCGCGGGGCGTTTCCGGCCCGAAGACGGCGATGGAACTGGGAACAAAGACCCGCACCATCTGGTGTTCCCGGGCAACCTCTAGAACATTGTAGAGACCGTTAATGTTGACATCCCAGGCCAGGTGCGGATTCTGCTCCCCGGCGGCGGAAAGAATGGCGGCCATGTGATAGATGGTGTCTATGCGGTACTTTCGGACCACCGCCTCCAGTTCCTCCCGCCGGGTGACGTCCAAGAATACAAAGGGACCAGAGTCCCGCAGAGCCGGACCGGGGGGAGTCCGGTGTCCGGCCGCGACAACGCTCTCGCTGCCGTACTTCTGCCGAAGCGCCAGGGTCAGTTCGGAGCCAATCTGCCCGCAGGCTCCGGTAACCAGGATACGCTTCATCTCCCGGTGGTAAGACATCCGGCGAACCTCAGCAGTTGGGATGGGCGGCTCCAGGACTACGGTTCCCAGACGTGCTGGACCTGGATACCCTCTTTCTGGAGGGCTTCCAGAAGAGAATCCCGGTCCACCCGCTCCACCCGGATGGCGATGACCCGGTCTTCGGGCCGTTTGCCCCAGAAGGTCCCCAGGGAGTGAATGTTGCCGCCCAGCGCGGCGATGCAGTCTACCACCCGCGCCAGGCTTCCCACCCGTTCGGGGATGATGACGGTGATCCGCAGGCTAGGGTGTCCTCCCCCCAGCCCCTCCACGAAGACCCGGAAGATGTCGGTGTCGCTGATGATGCCGACCAGCCGGTCGTTCTCCAGAACAGGGAGGCAGCCGATACGATGGCGGATCATCACCTGGGCTGCCTCCTCTATGGGCAGGTCCGGTGAGACGGTGATAACGTTCCGGTGCATTACCTGTCCCACTGTCATCCGGGACAGGAGGTATTGAATCTCGAACCGGCTGAGAGACATCTCCGGTTTGGGGGAGGCGTAGACCAGGTCTTTCTCCGTGGTGATGCCGACCAGTGTGCCACTCTCGTCCACCACGGGCAGGTGGCGAAAACGCTTTCGGCGGATCAGGTCCAGCGCGTCCCTGACGGAAGTATCCGGCGTTACCGTGGTCGGGTTCGGGGTCATCCGATCACGGACCAGCATAGAGACCTCCTTCTGGAACAATCAGGGGCCGGCCCCTTCAGTCGTAACCGTTCCCCGGGATTATCCGGGAGGCCAGCGCAGGGGACGACCGCCCAGGAGATGGAGGTGCAGATGGAAGACGGACTGGCCCGAAAGGGGGCCGCTGTTCACCACCAGGCGATAGCCCTCAGTGATTTTCAGGTCTTCTGCCAGTTGCCGGGCCACCACCAGCATCCTGCCCAGCAAAGGCGCGTCCTCTGGCTTCGCCTGCGCGATGCCGACGATATGCCGGTTCGGGACGATAAGGACGTGGACCGGCGCCTGGGGGTGCGCGTCGTGGAAGGCGGTTACTTCATCGTCCTGGTAGAGGATGCGGGCCGGCGCCTCCCGGCGGACAATGCGGCAGAAGATGCACTCTACCATTACGGCTGCTCCGTGGAGATGTTCGGGGTTCCCCAACAGGGGGTCACCAGGGCGAGCAGGGCCTGAGCGAGGCGGATGACCTCCTCAGCGTCCTCTTTCGTGAGGCGAGCGCCTGGGCGGTAGCGGGCTTCGTTCCTCAACTGTAGCGCCCGGTTCAGTCGGCGGCCCAACTCTGCATCCACTTCCCCTGTTTTCACATACAGCGCTCCGAACAGACTCACGATGCCCCCGTGGCTGCCCGGTACATCGTCCTGCTTCCGGAGGATGAGCGCTTTCGCCGCCAGTTCCGCCGCGTTGTAGCCAGCGTCTATCGCCAGCCGGAACCGGCCTCGTTCCAGAACCTCGCGGGCCGATTCCAGGTATTCCTCCGCCAGGCGCGCCAGTCCTTCCACCATCACCCGCTTCATCTCCCCAGCATCCATAGAATAAACCTCCACGCCGTAGCGGCTCACGTTGTAGAAAAAATAATCCTGGGGCGGAAAGAGGTCGTATACGGAGGAAAAGACGATTTCTATCGGGGCCTGCTGCGCCGCCATAAAATCGTACGCCCGGTCCAGGATGACCTTTTCTACTTCCCGGCCATCCAGGGTGGCGATCAGGATGTCTATATCGGAATCCGGGCCCGCTGTCCCTTTGGCGTGGCTTCCAAAAAGGATGATGCGCGCGATTTTATCCCCACCCTCGCCGGAAAGCAGGTGGTCTTTGAGATGAGCCAGAATATCCCACAGGTTGTGCTCATCCATAACGCACTATCTCGTATTATATCACTTCTCCAACCAAAAGGCCATCGTCTTCCTGAACCAGACGCGTGCGGGTGATGCGGTTGTGCAGGTCGGCGGGGCAGGAGGTAACGACCTGGAGGTAGTTATCGGTCAGGCCGTGCCAGCGGCCGTCCCGCCGACGGCGCTCCCAGAGGACGTCCATTTCCCGGCCCAGGAACTGTCGCCGGTAGCGGGCCGCCAGATGCTCGCCCAGTTCCCGCATTCGGGCCGCCCGCTCCCGCACCACCGGCTCAGGGACCCGTCCCTCCATCCAGGCCGCCGGGGTGCCCGGCCGGGGGGAGAAGGGGAAGACGTGCAAGCGGGCGAAGGCCATCCGCTCCACGAAGGCCAGGCTTTCGGCAAACTCCGTCTCGTCCTCCCCAGGGAAACCCACGATGATGTCGGTGGTGATGGCCATTTCGGGGACGGCGGCGCGGATCCGCTCTACCAGATGGGCGTACGCGGCAGCGGTCATCCGGCGGCCCATCCGCTGGAGGGTGGCTTCGCAGCCGGATTGCAGGGGCAGGTGGAGTTGGCGGCAGAGGCGAGGGTCGGCCCAGAGGGCCAGGAGCGATTCATCCACATCCCAGGGCTCCACCGAGGAGAGACGCAGGCGGGGGAGGTCGGTCCGGGCCAGGATGGCCGCGACCAGGGCCGCCAGGCCGCTTTTCAGCCCCAGGTCCCGGCCGTAGGCGCCGATGTTGACGCCGGTCAGGACGGCTTCCTGATAGCCTTCCCGAACCCGCGCGGCGATTTCCGCCACCACCTCCTCCGGCGGTCGGCTGCGCACCGGGCCGCGCAGGAGATGGACGATGCAGTAGGTACAGGCGTTATCGCAACCGTCCTGGATTTTGACGAAGGCGCGGGTGCGGGCCCTCACCCCCTCCCCCGGCCCTTCGGGCCACCCCCTCTCCCTCTCCCGCAAAGCGGGAGAAGGGGAGGGGGGCAGGGGGGTGGGGGTGAGGGCGAGGGTCTCCGCCGCGCGTTCCTTCTCCTCGTTGGGGATGACCCAGGCGACGTTGGGAAAGGAGGCCAGTTCCTCAGGCCGCAGCGTGGCCGCGCAGCCCAGGACGGCGATGCGGGCCCGGGGGTTGGCCCGGGCCAGCGCCCGCAGCAGATGGCGGGTTTTCCGTTCCGCTTCGGCGGTAACGGCACAGGTGTTGACGACGCAGATGTCGGCCTGGGCGGGGTCATCCACCACCCGATGGCCCCTTGCGGCCAACTGGCGGGCCAGGGCCTCCAGTTCGCTCTGATTCAGCCGACAGCCCAGACTTTGGAAGTAGAAAGAAGCCATCTTTCCGGAGAAAGGGAGCGAAGGGCGCGGCGGCGTTGCCGCTGCGCCCCTTTATTTCTCCATCTGGCGAAGCGCGTCGTAGGCAGGGCGGACGACCGTCAGAGGCCAGCCCGGTTCGGTGATGGCCCACCAGTACTGCTCGTTGTCGGGTGTCCAATCATGGTCGGCGATGGCCAGGACAAACATGGGGCCGATCCAGGGCCGCCAGTGCTCCCGCGCGTACCGGAATGCCCGTACCAGGTAATCCGCTTTCTGCTCCTCCGTTACTGCGCACCATGAATATTCCGGGTGGATAGGGTTGGAAGTCCAGCCCATCTCGGTTATCGCGACCTGCTTGTCGGCATCGCCGTAACGGACCATCAGTTCCCGAACGTCTTCGGTATGGCGGAAACAGAAGAAGCGCTGACTGCCATAGGCGGGATTGGACGCGGCTTCCTCGGGTGAGACCTCCGGCGGAGCGGCAAATCCGGCGGCATGGACCCCTAGCAGGTCAAAATACGGCGCCGCGCCTGCCGCGTACATACCGGTAAAGTAATCCATATCCGGCATCGCAATTGGCAACCCGGTGCCCGTCGGCGCCATGCCAGCGGAGACGACCAGTGCGTCCGGGTCGGCCCTCTTGATGGCAACGTAGCAGGCCCTCAGCAGGCGGACGTATCCTTCGGGGTTCGGTGGCCTCCCTTCCCATTCCCGGGCCAGGTTGGGCTCGTTCCAGACCTGGTAGGCGCGCACCTGTCCCCGGTAGCGGGCCGCGACCGCGCTACAGAAATCAGCAAAGTCCTCCACCGGCACCGGCAGCGCCGGGTCGTCAGGCAGAAGAACCCAACCCGGGCGAGGCAGGCCGTGGAGGCGGAACAGCAAATGGAGCCCTTTTTCCCGTACTTGCCGGACGATGCGGTCGCTGTAGCGCCAGTCAAAGCCCCCTTTGTAGAGTTCTACGTCTACCCAGTGCAGGTTCTGGCGCACCCAGGTGAAACCAGCATCCCGGATGAGGTTAAGGTCCCGGTCGGCCACCTCTTCCCGCCACCAGAGGAAGGCGACCATACCGTATCCCGGAGATTCCAGCCGAACGCGCGGCCAAGAGGTGGGGGTGGGAGGAAGCGGAGTGGAGGTCGGGAGCGCGGAGGGAGGAGAGGTCGGCTTCCCCAAAAGAAGCAGTCCGGCGACACTCAGCGCCAGGAGCAAATAGACGCATAGCCGAAGGGGGTGCCGGTCAAGAGGCATATACGTCCCGTTGCAGGAGTTCCACCCGTTTCTGCGCCACGCCGATCACATCCCCCGCGTCCGCTTCAGTCAGTCGTGGGGAATCATCCGGGCGATCCAGTCGCGACCGGGTGGCTCCGGACCTAGGCGGTGAATTCCGCCCGGGCCCAATCTTTCCGCTCCAGAATTGGGCCCATCGTGTTGCTGACCAGAGTTAGGTCGTTCACGGTGAAGGGAAGGGCTTTCCAGCCCACCCACGCTGCATTGGGTGTAGCGCGGGTTGTTTGCCTGCCTCAATGTCCAGCGGCCTGCGCTACGGGTAGGGAATAGACCGCACGCACCAGGCAAGATAAATCGCCGCATTATGGTTTGGGCATGCCCATGATGGCCCCGAAGGCCGGACGAGGAACTCCCTGCCGGTCCACAATGCTGTACGGGCCGTAGGGGTCCTGCTCCGGAGGCAGGCCGGTCTTCTGAACGTAGTCCAGATTCCAGAGGAAAGCCAGGCGGACAAAGCCCCACTGGCGCATCAACTGGTAAGCACGGACGATGTACTCGGCCTGCTCCTGGAGAGTGTTATCCAGTGCGAACTCAAAGCCAGGAGGCGGCGGTCCCAGTCCTTCGGAGGAGGCCCAGCCGAATTCCGTCACGCAGAGGGGTTTCATCCCGGAGATGGCGTCCCGATAGCGCCAGAGGGTGCTGCGGAACGACCAGGAGGGATGGGGGTTATCCCAGAAGCCCCGGAACTTCGCAGTGGGGTCCTGGTAGGTTTTGTCGTCCCAGGCGATGTCCGGAGGGATGTTGTAGCCGTTGTGATGGGCGCCCACGCAGTCGGCGTAACTCAGGAACCCTCTGGCGATCATCTCCTGGTAATACTGGAAGTCGTCCATATAGATGATGCGGTTGGGGTTTTGGGGGTCGGTGGCGGTGGCGCCCACCGGCGAGAGCGCGCCGCTGATGACGATGATGTTGGGGTCGCGACTCTTGATAACCTGATAAGCCAGGCGGAGCATCTCCACGTATCGCTCCGGGTTCACGCCCTCCGCTGTGTCCCATTCCCGGTCCAGGTTCGCTTCATTCCAGACCTCTATAGCGTGGATACGGCCCCGGTAGCGGTCCACCAGGCGGCCCAGGAAATCGGCGAAGAGGGTGAGGTCATCCGGCGGGGCACCTTCGGGGTTATCATCCGCATAACTGGGATGGCTCCATTCGGGGGCATGGACGACGCTGATCAGCACCCGCAGGCCGCGCGCGTTGGCGGCGTCTATCACTCCGTCATACATCCCCCAGTTGTATTGACCCGGGCTGGGCTCCACCAGGTCCCAGCGGAGTTGCTGTTTGACCCAGCCCAATCCCAGCGACTTCACCACGTCCATCGTGAAGTTGGGATCGCCGACGACCGCGTGGGCAGCGATGCCATAGCCGAAGACTTCCTGGCTCAGGGGGACAGTGGCCCCAGCACCGGCGCCCGCGGTCGGGGTGGCGGTGGCCAGAGGCCGCAGGCCTCCAGCAGGAGTGGCGGTCATCGTGGGAGTGGCAGTGGCAGCGGGCGGGGCCGTCTCCGGCTGCGGGGCAAAAAAGCCCCACCAGAGGCAGAAGACTCCAGCCAGAAAGACGATCAGCCAGAGGGCCACGCCAATGATCAGTTGCTGGCGCTCGCGGGTGGAGCGGGATGGTTGAAACATAGGGCCTCCTCAGCGATTCATCCAGCCTATTCGTGGAGGATCCACAGCGCAGATGGTTTGCCCAATTGGGTTGAGGGTTTCGCGTAGCGCAGGCAGTTTAGCCTGTCCTGGCCATCTGGACGGCCTGCGCTACACGGCCACCCATTCCCAGATAGCCTGAATTCTCCGACGTACTCTGAGACCTCCTTACCTTGCCAAGTGGTGCTCAACTGGTGGACTCAGGGCAGCGGCCTTGGCCTGAGCCAGGCGCGCATCCGCGGTCCAGAAATCGGCGCCCAGCCGCTCCGCCAGGGCCAGGTAGTGAGCATCGTAGGCAGCGAGGAGAGAAAAAGTTCGGCCAGTGGCAGAGCCCGGCGGTGAAGTCCAGCATCACCAACAAGTTCTACATCTACCGGGAGCCCAGCACCGCATGCAGCGCTTCGCAGGCCGGGCAGGCGCCGCCGGGCCGGATGATGGCGTAGCCGTTCTGAGGGTCGCCCGGGATGGGCCGCAGGAAGTCCACGTTCCAGACGATGATGCAACGCACCATCCCGGTCTGGATGCTCAGACGGACGGACTCGGCCAGCCAGGCCGCCTGCTCGCTGTTATCGTTGCCCCGGGCCCACCAGAAGTTATCCGGGAAGGGCTCCACTCCCTCCTGCGAGGCGTAGCCCAACTCGGTGTAAAAGAGTTGCCGGGTGCCCCGGAAGATGTGGTAATAGAGTTCGGTCTGGGGCAAGAAGTACCAGGAATGGTGGCGATCACCGCCGTCCGCCGGATGGCCGCTGCGGGCCGAGGGGGGCGTAGCGCCCGCGTTGTAGTGCGCGCCGAGGTAGTCCAGGCAGTTGGCCGCCCCTGCGGCAAACAGCCCCTCCATCCAGGGTTTGTCGTCGCAGCCGTGGGGGTGGCAACCGCCAAAGAAGCCTGTCGGGGCCGGCGCCGCGCTGATGACCGCTGTCCCGGGGTTGGCCGCTTTAATGGCCTGGTACGCCGCACAGAGCAGTTTGGTGTAGTTGGCCGGATGGATCAGACCGTTCTGCCACTCTCGGTCCAGGTTCGGCTCGTTCCAGACTTCAATGGCATCGGCGCCAGCGGCGGCCATTCGGGCCACCCAGCGGGCAATCTCCTGTTCAAAGCCAGGTTGGCCGGTCATATTGGCCGGACCCAGCGCGCTCACCTGAATTTTGAAGCCAGCCGCGTGAGCAGCAGCGATGACACCGGAAGCGTCTGCCGGATAGCGAATCTGTGTTTTCACCCAGTTCATCCCGGCGTAGCGCATCTGGGCTGCATAGGGGAAACTGAAGTCGGCCACGTGGCCGCCCAGTTCAAAGTTGCCCCGTACTCCGGGAGCGGGTGCCGGTACCGAAGCCACCTCTCCGGCCTGGATGACGACGGAGACGTCACTGCCGGGGATTTTGGCGCCGCCCGCCCGGACGTACCACAGGCCAGTGTAGCGGCCCGGGTTGGCCGGCGCCTTCAGGTCCACGCTGATGTCCACCGTCGCACCGGCCTTCACCACGCCCACGGGGACGCTATCCGGGCCGCCCATCTTTTCCCCGCTGGCGAAAACCAGAGCGGCGTCCTGAGGCCAGTCGCAGGTGCCGCTGTTGCGCAGTCGCCAGGTCTTCTTGAAGGTCTCGTTGTTATTGAACTTCGTGCCATCCGGTACGGTTACATCGGTCACGAACGCGGCCTGCAGGCAGGCCGGGGCCGCTGTCATCGCGGCGCCAGTAGCCGCCGGAGTCGGGATGGGCATCGGCGTCGGAGTAGGCGCGGCGACGTTCACCTGAACCGACCCCCGGCTCACCCCAGCAATGGCCGCCGAGACGGTGTAGGTCCCGGCTGCCTCCGGAGCCTTCCAGCGGAACTCCGGCTGGCTCAGGGTAACCCGCTCCTCGGTGGTTTGGGGGCCTTCCACCGTCCAGACGACCTCCAGCGCGGTCGGCTGGGGCAGGCCCGCCGCCACCCGGTATCCGTCCACTGCCTCCACCACGCCGGGCATGTTGCCCGGACTCAGCAGATCATGGACGACGACACCGCCCAGATGGTAGCGCAGGGCCCAGTCCAGTTTGCGGGCCAGGAAGGATGGGGTGCCCAGCCAAACAGTGCGGCTCTCTCCTTGTGTCCCCTTGTAGGCGATGGCGTAGGTGCCGGCCGACTCCATCGGGGTGATGCTGGTTATCTGACCAACCAGGGTGAAGACCAGTTCCTGCCCGGGCTGAACGGAGGGCCCGGCAGGCGGTTGGACCTGGCCGAAGGGCGCCAGCGCTTCCTCTAAACTCACGTACCGGACCCCTTCGGGGCCGGAGTCGGCGCTGAGGGAGGAAACAGCAGCGCGCAGTCGGTAGCGGCCCACTTGCCCCACGGCCCACTCTATCAGAGACTGGACCGCGCCGCCTTCGGTGTAGGCGTTGGGGTTATCGGGAAGGGGGAAGATTAGCGCGTCGGCGGCGCGGCCCAGCGCGGCCCAGTCGTAGCCACCCGGGTCCCAGCCCGCCTCGGTACGGGAGGGGGCTGGCACCATCACCTCCAGGCGGAGGCCCTGGGCATGAAGCGCCTGAGCCAGCGCGGCGACGAAGGCCGAGAATGCTTCCCGTTGTTCGGGCATCAGCCCTTCATAGTTCAGCGCGACCCCGGTGTAGCCTGGGGCTCTGGAGAGGATTTCGGCGATATGGCGGGCCTGAATTTCCGGGTTGGTCAGCAGGTCCTCCAGCAGGGCCCGGTTCAGAGGATGGCCGGTTGGGCGGTTCCCCACCAGGAGCAGAGCCTCGGGGCTGCCGGAAGGAGGGGTCGGAGACCGGCCAATCAGCATCCCGTCTGGGCCCAGATAGAGGCCAGGGAGCATCACCTGGGTAAGGAGACTTGCAGCCGGGCCGCTCACCGCCTCACCGGAGGCTACTGTGCCGACCGCCGGAATCACCGGCAGGGTCTGCATCACCACCACCGAAGAAGGCAGACGGTCTACATGGGCGATGAGGACTTCCCGCTCCCGATCCAGCGTCCCGCCGACCCACTCCCAGGTCGCGCCGGTCCAGGTGTAGAGGTCCAGCGTCTCCCAGGGCTCGGCGTCGTTGGGGATGACGACTTCTATCGTTGCCGGACCGGTGGTGCGGGAGCCGGTCTGAATCCGGTAGAAGGGGCTCTTGACCTGGAGAACCAGGGGGATCGCAGCCAGCGCTGCCTGCAGGTCGGCTCCGGCCGAGCCCTGCATGAAGATGGCCTGGGGGATGGAATCCAGCCGTACCCGCAGGGATACCCGGTCCTCCGGGTTCACGCTGACGGTAATCCCGTCGGGGTGGGAAACGGATGGGTTTTTCGCACTGAGGCGGGTGTATCCGGTGATATGCAGGCGTTGGGGCAGAGAGACCGGCGGCAAAATCAACGCCCCGATGACCAGGAACGCGATGGCTCCGTAGACCCAGTGGCCAGCCGCCAGCCACTCGCCGAATTCCCGGAAGTGGTTGACGATCCGCTGGAAGGTTGAGGGCTTCGGATTCCCGGTCGCCACGTCGTTCGCTCCCATTGACGTTACCTCCGTTCTAATGGCGTGCTGCGGATTCCGTTCAGCGTCGGGAAAGCAACCACCGCACCGGGATCAGGATAACCAGGCCAAGCAAGAGGAGGCCGCCAATACGAGCACCCCAGCGCAGAACCTGAGGCCAGATGGATGGACGGGCGGTCGGAGTTTCTTCGGATTCCGGAGTGGGCAACACAGCCACTGGTGTGGCACCGGTAGATGCTCCTCTTTGCAGAGGAATGGCCGCTTCCAGGCTTCCGCCAGGGGTCAGCGCCAGCGCGACCTGGGCTGGCCCGTTGACGCCGTAGCCAGCCGGGGGCTGGACAGCGACCTCATAGGCTCCGGGTGGCAGGCCGGGGAAGCAATAGGGCTCGCTGATGCCATCGGTGGTGTATTGCCCCACCAGCCCGGTGGGGTTACTGAGGATGAGAACGGCATTGGGGAGCAGTTCCTCCGTCTCCGGTTGCCGGGTTCCGTCGCCGTTGCGATCATGGAAGGCCAGGACACAGACCTGTCCGCTCTGGGGCGTCGGCGTGGGCTCGGGTGTGGGCGTCGCTGCGGGAGTGGGCGTAGGAGTGGGGCAGGAGAGGATAATTTCCTGTCCGACCCAGATCATGTTATTGGGTCCTAAGGAACCGGCATTGAGCCGCTGGAGTTCCTCCAGCGGGATGCCGTACTGGAGGGCGATCCCGAAGAGGGTATCCCCGGACTGGACGATGTGGACCCGGCATCCGTCGGGCCGGGAGGTAGGCGAAGGCGCGGGCGCTCGGGTCGGCTGCTGGGGGGACGCGGGAGTGGCGGCCGCAGTCGGCGGCGGGGGCAAGGGGGTCGGCGTGGCCTGACCCAGTGCCACCAGACTGGCGTCGTCAATGTAGACGTCGTTGTTGATGCGCGGGATGCGGTCCTGCCAATCGGCGCGAGTGTGGATGAAGACGGTAACCTTATCCGATTGGGCCACCGCCTCTACCTGAAAGAGCGTCCATTGGTCCCAGGCGTTCCCTTCCGGAGAGCGGACGACCGTCGGGGCGGCCCAGTCGGTGCCACCGGTGGGGTCAATGCCCACCCAGACGTGCATCGGGGCCGGACTGTCAGAAAAGGGAGTCGTGCGGCATTCATTCCACGTTCCTGGTGCAGGCATACAGGACCAGGTGTGGACCCACACGCTGAAGCGCAGACGGGTGCCCGGCCGGATGCCGCTCACCTGCTGGTAGAGTCCGGCCTCGTGCTGACGGTTCCAGGAGAAGTACTTCTGGGCCAGTTGACCGGAGCGAACCCGATAGGAGAACTCGTAAGAAGCGACGCCCCGGAATTCCGGCCGTCCCCAGGCGCAGCGGACATCCCCCCCGCAATAGTCGGGTGCCACTGCATAAGGAGGCGGATAGTCCAGGAAGAAGGCCCGCCATCCTGGCGCGACCTGGACTTCTGGAATCCCGTCCTGGAAAGGCCAGGCCTGACCCGGCCCGCCTTCTTCAAAATCGCCGTTGCGCAGCAGGTTGGGCCCTTCCTGGCCATAGGCTGGACTCTGAAGACCCAGCAGGAGCATGATACTCAAAACAATCCATCCGATGCGTAGATATTTCATCGTCTCTCCCCCCAACACAGAATTGGACGCACATCCCTATATAAGAATAAATTTTTTGTTGCGGTGGCCTATTCCACAACAAAAAATTCTCCGAGAACTCCTGTGATTTCAGGGCATCCTTTCATCTGCCCTGAGGGGTGGCTTCGGGTATGTTGCTGATTATAACACAGTTGGAACAGGAGGCAAGCCACTGCCCCCGACCCACTGGATGATTGCGTCGCGATCCGGACCCCTCCCAGCGTCAGAGCATCTTCCCCACTCCTCCACCTCAGCCGCTCGCCCGTCTCCTCGTCATACAGGCCGATCCGGAGGATCAGAGAGCCGATGGTATCGGCCGGTACCGCAACGCCATGCCGGTCGGTGCAGAGCATACCCATGGACGCCCCACAGGATGCAGGCAGGGGGGCATCGTGCTGAGCGACCAGCCGCCCGTCCGTCGACATCAGGTGAACGAAGACTTTGACCGGCCGGGAGAGGGGAGCCAGGACATGCCATTCCAGTTCCACCGCCACGCCGGAATCGGCGGTCGGGGTGAAGCGGGCGCGGGTCAGTTCCACCCGCCCGTCCGCCAGAATGCCCCGGACCGGCGATTCTTCCAGCAGCACCTGGGGCACAACGTAGCCCAGCACCAAGGTGTCGCCGACCCAGCCCTCCCACATTGGGTACAGTCGGGGGTGCGCGTCCAGCCAGGCCCGCAGGTCGGTGTTGGCCCCCAGGGTCCCTTTGTACAGGACAAACCAGAGGCGGGGGTGGTCCTCCATCGCCGCCTCCACGCGCCCGGTGATCACGGGCAGGGGCTCCACGATGGGCTCCCAGGCCAGGGTGTACGACCAGGGTGCGCCCCGGCCCTGGCGGCTGGCCTCGTACCACCCAGCCTTCGCCAGATTGTTGAAGAAAACGATGTCGCCCGATCGGAGGAGCGGGGAGAGGTACCGCCAGTCGGCGGCGGGATCAAAGGGGTCCACGACCTCCAGCCCTTTCGCGTAGATGTCCGAGCGGACTGGCCAGAAGGTTATCATTAGAACCGCGATGGCCAGGACCAACAGCCACCCGCTTCGGCGTTGCAGGCAGGCCAGTGCCCAGGCCAGGGCCATCCCCAGGAGCGGCGCGACGGGGACGAAGTGGCGCACAGCGAAGAAACGGACGGCCTGAGCACCATAGGAGACGCCCATGACGGCGATGGCGATGCCCAGGAGGGGAAAGAGCATCGGAAGCCATCGGCGCGGGGGGGTCAGCAACAGTCCGAACAGGAGCACTCCTCCGACCACGCCGACGGCCGTCCACCCCCGCCCGTAGGCAAAGACCAGCCCGAAGACGGAAGGACCGACGAACTCCAGCGCGTTGCGCAGGGAGGGGAGCAGAGGGCTGGATTGAATGCGATGCTCCAGCGTCCCGGACGCGTAGACCAGCCAGGGGGCGAAAAGGAGGAACGCGGTTCCGGCGGCCAGGATCAGGGTCCGCCAGGCGCGCGGGCGGACCAGCAGTACGTAGAGGTACAGGGCGAGCAGGGGCCAGATGGTGTAGTACAGGAGATACAGAGCAAAGGAAGCAGCGATGCCCGCACCCACTGCCCGGGCCCATGTCCCCTTTTGGGCAGCCCGCAGAAGCGCCCAGGTTGCCAGCAGGACGCCCACCGGCGTCCAGGCGTACATACGGTTGACCTGCCCGTAGTAGATCAGGAGGGGGAGTGCGGCGTTGCAGAGCGCGGCCGCGACAGCGACCCGCCGGTCAGATGCCCAGGTCATCGCGGCGACATATGTCAGGGGGATGGTGAGCACTCCGGCCAGAACAGCCAGGTAGCGTGCCGCGAACGCGTTCACCCCAACCAGCGACTGCCAGCCTTTATAGAGCAAATAAAATAATGGGGGATGCCATTCCAGCGCGGCGATCCGCACCACTTCGGGCCAGGGCAGAGTACCGTGGGCAATCGTCCAGCCCTCATCCCAGCGCAGGGCTGGAGTGGCCAGTTGGTACATCCGGAGGACAAATGCGGCCAGGCAGGCTCCGGCGATGAATAGCCAGAGAAAGCGGCCAGCCCGGTGAAGGCCCGGCGGTTGGTCCATATCCGGCTGTGATCGGCAGAGGGCTCGTATCATCAGCGGGACTCCACCCGGATTCTCTCGGGTAGCATAATGTGGTCTCCCAGAGGCGTTCCTGCCGCGCTCAGCACCGGGACCCGCTGGCCTGTTGTCGGGTCATACCAGCCCACTTCCAGCCGGTATTCCCCCGGTGGAGCCGCGGGGTCCAGGGTGAGCCGGTACTCGTCCCGGATGAATTCGCCAGGAAACCAGCCTGTGGTCGGTCGGGTCCACCCCACGGGTACCGAATCCTGCTGAGCATAGATGCGACCATCGGGCCCCAAAAGGTGGACAAATACAGTGTAAGAGGATGGGATCAGGGCATCCGCTTGCCAGTAGAGGGTCAGCGGGAATGTTTCGCCTGGTCGCAGAAGACGGGGGAGCGATTCGTATCCCAGGAGAGTCGCTATTTCCCCCAGACGCACATCCAGCCGCTGGGGGACAGCCGGTGTGGTGAATGCCCGCGCCGGAACCGTGACCCGCATCGTCCCCAGGTTCACGCCGGAGGAGATGGGCTTGAAGTCCGCACCCACCAGGTCCAGATGTAGAGTGTACGTCCCGGCGGGCACGGGGAGCGTCGGGTTGGATGGGAGGGCCACCGGCACCGAGAACGACCAGACATCGCGCACGATCTCCCCCTGCACCCAGGAGGAGGTCGGATAATCGGCCCGCCCCGGGGCCTGAGCGGCCTCCGCGATCACGACCCCATCGGTTCCCAGAAGGCGCAGGCGGGCGAAGTAATTTCCATCCGGTGGCGCCTTGGCCTGCCAGAAGAGGGTTAAGAGGAAGGGCTGACCTACTCCGATCGCCTCTGGCAGCGGCCCGACGCCCACTAACCGGAGGTTTCCCCCCATATCGGCATTCAGTAGCGTCTGGATAGGGAGTTTTTCTACGGGAGGAAATTTTCGGGGCCGCTGGATTTCTACCTGGGCCAGGGGATATGCAGTGGCCCCCAGCGAGTCCCCGGACCTGTCCCGCAGGTCCAGTCGGCGCCTGCTCTGATCATAGACGACGACCGTCAGCGTGTACCGGCCCGGTGGCGTCCCTTCCCAGGGCATCAGCCAGTGAGTGTCTTTGACGTAAAGGTCAGAGGGCATACGAGAGGTGGGGTAGTGGTGCGCTGGGTGCATATTGTCCTGCTGGCCATAGAGAAGGCCGCGCTCGTCCACCAGGTGCAGGCCTATACTGTAGTCGGTCGCCACCGGTGGAAGAGTTCGCCAGTAGAGACTGACCTCTATAGACTCGTCGGCGTGGACCGCAGGGCTCCGCAAATCATATCCCATCAGGACCATCTGGTTGCCGAAGTTCACCTCCAGCGGGACATCCACCCCCCGAACCTGCCGGCCATTAAAACGACTCCAGTGGAATGGATTCTCATAACGGTCCAGGTAGAACGTTTTGACGATCGTCAGGCCAATCCCCATTAGTGCACAGACGGCCAGCATTTTGGAAGGAAGAAGGGGACTCCTAAAAGCCGGGGCCAGCGGGGGGGTCTTGGGCCATATCCGCCTGGCCGCGCCAAGGGTGAGCAGGAACAGGAGGCCGCTGGCACCGGAGAGCCACCATGCCCACTGGCGCAGCGGCGTATCCCCAAAAGAGAGGGTCACCTCGTGCCGACCGGCAGGGATGTCGGCGCCGATCAGGCCGTGGGGGCCGTCGGGCCCCAGGGGGAGGGGTTGACCATCCAGCCGACCCTGCCAGCCGGGGAAAAAGTACCAGAAAAAGCGCACCCGGAAAGGTTCAGGGCTTTCCACGACGATGCGGGCCCGGGTCAGGCCGTATTCCGCCTCCAGGACGCGGGCCCCAGCGGGGAGGGAGGCCAGGTCCAGCCGGGGGATAATATAATCTGGGGCGGCAGACTCGTAGAGGGGAAGCAGGGTTTCTGGGGAGGGGCGCTCCTGAACCCAGCGCGGGAGGTAATCGCCTGCGGACGTAGCACCCAGAAGGCCCGTTTCGGCTTCATACCGAATCTGGTCCGGCGGCGAGGGGTCCCTCTGGGGAGCGTAGTAGTAGATAGGGTATAGCCAGGTGAGAGCAAACACCATCATTCCCAGGGCTATGAATGGCCCCGTCCATCGGGCCTGTCTCATCAAGAATTCGGCCCCCCAGCCTGCCATGAGGGACAGTACGAGGGTCGCGGGCCCC
>JANXCY010000017.1 GCA_025060135.1 Anaerolineae bacterium | reverse complement strand
GGCGGCGGCCCGGCGGGCCGCCGCCGCACCCCACCCTCACCGCACATACGGCACCGTCTGGGGGCCATCGGGCAGGACAGCAATGGTGCCCCCCGGATGCTCCCGCCGCAGACGGGCCACCGTCTCCTCCACCGACCGGCAGGGAAGAACATGGGCCCGCCGCAATTCCTCATCCGTCAGGCCGTCGGCGTAGACGTGGACGCGCGCCCGGCGCCCAATCTGAGCCTGAATTTGCGCCTCCCAACTGTCCGGGCAACGGAACCCCGGCGCCAGAATCCGCGCCAGGAGGTCCTCCAGCGACGCCGCCTCCCAGAGCAGCCGTTTATATTCCCCGTGGTCGGGGATACCATCCCAGCATTCGGCGACAACGATGATGTCCCCGCCCGGTCGGACAATCTGGGCTGCTGCCGACATCCCTTTCACGGCCTGGTATAGGTTGAGGTCCAGCGGATAGCCGCTGTTGGAGGTAATCACAATGTCAAACGGCTCCGGTACCGGTTGCATCGCATGCTCCCGGACGAAAGCAACTCCGGCCCGGTGGGCCGTTTCCATTTCTCCTGCAAAGACCGCCGTTACCCGTCGTTCCCGGTTCAGGGCAACGTTGAGAATAAAGGTCGGAGCCGTTGCCCGGGCGACATCTCTCATCTCCTCCCAGATGGGGTTCCCCTCCGTTACCGCCCAGGTAGCCTGCGGGTGGGCAATCATCGCCGGACCGTGGTTATCCAGGATGGCCTCTATGTCGGCAATACCCGGCAGAACGGCTTTGGGCCCTCCGCTGAATCCGGCAAAAAAGTGGGGCTCAATGAAGCCGGTGAGAATCCGCACCGAGGCCTCCATGTAGGCCCGGTTAACCCGCACGGTCCGGCCCGAGCGATTCGTTGCTACTGGGACCAGGCCCGCATCGTCCCAGGCATTGTGCTGGAGGATACGATACCGGTCCACTATGTCGTCTCCCAGCATGCGGCGCAGTTCCCCCTCCGTCTGGGGACGGTGGGTCGCCAGGGCATTGATGAGGAGAACCTGACGGTCAGGCACCCCGGCCCGGGCCAGTTCCTCCAGCAGGACCGGGAGGACCCGGTCGTTGGGCATCGGGCGGGTGATGTCGCTGAAGACAATGGCGACCGTATCGGCGGGCCGGACCAACTCCACCAGAGGCGGAGTACTGAGAGGCGCACGCAGGGCCTGCCGGACCGCCGCCGCTTCATCAGGAAGCCCCGGCACGTACCGGGGCTCTATCACCGTGACGGGAGCGTCGTCGGGCAGGTTCACCGTTAGGCCATGCCGGCCATAGGCCAGGGAGACAGCAGGCATCAGTACGCCCCGATTTCCTCCAGACGATGATCGTCTATACCAAAGTAGTGGGCGATTTCGTGGCGCAGCGTCCGGGCCACCAATGCCCGGACTTCCTCCAGAGTGCGGCAGCGCATCAGGATAGGCCAACGGTAGATGGAGATTTTATCCGGCAGGACCAGCATATAGCCGGAGGTGCGATGGGGGAGGGGAACGCCGTGATAGAAGCCCAGCAGGTCCGCCGGAGAGCGCACCCCGGCCAGATGCATTGTCCGCCGGTCGGGCCAATCTTCCACCACGATCTCCACATTTTCCAAGCGCTGCCGGAAGACTTCCGGCAGCGCCTCCAGCGCCTCAGCGACCAGTTGGTCAAAAAGGACCTGATCCACCACCCAGGGCATACCCACTCCCTGTCCTTGGCTCGCCTTCGGCGATGGGACAAATCGGTTGGACTTTATTATACCAGGGAGATGGGATTCAGGAAAGCCCTTTGCGGCCAAAGGCCAAAACGAGGCGAATCCTGATGGATTGGCAGGAGGACTCAAAGGGGTGTATAATATTCGCGACTTTTATTCGCTTCGGCGACCTGAAGGAAGCAAATGAGGAGCCGTGAAAACCGTCGTCGCTGCCGCGCTGGGCGAGTGTGTCCACGTCGCCGGGATTATGAACTTCCTGCGGCTGGCCGAGGCCGCTGGCTGGCGAACCGTCTTTCTGGGCCCGGCGGTGCCCATAGACCGGGTGCTGGAGGTTGCCCGCCAGGAGCGGGCCGACCTGGTCGGCGTCTCCTACCGCCTGACACCAGAGACCGGGGAGCGGCTCCTGGCCCAGTTCGCCGAGGCCGCCGACGACCTGCGCAGCGCAGGAGTCCGCTTTGCCTTTGGCGGCACCCCTCCCGTCGCTGAACGAGCCCGCGCCATTGGCTTCTTTGAACGGGTCTTCGTCGGCGGAGAACCGGAGACCGAGGTCCTGGCCTACCTCAAGGGCCAGCCAGTGGAAAGCCAGAGGGAGGCCGATTTTCCTCAGACCACTGTGGAGCGCATCCGCTGGAAGGCCCCCTACCCTATCCTCCGCCATCACTTCGGCCTTCCCACAATGGAGGCCACCCTGGAGGGAATCGCCCGCATTGCTGAGGCAGGTGTTCTGGATGTGATCTCCTTGGGCATAGACCAGGACGCCCAGGAGAACTTCTTCCACCCAGAGCGGCAGGACCCCCGTCGCCGGGGCGCCGGGGGCGTCCCTGTCCGCACTCCCGAGGACTACCGGGCCCTCTACCAGGCAAGCCGCCGGGGCAACTACCCGCTGATGCGTACCTATTCCGGTACCGACGACTTCATCCGGCTCGCCGAGATGTACGTGGAGACCCTCCACATTGCCTGGTGTGCCATCCCCCTCTTCTGGTTCAACCGGATGGACGGGCGCGGCCCCTGGGACCTGGAAGGCTCCATCCGGGAACACCAGAAGGTAATGGCCTGGTACGGCGAACGGGACATCCCCGTGGAACTGAACGAACCCCATCATTGGGGCATGCGGGATGCCCCCGATGTGGTTTTCGTCGTCTCGGCCTACCTGTCCGCCTATAACGCCCGCGCCTTCGGCGTCCGGGATTACATCGCCCAACTGATGTTCAACAGTCCCCCCACCCTTTCCGACCGAATGGACCTGGCGAAAATGCTGGCGATTCTGGACCTGATCGCACCGCTGGAAGGGCCAGATTTCCGCATCTGGCGGCAGACCCGGACAGGCCTGCTCAGTTACCCCCTGGACCCGGACGCGGCGCGTGCCCACCTGGCGACGACCGTCTACCTGCAGATGGCGCTGAGACCACACATCCTCCACGTGGTAGGTCACACAGAGGCCCACCACGCCGCCACCGCCGAAGACGTCATCGAGGCCTGCAGGCTGGCCCGGCGGGCAGTGGAGAACGCGCTGCGTGGCCAGCCCGATATGACCACTGATCCCATCGTCCAAGAGCGAAAAGAAGAACTGATCCGCGAAGCCCAGGCCACCTTAGAGGCCATCCGCGCGCTGGCGGGGTCAGACGTCTCCGACCCGCTGACCGACCCGGCCACCCTGGCCCGCGCGGTAATGACGGGGATTCTGGACGCCCCTCACCTGCGCAACAACCCCTACGCGCGGGGGCAGATTGTTACCCGGGTGGATGCGCGCGGGGCCTGCGTGACGGTGGACCCCGCTACCGGGCGCCCGCTCCGCGAAGAAGAACGCCTGGCCCGTCTGGGGGTTGTATAGGACACAGAGCCATGCCCATCGGCGCGGATGGAATCCACCTCATTCCTGCGCCCATCGGCACCCGCTCGCCAAAAGAAAAGGAGCCACCATGGGAGACCAAGCACGCTACACAGTCATCGGTGCCGGACATGGCGGCAAGGCCATGGCCGCGCACCTGGCCCTGATGGGCTTCTCCGTCACCCTCTACAACCGGACGCCGGAGAACATTGCAGCCATCAAGGCCCGGGGTGGGATTGAACTGGAGAGTTTTGAGGGCGGCCCCCGGGGCTTTGCCCGTCTGGCGAACGTTACCTCGGATATGGCAGAGGCCCTGGCAGAGGCCGACATCGTCATGGTGGTGGTCCCCTCCACCGCCCACGCCGACATCGCTCGGGTCGCGGCTCCCCACCTGCGGGACGGACAGATCATCGTCCTCAACCCGGGCCGGACCGGTGGCGCGCTGGAGTTCGTCAAGGTCCTGCGGGACGGTGATTGCACTGCCGACGTTACCGTTGCTGAGGCGGAGACCCTTATTTACGCCAGCCGGTCCGAGGGGCCAGCTCAGGCCCGGATCTTTGGCATCAAGGAGGCCGTTCCCGTTGCCGCGCTCCCCGCCACCCGCACCCGCCGGGTCCTGGAAGCGCTGGCTCCGGCCTACCCTCAATTCATTGACGGCGTCAGCGTTCTCCACACCGGTCTGAACAACATGGGGGCCATCTTCCACCCCGCGCTGACTCTCCTCAACGCCGGGCGCATTGAATCCACCGGGGGCGATTTCCAGTTCTATATAGAGGGCGTTACCCCCTCGGTGGCGCGGGTGCTGGAAGTGCTGGACCGAGAGCGGGTAACCGTCGCCGCAGCGCTGGGCATTCGGGCCCGCACCGCGCTGGAGTGGCTGAAGATGGCCTACGACGCCAGCGGTGCCGACCTCTACGAGGCCATCCACAACCAACCCGGCTACTACGGTATCAAAGCCCCCCCCACCCTGAACCATCGCTACATTACCGAAGACGTCCCCGCCAGTCTGGTACCTATCGCCGCGCTGGGGGAGCAGTATGGCGTCTCCGTCCGGGCAATGGAGAGCATCATCCGTTTGGCCTGTATCGTCCACCGAACCGACTACTGGCGGCGCGGCCGCACCCTAGAGCGGATGGGCATTGAAGCAATGAGTGTTAGCGAACTCACCCGGTACGTAATGGAAGGCGTATTCCCATGACCATTCTGATCGGCACCAGCGGCTTCAGTTACGACGACTGGGTCGGGCCGGTCTATCCGCCAGACCTTCCCAAATCGGAGTGGTTACGATACTACGCCCAGGAATTCCCCACCTGCGAACTGGATTTCACCTTCTACCGCTTACCGGACCCCCGCACCCTGGCCCGGATGGGGGATAAGGTTCCCCCGGGCTTTCTGTTCTCGATCAAGGCGTTCCAGGGTATCACCCACCAGCGGGACAACCCCGAACCGCTCATCCATCTATTCATAGATGCCCTCAACCCCCTGCGGGAAGCGCAGAAGTTTGCCTGTGTCCTGGTCCAGTTCCCCTACGCCTTCCATGCCACTGAGGAGAATCGGGCCTACCTGCGGCGCCTGCGAGACGGCTTCGGCGACCTCCCTGTGGTAGTGGAGTTTCGCAGCCGAGACTGGATCACCCGCCGTACTTTCGACGAGTTGCGAGCACTGAACCTGGGATTCTGCTGTGTGGACCAGCCTCGTCTCCGGGGATTGATCCCTCCGGTCGCCGTGGTTACCGGCCCGGTGGCCTATGTCCGCTTTCACGGTCGCAACGCGGCCAAATGGTGGGAGCACCAGGAAGCCTGGGAGCGATACGATTACACCTACACGGACGAAGAACTGGCAGAGTGGGTGCCGAAAATCCGCCAACTGGACGCCAGGGCCCCGCTGACGCTGGTCTACATGAACAACCACTGGCGCGGGCAGGCCGTAGGGACGGCCCGCCAATTGCGCCGACTGCTGGAACAGTAGAACCCACCATCTCATCTACTGGAGGAGGAACGTATGAGCCTGCGAATCATCGCCGAACTGATGGCCATTTCGGCCCGGACAGCCCCCAAGGCAGTGGGACAGGACTTCCTGACCATTCAAATCATAGAAGGAGAAAACCTGCGCCGCCTGGGCGAGGAAATGATCGCCTACGGCGAGCGCACGGGCCGGCGCAACTTTGATCGGGACGGGAAGAACGTCCTCAACTCAGAAGCGGTGGTGCTCATCGGCCTGAAAGACGCCCGGGTGGTAGGCCTCAACTGCGCGGCCTGTGGTAGCCTAACCTGCGTGGAACCCAACACGGTAGAAGGGGAATTTCGCGGCCCTCAGTGCGCCATGCGCCTGCTGGATATGGGCATCGCCATCGGCTCGGCGGTCAAAACCGCCAGCCTGCTCAACGTGGACAACCGGGTGATGTACCGGGTCGGAGTCGTGGCCCGTCTGATGGGCCTGATAGATGCCGACGTGGTGATGGGCATTCCCCTTTCCGCCACTGGGAAGTCCATCTACTTTGATCGCTGATAAGGGATTTAGAATGATCTGTAGCGCAGGCGGTTCGCCTGCCCGATGCAGGCCAGACGGCCTGCGCTGCGTAGCACAGGCTGTTAGCCTGTACGGAACAGGCCAAGGGGCCTGCGGTGCGAAGAACTTCTGGAATGATGTACCGATGGGCGGCGATCCCATACGCGTGGTGATGATTGGCCCCTTCGGCCTGCGTCCCCGGGGGACAATGGCCGTTCGGGCCCTTCCTATGGCCCGCGCGCTGGTTGCGCGGGGACATACGGTTACCCTGCTCCTCCCGCCCTGGCAGAACCCGGAGGACGCTGGGCAATCCTGGGAGGACGGCGGGGTACGGGTGGAGAACATCCACCTGCCCCCCCGCGCTCCTCTGATGTTTCACCTCTGGACGGCCCGGCGGCTGGCCGCCCGGGCGCTGGCCCTGAAACCGGACGTGATTCACCTCTTCAAGCCTAAAGCCTACAGCGGCCTGACCCATTTCCTGCTGACGCTTCTCCCGCGCTCCCGGCGTCCTCGCCTGGTAGTGGATAGCGACGACTGGGAGGGGCCAGGCGGCTGGAACGATGTCGCCGACCCTCTCTCCGGGCGACCTCTCTACACTCCGGCTCAGCGGCGGTTCTTCGCCTGGCAGGAACGTTGGGGCCTGACCCACGCCGATGCGGTAACCGTTGCCAGCCGTACCCTGGAAAGCCTGGTCTGGGCCATGGGGGTCTCGCCGGAACGGGTTTTCTACCTCCCCAACGGATGGCTTCCCGGAGCAGAATTCCCATCTGGCCCCCGCGCCGATGCAGACCCACCTGTCATCCTGCTCTACACCCGGTTCTTTGAATTCCCCCCGGCGCGCGTGCTGAGCCTTTTGCGTCGTGTACGGGAACAATTCCCTCAAGTCCGCCTGCGGGTGGTCGGGAAGGGATTGTTCGGGGAAGAAACACCCTTTCTGGAGGAAGCCCGGCGGGCCGGCCTGGCCGAGGCGGTAGAGTACATCGGCTGGGTGGAGCCGAACCGATTACCGGACATCTTCGCCCGGGCCACCTTGGCCATCTATCCGTTTGACGACACGCTGATCAACCGGACCAAGTGCCCGGTCAAACTGTTGGACCTGCTGGGCGCAGGGGTACCCGTGGTTGCCGAGGCAGTGGGGGAAATCCGCGAGACCATCCGCCATGGGGAAACCGGCTGGCTGGTCTCCCCGGGGGACGAGACCGCCTTTGCCCATGCTGTTCTGTACCTGTTGGAGGAACCAGCCCTACGTCGGCGCCTGGGAGCCCGGGCCGCGCAGGACATCCGGGAGCGCCGCTCATGGGACCGTCTGGCGGAAGTCGTGGAGGCCGCATATCAGGGTCTACGTCATCAAAGACATCCCGTTACGTCGCAGGTAGCCGCATCCGGAAGAGACGGCTGACCAGATGGAGCAGGCCGCGCAGAGTCTTCTGCTGGGGAGTGGGATGCTCCAGCAACTCCAGGCCGGCCTGATAAGTGGCCAGGCCGCCCCAGCGGTCGCCTGCTTTCCACATCTGGACACCCAGGGCCAGCAGGGTCTCGGCCCGCCGCTGAGTATCCCCCAGTTCAGCGAAAATGTCGGCGGCCTGGCGGAGGTACTCCTGGGCGCGCAGCGCGTCTCCCCGGCTGGCCAGCAATCCGCCCAGGTTGCCCAGGGCCTGGGCCTCCCGGTGCCGGTCGCCGAGGCGAGCAAAGACGGCCCGCGCCTCCTCCAGCGCGGCTCGCGACTCCTCCCAGCGGTGGAGCAGACGGTAAACCACGCCCTGATTATTCAGCATCTCCGCTGCTTCCACATCGTTCCCCTCGGCGGCGAATCGCTCCTGAGCCTGCCCGAAACAGCGGAGAGCCTCCTCATAAAGGCCCTCCTGAAACAGACGAAGCCCCTCGGCCTTCAGGCTTTCCGCTGTCCCTTTCGCCACCATCCTCATCTCTCCTCTTCCGCGACAAACGCCTCGTAGGTCGGGGCGTCCATCAGGTCATCAAATTCGGCCGGGTTGGAGGGACGGAAGCGAATCATCCAGCCCGCGCCATAAGGGTCCTGATTGACCAGTTCCGGTTTACTCTGGAGTGCCTCGTTGATGGCACTGATCTCGCCCCCCATCGGCATATAGAGTTCGGAGGCCGCCTTCACCGACTCCACAGTGCCAAAAGTGTCTCCTCGGACAAAACTATCCCCTACCTCTGGCAGTTCCACATAGACGATGTCCGAGAGAGACTCCTGGGCATGGTCGGAGATGCCGCAGACGATTTCCTCTCCGTCCCAGCGGGCCCATTCATGGGTTTTAGAATAGCGGGCTTGGGGGTCCAGTTTCATCGGTTTCCTCCTGCTCGTGGGATGGGAAGGATCGGTGCAGCCGTTGGGTCACAACGTCCAGAACCTGCCAGGCCAGACGGGATACAGTAGCCACTTCTTCGATGTCAGTTCCTCTTCAGCCCGCCATCGGGCAATATCCAGCCGGGAGGTCTGGTCCATACCCATATCTGCCCCTGCCCCGATCGGGCATCAGTATCCCGCCTGTTTATCCACTACATTCTGTAACGGCTCACCAGCAACATACCGGCGCAGGTTCTCCAGGAACAGGGTCATCTGCCGCGCCTCTATGTGCGGCGAACTCCAGGAATTGTGGGGAGTGATGAGGACGTTGGGCATCTCCCAGAGCGGACTTTGCGGGGGCAGCGGCTCCTCAACGAAAACATCCAGGCAGGCACCACCGATACACCGGGCCTGGAGGGCCTCTATCAGGGCTTCTTCGTCCACCACGGCGCCGCGAGAGATGTTGATCAGCCAGGCATCGGGCTTCATCGCGGCCAGTTCCGCCCGCCCAATCAACCCGCGCGTTTCCGGCGTGAGGGGCACTGCGATAACAACGAAATCGGCACGGGCCAGCAGGTCTGGCAGGCGAGCAGGGGGCAGGACTTCGTCGGCCAGGTCGCCAGGCCCGGGATGGCGGCGGAGGCCCAGGACATGCATCCCAAAAACCCGGCAGCGGCGGGCTACCTCTGTACCGATGTCTCCCAGGCCGATAATCCCCACCGTCAGGCCGTGCAGTTCCCGAAGGGAGAGTTTCTCCCAGCGATGCTCTCGCTGGGAGTCCCAGAATTCCGGGAGTCGCTTAGCCACCGCCAGTATATAGGCCATCACCATCTCGGCGATGGGAACGCTGAAGACGCCACGAGCGTTGGTCAGAATGATGTCTGAATCCTGCAGTTCGGGGAAGAGAAGGTGGTCTACTCCGGCGCTGACGGCATGCACCCAGCGCAGATGGGGCGCATAGGCGATGAGACGGCGAATCGCTTCCGGGCTCATCCTCCAGGAGAGAAAGAGGATCTCCGCTCCCTCTAGGTCTTCGGTTACCTCCCCATCCGGCCCCACGGGGATGATGTGGCTATCCGGCACGATCTGGCCGACCGGTTCCCGCAGACGCTCTACCAGGTGATCAGGAAGGAGCAATTTCACGGGCATAAACCTGGACCTGGACGGATACAGATGGGCGGTACAGGACTTGAACCTGTGGCCTCCTCCTTGTAAGGGAGGCGCTCTGACCGGCTGAGCTAACCGCCCCGAGAGGGTATTACAAGCATAGCATATTTTGCGCGAAAGTCAACCTCTATGCTCAAAACGCTGGCACTGGGGACAAAAGTGGGCACTGCGGCCTCCAATTCGGGTGCGGACAATGAGCGCTCTGCAGCGGGGACAGGGTTCTCCTGCCCGACCGTAGACTGCCAGAGAGACCGCGAACTCCCCGGGACGCCCGTCGGGGAGAACGTATCGCTGGTCCGCCAGGGTGGTGCCCCGACGGGCAATCGCTTCCTCCAGGACCTCTCGCAGGGCCCTATGCAAGCGGGCTACCGCTTCCCGCGTCAGGGTGTCGGCGCGACGGAGAGGATGTAGGCCCGCCCGCCAGAGAATCTCGTCGGCGTAGATGTTCCCCAGACCAGCCAGAACCCGCTGATCGGTGAGCAACGGTTTCAGACGCATCCGCCGACCCTGCAGTATCTCCGCCAGCCGTTCTGGAGTCAGGTCTGGGTCCAGCGGTTCTGGCCCCAGGTCGCCCAGCCACTCTTCCGGGTAGGCTGTCAGCACCATCCGCCCGAATTTGCGGGGATCGGAAAAGTGCAACCGCTGCCCGTTATCCAGATAGAAGACCACCCGGGTGTGGGGATCTCCAGGAGCATCGGAGCGCCCCACCGTCAGCCGTCCGCTCATCCGCAGGTGGACCAGCAACCATTCCCCACCATCCAGGCCCAGGAGCAGCCATTTCCCCCGGCGGCGGACATCCCGAATGCCGCGCCCGGTCAGGCGTGAAACGAAGGTCCCCGGGTCCGGCGCAGCCACGGAGCGCGGCCAGCACACTTCTACCGCGACGATACTCCGCCCCACAAGGGCCATCCCCAGTTCCCGCGCCAGGGTCTCCACCTCCGGCAGCTCAGGCATACAACCCTGTAAATCCTGACTCCACTGCAAAAACTCACCGCAGAGACACCGAGAGCGCAGAGTTCTACATTACAGAGAACTCTCTGCGTACTCTTCTCCTCAGCGATGAAACGGGCTTTTTGTAATGGACTCAAGCACACAAATCTTATAAATCATGTAAATCTTGTAAATCCTGTAAATCCTGTCTATCCCCATCAACCCTGTCCACCTCTCTCACCCACAAATGGGCCAGTTCGCGGATGCTGGCACAGACCAGGTCGGGCCGCACTGGGGAGCGAGCCAGAGCCTCCGGCGAGGTGATACCGGAGAGGACCAAGATGGTCCGCAGGCCGGCTCTTCGCCCGCCGAGGATGTCGGTATCCAGCCGATCGCCCAGGACAGCAGTTGCCTCCGGCGTCGCGCCCATACGGGCGATCGCGGCCTGGAACAATCCCGGCTCCGGCTTGCCAATGACCACCGGTTTCACCCCCGTCGTCAACTCCAGGACGGCCAGGTTGCTCCCGTTGCCCGGCACCACCCCCTCCGGCGTTGGATAAGTGATGTCCGGGTTGGTACCGATAAAACCGGCGCCGCGTTGAATCAGCAAGGCCGCCCGAGCCATCTTCTGCCAGTGGAGGTCGGGGTCCCAGCCCACTACGACGTAGCGGGCATCCCGCTCGGTCAGGACGAACCCTTTCTCTTCCAGCGCGTACCGGACGCCGGTGCCACCGATGGCATAGATGGGGGTGCCAGGCGGCACAAAAGAGGCCAGGTACTCTGCCGTCGCCTGGGCAGAAGTGAGAATGGCCTCCAGCGGGACCTCCACTCCAAAGCGGGCCAATTTTTCCCGATACTCCTCGGGCCGTTTGCTGGCGTTGTTGGTCGCCAGGACGAAACGGACTCCCAATGCCCGCAGCGTGGCGAAAAAGTCGGCCAGGCCAGGCATAGGCTGGTCGCCTCGCCAGAGGACACCATCCATGTCCACAATGAGGTAGTGAATGGATGCCAGAACAGCGGCAGCGGAAGGTGGTGTGTACCGTTTTCGCAGGCGTTCATACTCCTCCGGCGTATCCAGGTCGGCCAGGAGGTCCGGGTCCTCCACCTCCACCGTCTCCACCTGATCGAGATAGCGAAGGAGGAGTACACGTCCGCCCTGGTCGCCGGTCAGCCCAGCCAGTTCGCGGAAAAGGGAACGGGCAAAGAGGGCTGGCGGGGTACACTGGCCCTGAACAGCCGGGCAGACGATGGGCGCGCCTGTCTCCTCAAACCGGGCCACCAGACGGCGCAGCAGATCAGGAGTTACCAGGGGCTGATCGCACTGGAGGAAAACAGCAGCGTCGGTCTCCGGGGGGAGAACACTGAGGCCGGCCTGGATGGAGGTGCTGAGCCCCTCTTCCCAGCGCCAGTTGGTAGCAATGCGGACGGGGCGCCCAGCGAGGGCCTTCTGCACCTCCTGGGCGGCATGCCCCAGGACCGCGACCACCGGCGAGAGACCGGCCTCCAGCGCTCCATCCGCCACGTGGGCCACCATAGGGACCCCGTTCCATTCCAGCAGTTGCTTGGGCTGGCCGAAGCGGGTGGAGCCGCCAGCGGCTAAGAGGACCCCCGCGACGTTCACTTCCAGACCTCCAGGACCGGATTCGCCGCGCGCAGGTTCGCCAGGACAACCCGGCGGATCCGCCGTCCCAGCAGCAACTGGCGGGCCACCGTCGCCGCCTCGGGCCGGGGAGCCTCTTCTGTCTGGGTGAGCAGGACGGCGACCGCCGCTTTCGAGGGGATGGATTTCAGCCCTCCTGAGACATGTCCCAGTAGTCCGGCGACCATGTCCGAAGTGATAGGAGTACCCAGAGGAACTCCCAGCAGAGCGGCGGCCCGTTCGGCCCGGTGAACCGTGGATTCGTCCAGGGGACGGCCCAAAGCGGTCAGGCTACCCATCACCACCACCCGGCGAGCCGCTGAAGGGATGACCGGTTCGTACTCCGTGGGGACCTTCAGGGCCCGGCCCCTGGCCCCGTCCGCTTCTACCAGCCAGGTGATGCCCGGCAGGCGGGGCGCCAGGTCGGTGATCACTTCCGGCTTCAACCCGGTCAGTTTGCGCGGAGTGGCCGGATAAGGGGAACGTGCCGCCATCTCCGGGTCGCCCTCTTCTCCCATCCCGGCCGCCAGGATGACCGCCGACCATTTCACCAGCACCAGCGCGATCTGGGCCGCATCCGGGCAGGGGTCCAGCAGCAACGGAGCTCGCCGGGGTTTGAACATCTGGGTCGTGGTGGTGAAGATGACCCGTTCCCCCCGGGCAACCAGGGAACGGAGCAGGTACCAGATGGCTGTCGTCTTGCCCCCAGCCCCGACGAAGGCCACCACACTTCCAGGCTTTATATCCAAGGCGCTGATGAGATCCATCGGAGTTTTATTGTAGCAGAAGTTTCCGGAGACGCAACGGCAGTTTTGCGCAACTGGCGCGGCGTTCAACCATTCACTGACCGAACGCGCAGGCCCCGGGCAGAGTGTGTCCCAATTTTGCCGGGCGTCGGTCAGCCACTGCTGGGCGCCGACGAAAGTCGCCCTTGCCTGGGCCTACGGCCAGGAGGCTTCTCTTCGTTCGCCACCCGGTCGGCCTTCGCCAACCCCCCATCGGGCGTCCGCAAAGGCTGACGCGAGGCACCCCGTGCCCAGGGAAGGCGGATTTCCCATCCGCACTTTGGCCAGGATGATTCCGACAGCAATGGAACACATCCCTGGGCACCGGTTTTGACAAAATCGCCATTTGGTGCTATAATATAAATTCACGGGTTATTTGCACAGGGGGAGTGGAATGGGTATCTGGAACGCCAATTACACACCATACACCACGAATCAAAAAAAGTCCTACGCCCGGGTGGCCAGTTCGCTGAGCCTGCCGGCCCTGATAGAGGTCCAACTGAAATCCTACCGGTGGTTTCAGGAAGAGGGCTTGCTGGACCTGTTCACTGAGATTTCGCCCATTGAGAGTTACACCGGGAATCTCCGACTCCATTTACCCAGCCGGAAGCCCGAAAGCCAGCAATTGAACCTGCGCTACCGGTTTGGGCCTCCTCCCCATACCCAGGAAGAATGCCTGGAGCGGGACCTCACCTACGCCGTGCCCCTCTACGTGGAAATGGCGCTGGAAAACCGGGAGACAGGCGAAATCAGCCGGAGCGAGATTTTCCTGGGCGACTTCCCGCTGATGACCGAGAACGGCACTTTCATTATCAACGGTACTGAGCGGGTGGTCGTCAGCCAGTTAATCCGCTCCCCAGGCGTCTACTTTGAGGTGGAAGAAGACCGCACCACCGGCCGACGGCTCTGCATGGCCAAACTGATCCCTGACCGGGGGGCCTGGCTGGAATTTGAAAGCCGCAAAACCGGCTACCTCACCCTCAAATTCAACCGCAAGCGCACCCTCCCCCTGACCATCTTCCTGCGCGCCCTGGCAGCCGTGGATGACGGGACCGGGTCCAGCATCCTCACCGAAGGCACCGATGAGGAACTGCTGAGCCTTTTTGCAGACGTGGACACGGCGCCCGACGTCCAGTGGGTGCTTACCACCTTCCGCCAGGAGCCGAACTGGGACCTCCGGAATGGCCGGAGCATTGCCGAGGAGGCCCTGCTGGAATTCTATCGGCGCGTCCGCCCGGGCGACTTGGCCACTCTGGAAAACGCCCGGGAGTTTCTGATCGCGCAATTGTTTGACGACCGCCGCTACGACCTCCAGCGGGTGGGCCGCTACAAACTCAACCAGCGCCTGGGACTGCGTATCCCGGAAGAGCGCCGGACCGTCACCAAAGCCGACATCATCTCCATCGTCCAGCACCTGATTCGTATCAACAACGGCGTGGAGGACGCGGACGACATTGACCATCTGGGCAACCGACGAGTCAAGACCGTGGGGGAACTCATCCAGAACAAACTGCGGGTCGGCCTCCTGCGCCTGGAACGGGTGGTCAAAGAGCGCATGTCCCTCCATCCGGAGTCGGAGCCCCTCACTCCCATCGCGCTGATTAACATCCGTCCGGTGGTAGCCGTCATCCGGGAGTTCTTCGGCTCCAGCCAGTTGTCCCAGTTCATGGACCAGACCAACCCTCTGGCAGAACTGACCCACAAGCGGACCCTCTCCGCGCTGGGCCCGGGTGGCCTGCGGCGGGAACGGGCTGGCTTTGAGGTCCGCGACGTCCACCATTCCCACTATGGCCGCATCTGCCCCATTGAGACGCCGGAAGGCCCCAACATCGGCCTCATCGGCCGCCTGGCGACCTTCGCCCGGGTCAACGAACTGGGCTTTATTGAGACACCATATCGCAAGGTCATCCGCTTCGTCCCGCCAACGGCCGAAGCCCTGGTGGGCGAAACCCTCCGGGAGCGCATTGTGGACCCGGAGACGGGCGAGGTGATCGCCGAGGCTGGCGTGGAGGTAACGCCCGCACTGGCTCACCGCATCGCCGCCCTGAACCTGACCGACGAAATCGCGATCCATCCCCGGGTAACCGGCGAAATCGTCTATCTCTCCGCTGATAAAGAAGAGCACTACACCATTGCCCAGGCGACCACCCGGCTGGACGAGAAAGGCCATTTCCTGAACCCGCGCATCTCCGCCCGGCGGGGAGACGAATTCCTGCTGACCACACCGGATCGGGTGGACCTGGTGGATGTGGCTCCGCCGCAGATTGTCGGCGTCTCAGCGGCCCTCATCCCCTTCCTGGAACACGACGATGCCAACCGCGCCCTGATGGGCTCCAACATGCAGCGTCAGGCCGTCCCATTGCTCCTGCCGGAACCGCCCCTGGTCGGCACCGGCGTGGAATGGCAGGCCGCTGTCGACTCTGGCCAGGTCGTCCTGGCCGAAGCCGACGGCGAGGTGGTCAGCGTTACTGGCGACCGCATCGTCGTTCTGGAAGACAACGGGAACCGCCGGGTCTACACCCTGCGCAAGTACAACCGCTCCAACCAGTCCACCTGCATAGACCAGCGCCCCCTGGTCCACAAAGGCGATCGGGTGCGTAAGGGACAGGTCCTGGCAGATAGTTCCGCCACCTACGGCGGCGAACTGGCCCTGGGCCAGAACGTCCTCTGCGCGTTCATCTCCTGGGAAGGCTGGAACTTTGAGGACGCCATCATCATCAGCGAGAGCCTGATCCGGGACGACAAGTTCACCTCCATCCACATTGAGAAGCACGAGACAGAGGCGCGGGACACCAAACTGGGCCCGGAGGAAATCACGCGCGATATCCCCAACGTGGGCGAGGATGCCCTGCGGGACCTGGACGAGAAAGGCATCATCCGGATCGGCGCCGAAGTGGGCCCTTCGGACATCCTGGTCGGCAAGATTACCCCGAAGGGCGAGAAGGAATTGACACCGGAGGAGAAACTTCTGCGGGCCATTTTTGGCGAGAAAGCGCGCGAGGTCAAAGATTCCAGCCTGCGGATGCCCCATGGCGAGCGCGGCAAAGTGGTCAGCGTCAAAATGTTTGACCGCAGCGAGTACCGCGACCTGCCCACCGGTGTGGAGAAAATGGTGCGCGTCAGCGTGGCCCAGCGGCGCAAAATCACCGAGGGCGACAAAATGGCCGGTCGCCATGGGAACAAGGGCGTCGTCTCCCGCGTGGTGCCCATTGAGGACATGCCCTTCCTGGCCGATGGAACGCCGGTGGAAATCATTCTCAACCCCCTGGGTGTGCCGGGCCGGATGAACATCGGACAGATTCTGGAGACCCACCTGGGCTGGGCCGTGCATCGGCTGGGCTTCCGGGCCATCAGTCCCGTCTTTGACGGCGCCACAGAGACCCAGATCGCTGCCGAACTGGCCCGAGCCTGGATGATTGACCGGGCCTGGAAGGAAGTAACCGAACGGGCATGGGCCTGGCTGGTCGCTCAGGAGTATCCCCTGGAGACCCTCACCAACGACGACGAGGCTCGTCTCCTCTACATCCTGGCCTGGCTGCCGGACCGCGGCTACGACGAAGAGCGCCTGGCCCGAGATGAAATCTATGCTCGCCGATCCGTCCTGCGGGAGTGGCTGAAAGAACAAGGCTACGACCCGGACTTTCTTCTTTCCTTTGAAAACGACCCCCGCCCGGCGGTGGAGCGGGAAAAGGCCGACCGGGCCGCACAAATGGCCTGTCTGCGTCTCTGGCTGGCCGACCACGGGCACGATACCAGCGGTCTATCCGACGAGGAAGTGGAATTACTGGCACCTCGCGTCAGTAAAGAGGTGAAAGACCCCTTACCCACCCTGGGCAAGGCCATCCTCTACGACGGAATGACCGGCGAACCCTTTGACCAGCCGGTAACGGTGGGCATGATCTACATGATGAAACTGGCTCACATGGTGGAGGACAAAGTCCACGCTCGCTCCACCGGCCCCTACAGCCTGGTTACCCAGCAGCCCCTGGGTGGAAAGGCACAGTTCGGCGGCCAGCGGTTCGGCGAAATGGAAGTCTGGGCTCTGGAAGCCTACGGCGCCGCCTACACCCTCCAGGAAATGCTCACCATCAAGTCCGACGACGTCCAGGGTCGGGTGCGCACCTATGAGGCCATCGTGAAAGGAAAACCCATCACCGAATCCGGCGTCCCCGCCTCCTTCAAGGTGTTGGTCAAGGAGTTACAGAGCCTCGGATTGGCCGTGGAGGCGGTTACGGAAAGCGGAGAGGTTCTGCGGTTCGGGCGGGAGGAGGGCCGGCCACGGATCCCGCGCCTGGCCATGGGCCTTCTGGGTCTGGGCGACCGCCATTCCGGGGAGTTTGACTAATTTTGCAATCTGTGGTAAAATGCCCGCTCGTCAAACGGGCAAGGGTTTGAGAAAGCGGGCAAGGGCAATAATGTCCCAATGTCTGTGGACGATTTCGTCTGGTTACCGGACGTTGTGGACAACCTGGCTTTCCAGCACCGGATCGCCCGGGACAATCCCAGCGCTGCGCTGATGCGATAGGGAGAGCATAATGCCCACGATCAATCAACTGGTTCGCAAAGGCCGAAAGCCCAAAGAAAAGAAAACCAAGGCACCAGCACTACAGTATATTTTCAACTCGTTTAAGCAACGGCGCTTCCGGACGCCCAAGGGCGCGCCGCAGAAGCGGGGCGTCTGCACCCAGGTACGAACGATGACGCCGAAGAAGCCCAACTCCGCGCTGCGCAAAATCGCCCGCGTGCGGTTAACCAATGGCATTGAGATCACAGCCTACATCCCTGGCGAAGGGCACAACCTGCAGGAACACTCGGTGGTGCTGGTGCGCGGCGGCCGCGTGAAAGACCTGCCGGGCGTCCGCTATCACATCATTCGGGGCGCGCTGGACGCGGCCGGTGTGGAGGGTCGCGCTCAGCAACGCTCCAAGTACGGCACCAAGGCCAGCAAAGGCAAGAGCCCGGCCAGGCCTGCTGCAAAGCCTGGAAAGAAATAAGCATGGGGTGGCCAGAATGCCCAGACGATACCGTCCACCGAAGCGAGAAATTGAGCCGGACCTGCGCTATAACAGTGTGCTGGTCGCCAGGTTTATTAACAAAATCATGAAAGACGGCAAAAAGAGTCTGGCGGCCCGCATCATGTACCAGGCCATGAACATCGTGGAGGAGCGAACCCGGCGCCCGGCACTGGAAGTCGTGGAAGAGGCGGTCCGGAACGTTTCCCCTCTTCTGGAGGTCAAACCCCGACGCGTCGGCGGGGCAACCTACCAGGTGCCAGTTGAAGTACCGCCCTATCGCCAGACCAGTCTGGCCATCCGCTGGATTCTGGAAGCCGCCCGTAATCGGTCCGGGCGCTCCATGGCCGAGAAACTGGCCGCCGAACTGATGGACGCGGTCAACAAAACCGGCGCCGCCATCAAGAAACGGGAAGATACCCACAGGATGGCCGAAGCCAATCAGGCGTTTGCCCACTATCGGTGGTAGCGCTTCTCCTGGTGGGCACCCGGGCGACCCGGAGGTATAGATGCCATGGCGTGGCCCCTGGAGCGGGTTCGCAACATCGGGATCATTGCCCACATTGACGCGGGGAAAACGACCACCACCGAGCGGATTCTCTTTTACACGGGGAAAACCCATCGGATGGGGACGGTGGACGAAGGGACCACCGTTACCGACTGGATGGTCCAGGAGCGGGAACGGGGCATCACCATCACCGCGGCGGCCGTTACCTGCTTCTGGCGGGACCATCAGATTAACATCATCGATACACCGGGGCACATTGATTTCACCGCCGAGGTCCAACGCAGCCTGCGCGTCCTGGATGGAGGCGTCGTGGTCTTTGATGCCGTTGCCGGAGTGGAGCCTCAGTCGGAGACCGTCTGGCGGCAGGCCCGTTCGTTCGGCGTGCCCCTTATCGCTTTCATTAACAAAATGGACAAACTGGGCGCCGACTTTGCCCACGCCACCGAGACCATCCGGGAGCGACTGGGCGCCAACCCGGTGCCCCTCCAGTGGCCCATCGGTCGGGAACTCTCTTTCCGGGGAGTGGTGGACCTGCTGGAGATGCGATCCATCACTTGGGTGGACGAGTTGGGCAAAGAGCCCGTGATAGAGCCCATCCCCCCGGAACTGGCCGATGAGGTGCAGGCCCTGCGGGAACGGGTCCTGGAGCAGATTGTGGAAACGGACGACGACCTGATGGCCCGTTATCTGGAGGGCGAGGAAATTCCGGCGGTCGACCTGCGGCGGGCTCTGCGGCGGGCCACCATCGCCGGGACCTTGGTCCCGGTGCTCTGCGGTTCCGCCCTGCGCAACAAAGGTGTACAGCCGCTGCTGGACGCCGTCGTGGACTACCTGCCCTCCCCTTTGGACATCCCGCCGGTGAAAGGAGAAAATCCCCGCACCGGAGAGCCAGAGACTCGTCCCGCCGACGTCAACGCGCCGCTGGCGGCCCTGGCCTTCAAAGTGGCCAGCGACCCCTACGTGGGCCGCCTGGTCTACGTTCGGGTCTACTCGGGCAAACTCAAGGTCGGCTCCTCCGTCTACAACCCCGGCAAGGGGCAGACGGAGCGTATCAGCAAACTCCTGCGCATGTTCGCCCGGGATCGGGAAGAGATTCCCGAACTGACGGCTGGGGACATCGGCGGTGTGGTGGGCCTCAAGACCACGTTCACCGGCGATACCCTCTGCCCACCAACAGCGCCCATCATTCTGGAGCCCATCACCTTCCCGGAACCGGTGGTCTTCGTGGCCATTGAGCCGAAGACCGCGGCCGACCAGGAGCAACTGCAGCAAGCCCTTCGGCGGCTGGCTGAGGAAGACCCCACGTTCATTGTCCGTACCGACGAGAACACCGGACAGACGATTCTGGCCGGAATGGGGGAACTCCACCTGGAAATCCTGGTAGACCGGCTGGTGCGGGAGTTTCACGTGGAAGGGCGGGTAGGACGCCCCCGAGTAGCCTATCGGGAGACGATCACCACCCGCGCAGAAGGAGAGGCCGTCTTTGACCGCCCCCTCAGCGGGGAGCCCCAGTATGCCCAGGTACGGCTGGCAGTGGAACCGCTGCCTTCGGGAGGCGGATTCCGGTTCCAGGACCCCAGCCGGGGGAAATTCCTGCCCGCACCTTTCATAAAGGCGGTGGAGGAGGGATGCCGCGAGGCCATGGAGAGCGGCGTTCTGGCAGGCTATCCCCTGGTGGACGTGCAGGTTACCCTGCTGGAAGGAACCTGGAACCCGGAAACCTCCACCGAAATGGCCTTCAAAGTGGCCGGTTCGATGGCCTTCAAGCGGGCAGTGGAAGAGGCGAAGCCAGTACTGCTGGAGCCGGTCATGCGGGCAGAGGTGGTGGTACCAGAAGCCTCCCTGGGAGAAGTCATCGGCGATCTGAACAGTCGGGGGGCCACCATTGAAGGCATGGAAGGGCGACCAGGCGGCGTGCGCGCGATCCGGGCAATGGTGCCCCTGGCCCGGATGTTCGGTTATGCCACCGACCTCCGTTCCCTGACCCAGGGACGGGGCACTTTTACAATGGAATTCCACCACTACGCCCCGGTGGATAAAGAACAGATGGAGGCCATCTTATATGGGGGTCGTGGCTGGTAGAAGACGCTCTCACTGAGTTGGGAGTTGTTCTCCAGTGCCGTTCGGGCCGGAGGATAACTCCGGCCCGAACTGTTTCGCCACCCACCCCTTGTAACCTATGGGACAGAAAGGCCCGAAAGATGGTGCTCTTAAGCCCCCCATCGGGAAGAGGAACGGGATTTTCATACCGTCTCATCCCCGTTGGGGGGAGCAAAGGCTGAATCGATGACGAAGAACCTCTGAATCTGCGAATCACCTGATGAGATGAAAGGAGAAAGGAGAGATGGCGAAGCCAAAATTCGTCCGTGAAAAGCCGCACGTGAACGTGGGGACCATCGGACACATTGACCACGGCAAAACCACGCTGACGGCGGCCATTACCAAAGTCCTGGCCCTGAAAGGGCTGGCGGAGTACAAATCCTACGACGAGGTGGCCAAGGCGGACGCGAAAATGTTCCGCCGCGACGCAACGAAAATCCTGACCGTCGCGATCGCTCACGTGGAGTACGAGAGCGAGAAGCGGCACTATGCCCACGTGGACTGCCCTGGCCACCGGGACTACATCAAGAACATGATCACCGGCGCGGCCCAGATGGATGGGGCCATCCTGGTGGTCTCTGCAGCGGACGGCCCGATGCCCCAGACTCGGGAGCACGTCCTCCTGGCCCGGCAGGTCAACGTCCCGGCGATTGTAGTCTTCCTGAATAAAGTAGACCTGATGGAGGACGAGGAACTGCTGGAACTGGTGGAACTGGAACTGCGGGAACTGCTGAACTCCTATGGCTTCCCGGGCGATGAGACGCCCATCGTTCGCGGCTCCGCTCTGAAGGCCCTCCAGTCCTCCAGCACCGACCCGAACGCACCCGAGTATCAGTGCATCTGGGAACTCATCCGGGTCGTCGACGAGTACATCCCCACGCCGGTGCGGGAGGAGGATAAGCCCTTCCTGATGCCCATAGAGGATGTCTTCAGCATCAAAGGGCGTGGGACCGTCGTTACCGGCCGGGTGGAGCGGGGCACGCTGCTGCCGATGCAGGAAGTGGAGATCGTCGGCCTGCGGGATAAGCCCATCCGCACCGTCGTTACTGACATGGAGATGTTCCGCAAGAAACTGGACCGGGTGGTGGCCGGCGATAACGCGGGTCTCCTGCTGCGCGGCATCGGTAAGGATGAGGTCTCCCGGGGCATGGTGGTCGCCGCGCCTGGCACCATCACTCCGCACCGGAAGTTTGAGGCCCAGGTCTACGTCCTGCGCAAGGAGGAGGGCGGACGGCACAAGGCCTTCTTCTCCGGCTACCGGCCCCAGTTCTACATCCGCACCACCGATGTTACCGGGACCATCACGCTGCCAGAAGGCGTGGAGATGGTTATGCCCGGTGATAACGTTAATCTGCGAGTGGAACTGATCGAGCCGGTTGCTCTGGAAGAGGGCTCCCGCTTCGCCATCCGAGAAGGCGGTCTGACCGTCGGCGCGGGCGTCATCACCAAGATTCTGGATTAACCCCCGGTTACTGATTCCCACAATGGCCAAACAGAGGATTCGGATCCGCTTGAAGGCCTATGACCACCGGGTGCTGGATGAGTCCGCCCGGCGCATCGTGGAGGCGGCCGAGCGCACGGGAGCGACAGTGGTCGGCCCCATCCCGTTGCCGACCCAGATAGAACGCTTCACCGTGCGCCGGTCCACTTTCATTGATAAAGATTCCCACGAGCACTTTGAAATCCGGACCCACAAGCGAGTGATAGACGTCCTGGAGCCGGATAATAAGACCATCGATGCGCTGATGCGGCTCAACCTGCCCGCCGGGGTGGACATAGAAATTAAGTTGTAGTAGACCAGGATGCAAGGAGGCAAGGAGGCAAGGAGCGGGGGTCCCTGGTATCCTTGCATCCCTGTATCCCTGTATCCTGACAACCGGGATGATGCAGTCTGTCCCCGGGCTGACAGTCCCACAAAGGAGTGAGGATCGTGAAAGGAATTCTGGGGAAAAAGGTCGGAATGACCACGTTGTTTACCGCCGAAGGAGAAGCGATCCCCGTTACGGTGATTGAGGCCGGACCCTGTTGGGTCACTCAGGTCAAGACGCCGGAGCGGGACGGCTACAGTGCGGTACAGTTGGGCTTTGAGCCGGTGAAGCCTTCCCGCCTGACGCGCGGGCAGTTGGGCCACCTGGGCCTGCTGAAGACGGACTCTATGCACCCGCGCCGACGGGTGCTGAAAGGGATACCCGGACCCCTACGCCACCTGCGGGAGTTCCGCGTGAAGCCGGAAGAGGCACCCGCCGAGGGCGAGAAAATCACCGTGGCCGTCTTCCAGGTCGGCGACCGAGTGGATGTGGTGGGCACGTCCAAAGGGCGCGGGTTCGCCGGGGGCATCAAGCGCTACGGCTTCAACCGCCAGCCTAAAACCCATGGTCAATCGGACCGGGAGCGCCGCCACGGCTCTATCGGCGCCACCACCACACCGGGCCGGGTGCTGAAGGGACTGCGGATGCCTGGCCGAATGGGCGGTGTGCGAGTAACCGTGCAGAACCTGGAAGTGGTCATGGTGGACCCGGAACGGAACCTGCTGGCGGTGCGCGGCGCCGTCCCGGGCCATCGGGGTAGCCTGGTGATGATCAAACAGGCCCGAAAGACGAAGGAACTGCGCAAGGGGTAAGGAACGGAGTCCGCCGTACCGAGTATGGAGGGGGTAGACGATGAAGGTTCCCGTCTGGAATATGAGCGGGCAGCAGGTGGATGAAATAGAATTGCGGCCCGACATCTTTGAGGCACCGATCAACGTGCCGCTGATGCACCAGGCACTGGTACGGCAACTGGCCAACGCCCGCCTGGGCACCCATAAGACCAAGTCGCGCGGCGAGGTGAACCGGACGACCCGGAAATGGTATCGCCAGAAAGGGACGGGCCGGGCTCGCCACGGCAGCCGGAATGCGCCGATTTTCGTCGGCGGCGGTGTCGCCCACGGGCCCAAGCCGCGCAGTTACGAACAGCGGATGCCCAAAAAGATGCGCCGGGCCGCCCTGCGCAGCGCCCTAAGCGTGAAAGCCGGCCAACAGCAGATCGTGGTGGTGGACCGGCTGGAGTTGCCCGAGCCGAAGACGCGGGACATGCGCGAGGTCCTCTCCCGGCTTAACGTGGGAGAGAATGCTCTGATTCTCCTGCCTGGCCGCAACGAGACGGTAGAGAAGTCGGTGCGCAATCTACCGAAGGTCAAGACGCTCCATGCCAGTTACCTGAACATCCGCGACCTGTTGCAGTACGAGAAAGTGGTCATGCCACTGGGCGCCTTGCAGGTGATAGAGTCTATTCTGGGGTAGGGCCATGCACATCTACGAGGTCATCAAACGACCGGTTTTGACGGAAAAGACCCAGCGGGCCACCTCGCTCCGCCGACGGCAGTACACCTTTGAGGTGGACCGGCGGGCCAACAAGGCCCTGGTCAAACAAGCCGTGGAGACGATCTATCAGGTCCGCGTGGAATCGGTGAACATCGCCAACATGCCAGCCAAAGCCGTCCGGCGGTGGGGACGCCGTCGGGTGGTGCGGATTCCGGCCTGGAAGAAGGCGGTGGTTACCCTCGCCGAAGGGGAGCGTATCCCGGAACTGGAAGTGCTGGAGGGCTAAGGTGGGGATCAAGGTCTACAAGCCAACATCGCCCGGGCGCCGGGGGATGACCGGCTCACTATTTGAGGAAATCACGAAGACGGAGCCGGAACGAAGCCTGGTAGTACCTTTGAAGAAAAAGGGCGGGCGGAATGTCCAGGGACGAATCACCATTCGCCACCGAGGCGGTGGCCATAAGCGGCTATACCGTCTTATTGACTTCAAGCGGGATAAGCACGGGATTCCGGCCCGCGTGGCCTCTATAGAGTACGATCCGAACCGGTCAGCACGCATCGCCCTGCTGGTCTACGCCGACGGCGAAAAACGGTACATCCTGGCTCCGCTGGGCCTGAAGGTCGGGGATACGGTGATGAGCGGTCCGACCGCCGAGGTTCGGGTGGGGAACGCGCTGCCGCTGGAGCGCATCCCGTTGGGGACAACGGTCCACAATATTGAATTGTATCCCGGACGGGGCGGACAGTTGGTCCGGTCGGCGGGCTGCGCCGCCCAGGTGCTGGCGAAGGAAGGAGATTACGTAACGATCCGGCTGCCCAGCGGCGAGATGCGGCTGATCCGCAAAGAGTGTATGGCGACGGTCGGGCAAGTGGGGAATGAGGATCACGCCAACATCAAGTTGGGCAAAGCAGGCCGCAAGCGCTGGCTGGGACGGCGTCCCCATGTGCGCGGTTCCGCGATGAGCCCGCGCGACCACCCGCACGGCGGTGGCGAAGGCCGTTCGCCCATCGGTATGCCCGGCCCGAAGACACCATGGGGCAAGCCAACCCTGGGCAAGAAAACCCGTCGCAACAAGACGACGGATAAGTACATCATCCGTCGCCGAGGTCAGCGCCGCCAGTAGGCTGACGGAACACGCAATACGCAGCACGGAGCAGAAATATGGGACGCTCGCTGAAAAAAGGCCCGTATGTAGACCCAAAGTTGCTACGGAAAATAGAAGAACTGAACCGGGCCGGGGAGAAACGGGTGATCCGCACCTGGTCCCGGGCTTCCACCATCTTCCCGCAAATGGTGGGCCACACCATCGCCGTTCATGACGGGCGGCGGCATGTGCCCATCTACATCACCGAGAATATGGTTGGTCACAAACTGGGAGAGTTCGCTCCGACCCGGACCTATCGGGGGCACGTCACCAAAGAGAAGAAGGGTGAAGTGCGGCGGAAGAAGTAGCAGAGCGCACAGAACATGGAATAACGGAGTACGGAATACGGAGTAGGCAACATGGAGGTCCGCGCACAGGCAAAGCATATACCGATGTCGGCGCGAAAGGTACGCCGGGTGATCGATCAGTTGCGCGGTATGGATGTGGTAAGGGCGCTGGAGGTATTGCGCCTGATGCCCCAGGCCGCCGCGCGCCCGGTGGAGAAACTGATCCGCTCGGCCGTCGCCAACGCGGAGGAAAACATCGGTCTCTCCCGGGACAATCTGTATATCGCCCATATTGTGGCCGACGAGGGGCCGGGAGTGGCGCCGGGCAAGGGAGTGCGGCCGCGCTTTGCCGCCCGGGGACGGTATCGCCCGATCCGCCGCCGCTCGTCCCACATCACCGTTGTCCTGGACGAGTTTGAGGAAGAGTGAAAATTTTACCACGAAGACACAAAGACACCAAGAAAATCATTGGCATCTTCGTGTCTTCGTGTCTTGGTGGTTCAGATTATCAGGAGGGACGTTTTGGGACGAAAGGTACATCCCTACGGCTTTCGGTTGAAGATTCTGCGGGATTGGAAAGCCCGCTGGTATGCCGACGGCAAGTCCTACCGGGACCTGCTGCAGGAGGACCTGCGCATCCGGGAGTACATAGAGCGGGAACTGGCTCCGGCGGGAGTCTCCCGGATTGAGATTGAGCGCTTCCCGAATCAGGTGCAGGTGACCATCTGGACCGCGCGCCCGGGCATCGTGATTGGGCGGAAGGGCGGCGCAGTGAAGGTGCTCCGGCAAGAACTGGAGGAGATCACCGGCAAACGGGTGCACGTGGACGTGCGGGAAGTGGAGCAGCCGGAACTGGACGCCCGACTGGTGGCCCAGAACATTGTGGCTCAACTGGAGCGCCGGATTTCCCACGGCCGGGCGATGAAGCGGGCCATCCAGCAGGCGATGCGGGCCGGAGCCCAGGGGGTCTGGATTGTCTGCAAGGGGCGCATCGGCGGCGCCGAAATGGCCCGCCCGGTTGCCATGCGGGAGGGCCGGGTGCCCCGCCAGACTCTGCGCGCCGATATTGACTTCGCCCGCGCGGAGGCCTATACCACCTACGGCCGCATCGGCGTGAAGGTCTGGATTTACAAGGGGGACGTCCTCTCTCCGGAGGCAAAACCCGAGGTCGTGGAGGAACAACCCCAACCGTTTGTGGTGTGAGGGTGAACAAGAAATGGTTTTTGGGTGCAGCGGAAAAGCCGCCGCAGCCCAAAACCATCTTCTTCCTGCTCAGGAGTAGAACCCATGTTGATGCCAAAACGGGTGAAATATCGCAAGCAGATGCGCGGACGGATGAAGGGCCGCGAAAGCCGGGGCACCGAGGTCGCCTTTGGCGAATACGGCCTGCAGGCGCTGGAGCCGGCCTGGATTACCAGCCGTCAGATTGAGGCCGCGCGACGGGCTATCGTCCGCTTTGTTCGCCGGCGCGGAAAATACTGGATTCGGATTTTCCCGGACAAGCCGGTTACGGCCAAGCCCGCCGAGACCCGCATGGGTAAGGGCAAGGGCGCCGTAGACCACTGGGTAGCCGTCGTTCGGCCAGGCCGCATCCTCTTTGAACTGGCCGGTCTGCCCGAAGAGCAGGCCCGGGAGGCGATGCGGCTGGCGGCCAACAAACTGCCCATCAAATGCCAGTTTGTCACCCGAGAAAAGTTGGTGGGAGAGTAGCATGCGAGCCAAAGAACTCCGGTCGTTGACGGATGCTGAACTGCGGGCCCGATTGGAAGATGCCTATCGGGAACTCTTCGTCCTGCGGCAGGATTGGTTTATGAACCGTCTGCAGGATAATAACCGTATCACCGCCGCGAAGCGAGAGATTGCCCGCATCAAAACCATTCTGCGGGAACGGGAGTTGGCCCGGATGATGCAGGAGGCGACAGGATGAGGGAACGGCGCAAGCGACTGGTCGGGCGTGTCGTCAGCGATAAAATGCAGAAGACGGTGGTGGTGCAAGTGGAGCGGACCCGTCGCCACCCGCTCTACGGCAAGGTGGTGCGGGTACGGAAAAAATACTACGCCCACGACGAAGAGAACACCTGCCGTACGGGCGACCTGGTACGGATTGTAGAATCCCGGCCCCTCAGCCGGCTGAAGCGATGGGTGGTAGAGGAGATTCTGGAACGGTCTGAACGTCCTGAGGAGGTGGCCATATGATCCAGCAAGAAAGCCGCCTGACGGTGGCGGATAACACCGGAGCCAAGGAACTGCTATGCATCCGCGTGATGGGGGGCTCCAAGCGGCGGTATGGCTATGTCGGGGACGTCATCGTGGCAACAGTCAAGCAGGCCACGCCCAACGCTTCGGTAAAGAAGGGGGACGTGGTCAAGGCGGTCATCGTCCGTACGGCCAAAGAGTACCGGCGCCCCGACGGCTCCACCATCCGCTTTGACGACAACGCGGCAGTATTGCTGGACGCGACAGGCGTCAACCCGCGCGGCACCCGCATCTTCGGGCCCGTTGCCCGGGAGTTGCGGGACAAGGGCTTTATGAAAATCATTTCGCTGGCACCAGAGGTGCTTTAACGGAAACGGAATACGCAATACTCCGTATCCCGTACTCCGTATTCCGTATTTCGTGAGGTGGGAAATGGGCATTCGGGTCAAGAAGGGAGACACAGTGGAGGTCATCGCCGGGGAAGACCGAGGGAAGCGCGGCGAGGTCCGGCAAGTGCTCCCGAAGGAGAATCGGGTGGTGGTCTCCGGGGTGAATCTGGTTACCAAGCATCAGCGGCCGATCCGCGCGGGCCGGGGCCAAATTCAGCCCGGGCGGATCCAGTTTGAGGCGCCAATTCATCTTTCCAACGTGATGCCGGTCTGCCCGCACTGCAAGGAGGCCACGCGGGTGGGCTTTGAGCGCCAGGAGAACGGGCGCAAACTGCGCGTCTGCAAGCGATGCGGGCAGTCTTTTTAAGTCTTGCATTCTTGCGCTCCTGCAAACTTGTTAAAGGGTGAGTCCAATGCAGCGGTTGCAGGCTTTGTATCGGGAACAGATTCGGCCGACCCTCATGCGGGAGTTTGGCTATCGCAATATTATGGAAGTCCCTCGGTTGCAGAAAATTGTCATCAACATCGGCATGGGGGAGGCACTGGACAATCCGAAGTCGCTGGATTTCGCCGTCCAAGACCTGGCGACTATCACGGGGCAGCGGCCCGTCATCACCAAAGCGCGCAAGTCCGTCGCCAGTTTCAAGTTGCGGGCCGGGCGAGCCATCGGGGTAAAGGTAACGCTGCGGGGTGAGCGCATGTGGGCGTTTCTGGATCGGCTCTGCAACGTGGCGCTTCCCCGGCTGCGGGACTTTCGCGGCGTTTCTCCTTCTGCTTTTGATGGGCGAGGGAACTATACGCTGGGGCTGCGCGAGCAGTTGATTTTCCCGGAGATCAACTACGACAAGATTGACAAAATTCGCGGCATGGAAATCACCATTGTAACCACCGCGAAGACGGACGAAGAGGCCCGGCGACTGCTGGAACTTTTGGGGATGCCGTTCCGGCGATAGTATTGGAGGAAGTATGAGCAGAAAATGCATGCCCTATCGGGAAATGCGACGGAAGTATAAGGTGCAGGTGCGGAATCGTTGCCAGCGCTGTGGCCGCCCGCGCGGCTATTACCGCCGCTTCGGCCTCTGCCGCATCTGCCTGCGAGAGTTGGCCCTGGAAGGACTCATTCCCGGGCTGGCCAAGTCCAGTTGGTGAGGGTGATGGACCGATGACGGTAACAGATCCCATTGCCGATATGTTGACCCGTATGCGTAATGCAATTGCGGTGGGGCATCCCACCGTGGAGATGCCCTCTTCCAAAATGAAGGTCGCCATCGCCCGCATCCTGAAGGAAGAGGGGTATATTGAGGACTACCGAGTGGTGGAGTCGCCGGAACAGCCTCGCTACCGCTTGGTGATTCGCCTGAAGTACGTTGGGGAACGGCGAAAGCGGCGGTCCGTCATCCAGGGACTGCAACGGGTCAGCAAGCCGGGCCGCCGGATATACACCCGCGCATCCGAGATTCCCTGGGTGAAGAGCGGCATGGGCATCGCCATCCTCTCCACCCCGAAGGGCATCCTCACCGGCGAGCAGGCCCGAAGGCTGCGGGTGGGCGGCGAGGTCATCTGCTACGTGTGGTAGGAGGACGGGATGTCGCGCATTGGTCGGATGCCAATTCCTTTGCCCCCCGGGGTGAAGGTGGAAATTCAGGGCAGCCAGGTTACCGTGAGCGGCCCCAAGGGGACCCTCACGCGCACCTTTGACCCGGCGATGCAGATTGTGCAAGAGGATAACACCCTGCGGGTCTACCGGCCCACCGATGCCCGGCACCACCGGGCGCTGCACGGGCTGACCCGGGCCCTGCTGGCGAATATGGTGGAAGGAGTCTCCCAGGGATTCCAGAAACAACTGGAGATTCGCGGCGTGGGGTACCGCGCCGAGCGCCAGCCCGACGGGACGCTGGTGATGCACCTGGGATTCTCCCACCCGGTCCGCGTCCGTCCGCCGGAGGGCATCACCTTTGACGTGGACCCGAAAGCGGGGATCATCACCGTCCGGGGCGCAGATAAAGAGACGGTGGGACGGGTCGCCGCCGAAATCCGCGCCTGGCGCCCGGCTGACCCGTACCTGGGGAAAGGACTTCGCTACCTGGGCGAGCAGATTCGCCAGAAGGCCGGTAAGGCCGGTAAAGGCAAGGGCAAGGGGAAAGGAAAGAAGTAAGGAGTAGGGAGCAGGCATTATGGGAGAAAAAGATCGCCGATTGGGACGACTGCGCCGACGCAAGCACGTGCGCAAGAAGGTGTTCGGCACGCCCGAACGCCCACGCCTGAATGTTTTTCGCAGTTTGCGGCACATCTACGCCCAGGTGATTGATGATACGGTGGGACACACGCTGGTCTCCGCTTCCACCCTGGACCCGGAAGTCCGCGAGCAGATTGCCGGGTTGAAAAAGACGGAACAAGCCCGGGTGGTGGGGAAGGTCCTGGCGGCCCGCGCCCTGGCCCAGGGGGTCACCAAAGTGGCCTTTGATCGGGCGGGATACAAGTACCACGGTCGGGTGAAGGCCCTGGCCGACGCCGCCCGGGAAGGGGGATTAGATTTCTAATGCGAGGATGTTCGTAGCCAGCCACGAAGCGGAACGGAGTGGCATCCGAAAGCCCGAAACGGCTCTTCGCTTCGTTCCGTACCTGACTACGAACAAAAACGGAGCACGGAATAATTCGGAGGAGCGAATGGACCTAGATCAGGAATTTGAACTGGAGCCAACGGCTCCGGTGGAAATGGACGAGCGGGTCGTGGAGATCAAGCGGGTCGCCAAAGTCATCAAAGGCGGACGCCGGTTTGCCTTTCGGGTAACGGCCGTCGTCGGCGACCGCAACGGCCGCGTCGGTATCGGCGTGGGCAAGGCGCGCGCCGTCCCGGATGCCATCCGCAAAGCCACGGAGCGGGCCCGGGCATCTATGATCACCGTCCCGCTGGTCGGGCGGACCATCCCGCACGATGCCATTGGCGAGTGCAGCGGCGCACGGGTGCTGATCAAGCCTGCTTCGCCGGGCACCGGCGTCATCGCTGGCGGCGGCGTCCGAGCGGTGCTGGAGGCAGCAGGCGTGCACGATGTGCTGACCAAATCCATGGGCAGTTCCAGTATGCTCAACGTGGTAAAGGCAACTATGGAAGCCCTGAAGCAACTCCGCTCGTACGAGGACCTGGCGCGGGAGCGGGGCCTCCCGGAGACCCGGGTGATGCCGTTCTGGATGCGAGGGCGGTAGGTGGTATCGGGTAATTTGGTAAAGTGGTAAACTGGTGGCAGGAGCAGGCAATGGAAAAGCAGAAGGTTCTCCGTATCACCCTGGTTCGCAGCCCCATCGGGTATTCCAGAGACCAGAAGGCAACGGTTCGGGCGCTGGGCCTGCGCCGACTCCATCAGACGGTGGAGAAGGCCGATACGCCGGCCATTCGGGGTATGGTGGCCAAGGTCCAGCACATGTTGAAAGTGGAAGAGGTTGAGGGATGAAACTGCACGATTTGCAACCGGCTGAAGGGTCTAAGAAGCGCCACAAACGAAAGGGCATCGGCATCGCGGCCGGTCAGGGAAAGACTGGCGGGCGCGGGACAAAGGGGCAGAAGGCCCGCAGCGGGGGGAGCATCCCGCCGTACTTTGAGGGCGGGCAGTTGCCGCTGGTCCGTAAACTGCCCTTCGCGCGGGGCGTCGGTTTCCGGGATCCTTGGCGGGTCCGTTTCACACCGGTCAACGTGGACCGGCTGACCCGGTTCGCGCCGGGGAGTGTGGTAACTCCAGAGGAACTGGCGAAGGCAGGCCTGATCCGGGACGCCGACGAGTGGGTGGTCATCCTGGGGCGCGGGGAGTTGAACATCCCGTTGACCGTGAAGGCCCACCGCTTCTCCGCCAGCGCACGGGCCAAGATTGAGGCCGCTGGCGGCACCGTGGAGGAGTTGCCCTGGGAGCGGGGCGGCTACCGGACGCGGTAGGCAATGAAACCTATACGCCTTTCAGGGCATGCCCAGGAGCAGTTGCGGTATCGGGGAGTTACCGAGGAGGAAGTCGTAGAAGCAATTCGTACTGCGCCGTAGAGCCCCGCCGAGCGAGGGCGGCTGGAGTGTCGGAAGAATGTTCCCTTCGGACAGGAGTGGAACGGCAAATTTTACGCCACCAAGTAGGTGCGACCGATATTTGCCGAAGAGACCGATGAAATTATCGTGGTGACGGTGTACGCGTACTATTTTTAGGGGGCGGTATGAGAGTCACATATGATCCAGAAGTGGATGCGTTGTATATTCGGTTCCTGGAGACTACGGTCACCACAAAACACCTGGCTGAGGGGATCGCAGCCGACTATGATGCCGAGGGACGTCTGGCGGGGATAGAAATTCTGGATGCCCTAAGCAGTTTGGGCAGGATGATGTGCTGCGTCAGATCATCTTGGAGAACGTAGCGTTGGTGCCGATTCATCGGCAGTTGCCGGAAGAAATACTGGCATAAGGAGTGGCGATGATCCAGGCCGTACGTGATGCTCTGAGGCTTCCCGACCTGCGGCGGCGGTTGTTCTACACGCTGCTGATTCTGGTCATTTTCCGCGCGGCCTCTCATGTGCCGGTGCCAGGCATTGACCGGGAGGCCCTGCGCAGCCTGACCGGAGGAGCGGCCCAACTGGTCAGCATTCTGGACTTGCTCTCCGGCGGCGCGGTGGCGGAGTACTCGGTGCTGGCGAACGGGGTCTATCCCTATATCACCGCGTCCATCATCATCCAGTTGCTGGTGCCGGTCATCCCGGCGCTGAAGCGACTGGCGGAGGAGGAAGGGGAAGCCGGGCGGCGAAAACTGAACCAGTGGACGTACTACCTGACTATTCCGCTGGGGATGTTGCAGGCCTGGGGACAGGCCCAGTTGTTCAACGCGGCGGCCGCGCGGCCGGTCCTGCCCAACTTCGGCTTCCATCAGCCGGAGTTCATCCTGCCTACCATATCGGTCCTGATCGCAATGACGGCGGGCACGATGTTCGCTATCTGGCTGGGCGAATTGATCTCCGAACAGGGCATCGGCAACGGCATCTCGCTGATTATCTTCGGCGGCATCGTGGCCCGGACGCCAGCCAACGTGGCGCGGATTTACACCAGCGACGGCTTCCTGGGCCTGCTTTTCTTCCTGATTATCACCGCGCTGGTGGTCTTCGTCATCGTCTACGTCCAGGAAGGGGAGCGGCGTATCCCAGTCCAGTATGGCCGACGGGTGCGGGGTCGGCGGATGTACGGCGGTGGCAGCACCTACATCCCGCTGCGAGTCAACATGGCCGGGATGATCCCGCTCATTTTCGCCCAGTCCTTGCTGACTCTGCCAGCGGTTATTGCCCAATTCTTCGCCAATTCGTCCAACGCGAACGTGGCAAGGGTGGCAGCGGATATTATGAACTTCTTCAGCGGGCACACGGTGGAGTGGTACACCACCCTCCTCTACGCAGTGCTTTACTTTGCCGCCGTCGTCGGTTTCACCTACTTCTACACCTTCGTCCTGGTGGAGCAGCAGAACCTGCCGGAGAACCTGCAGAAGTACGGCGGGTTCATCCCGGGCATCCGTCCGGGCAAGCAGACAGCGGACTACATCAATGGTATCTACAAGCGCATCACCCTGTTCGGCGCGCTGTTCCTGGGCGGCGTCGCCGTCCTGCCCTTCATTGTTCAACTGATGCTGGAGACCCATGTGTTGCTCATCACCTCGGCGGGCCTGCTCATCGTGGTGGGCGTCGTGGTGGATACCATGCGGCAACTGGAGGCCCAGTTGCTGATGCGGCACTATGAAGGGTTTATCCGGTGAGCGGTGTGCCGATTCCTCCCGATGTACCGGATTTGTTGGCGAAGATAGAGCCATTGCTGCCTGCTGAATCGGGTGACGGATAGTCGCTTTGTTTCGGTATCGGGGTGAGTGCGAGGCTGTCCAGGGATATATCCGGATGAGACGGGATGAAGTCCTTCACCTCTTAGCCCAATTTCGCGACCAGAGGGCCCAAAAGTTCGGCATCACGCGGATCGGGATATTCGGCTCCCTGGCCCGGGGCGAAGCCACCGACGCCAGCGACGTGGATGTGGTGGTAGAACTGGAGCGGCCGGATTTGCTGTTGCTGGTGGGCATCAAGCAGGAACTGGAAGAAATCCTGCAGCGGCCTGTGGATGTGGTTCGCTATCGGGAACGGATGAACCCTTTGCTGAAGAAGCGGATTGACCGGGAAGCCATCTATGTATGACCAGGAACTGGTCAGGGATGTTCTGCAACACATTTTGGAATCCACGCGGGTGATCGCAAAACGGTTTGCTGCTATCTCATCGCCAGAGGATTTTCTCAGTTCTGATGAGGGTTTAGAAAAACTGGATGCCATTTGTATGCAATTGATTGCCATTGGAGAGAGTGTCAAGCAGCTAGATAAGATTACGGGAGGAACTCTACTTCCTCGGTATCCTCAGGTAGAGTGGAAAGAGGTTATGGGGATGCGGGATATGCTGGCTCATCATTATTTTCAGTTGGATACCGAGGTAGTATATTCGGTGTGCGCCTATCACATCGGTGTTCTGGAGCAGACGGTTGAGAAAATGCTGGCCGACCTGGCCCAGGAGTCGGAGTAAGTTTATGGGCTGCCGAATCGTCCTTCTGGGCATGCCCGGAGCGGGCAAGGGTACGCAGGCAGAGCAACTGGCCCAGGCGCTGGGGGTCCCGCACGTCGCCAGCGGGGACCTCTTTCGGGAGCACCTGGATAAGGGAACGGACCTGGGCCGCCAGGCGCGGGCCTACATGGAGCGGGGCGACCTGGTGCCCGATGAGGTGACCATCGGTATGGTCGCCGAGCGGATCGCCCGCCCGGATTGCACCAAAGGCTTCATCCTGGACGGCTTTCCGCGTACCGTTGCCCAGGCGGAAGCGCTGGAGCGTCTCCTGCGGGGGAACGGAACCGCGCTGGATATGGTCGCCTTCATTCGGGTGCGGGAGGAGGTAGCCCTGGCCCGACTGGCAGGCCGCTGGACCTGTCGGAACTGCGGAGCGGTTTACCACACCCTGTTCAACCCGCCGAAGAAGGCCGGAGTGTGCGATGCCTGCGGGGGCGAACTCTACCAGCGTCCCGACGAGACCGAAGAGGCCCACCGCCGCCGCCTGAAAGTCTATCAGGAACAGACGGCGCCATTGGTGGAATACTACCGCCGGGCTGGCCTGCTGGTGGAGATAGACGGCGAGCAGTCCATAGAAGACGTCCAGGCCGACCTGCGGGCGGCCGTGGGGAACGCCTGCGGCTCTCTCACCGTGGAGAGCGCCGGAGAGTTGTAAAACAAACGGACCGGTTATCTCTGCGTTCTCCGCGTCCTCTGCGGTGAAATGATTCAACTGAAGTCAGCAGGCGAAATCGAAAAAATGCGCAGGGCCGGGCGGATCGTCGCCGAGGTCCTGGAACGGATGCGGGAATGGGTAAGGCCCGGCATCACCACGGCGGAGTTGAACGAGAAGGCGGAGGAACTGATCCGGCGCCGGGGCGGTATCCCGTCTTTTAAAGGCTATCCGCCAGGTAGCCCGCACCCCTTTCCGGCAGCAATTTGTGCGTCCATTAATGAGGAACTGGTCCACGGGATTCCCGGCCCCCGGGTGCTGAAAGAAGGGGACATTATCAGCATCGACGTCGGGGCCATCTATGACGGCTATCACGGCGATGCGGGCATCACCCTGCCGGTGGGAGAGGTCAGCCCGGAGGCTCGGCGGCTGCTGGAAGTGACGGAGGGCGCCCTCTACGCCGCGATCGCCCAGGCCCGGGCCGGGAACCGCGTCGGCGACATCTCCGCCGCCATTCAGAACTACGTGGAGTCCCGGGGCTACAACGTGGTGCGGGAGTACACCGGGCACGGGATCGGTCGGCAGATGCATGAGCCGCCACAGATTCCCAACCACGGGGAGCCGGGACGGGGCCCGCTGCTGTGGCCGGGGATGACCGTTGCCATAGAGACTATGGTCCTGGCGGGCGACTACCGGGTGCGCACCCTTCCTGACCACTGGACCGTCGTCTCCGCAGACGGCAAACTGACGGCCTACTTTGAGCACACCGTCCTGATCCGGGACGGGGAGGCGGAGATACTGACGCCGTGGCATATGGGGCAAGGGATTGGTGAGTGAGTCTCAAAGAACATCCGTACCGCTCTGGTGGATTCCGACGCTGTATAACGCAGACCCGGGAGAGCGGGAGAAGTTTGAAATCAGCCGGAACCGGACGATGATCGTCTGGGACCCGGAAAAGTGTGCAATCAACGAGGAGGTCAGCATTTTTGACTTTCTGGGACCTGCCGGAGAGGTGGAGGAAAGTCGGACAATGATCCCGGAACGTCGTGCTCAGGAAGCCCTGGTCAAAGTGCCTTGATGAGAGAATGTCCGTCGGTGGAGTATGAGAAATGGACTGGCGAGAGTACATCACAACCGATCCAAGGGTTTGTCACGGCAAGGCCTGCATCAGAGGGACGCGCATCCCGGTTTCGGTGGTGCTGGATAATCTGGCGGCGGGGCTGAGCGTTGAGGAAATTCTACAGAGTTATCCGGCTCTGAGCCGGGAGGCCCTTCAGGCGGCAATAGCGTACGCCGCCGAGGTTGTCGGCGAACGATTGGTACCTTTGCCCGCGTAGGCGTGGAGGAAGAACGTATCAGGATCAGAGCAGGAGGATAACGTGAAAGTCTCACCGTCTGTCAAGCGGCGCTGTCCCAAGTGCAAAATCATCCGTCGCAAGGGCGTGATTCGGGTCATCTGCGAGAACCCGAAGCATAAACAGCGACAGGGCTAATTTCACGCTTCACTTTTCACGCTTCACGTTTCATGCTTCACGTTTCACGTTTTACGTATTCTATTCGGAGGACGTATGGCTCGTATCGCCGGTGTAGACCTGCCCAGAGACAAACGAGTGGAGATTGGTCTGACCTATATCTACGGCATCGGGCGCAGCCTGAGCAATCAGATTCTGCGCAAGGCTGGCGTGGACCCGGATAAACGGGTGAAGGACCTCAGCGAGGCCGAGGTGGCCCGCCTGCGCGAGATTATTGACCGCGAGTACAAGGTGGAGGGCGACCTGCGGCGCGAGGTGCAGATGAACATCAAGCGCCTGATCGAAATCGGGTGCTATCGCGGGTTGCGCCACCGGATGAATCTGCCGGTACGCGGTCAGCGCACGCGGACGAACGCGCGCACCAAGCGAGGCCCACGCAAGACCGTTCCCGGTCGCGGCCGCCGCCGGGGCGCCAAGAAGAAGTAAAATTCACGCTTCACTTTTCACGTTTCACTTTTCACGTTTCACTTTACGTTTCACGTTCTACGGAGTTGGCTATGTCTCGTGCTCAAAGACGTCGGAGAGTTACCCAGCGGGTGCGCCGCGCGATCCCGCGCGGAGTGGCCCACATTCACGCCAGTTTCAACAACACCATTATCACCATCACCGACCCTCAGGGGAACGTCATTAACTGGGCCAGCGCGGGGCTGGTGGGCTTCAAGGGCTCCCGCAAGAGCACGCCCTTCGCGGCCCGTCAGGCTGCCCAGCGCGCGGCCAAAGACGCCCTGGATAACGGGGTAACCGAGGTGGATGTGCTGGTCAAGGGGCCGGGCCCGGGGCGGGAAGCGGCCATCCGTTCCCTGCAGGCCTCGGGGCTGAAAATTCGGTCCATCACCGATGTGACGCCCATCCCGCACAACGGTTGCCGGCCGCCGAAGAAGCGCCGGGTGTAAGAATCACGGAATACGGAGTACGGAGTAAAGGTATGGCCAGATATACAGGCCCAGTTTGTCGGTTGTGTCGTCGCGAAGGACAGAAATTGTTCCTGAAGGGCGCGCGCTGCATGTCGCCCAAGTGCGCCCTGGAGCGCCGGGATTACCCGCCCGGGCAGCACGGGCAGATGGCCCGCTTCCGGCGGGGACAGCCCACGGACTACTTCCGCCAGTTGCGGGAAAAACAGAAGGTCAAGCGGGTCTACGGCATTATGGAGCGGCAGTTCCGCCGCTACTTCCGGGAGGCGCTGCGGACCCCCGGCCTGACCGGTGAGAACCTGCTCATCCTGCTGGAACGCCGTCTGGACAACGTGGTCTACCGGCTGGGCTTCGCTGACTCGCGCGCCCAGGCCCGCCAACTGGTTCAGCACGGCCACTTCACCATCAACGGCCGACGGGTTACCATCCCGTCCTACCTGGTCCGGCCCGGTGATCGGATCGCGGTGCGGGAGGGGAGCCGCCGGCGGCCGTACTTCCAGGAACGCGCCGAGATGCTGGACGAGAGGAGGGTTCCCGATTGGCTCTCCCTGGACGCGGCGGACCTTTCCGCCCGGGTCCTGGGAATGCCCAGGCGGGAGCATGTGGATATCCCGATCAACGAACAACTGGTCGTGGAGTACTACTCTCGGTAGGTGGCGATGACTGCACAGAGGGAACCCCGATTTGCCGCACCGGTTTTGCCGAAAATTGAAAAAGAGGTGCTGACCCAGCAGTACGGCCGGTTCGTCATCGGCCCGCTGGAGAGTGGCTACGGGATCACGCTGGGGAACGCCCTGCGGCGGGTCCTGCTCTCCTCCCTTCCCGGAGCGGCCGTCACCTCCGTCCGTATCTACGACGTCCCGCATGAATTTGCGACCATCCCGCATGTGCGGGAGGACGTGATGCAAATTCTCCTTCAGGTGAAGCAACTGCGCCTGAAGATGGACGGCGACGGCCCGATGCGAATGGCCCTCTCCGTCCGGGGGGACGGCGTGGTGACCGCCGGGGACATCCAGGCACCGCCGGAGATAGAGATTCTCAACCCGGACCTCTACCTCTTCACCACCGATTCTTCGGAGGCGGTGGTGGAAATGGAGTTCACGGTGGAGCGGGGACGGGGGTATTCTCCGGCCGAAGAGCGGGAGCGCCGGTCTATCGGCGAACTGCCGGTGGACGCCCTGTTCAGTCCCGTCCGGCGGGTCGCGTTCAACGTGGAACGGGCCCGGGTCGCCCAGCGGACCAACTACGACCGGCTGAACATGGAAATCTGGACCGACGGCCGTATCGGCCCGCTGGAAGCCCTCAAGGAAGCGGCCCGGATTCTGGTCACCCACTTCCGGCTCATCGCCGGGATTACGGAGGAGCCGGAGTGGGTGGGTGAAGAGGAGCGGGGCATCCCGGCCCGGGTCTACGAGGTCCCGATAGAAACGCTGGGGCTGACCGCGCGCGTCTACAACGCCCTGAAGCGAGCGGGCATCTCGCGGGTCGGAGAGGTTCTGGAAGTACTCAGCCGGGGCGACGAGGCAGTCCGGACCATCCGTAACTTTGGCGATAAGTCTATGGCAGAGTTAATGGAAAAACTGGGCGCGGCCGGGTACCTGACCTATCTGCCTCAGCCACCGGAGAAAGAGGAATCCGAAGAATCGGGAGAGTTGTAAGATGCGACATCGCGTGGCAGGAAAGAAACTGAATCGTTCCAGCGGCCATCGCCGGGCCCTGTTTCGGAACCTGGTCTCGGCGTTGATTTACCACGAGCGGATAGAGACGACGGAAGCGAAGGCGGAGGCCATTCGCGGGCATGCGGAGAAACTGATCACCCTGGCCAAGCGGGGATTGGCATCCGGTAACCCCGCCTATGGCATCCATGCCCGCCGTCTGGCAGCGGCCCGCCTGAACCGCTGGGTCATCACCCCCGAGGGGGAGCGGGTGGACCTGGTCAAGAAACTCTTTGAGGAGATCGCCCCGCGCTACCAGAACCGGCCCGGCGGGTACACCCGCATCACCAAACTGGGCCCCCGCAAGGGCGACGCGGCCCCCATGGTGGTGCTGGAACTGGTCTAATCACGAATCAGATGCGAGTTCGGGCGGTCGTGGCCTATGACGGCACCAACTACCAGGGCTTCCAGCGACAGACGAACGGGCCTACGGTCCAAGAGGTCCTGGAGCGGGCACTGGAGCAGGTAACGGGTGAGGACATTACCATCCTGGCGGCCGGCCGCACCGATACGGGAGTTCATGCCGAGGGACAGGTCATCGCCTTTGATACGGAGTGGAAGCATCCACTGACATCTCTCCTGCGGGCGCTGAACGCGGTCCTCCCACCCGATGTAGCGGTACGGGAGGTGGCGCCGGCCCCGCCGGACTTCCACCCCCGGTATGATGCGCTCAGCCGGCACTACCGGTACACCATTTACAACCATCCTGTCCGTTCGCCGCTGGCCCGCCGGACCAGTTTTCATGTCGCCTGGCCGCTGGACGTGGAGGCGATGCAGGCGGCGGCGGCTTTGCTGGTCGGCGAGCACGACTTTGCTGCCTTCGGCACCCCGCCGAAGGGGGAGAACACGATCCGGCGGGTGCTGCATGCCGGGTGGCACGCCGCCCCGCCCTGGCTGTACTTTGACATAGAAGCCAATGCTTTCCTCTACCGGATGGTTCGCACCCTGGTCGGCACGATGATTCGAGTCGGTCTGGGGCGGCTTTCGGTGGAGGCGTTCCGCGAAATCCTGGTCTCCGGCGATCGCCGTCGGGCGGGGCCGGCTGTACCTCCGCACGGCCTCTGCCTCATAGCAGTAAGATATTCAGAGCAGGTTTGTGAAATACCACGAGGGGAGCCAGGCTGCTCGTAGTGAGCATGTCGTAGCGGAAAACCAGCGAGCCTTTGATTCCTGATGCTTTGATTCTTTCTGAAGGAGTAATGAGTGTGAAGACGTACGTCACCAAACCCGATGAAGTGGAGCGGGAGTGGTTCGTTGTGGACGCCAGCGGGAAAACGCTGGGACGTCTGGCAACGGAGGTGGCCCGCATTCTGCGCGGCAAACATAAGCCCATCTACTCCCCAATGATAGATGTGGGGGATTACGTCATTGTCGTCAACGCCGAGAAAATCCGGGTTACGGGCCGCAAACTGACCCAGAAGTTCTACTACCGCCATTCCGGCTACCCGGGCGGGTTCAAACAGATCAGCTTGCGGGATATGCTGGCCCGTCACCCAACGCGCGTCATTGAGTACGCCGTGTGGGGCATGCTGCCCAAGAACGCGCTGGGGCGGCGGATGTTCAAGAAACTGAAGGTGTACGCCGGGCCGGACCATCCTCACCAGGCCCAGAACCCGAAACCGCTGGAGTTGTAGGGGACGAGGAGAGAACCGATGGCAGAACAGCAACAGTATTACGAGGGTGTGGGACGTCGCAAGGAGGCCACCGCGCGGGTACGGCTCTACCCCGGGGGCGACGGGAAGTTTATCGTCAATGACCGCCCCCTCCAGGAGTATTTCGTTCGCGAGATAGACGTGGTACGCCTGATGGAGCCGCTGAAGGTCGCCGGGATGGACGGCCGCTTCAACGTCTCCGTACAGGTGAAGGGAGGCGGGATGAGCGGTCAGGCCGGAGCGGTGCGGCTGGGTCTGGCGCGGGCCCTGCTCCAAGTGGATCCCGAATTGCGGCCACTTCTGCGCCAGAAGGGGCTCTTAACCTGCGACGCGCGGGTCAAAGAGCGCAAGAAGCCCGGCCTCAAGCGCGCCCGCAAGGCCCCGCAGTACACCAAACGGTAGCGCGAACGGAGCGAAGGACACGAAGGGCCGCGAAAGGCCAAGAAAAGGCCCTCCTGCAGGGAAAACCTGCGGGAGGGCTTTTGCTTTCGAAGAACTGGGAGAGTGCAAAATTGGTGACACTTTTTGCACCTCTCTGTTAGCAAAGGCGACGCAGTTATTGAGGCGGCGTCTTGACGCCGAAGCAATCTTATAAATCCGGTGCGGGAAACTGGCGGCCTGGGCACGGGGCGAGCGGCCGGGCGGGTTGACGGAGCGGGAGTGGGAGGTGTTGAGGCTGATGGCGGAGGGGAGGAGCAACCGGGAGATTGCCGGTGCGCTTTCCCTCAGCGAGCACACGGTGGAGAAGCACGTGGGCCGGATACTGGAGAAACTGGGGGCAAAAAGCCGGGCTGAGGCGGTGCGCTGGGCGGTGGAGAAGGGTTTGTAGGGTAGGGAAATCGGTATAGAAATGATGGTGGATTTCCGTTATTGACAGGCAGGCATCAAATGGGTTATCATAAATTGGGCAGCATCTAGTGGTGGTACAGAAAAGTTCCATGGGGATACGAAAACTCCAAAAATCAACATTGCGTTGACCGATGGCATGTTGCCTGGGATTACCGACTTCCCGGGTCAATCGGGCGTTGGTCAATCCACGTAAAGTGGTAACGATTCAGGGAGAAGCAATGCACAGCGCCTTCCTCCCTGGGCCAGCCCTTAGGATGCCAGAGATTCCCCATCGTTGTAGATGGTGCCACATCCAACATACCGTACGAGGAGGAACGATGAAAAAGCTACTACTTGTCCCGGCTATGTTTATACTGGCCTTTGGTGTCTTTATCTTCAACGAAGCCCCACTGCTCCAACGATCAGATCGGACACCTGGAAATATACCCAATACACCTGA
>JANXCY010000016.1 GCA_025060135.1 Anaerolineae bacterium | reverse complement strand
TCGCCACTTCCTGCCCGGCGACCTTCTTGACGACCTCCACGGGGACGATCTCGTCGTTGAACTTGCCCATCCGCTGGGCCATAAAGGCCTTCTTGTGGGAGTTGACGGCGTACTGGTCCTGTTCCTCGCGGGAGATGTTATACTTTTCCACCAGGTTCTCGGCGGTCCGGCCCATGATCTGCCCACAGATGGGGTCGGTGAGGCCTTCCCAGAGGGCGTCGGTCAGTTCGGCGTGTCGGAGCCGGTAGCCCCAGCGGGCGCCCTTGAGAATGTAGGGGATGTTGCTCATGCTCTCGGTGCCGCCCACCAGGTAGATTTCGCCATCGCCGGCCTGGATGGCCTGGTAGGCGGAGGTGATGGCCTGCATCCCGGAGGCACAGTTGCGCTGGACGGTGAAAGCGGGGACGTGAACGGGGACTCCGGCCATCAGCGCGGCGACGCGGGCGATGTTGGCAGCATCCGAGGGCTGACCGATGTTGGCGAGGATGACTTCATCCAGAATGCCGGGGTCTATCCCGGTCCGTTCCAGCACGGCCTTGAAGACGATACAGGCGAGGTCCTGGGCCCGGAGGCTGCGGAGCGCACCGCCGTGGGCCCCCACTGGCGTGCGCACGGGGCTGACAATGACCACGTCTTTCACGGCACACCTCCTTCTGAAAGGTCGCGTATTGCGTGTTCCGTTCCCGTCATTGCGAAGCGGCGGACCCGCTGTGAATCAATCTCCCTGTTGCGGCCAGGAGACTGCGCCTGAGGTGAGCCCACGGAGCGAGGAAGCAAGCCCCCTCGGGCCAAAGCCCTCGGGGCCGAGGGCTCGGCTGGAGACCTCGGGTTGACTACCTCGGGCCGTGGCCTTCGGCGGCCTGCCCTGGGCCTTAGCGAGGGGGTGGCCCTTGAATACGCTCGCAATGATCCGGCGTGCAGGTATCCAACTGGTCGTCCTTACGACGCGCGCAGGCCCCGGACCACGGTCTCCAGCGCGGTCCGGTAAAACGTATCCATACTGACGCCCACCATGTCCCTTCGCAGAGGGTGGCTCATCAGTTCCAGCACGCCGTTGAAAGTGGCCCAGAGAGTTGCCGCTGCCTGGCGAGCGTCGCAGCGGGCGAACAGTCCTTCCTGGATGCCCTGTTCTACTGCCCGGGCAACCAGATTCAGCCCTTCCATGCTGGCTTCCAGAACCTCCTGGTACATTTCAGGAGTAACGGTCTCCCGGAACCGCTCGCCGTTGACAGCCATGAGGAAGCGGAAGTAGTGGGGTTCTTCCTGGAAGAATCGGAGGTATGCCCATCCCAGCCGACGAAGACGCTCATCGGCAGTCAGGGGGCGGTCGGGGGCAAAGGCTTCTTCCAAGTAGGCATACAGGGCATCCAGCCCTTCCAAAAGCAAATGAGCAAGGAGGGTCTCCTTGCTCTCAAAATAAAGGTACAGGGTGCCTTTGCTGACCTCGGCGCGCTCAGCCACATCGTCCATCGTGGCCCGGGAGAAGCCTTTTTCCAGAAAGACCTCCCGGGCAGCCTGAAGGATGGACTGCCGGCGCTCTTCTTTTTCTCGCTCGCGCCGGGCCCGGGTGCTCAAGGTGGTACCCCCTTTTAACTAACTACCGGTCAGATACTGACTAATAGTCATTATACACCGAAATCGGTCGGTTGTCAACAGGGAGCAGGAAATTTTAAGGTTTCTTGTCGCCATCGGGATGCGGTTCTGTCCGATGGTGGTCCTGGCGGAGGCGGATAGGGATGGTGCGGAATTCCTGAACCATGCGGATGAAGTTCTCCACCGTTGTCTCGAAGAGGGCGCGGCCAAATTCAGCAGTGGCGACGGTGGGTTCGCCGCAGACGCCGCTATCGCTCATTCGGGACCACCAGTCCTGCCAGGTCAGCGCGCTGGGCGCGGGGTGGTCCCAGTTGAAGTAGGTCAGTTGGACCTGTCCGATTTCCCGCACTGCCTTCTCCATCTGAACCAGGTCGGGCCGGAGATGGAGCATCATTGCGGTCTCATATTCGCAAGCATGGGCAACGCCGCCAGGTCCGGAGCGGCGCATCCGGGAGAACGTCGGCTCTGCCAGAGTGGGGTCCACTGCCGCGTTGGGGCTGACCGCTCCGCAGATGGCGCCTGTCTCCAGGACCACCCGTCGGGCCGCCAGGTCGGCGATAGAGGTGTTGGAGCCATGGCCGTTCACGATCAGAATGTGGGTGAAGCCATGGCGGGCCGGGCTCATCGCCACGTCGGCTACATAGGCGATCAGGGTCTGCATATCCACCGAGACAGTGCCGGGAAAGTCCATATGATGCTCGTCCAGGCCGTAGGCGATCAGGGGCATCACCAGCATCGCTTCGGGTGCCCGTCGGGCCGCCTCCAGGCAGATGGCCTCCACGATGATGTTGTCGGTATTGAGGGGGAGGTGTGGCCCATGGTCTTCCACTGCTCCAAAGGGCAGCAGGACCACCGGCTGACGGGCAATCGCCTCCCGCATCTCCGGCCAGGTCAGTTCATCGTATCGGTATTTCACCGGTGCCTCCGCGCAGAGCGATAATGGAGTGGGACCGCGAGAGTCGCCAGACCCTATCATCCTTTAGGGGATACCAGTCGCCGGGCCAGGGCCAGGGCTTCTTCCCGCGTGGTTACTTCTCCCGCAGCCTGCGCTTCCCGAATGGCCTCCAGCAATCGTCCCACCTCTGGACCCTCGGGAAGGCCCAGTTCGGCCATCAGGTCGTGCCCGTTCACCAGTGGCGGGGGCGCGATGGCTCCTCGGCTCTGGTGAAAGAAATACTCCAGCAGCGCACGGGCGGCGGCCCGGCGGCGAGCCCACCGCTCTGGCTGCAGGTTCGGGCCCCAAATGGCCAGATGGTCGGCCAGGGCCAGCAGGACGATCTCCACCCCAGCGTCGCCAGTGGCCCGGAAGAACCGGTAGGCGGCCCGTCCGGTTACGCCGCCGGGGGCATCGGCGACCTGGGAGGGCCGGAGGTGGGCGCGCACCATGGTGGCCACCGATTCCGTCTCTGCCCGGCTGAAGCGCATATCGCGCATCCACCCGGCAGTTCTTCGCGCACCAGCGGCCTCATGGCCATAGAAGTGGAGAATAGGGTGGGTTTGTCCGGGTTTCACCTCTTCCGTAACTGTCAGGGGTTTGCCCACGTCGTGGAGCAGCGCGGCCAGGAGGAGAAGGGTCCGCCGGTAACGGGGGGCAATGGTGGGCCGCCGGAGGTGGCGAACCAGCGCGGGGGCGAAAGGGGCCAGCGTCTCCTGGACCTGATCCCAGGCCCAATCTGGCGCGTCTGCATAGTCCGGGGGGAGCGATTTGTGGCCTGGACCACCGATGGCGCCGACCTGGCGCAGGATGTGCTCGGTCGCGTCCACCGTCATCAGGGTGTGCCACCAGACGGCATAGCGGTGGGGCGGGGTCTGGTGCTGTTCTCGGAGGGCTTCCACATCGGGAAGGATGGACGTCATCAGGCCCAGTTCGTCCAGCAGTTGGAGGTGATAGGCAACAGAGCGAGCATTCAGGAGGCGTGCGAATTCATCCCGGATGCGCTCCGGGGCGGCGCGGGGAAGTTCCCGCGCGCGCTCTATAATCCACTGGGCTGTCCGGACTTCCAGTCGCAGGCCCAGTTCGGCCACGATGCGGACGGCGCGCAGCATGCGGAGGGGGTCCCGATCAAAGGCCTGGGGTCCCACTGCCCGCACTCGGCGGGCTTCCAGGTCGGCCAGGCCGCCGGTGGGGTCAATCAGTTCGCCATCGGGACCGACGGCAATGGCGTTGATGGTGAAATCCCGATCGCGCAGGTCGGCTTCCAGGTCTGGTCCACGCAGGCGGGCGAAATCCAGTTCGATCCGCCGGCCTTCTCGCCGGACGATCACCCGACCGGTGTCCCGCTCTTCATCCAGGGGGTAGAACGTGCCCTTCAGCGTATCGGCGACGGCGCGGGCCAGCCCCAACGCGTCCTGGTCCACGGCGAAGTCCCAATCGTGAACAGGTCGCCCCATGAGGAGGTCCCGCACGCCGCCGCCCACGGGCCAGACCCGAACACCTCGCTCTGCGGCGATCCGATGGACCACGTCCCAGGGCCAGGCAGGGAGTGTAATTGGGGTCATCAGAAGGCATGATACCACAGGAGGCCCTTAAGGGAAAGAGGGGGTGTCTGCTTCGGGTCTCCAGCGGGCAGTGGCGCTTGACAGGTGGCCCGAACATGGTAAAATCAACTCTACAAGGAGCGGGCCAGGCCCGCTGCAGCGACGAAGAACGGGAGGAGTAGGTCGGGACGGCTCTGGCGAACCGGCCTGTCGCACAGGCTACCAGGCCTGCGGACTGGTCGGGCAGAGAAGGGGGTCATCGGCTGCGAGCCCCTGCAGCGCCGCCGACCGAAGGTCGCCCGGGAGTCGGGAGACTGAACCGGCGAGAGTATGGAGGGGCAGAGGCAAACCGTACGGGATGCCTGAACAGTGTCGCCTCCACCCGCCGCAGTAGGTCTCTCCGGGTTTCGCCCGTTACAGCGGAGGCTCTTGCCGTTTGTCGTCAGCCGAGAAGGAGAGGGGGATCGCTGGTCGTGAGCCCCATCCACGGAGTGGCGCTTCGGCGAGGGCGCCAAGTGCGCCGGTTCCTTACCGGCGAACCAGGGTGGTACCGCGGAGTGCCCCCTCCGTCCCTGGACGGAGGGGGCAGTTTGTTTCTCGACGCCATCACGCTTCACGCTCATTTTTTCCCGGAGGAGGGTCAATGACCGAACGTTTAGCCCGTATCTACAACCCCGCCGAGATAGAGGAGCGCCTTTACCAGTGGTGGGAGGAGCGGGGTTTCTTCTGTCCCGAGACCCTTATCCAGAAAGGGCTGGTCGCTCCCGATGGCCCCCGCTTCTGCATCACCATGCCCCCGCCCAACGTTACCGGTGTCCTCCATCTGGGCCACGCGATGACGGCTGCAGTGGAGGACCTCCAGACCCGTTATTACCGCATGCGCGGGTACGATACGCTTTTCCTCCCCGGCACTGACCACGCGGGCATCGCTACGCAGAACGTCGTGGAGCGGGACTTGCGCCGGGAGGGCCTCACCCGTCATGACCTGGGACGGGAGCGGTTCGTCCAGCGCTGCTGGGAGTGGGCTCAGAAACATCGGGCCATCATCACCCAGCAGCACAAGCGCCTGGGCGTCTCCTGTGATTGGACCCGGGATCGCTTCACCCTGGACCCTGACCTTTCCCGCGCGGTCCGCACTGCCTTCGTCCGCCTCTACAAGAAGGGGCTTATCTACCGGGGCAAGTATATGGTGAACTGGTGCCCTCGCTGCACCAGCGCCATCTCTGACCTGGAAAACATCCACCGCGAGGTGCCGGGCCATCTCTGGACTGTCCGCTACCCACTGGTGGACGAGCATTGGGACGGGCCCCGGGCCGAATGGGGGAGCGGGCGCTGGGCCGAAAGGGCCACCTACTTTATCACCGTCGCGACCACTCGCCCGGAGACGATCTTGGGCGACACCGCCGTTGCAGTCCATCCCGATGATGAGCGCTACCGGGGCCTGATCGGGAAGACAGTGGTCCTTCCGGCCATAGGCCGTCGGATCCCTATTATTGCCGACCCGGCGGTGGACCCGAAGTTCGGGACCGGCGCGGTCAAGGTTACCCCGGCCCACGACCCCACCGACTACGAGATCGGCCTGCGCCACGGTCTGGAGCCGATCAACGTCCTCACCGAGACGGCGCAGGTCAACGAGAACGGTGGCCCATACCAGGGACTGGACCGCTTTGAGTGCCGCCGTCGCATCGTGGACGACCTGGAGCGGGAAGGATTGCTGGTGAAGACGGAGCCCTACGTCCACTCCGTCGGCCACTGCCAGCGCTGCGATACCATTACAGAGCCGTATCTCTCCGTTCAGTGGTTCGTGCATACCCGGCCTCTGGCCGAGGCGGCCATCCGCGCCGTCCGGGAGGGCCAGATGCGCATCGTCCCCCAGCGATTTGAGAAAATCTACTTCCAGTGGCTGGAGAACATTCGGGATTGGTGTATCAGTCGTCAACTCTGGTGGGGCCACCGTATCCCCGTCTGGTACTGCGACGACTGCGGCGGCCAGACCTGCGAACTGGAAGACCCCACGAACTGTGCGCAGTGCGGGAGCCCCAACATTCATCAGGATGAGGACGTTCTGGATACCTGGTTTTCTTCCGGCCTCTGGCCCTTTTCCACCTTGGGCTGGCCTGACCCGACGCCCGACTTCCGCCGCTACTACCCCACCGATATGCGGGAGACCGGCTACGACATCCTTTTCTTCTGGGTGGCCCGCGAGGTGATGCTGGGTCTGGAGATGACCGGGAAGGCGCCGTATTCCACAGTCTACCTGCATGGCCTGATCCGGGACCAGCACGGGCGGAAAATCTCCAAGTCTATGCCCGACGCAGATAAGTACGACCCCCTCAATATTATTCGGGACTACGGCGCGGATGCGCTCCGCTATACGCTCCTTACCTCTTCCACTCCGGGCAACGATATGAACCTGGACCCGCGCCGGATTGAGGGTGCGCGGAATTTTGCCAACAAAATCTGGCAGGCGACCCGCTATGTCCTTTCGGTTTGCGATCAGTGGCCCGGGGACCTTCCGGACCTTCAGGAATTACTTCTCGGGCGGCCAGAGCGGTGGATTCTGAGCCGTCTGGCTCGCCTGGTTGCCAACGTGAACCGTCTGATGGAGGAGTACCAGTACGGCGAGGCGGGTCGCCAGATCAACGATTTCCTCTGGAGTGAGTTCTGCGACTGGTATCTGGAGATTTCCAAAATCGCCGTCTACGCGCCGGATGCCACTCCGTCGTCCACTGCACCTGCGCGCCGGGTGTTGTTGACAGTGCTGGATGGGGCGCTGCGGCTGCTCCATCCGTTTATGCCGTTTGTAACGGAGGCGCTGTGGCAGGCGCTACCGGTCCCCAAAGAGACGGAGTCGCTGATGCTGGCCCGTTGGCCCGAGGAGGCCCCATGGCCAGTGGATGAGCGGGCGGAAGAAGAGATGGCGCTGGTGATGGACCTCGTCCGGGGCATCCGCAACGTCCGGGCGGAGTACAGTGTGGAGCCAGGGAAGCGGATTCCGGCTCTCTTTGCCGCCGGGGGGTGGGTGGGGCTTCTCCAAGAGGAGCGGGCCATCCTCTGTACGCTGGCTAAGTTGGACCCGGAGGCGCTGACGATTGCCGAGGCGATGGACGCGCCGGCCCAGGCTGCGACAGTGGTGGTTGGCGACGTGGCCGCGTACCTGCCGCTGTCGGGGCTAGTGAACCTGGAAGCGGAGCGGGCGCGGTTGGAACAGGAACTGACAGAGGTGGCCGCGCGGATTGCCCGCAGCGAGGCGTTGCTGGCCGGAGAGTTCGCGCGGAGGGCACCGGCGTCGGTCGTGGAGCGGGAGCGAGAGAAACTGGCAGACCTGCGGGCGGCCTATCAGCAACTGACGGAGCGGCTGGCGCGGCTGGGGTAGGGGGCATCGGTGGGGGTGGCTTTGCCGCCCCCACCGGAGGCATCTCAGTTACCGTCGCTGGAATTCCCGCGCCAGTTGGGCCGTGCTGATGTGGATCATCGTCGGGCGGCCATGGGGACAAGTGCGCGGGCTGGCACATCCCTCCAGTGCCCGTAACAGTTCCTCCATTTCCTCCCGAGAAAGTACCTGACCGGCTTTGATGGCGCCTTCTTTGCACACCTGCCGGATAATGGCTTTTTCCATTTCCTCTTTTGTCGCGATTCCCCATTCCTCGGGGGGGCTGCTCCCCTCGGCTAAGCCCCGAGCGGCCTCCACCAACACCTCGCCGGGATGGGCCGATCGGAGCACCGCCGGGAGGGCCCGAACCAGGAAGGTGTTCCCCCCGAAAGGCTCCACTTCTATCCCCAGGCGGCGTAATGTTTCCTGATGGGCCTCCACCAGTCCTGCCCATTCGGGGGGCAGGTCTACTGCCACCGGCTCCAGCAACGGCTGGAGAGGGATACCGCTTTCCCGTTGGGCCATCAGCCGCTCGTAGAGCACCCGCTCGTGGGCCGCGTGCTGGTCGATCAGATAGAGACCATCTGGCCCTTCAGCGATAATATAGGTCGCGGCGACCTGCCCGATCACCCGCAACACAGGCAGGCCGTCTGGAGAGGGGGGAGGAGAAACCCCGGGCATCGGAACCGGTCGGAACGGTGCCCCGGTCGCTCGCTCCGGGAATCGGGCCTCGGGGGAATGGACGAAGGCGGGTCCGGGGAAGGTCCGTATGGCCGAAATGCCTCTTTCTTCCGTCAATGCTCGCCGCACCGCCCGCTGGACAGCCCGGAAGACTCCTTCCCCGTCCCGGAAGCGGACCTCTGCCTTGGCGGGATGGACGTTGACATCTACATCCTCCGGCGGCAGGGTAATGGTGATGACCGCCAGGGGATACCGTCCGGCGGGAATGAGGGTGTGGTAAGCCTGGATGACCGCGTAGGTCAGGCGCGCATCTTGGACCCAGCGTCCGTTGACAAAGAGGGTGATTGCCCCCCGGTCGGCCCGATGCAGGTGTGGCGGGCTGGTGAATCCTGCCACCTGGATGGATTCGTTCTCTTCGGGGAGGATTTCCATGAGCGCGCTTCCCACCTCCCCACCATATACGGCTACCAGCACGTCCCGCATCCGCCCGGTTCCGGGGGACCGGAGGGTCTCCCGTCCGTCGTGAACCAGAACAAAACGGCGGTCCGAGTAGACCATCGCGTAGCGGGTCACCCAGGCGTCAATGTGGTGCCGTTCGGTGGCGGAGGAGCGAAGGAACTTGCGGCGCGCGGGGACGTTGTAGAAAATGTCCTCCACGGTGACCGTTGTGCCGACCGGACGGCCAAGCGGACGGCGGCTCACCACTTTGCCGCCTTCCAGCCGGATCAGGGTGCCGATCTCCTCCTCGGCCGCCCGCGTGGCGCAGGTTACCCGGCTGACGGCGGCGATGGAAGCCAGGGCCTCGCCCCGAAAGCCCAGGGTTTGAATCCGCAGCAGGTCTTCAGCGGAGGCCAACTTACTGGTGGCATGGCGCTGAAAAGCCAGTTCCACCTCATCGGTGGGAATGCCGCATCCGTCGTCGGCGACGCGCATCAATCGTTTGCCGCCGTCGGCTACTTCCACGCGGATTTCCCGCGCGCCCGCGTCGATACTGTTCTCCACCAGTTCCTTGATGACCGACGCGGGCCGGTTCACCACCTCACCAGCGGCGATCTGGGCAACGATTTCGGGAGGAAGGATACGGATCATACCACAAAACCGCCCCGGCGGGTTGAAAGAACAACACGAAAACCATCTTTTGATGGGGCCACGGAAGCGGCCACAAGCCGTGCGGAAGCGCCGCAGGCAGAAAGGCTAAAGTCGGAGGTGGGGCCGCAGGACCCCACCGGGTCTGGCTCGGAGGATGCACCGCATAGGCTTCGTGGGCTTCGAGAAACACTCACGGTCTGGGGTGCAGAGCCTGCTCTACAATGGACTGGCCCTGGGGGCCAGCCGTCCACTGGAGCCAATCCCGTAGCGCGCCGGTCGGCTCCGCCCGCGTGGCCCAGCGACAGGCATAGGCGAGGGGATAATCGGCCGTAGGGGCCGGGGGCTGTCCCTCCAGGGTCAGCCTACGGACCTCAGGGGGCACCCGGCTGAGAGGAACGTATCCGATGGCGCCAGAGGTCTGGGCCACCAGGCTGGTTACCCTTCTGTCGTCCACCACTACCCGCGCCGTCAGCGTGAGGTCCCGGTTGCCCAGAACCGATGCCTGAATCAGTGATAAGGTGCCGGCGCCTGCCTCCCGGCTGACGACCTGGATCGGTGTGCCGTCGGGCCACTCGCTGACCCGTCCCCGGAGGACTTCTCGCAATTCAGCCAGGGTGAGGCCCTCCACCGGAACGGCGGGATGGACTATGATGGCCAGCGCGTCCTCCGCAAAGGGGTGAGTCCACAACGGGATGTCCGTATCCGCCCCGATGAGGGCAATAGCATCGGCTGCGCCCGCCTCCAGTCGCTCTAGGGCCTGCGCATCGTTGAAGACCTCCATCTGTATGGCCACCCATGGTTTCTGGAGGTGATACGCCCGGGCCAGTGCCTGGGCTGTCTCCGCGCAGGCATCGGAGAGGACCAGGCGCAGGGTAACCGGTTCCGGGGTAACGGTCAGAGGTTGAGGGGCGCAGGCGACCAGCCCCGGAATCAGCATCAGGGACACGAAAGGCACGAATTTCACGAATATATGACCCACTCCGATGGGTATCTTAGGGGAAACATTACCCTCTCAGAATGGCGACGATCAGGCCCAGGATGCCCATTAGGACACAGTAAAGAGCAAAAAGGTAGAGGGGCCGCCGCCGGACATAACGCAGCAGGAAGTGGATGCTCAGGCCGCCGGAGACCAGCGCAGCCAGGAAGCCCACCATCAGGGTTGCCGCTTCCCCGGCCCAGCCACCGGACCGGAACAGTTGGAGCATCTGCATGGCCCCTGCGCCCAGGATGATGGGGGTAGAGAGCAGAAAACTGAATCGGGCTGCTGCCTCTCGCTCCAGTCTCCGACCCAGCCCGGCGGCAATGGTGGCGCCAGATCGGGAGACGCCAGGGAGGATGGCAACGGCCTGCGCCAGTCCAATCATCAGGGCATCCGTCCAGGAGAGATCCGTCAGAGCGCGCGGGGCATCGCTATCCGGATTAGAGGAATGCCGCGCCCATGTGAATTCGGCCAGGATCAGGATCGCCGCGGTGAAAAGGAGGAAACCGGCGGCAGCCGCCGGACGAGCGAACATCCCCTCAAAGAAGTCTTCCAGGAGCGCTCCAGCCAGCGCGCCTGGAACGGTGGCAAAAAGAATAAGGCATAGCAGACGGGTCTCGGGATCGTTCAGGGAACGGGTCCGGAATCCCCGCCAGGCTCCTCGGATTAGGGCCACCCAATCTCTCCAAAAGTAGCCTATGACGGCGACCGCTGTCCCCCAGTGGACCAGGGTATCAAAGGCCAGGCTGGGGATGGGCCAGCCCAGCAGCCAGGGGACCAGCACCAGATGCCCGGAACTGCTGATAGGGAGGAATTCCGTAGCGCCCTGCAAGAGGCCCAGAAAGAGCGCGCGCACATCCATGGTGGTCTCTCGTTATGGTCTGGGGTTACACTGGAATCCGGTGAGGCATCCGGTGACGGAAGACGGTGATGCTCTCAAACCCGGCGGCCCGGACCATGGTCAGGGCCTCTCCGAAATCCGCGCCGACCTCCTCCGGGCGATGGGCATCGGAGCCCAGGGTGATGAATTGGCCTCCCTCCTCCCGAAACCAGCGCAGGACCTGGACCGAGGGGCCAGGCGGCCCCATACCACGTCGCCGGTAGGAAGTGTTCACTTCCAGCGCTTTTCCTCGTTCGGCCACCGTCCGCAAGACCCGCCGCATCGGAGCCTCGTAGGGAGTCCAATCCAGGTCGGTCCAGCCGAATCGGCGGAAGACGGCCCGGCGGATGATGTCGGGATGGGCCAGGACATCGTAGTCGCCCTCTCGGGCCAGGCAGGCCAGTTCCTCCAGATACAGGATAATCCCTTCGTGAATATCCCGGCCTTCAAAGAATTCGGCAGTCTCTACCGAATGGTTCCCCATCCAGTGGATGGATCCCAGAATCACATCGTACGAATGGGCGGAGAGTAGAGCGCTTACCTCCTGGGGAAAGCGGTGGGGTTCGCCGCATTCCAGTCCGATGTGGACCCGCACGCGACCGTCCAGCCGGGCGCGACAGCGAGCCAGGGCCTCCCATTGTTCGTCGGATTGGAAGTAACCGTAGCCGCCGTCCAGGGGGTTCAGATCCACATGGTCAGTGATGGCGATCTCGGACATCCCCCGGACGAGAGCGGCCCGACACATGGACTCCGGAGAGGCATCGCTGTCAAAGGAAAAGCAGGTATGAGTGTGGGAATCCGGGATCATTGGACTGGCTCCAGATCAATGATGCCATATCGGCGACAGGGTAGATTGTACCACAGGTCCGCCCAGACGCCAAATGAACCGGAGTTCGGAACCAATGACCCCCGATGATTCCCACCATCAGCGATTAGCAATATGGAGACTTGACATCCTTTTGTCCTGGGGTAACATGAATACGGCCGTGCTAGACGGGGAGCTGGCGGTGCCCTGTACCCGCAATCCGCCATAGCGGGGTCGAATGCCTTCCCGAGGGCTCATGGCGCTGGTGTTCCTTCTGGTCAGAGGGCGCTGAAGGGTGGGTCCTGCGCGGCAGGAGCCTCCTAACCCCGCCAGGTCCGGGAGGAAGCAACGGTACGGAGTCCCTCCTGGGTGCCGCAGGGGTGCCTGCCTGGAGCCAAATGGCCGGCAGCGACCCGGTGGTCAGGCTCGACGGAAGGTGCACGGCCATTTTATATTGGGCATATCTGAAATATGGAGGGGCGGGGTACGGTTTTCAGCCCATGAAAATGTTCAGGCGTGCTCTCTCAGACTCCAGGCTGTAGACGAATGGATCAGGATCGGATCATTCAGGGCGCGGTGGCCCTGGTGGCTTGTGTGCTGGTGAGTGGATGGATCGCGACGTACTATGCCGATGCCGTGCCGGTTACTCTGATCGTGGATGGAGCGGCCCGGCCGGTCCGTACGCACCAGCAGACGGTCGGCGCGTTGTTGGTGGATGTCGGCCTGAGTCTCCGCCCGGAGGACATCGTGGAGCCCGCACCGGAGACCTTGCTCCGGCCCGGGATGGCGGTATCCGTCTCTCGGGCCCGCGCGGTAACCATCCAGGCCGACGGGCGGACCTGGACGTTCTGGACACACGCCCCCAGCGCCGATCAGGTACTGGCCGAGGCGGGTATCTCTCTTCATCCCGCCGATCGGGTTACGGTTACTTCCTGTGCAGCCGCGACGGACCTCCCTACCTGCTCCGGCGACCAGGTCATCCGGGTAGCCCGTGCGGTGCCGGTTACCCTCCACGAGAATGGACGGACGCTCTCTTTCACTACTGCAGCGCCCACCGTCGGGCAGGCCCTGGAGGAATTGGGCCTGGCTCTCTACCGGGCTGACCGCGTGCGCCCGGACCTGGGAGAGCCTGTCTCCGCGGGGATGCATATCTTTCTGGAACGCTCCCGACCGGTTACCGTTCAGGTGGACGGAAAAACGATCCGTACCCGGACCCATCGCACCCAGGTGGGAGAGGTGCTGGCCGACCTGGGCATCATCTTAGTGGGCCAGGACTATACCCACCCGCCGCCGGAGACCCCTCTGGGTGAGGAGACCACGGTCCAGGTGGTGCGGGTGGCGGAAGCGTTCCTGATCCAGCAGTCGCCGATCCCCTACCCGGTCCGCTGGCAGCCGGACCCCGAACTGGAGATCGACCACCGCCGCCTGATCCAGGAAGGCGCGCCGGGCATCCTCCAGCGGCGCTGGCGGGTCCGGTACGAGAACGGTGTGGAGGTTGCCCGGGCCCTGGAAGATGAATACGTCGCCGTTCCGCCGACGGAGAAAATCATCGGCTATGGAACGAAAATTGTCGTTCGGCAACTGGCGACACCGGAGGGTACCATAGAGTACTGGCGGGTCATCCGCATGCTGGCGACCTCCTACAGCGCGTCCACGGCTGGTGTGCCGAGGACCCATCCCTACTACGGGCGCACCCGTCTGGGCCTGCCGATGCAACGGGGCATCGTAGCGGTGGACCCGCGCGTCATCCCTCTCCGGACCCGTGTCTATGTCCCGGGCTACGGCATCGGGTTCGCCGCAGATACCGGCGGCGCGATCAAAGGTCGCCGGATTGACCTGGGCTACAATGACGATGATCTGGTCCTCTGGTATCGCTGGGTGGATGTCTACGTCCTCACCCCGGTCCCGCCGCCCGATCAGATTCCCTACATCCTGGACTGATCCGAGCCAGAGCCCCAACCGTTGGATCACACCGGTGGCTATGTTGTTTCTGGAATTGCGCCCGCTTCTACACATCCTGGTCGGCCTTTATCTCTTGATCATTCTCTGGCTGGCGGCCTACGGCCTGCACAGTTGGGTTTTGCTGGTGCTCTACTGGCGACACCGAAAACACGCCAGGGACACGACGGCTATGCAGTTGCCCTCTCCCCGTGCAGACCTACCGGTCGTTACTGTTCAGTTGCCCCTTTACAACGAGCGGTATGTCGTGCGGCGGCTGATTGACACGGTGGCCTCGCTGGATTATCCCCGAGACCGGTTGGAAATCCAGGTTCTGGACGATTCCACCGACGAGACAACTGCCATTGCCCGGGCGCGGGCCGCTTTTTGGCAGGCCCGGGGGGTGGACATCCAGGTGCTTCACCGCTCTGAACGCACCGGTTTTAAAGCGGGGGCCCTGGCCTGGGGGCTGCAACAAGCGCGCGGGGAACTGATTGCCATCTTTGACGCAGATTTTTGCCCCCATCCCGATTTCCTGCTCCGGGTGGTCCCTCATTTTTTGGCGGACCCCCGCCTGGGTATGGTGCAGACTCGATGGGCCCATCTGAACGATGAGCATTCCCTCGTTACCCAGGCGCAGGCCATTGCGCTGGATGGCCACTTCGTGGTGGAGCAGACCGCCCGCAGCCAGACCGGCCTGCTGATGCATTTCAACGGTAGCGGGGGCGTCTGGCGAAGGGTATGTATTGAAGCGAGTGGGGGGTGGCAAAGCGAGACGGTGTGCGAGGATTTAGACCTGAGTTACCGGGCTCAACTGGCCGGATGGCGGTGTCGGTTCCTGCCCGATGTGGATTGCCCGGCCGAACTCCCGCCCCAGGTGCTGGCGTTCAAGCGGCAACAGGCCCGTTGGGCGAAGGGATCGGTACAGTGTTTGCGGAAACTGGCCCGTCCGTTGCTCCGTAGCCCCCACGTTGGCCCCTGGCAGAAGCTGCTGGGACTGCTTCATCTGAGTGGCTACCTGGTCTATCCTCTGCTGGTCCTGATGCTCCTGCTAACACCGATAACCTTCCTGGTCCCATCGCCGTTGGGGAACATCTCCCGGTTGCTGGGACCTCTCTGCCTGGGACCGATGCTGGTCTATGGAACGGGGCAGTGGGCTCTGTACCGGGATTGGAAACGGCGATTGCGGGCATTTCCGGTGCTGATGCTGATCGGCACCGGCGTCGCCTGGGGCAACACCCTGGCTCTGCTCGAGGGGCTGATCCGTTGGGGAGGCGAGTTTGTCCGCACCCCCAAGTTTCGTCTGGATGGACGGCGGGGGAACTGGCAACGGAGCGGGTATCGCCTGCGAGAGGACCGGGCCGTGGGAGGGGAGATCGCCCTGGCTCTCTACGCTCTGGGAATGGTCGCGTGGGCGTGGTCCGCTGGACGGGTAGACCTGTTGCCGTTTCTTCTCCTCTACAGCGCCGCATTCGGGGTGGTGGCGGGGATCAGTCTCTACGAGATGGGCCAGAAGGTGCCCCGGCCAGTCCGGCGACCCGGCAGGATGACCCGAAAACTGCGCCCCGATTGGGGCTCTAAAAGCGGTTAGAGCCCATGGCGGGCCGGGTGGCCTGCATCCTGACCGCGTCCAGGCCTCTCAGAATCTCCAGCGCTTGTAGTGCGCTCCGCTCTTTGTCTTTGACCTCCAGCATCAGGTCAAAGTCGTGGGGATGGCTCTGAGCCAGAAACTGGCGAAAGTGATCCTCATCCAGCGTATGGGCATGGCTTCCGGGACGGCCTCCAGGAAGCGGTGAGGAGTAGTCCACCATGGGAGGACCGTCCTCCTTTTCCCAGGTCATCCGGGCCGCTGCCAGGGCCTCCGGCAGTGGCCGCTCGTCGGGGTAGACCTCTCGGTGGAAGACATCCAGCAGGACTGGCAAGCCCGTCTCCCGGTTCACCGCCAGACAGTCGTCCAGGTTGAACATCCGCTCATCGTTCTCCACGACTATACGGGCCCGCACCGCCGGGTCTAACCGGTGCACCTCCCGGATAAAGCGCTCCAGCGCGGCCCGCTTATCCCCGTACAGGCCGCCGATGTGAATCTGAATCTTCGCTGTCCGGTCCAGGCCCAAGAGGTCCAGCACGCGGGCATGGTAGGCCAGGTCTGCATGGGCTGCTGCCACGACCTCTGGGCGGGGGGAGTTCAGTAGGGTATACTGGCCCGGATGCATAGAGATGCGTATCCCGGCTGCGCGGATTAACGCGCCGATGCGGGCAAAGTCCGAAGCAAAGAACTCGTCCCAGGGGAAGCGGTTGGCCGGATGAGAGGCCAACGGAACCAGGTCGGAGGTGATACGGAAAAAGAGGAGGCCCCGTTCGCTGTTCCAGCGCAGGATGCGCTCTAAACAGGCCAGGTTCCCGGCCACCGTTTCCTGAAGCCGCTCCCAGGTGAGGTGGGCCAGCCGAACGGTGCGGCTGGGACGGCAGTCCAGGGAAAGGTTGATGCAGGGATAGCCGATGCGCATTGCCCCTTTTCCTATCTTCGGGCAGGCGGGGACGCCGGGGGCCTCCTCCGGCGTTCGGCCAGTCTTTCAATGACGATAACTATCCCAAATCCCAGTCCCATCAGCCCCAACGCGAAAGCTGTCTCACTGGTCAACGCAGCGGGCAGGGTATCCACCGGTTCCACGGGAATATGGTCCACCAGCCTGGCCCGCTTCCAGGGCCACAGTTCCCGCAGGGCACCCAGCATAAATCCGATCAGTGCGGCGACGGTCAGATCGTGATAGTGGTTTAACAGCCAGCGCAGGACGTTGGCAAAGGAGACAATGCCTATCGCCGCACCCGCGATGAAGACCAGGATGGTGTCCAGGTCCAGGTGAATGAGCGCGCCTAGGAGATACTGGTATTTGCCCAACAGTACCAGGATGAACGCTCCCGAGATGCCGGGTAAAATCATCGCACAAATTGCCAGCATCCCGCTCAGAAAGATAAACCAGAGGGCTTCAGGGGTTTGGGCTGGTCTTAATCCCATCAACAGGTAGGTGCCAGCGGTGAAGAGAAGGGTCACCAGCAACAGGTGGGGTTTCCACGTTTGGACCCGGGTGCGAACCACGTAAACCGAAGCGACGATCAGCCCGAAAAAGAGGGCATACACATAGGTCGGATAGGTTTCCAGCGCCCAGTGCAGAAATCGGGCCATACTCAGCACCGCTGTGCCGATTCCGGCTCCCAGTGCCAGCAGGAAAAGCCAGGGGAATCCCTTCACAGCCTCCCGCCAGCGCAGGGAGACCAGTCGGCGAAGAAAGGGAACCACCGAGCGGATAGCATCAATGAGTTCCTCGTAAATACCCAGGATGAAGGCAACGGTGCCTCCCGAAACACCCGGAATCACATCCGCCGTTCCCATCAACCATCCAGAGAGAAAAACAGAAGCATATCGGCGCCAGTTGGGTCCAGGATGTTGGCTCATTATCCTCCTTCGTCGTTCGGGTTCGTGGTGAAGAGGTTGTTCGCGACGGCCGCGCCGCGATCCACCGGGCCTTTTCATTCAGGACAGGTGAACAGCCTGTATGTACGCGAATAGGCTTTTGGCAGTGGATTCGGCTATGGGCTTAGAAGACATGGACAGCAGAGGCTTTAAAGGCGATCCATACCTCCATTCCTTCCTTGAGATTCATCTCCTCCAGTGAGGGGCGCGTGATGGCGCAGGTGAAGTCTGTGGCTTTCAATAAAGTCCTATCCGGCGGGACGCGTACCGTTACATAGATGAGGGTTCCCCGGTCCAGGATGCTCACCACGCGCCCCCGAAAGGAATTGCGCATGCTGGAACGGAGCGGTTCCTGGGAGAGGACAATGTCCTCGGGACGGATGGAAGCGTGGACCGGACCGAAACGGTCGGTCAGGACAGCCATTCGCACCTCTGGTTGCTCGGTGCCTTCCAGAACCAGCCACTGATAATTGCCGTCGCCAGGGCGGAGTTCACCCCGGAAGATGTTTCTCATCCCCACAAAACGGGCCACCCATTCGGAGTCGGGCTTCCGGAATATTTCCTCTGGAGGGCCAATCTGGACGATTTGCCCTTGATGCATCACTGCGATGCGATCGGCCAGTGCAACGGCTTCCTCAAAGTCGTGGGTAACGTGGATGGTGGTGGTGCCCAGTTCCCGGTGCAACCGGACCAGTTCCTGTTGTAGCCCTTCCCGGGTCCCAGGGTCCAGTGCGCTCAGGGGTTCATCCAGCAGGAGCAGGGAAGGCTCTATGGCCAGCGCGCGGGCCAGCGCTACCCGCTGGGCCTCGCCCCCGCTCAGCGTCTCTGGTTTCCGCGGGAGCAGATGGTGGATGGAAAGGCGTCGGCTGATTGCCTCCACTCGCTCCGAGACGGCCTTCCGGCCCATTCTCCGTAGCCATAGACCAAAAGCGATGTTCTCTTCCACACTCAGGTGCGGAAAGAGCGCGTAGTCCTGGTACACAAATCCGATGGAGCGACGCTCCGGTGGAAACCGGGTGATGTCCTCACCGTGCAGGGAAATCTGTCCTCTTCGGGGGAAATGAAGGCCTGCGAGGGTTTCCAAGAGCACGGTCTTGCCGGCGCCGGTGGGGCCCAGAATGACGAAATACTCCCCGGGCGCTATTTCCAGGTGGATGCCCCGCAGGTGGAATGCTCCCAGGTCCAGCCACAAATCCGTTACCCGCAGGCTCATCGCGCTCTTCGGCTCTTCCGGGTGGTCCCCCGCAATACGGCGAAGGTTACCAGACAGATGAGAATCATCAACGCTGCCACCGGCTGGGCATAGGCCAGTCCGAAGGACTCAAAGCGCTCGTAGAGGAGAACCGGTGCAACCATCGGATGGTAGGCCAGGATGACAACGGCACCGAACTCGCTCAGGCCACGGGCCCACATCATCAGGGCCCCGGACAGGATACTACGCCAGGCCAGGGGAAAGGAGACGCGCCAGAAGGTCTCCCAGGGAGATGCTCCCAGTGTCCGGGCCACCCGTTCCAGGCGGGGGTCTACCGCTTCAAAGCCCTCCCGAGCCGCGTTGACCAGGAATGAAAGGCTAACAAAGAGCATGGCCACCACGATGCCTGGCACTGCGGAAACGAACCGCAGGCCCAGAAGACCGAATACCTGACCCAGCGGAGCCTGTCGACCAAAGACCATCAGCAGCGCGATACCTGCGGCGGAGTGAGGGACAACGACCGGTACATCTATGATTCCTTCTACCACCCCCTTGCCCGGGAAATCCACGCGAGCCAGCAAGTAGGCCAGGGGAACACCGCAGATCAAAGCCAGTAAAGTGGCGATGAAGGAGGCGTAGAGCGTCAGGGAGATCGCCCCGCGCACTTCTGGATCCAACAGAGTCTGCCAGAGAAGTGATGGGCTGGAGGCAGTAATCGTCCGGGCCAGCGGAACGGCGACGAACAGAACCAGCAGCATTCCGAGGGCGGAGAAGAGAACAGTCAGCCGGTTGGCGAAAAGGACGCTCATCAGGGTTCCTCCGTTACCAGGGGCTGAAGGACGAGAGGAAGCGCATCTCGGTCCCCGGCGACGGGCGGCACAACCGGCGGCTGGCCCATCCGCGCCATGATGGCCTGTCCCTCTGGGCTGATGAGGAACCGGACAAACTCCAGCGCCAGGTCGGGACGGGGGGCGTTTTTGGGAACCGTCACGCCATAGACGATGGGCTCGCCCGTCATGGTGAGGGTCGTGCCCGGCGCTGTACCGGCAATGGCCACGCGCGCTCTCCCATAAAAGTCGGCATACGCTGGGTTCCCCAGGTTGATTTCCGGTGGCAACTCCACCCACCGGAGGCCGTGTTGCAGCGCGACCGAACGGTACATAAACGCGTAGTCCACATCACCGGACTGCAGGAGTGCGATCAATTCCACCGATTTGGGCCGTGTGTATGTAGTTGGGCAGTGCGCTTCCAATGTGCGGTACAGGTCGGGGATCCCGTAGTGCGCTTCCGCCAGTTGCCAGACCATCAGCGTGCGGTAGCCGCAGGGGTCCGTATCGGGGTCGGCGCGGCCGCAGATGACGCCATCTCGGCCAAGGATGGTGTACCAATTACCCGCATGGATTTCCGCCGCGTAGCGGGAACGGTCGGTATAGGCCAGCACCATCTCGTTACGGGCAAAACGGATGTTCCAGTCGGCAAAGTCGGGAATGAGCCACAGGTCAATCACCCGATAGTCTGCCAGTATCACCAGGTCGGCTTCCCGTCCCAGTTCGCGGATTTTGCGGGCGGCCTCGTTGCTACCGGACGCCTCCGCCGCAAAAGTAACGCCGGGGTAATGGGACTGGAAAGCCGTGGTGAGGGCCCGTATCGGCTCTGCCAGACTTCCGGCATGGAAGATGATCAGTGTTCCGCTTCGGGAGGCCGGCGGTGAAGAAGATGGAACCGATTGGCAGCCGGTCAACCCGAAAACCAGGATGAGGGTAGCCAGCAGAGGACGCACGACCACTGACCGCGAAACGTTTGGGTGTTCCCTTATCCTATCCGGGGATCAGGCGCTATTTCCTCGCAGATAGGTCAGCACTTCACTGTACTGGGCCAGGGAGATGCGTCCAGCATCCCGCAGGATTGCCAGCATGCGGGTCAGCGGAAGGACGGCGTGAAGCCGCAGGCCATGCTGGGCCAGGTCTTCTGCCCCGCCCTGTTCTCGGTCAATCAGTACCAGCACGTCCCGCACCACCAGTCCGGCTTCTTGCAGAGGGGCAGCGGCCTCCAGTTTGCTATCTCCCCGGGTGATCAGGTCATCCACCAAGAGAACGGTCTCGCCGGGCGTGAAGGCCCCTTCAATGGCCCGCCGGGTGCCATGTTCTTTGACTTCTCGACGGGGGTAGATGAGGGGACAGCCCATCTCCAGTGCCAGCGCAGTGCCGATGGGAATTCCGGCGTAGGGAACGGCAGCGATTCGGTCAAAGGAAAGATGGCGAGCGATACTGGCCATGGCCCGCGCCACGTCTCCCAGGAGAGCCGGGTAGCTGGCCAGGAGGCGCAGGTCAATGTAGATGGGAGAGGTCAGGCCCGATTTGAGGGTGAAGGTGCCGAACTGGACACATCCGGCGTCAAAGAGCGCCAGTGCCAGGCGGGCCAACGCTTCCTCCTGGGGAACCGATGGCGGAGCCCCAGTGGCCGCCTCTTGCAGGGATTCCACCCACCGGAGCGCTGCCGCGCGGGCGGCGTCGGCGAAATCGGGGCCGCTGGAAGCATAGAGGACGGCGCGGGAGACATTGACCACTGGGCCGACCGCCCCAGCCGGGCCGTAGCGGGCCGCTGCCTCCAGGTCGCCGCCCTGCGCGCCCAGGCCAGGGATGAGGAAGGGGAGGTCGGGGACGGCGGCCCGCAGGCGGGCCAGTTCTTCCGGATAGGTCGCGCCCACCACCAGGCCGCAGGTGCCGGGGAGGGCTCTGTCCCACTCCTGCGCCAGTCGGGCAACGGCCAGATAAAGGGGCTCCCCGCCTGCCGTCCGGTCCTGTAGGTCCGGCGCGGAAGGGTTGGAGGTCCGGGCCAGCAGGAAGGTGCCCCGATCGGCCCGCTCCAGGAACGGGCGGACACCGTCCAGCCCCAGGTATGGGTTGACGGTAACCGCGTCGGCGCGCAGGACGTCAAAGGCGAAGCGGGCGTAGGCGGCGGCGGTGTGGCCGATGTCGCCGAATTTGCCGTCCAGGATGACCGGGACGTCCTCCGGGACCGCTTCCAGGACGGACTGGAGAGCCCGTAGGCCTGCTGTCCCGTAGGCCAGCCAGAAGGCCAGGTTGGGCTTGTAGGCGCAGGTCAGGTCGGCCGTGGCCTCTACGATAGCCTGCCCGAAGTAGGCCAGCGGGTCATCGGCCCGCTGGGCCACCTCCGGCAGTTGTTCCAGAACCGGGTCCAGGCCCACACAGAGCCAGGACCGGCGGCGCTCCTGCGCGGCGCGCAGTCGGTGGAGAAAGGGTTTCTCGGTCATAATCTCCTTTCGGGAAGTCAAAACGGACGGAGCTACTGTTATCCATATGCCAGATTGGGGTCATCCCGGATATAAACCAGCGGTTGGCCCAGATAGGGGAGGGGCGGCAAGCCATGCCAGGAGCGGTTGTGAACCACTGGCGCAATCGGGCAGACGCGGCCCGTGGCGGAGGGGCGGAAATCGGATCCAAAAGGACATCTATCCACCGAGCAGGCCGGGAGGGCTCCAACTGGGCTGTCCGTTTGGCCACCTGGAAGGTGAAGAGAACTCTTCCTTCCCGCATCAGTTCCACGCTGGCTATGTCTCCCCGGGCACAGATTCGGACATCGCCGTAAGGGCCGGAGGGCCGCCTCTAAAATCTGGATGATTCGTTCATGGTCCTCTGATGAGGCTTTCGCTGTCCACCAGGCGTCCACATCGTGTGTCGGACGGTAGTTAAACTATCCGTGCTCCTCCGCGTCCGCCGGAATCACCGCCAGGCCGGCAGCGACCCGGAAGCCCACGCAGTGCGAACGGTGGTCCCGCCGGGCCCGCTCCCGGACAAACGTCTGCGCGTCCCCCGCGAAGAAGTTCCAGGCCCCGCCCCGGATGATCATCTCATCCCGGTCGTGGGGAGTAGATGTCCACTCCCAGACGTTCCCGGCGCAGTCCAGCACCCCGTAGGGGCTGGCTCCTTCCGGGTAGGCGCCGACCGGTGTGGTGCCGCCGATGCCGCTTTCCCGTACGTTGGCCCGGGTGGGGTCAAAGGATGGCCCCCAGGGATAGGCCCGTCCGTCTTCCCCTCGGGCTGCCCGTTCCCACTCCTCCTCGGTCGGGAGACGAACCCCTGCCCAGGCGCAGTATGCCATGGCGTCTTCCCAACTCACCAGCACCACCGGGTGGTTGGCTTTTCCCTCTGGATAGGTCCGGGTAACGGGGTCCCAGTTGTAGGGGCGGGCCCATTCTTCGTCCACATATGGGACGGGATAGTGGGGGTTGGCCGCCAGGAAGCGGGCGTACTGGGCGTTGGTTACTGGATAGCGGCTGATCCGGAAGGCCATTGTCATCACGGACCGCCGCTCTTCGCCGAAAAGGAAGGGGCCGCCAGGGATTTCCACCATCTCGTCCAGGTTCCGGGGGTCGCCCAGGTAGCCCAGGGCAGCGGCGGCCGAGAGCCGCTCGGCAACCGAGGCGCCAGAGCCGGGCTCCAGGACCCGCACCAGTGCGTCTCGGTACCATTCGGCGGTGCCCTGTTCCCGAATCGCCTCCACTGCGCTCTTCAGTCGGGTCGGGTCGTTGCTGAGGAGGTCTGCCCAGCGGCGGGAGGGCAGGTCTGCCGGCGGTTCGGCCCCCTCCGCGCCGGTGGTGCGGACCAGGAAGATGTACGCGGCGATCTGCTCCCGGCTCAAGGGGGCAAAGGGCGGCCCGAGGCGCAGCATTCGCAACAGGGCGCGGTGGCGCAGGTACTTTTCCAGGAGCGTGGTCGTCTCTGGAGGGACAGGCGCCACCGGCTGGCGGACCTCCGTTCCTTCCCGAGCCGCTGTCTCCAGGTCCTGGATGAGGACGGGGTATTCCTGGAGGTCCCGGTAGAGGTCCCGGTAGCGGGTCTGGACCACTACCATTTTGGCCAGGAGCGCGGGGACGACCGGCTCCATCACACCGGCTTCCTCCCGGCGCCGGGCCAGGTCGGAGAGGAGGCGGAAGATGTTCAGCGCCCGCTTGACCACCCGGGGGTTCGGCTCCAGACCGATGGCGAAAATGGCCCGGCAGGTCTCATCTATTTCCGGCGCGTGGTCGGCGATGTAGGCAAGAATCTGCTCCTCCTCCAGTGGGGGGAGATAGAAAGGAATCTGGACCAGTTTGTCCAGGTAGTCCCGGCCCTGAATTGGGGCATCGGCGTCCGCGCCGTAGCGGCTCTGGACTACTCGCTCGATCATCTCCCGGTCGGCCGCGATGACAAAGGCGCATCCAGGCACGTCCAGGTAGAGTTTGATCGTTTCCAGGACTTCCACTGCGCGGGCCGGGAGGCAGCGGTCCAGGTCATCTATGAAGAGCACCAGCAGGCCGTTGCGGGACCAGATGTACTCCCGGACCAGATGGGCAAAGCCCGCCTGGAATTCTTCCAGGAGGGTGAGGCGGCGGCGGTGGACCTCCACTCGTTCCCGCCGGAAGGCCCTGACCAGGTCCTCCACCACCGAGAGGTTGCCCTGGGCCAGTTTGACCAGTTCGGCTAACGTCCCCGGGCCGGGGATGAAGGAGAGGCCCAGTTTGAGGGCGGCGCGGCCGGCGGCGGGCCAATCTACCTGCAGGGAGCCCAGTTCGGTCCGTTCCACGTCGGCGTAGAGGCGCATCCGCCAGTCCTCTATCTGACGGGCGTCCGTGGCGGAGAGGTCGTCGCTCCGGAGGCCGTCCAGGACATGGAGGAGGAGAGACCGCCAGAGGGCGGCCTCGTCCCGCTCGTACTGCCAGGCGTTAAACCAGACGATGCGGGCCCGGCGATGGCCGGGGGTCCGCTGGCCGACCAGCCGCTCGGCGACCAGCCGCATCAGGCTGGTCTTCCCACTTCCCCATGGGCCAAAGATGCCCAGGGTGATGGGAGTATCGGCGGTGAGGATGATGTCGGCCAGGATGTCGGCGTAATCGGCGAAATTCAGCCGATCCTCGCTGCGGGTCTGAATAGGGCGGTCGGTCCAGAGGGCTCGCGTTGTGTCCATAGGGAAACCGCCGGTCTATACAAACTCCTCCAGCAACCGTCGGACCTGCTCCGGGTGGAGTTTCTCCAGGGGCCGGGGGGCCAGCGGGCCGGCCTGCAGCGCCGGGACTTGCTCTTCGTACGCGGGCCGGTCCTCCACCTGGTAGAAGACGCCTATGGGGATACGGTCGCCCCACTCCAGGGCCTTGGCAAAGGCCGCCATTTTGTCGGTAACGTCGTAGTTGGGGTCGTCCTGAAGTTTGTAGACGCGAGGGCGGTAGTAGTCGTAGGAGTTCTGCCGGTTGAAGGTAACACAGGGCTGGAAGACATCAATGAGCGCGTAGCCTCGGTGGCCCAGCGCGCGGACGATGACCTCCGTCAGGTGCGCGAGGTCGCCGGACCAGGAGCGGGCGACGAAGGTCGCGCCCGCCGCCAGCGCCAGCGCAATCGGGTTGACCGGCAGTTCAAAGGAGCCCCATGGGGAGGTCTTGCTCACCCGGCCCCGGTCGCTGGTAGGGGAGTACTGGCCCTTCGTCAGGCCGTAGATGCGGTTATCCTGGATGATGTCCACCAGGCCGATGTTGCGGCGGGCGGCGTGAAGCATGTGGCCCAGGCCCTCCGCATAGGCATCGCCGTCGCCATGGGTGCAGAGGACCCGCAGGCCGTGGTTGGCCAGCCGGGCTCCCGTCGCCACAGGGACGGTCCGGCCATGCAGGGTCATATAGCCGTTGGCGTGGGTGTAATCGGGGAGTTTGCTCCCACAGCCAATACCGCTCACCAGCATGACCTGGTGCGGCGCCAGACCCACCTGGGCCAGCGCTCGCTTCACCGCGTTCCAGATCGCAAAGTTCCCGCACCCGGTACACCAGGTGGGGCGAACGGGACTGGCGAAATCGTCTATGGTCACCATTGTGTTTCCTCCACGCAATGGAATACGCAGTACGCAGTACGGGCTAAGTGCGTATTGCGTATTCCGTGTTCCGTAGGATGTACTCCGGCGAAATCGGACGGCCGTCCCACTTGAGGATGCGGCGGGAGACGGTGTGGCCCGTTGCCATCCGCAACAGATTCGCAAACTGGCCGGAATAGTTGCCTTCTACAGCCACCGTCTCGCCCGTCAGCAGGTCCTCCACGCCCCGGGGAACGGGCCAGATGTCGGTGAAATGGAGCATCCGGGCCCGCAGGCCCTGCTCGTTCAGCCGGTCCACGGCCTCCCGCAGGGGCCCGTAGGTGGAGCCCCAGGCGATGAAGGTCAGGTCGGCGTCCTCCGGGCCGTAGACGGTGGGCAGGCGCATCTCCGCCCGGGCTGTTTCCAGTTTTCGCATGCGCTTGTCGTGCATCCGGCGGCGGTTCTCTGCGTCCTCCTGAATGTGGCCGTACTCGTCGTGCTCGTCGCTGGAGGAGGCGTAGACGGCCTTCGGGTGGCCGGGAATGGCGCGGGGAGAGATGCCACTTTCGGTGAACCGGTGCCGTTTGTACTCGCCCTCCAGGTTGTCCAGTTCCTCCGGGGTCAGTAACTCGCCCCGGTCTATGACCACTGCGTCAAAGTCCAGGTCTTCGGGAGCCACGTCCCGGACGGAGGTCGCCAGGTAGTGGTCAGAGAGGACAAGAACGGGGGTCTGGTAGCGTTCCGCGAAGTTGAAGGCCCGCCAGCCAGCCTCAAAGGCCTGCTCTATCGTTCCCGGTGCCAGGACAACGCGCGGGAATTCGCCCTGGGAGGCGTGGAGGACGAAGAGCAGGTCGCCCTGCTCGGTACGGGTCGCCAGGCCAGTGGAGGGGCCGGGCCGCTGGGCTTCGTAGACGACGACGGGGACCTCCGTCATCCCGGCCAGGCCCAGGGCCTCCACCATCAGGGAGAAGCCGCCGCCGGAGGTGGGAGCCATAGCCCGCACCCCGGCGTATCCGGCGCCGATCGCCATACAGAGCGCCGCGATTTCGTCTTCCACCTGGAGGGTAACGACGCCGTATTCGGCCGCGTGGGCCGCCATCCACTCCAGAACAGGGCTCCCCGGCGTCATTGGATAGCCAGCGACAAAGCGACAGCCGCCCGCCAGCGCGCCCATCGCGAAGGCCTGGTTGCCGTTGAGGAGCAAACGGCGGGGCGCGCCGGGGACCGCTTCCATCCGGAAGGGGAAGTCGGCCTGGAAGGGACGGGCCGCCTCCACTCCGGCCGCAATCACTCGCAGGTTGGCGTCCACCACGGCCGGCCCTTTACGGGCAAAGTTATCCCGCGCCACGCTCTCAATGTACGCTGGGTCAAACCCGATGAGCCCGGCGGCAACGGCAAAGACCAGCGTGTTGCGCATAATGGCGCTCCCGCCGGATTCTTCGGCCAGTCTGGAAAGAGGAATGGAGAAGTACTGGACGTCTGTCCGGCGGGGGATGTCGGGGAGGCCGTCCTTCTCGTCGTAGACGACGGCGCCCCCCGGCACCAGCGCGCCGATATGCCGTTGGACCGTCTCCGGGTCCAGCGCCAGGAGCAGGTGGACGGGTTCGGTGTGGCTGTAGAGGGGGCGACGGGCCATACGGACGGTGAAGAAGTTATGACCGCCGCGAATACGGGAATGATAGTCGGCGACACCGAAGACGTGGAGCCCGCCGCGTACCAAGGCTTGCGAGAAGCCTACGCCGCTGGATTCCAGCCCCATCCCGGCCTCGCCGCCGATGCGGATGATCAGGTCATCTGATAGGGGTTGCATAGGGGCACCTCCGACGGTTTTACCACAAAGGCACGAAGACACAAAGGATGAATGAACAATGAAAAATCAACCATTCTTCGTGTCTTGGTGTCTTCGTGGTGATAACAAGCATCACTGGATGCGCACGATCACCCGGCCGCGCCGCCAAAGGGCTTCCAGGTTGTAGTAGGAGCGGACCTGGGGGTCAAAGATGTGCACCACCACAGGGCCGTAGTCCATCAGAATCCAGCCGGATGACGGCTCTCCTTCTACGTGCAGGGGGGAGACGCTCAGGGTTTTTTCTATCTCCTCCCGGATTCCGCTCTCCAGCGCCTGGAGTTGCCGGTCGCTGGTACCGCTACAGAGAACAAAGTAGTCGGTCAGCATGGTCAGTTCGTGGATGTCCAGGAGCAGGATGTCCTCTCCCTTCTTCTCCACGATGACATCTACAATCTGTCGGGCCAGGTCTATGGGTTCCAGGTTGTACCTCCTGTCACGTCGCAGGGCGCAGGGTGTGGCGGGGCTGACGGCCCAATGGCACTCACTTTTGTGGCCGCGCCGCTGCGCTGATTGGAAATCAGCCTTCCCTGGGCACGGAGTGCCCAGCGTCAACCTTCGTTGACGCTTTCTCAAGGGACGGTGCAGGCTGTCCCGTGGCCGAAGGCCCAAGAAGGACGACTTCATCGGCGCCAATGGCAAATGTTAGCACCATTGGCCTGGCGGCCTGCGCTACGCGCGCTGTTTTCGGCGGTCGGTCAGGCTGACAGCGATAGCCCAGAGCAGACCGCCCAGCACCACCAGCGCGGCCCCCTGGAAAGGGTGAAGGCCGGTGGTCTGATGCCAGCGCTCCATCGCTCCTGCCATCCCCGTCCCCGCGATCATCCCCACGGAGAACATCGCCGCGAAGACGCCCGATGCCTTCCCCCGAGTAAGAGGTGTGGTCTCATCGGCGATGAGCGCTGATTTGGCTGGAAAGAGCACACCGAAGCCCAGGCCGTAGAGGAACATCGCGCCCATCATCGGCCCCCAGGCAGTCAGAAGGGAGAGGAGCAGGAGGGCCGCTGCGATAAATGCCAGCCCCAGCACAATGGTCGGGAGCCGTCCCCATCGGTCAGAGAGGCGGCCCAGAGGGGAGGCCTGGAGCAGACTGGCCGCCAGGGCGAAACTGCCGAAGAGCATCCCCACCCGTGCGGCGGTGAACCCCCGCGCCTCTCCGATCAGGGGGAGAAAGACCAGCAGGGTCCCCAGGGCGAACATCCAGCAGAACGCGGCGACAAAGGAGACGGAGAGCCGGTGGCGCAGCAGCGACCGCCAGGCGCCAGCGTCGGGCCTGGAATCCTTCCCCAAGGGGCGGCCTCCCTTCAGCCGTCCAATGGCCACCAGCGCGGCCAGGAACATCAGAGCCGCCAGGCCCAGGAAGACAGCGGGGTATCCGAACCGGTCCCGGATCAGGCCGCCCAGCGGCGGGCCGACCAGGCCAGACATCCCGTAGGCGACGCCGTAGAAGGCCATCGTCCGCCCCCGGGCTGTAGGCAATGAGGTGTCGCCCAGGGAGGCCAGGCAGGCAGGAGCCACCAGCGCGCTCCCCAGGCCATGGACTGCCCGGACCAGCAGCAGAGCCTGCGGCGACCGGAGGGCCGGGTAGACCAGCAGTGTGGTCCCCACGATCAGCAGACCCACAACCAGGGGCAGTTTTCGTCCCACGCGATCGGTCCACAGCCCGCCACCCAGGTTCCCGAGAAGGTTGGCCACTGAGAAAATGCCCACAATCCATCCGGCAAGGCCCACCGGGGCTCCCAGGGCGCGGACATAGGGCGCGATCAGGGGAGAAAGGCCGTGGGTGTCCAGAAACAGGATAAACGTGATGGCGCAGATCAGAGCCCACTCTACAGCCATTTGCCCTCTGAAGTTCACTGTTCCACCGTGAGGCCATGTCCACCCGGTTCTGGACGGCGCCCAGGACCACCATGAGCCGAATCCAGGTCTTCGGACCGTTCAGGCCGGGGGAGAACAGACATCCCATCTCCTTCAGCGTTCGGTAGCCTCCGGGGTAACCGTAGGGATCCCCTACCCGGCCGGAAGGGCAGCGACTGGCGATAACAACCGCCATGCCTGTCGCCAGGGCCCGCTCTATGACGGGGAGTCACCACGGTGGCAAGCGGCTGGCGCCCAGCGCCTCTATCACCACACCCCGCGCGCCGCGCGCCAGCGCGTCTTCCAGGGGCTCCGCGCCCATCCCGACGGCCAGTTTGACCAGCGCCACCCGCTCCTCCAGGCGCGAGCAGGGGACCAGTTCTCGCTCCAGTTGCCAAGGGCAGACTTCCTCCACCACCAGTTCCGGCGCGCCGGGCGGGAGGACAGCAGTCAGGTCGGCCGCGCTCAGCGCCGGGACAGCGCCGCCCCGCGCCAGGTCGTGGCGCATCGCCACCGTCCCGCCCGTGGTGAGAACCGCCACTTTCGCCATAGAATGCCCTTTTACCGCAGAGAACGCAAAGAGCGCAGAGTGTTCACTGTTCTAACTGTTCCGCTTTGTTGGATACACGGTCGTAGATTCCCAGGGCAAAGGCCCAGGTCAGCGCAGATTCCCGCAGGAATCGTTGAATGCGGACCCCGTATATAGCCAGCGGATATTCCCCCCGCTTGGATAGAAGGCCCAACCGATTGGAGGCCACTCCGACGATGTTCACTCCTTCTCGTTCGCACATCCACATGGCTCGGGGCAGGTGAAATGCCTGAGTGACCAGAATGCCCTCACTGGCGAACTGTGCAAAATGTCTGCATGTGTCGTGGGTATCTATCCCCAGAGGATCCACGAGAATATCCTGCTCAGCTACCCCGCGCTCTCGGGCATATCGCGCCATAGCATCTGCCTGCTGGTTGCTCTCATTGTCGCCCGATATAAACAGTTTCCGCACCTTGCGCTGGCGGTACAACTGCACGCCGGCTTCTATCCGCTCCCAGGCGGCATCGCTCAGCGTGTCATCCTCAAAGACGTAAGCCCCGAATACAACAGCATATTCCCGTTCTGGAACAGCGTCCAGTTGCTCGTAAATGCCATTGTTGTAGCGGACAATCAGGGCAACCTGAGGCAAGAAGAATAGCGAAACAACGATAATCAGATAGCCACCTGCCCGGAGCAGGACGGCCCAACCGGAACAGGGCTGAAGTTTATCCGCGTTCCTCGGCGCTTGTCCGCGTCCCATCTCCATCCAGCCGCAGGGAGAGGACCTGGCTCGTGCCGTCGGGGCCCATAGAGACACCGTAGACGGTGTCAGCGGCCTCCACGGTGCCCCGGTTGTGGGTGATGACGATAAACTGGGTGCGCTGCGCCAGTTCCGTCAGCAGGTCCCGGAAACGGGCCACGTTCGCCTCGTCCAGCATCGCGTCCACCTCGTCTAAGACGCAGAACGGGGTCGGGCGGACTTTGAGGATGGCAAAGATGAGGGCAACGGCGGTCAGGGCCCGTTCGCCGCCGGAGAGCAGGGCCAGGCTCTGCAGCCGCTTGCCCGGCGGACGGGCCAGGATGTCCACGCCGGTCCGGGCCGGGTCGTCGGGGTCGGTCAGTTCCAGGCGGGCCGACCCGCCGTTAAAGAGACGGGTGAAGTTCTCCTCAAAGGCCTGGGCAACGGCCTCAAAGGTCTCTCGGAAGGCCTGCTCCATCATCCGGTCCAGGTCGGCGACCACGGCGCGCAGCCGGGCCGACGCCGTCTCCAGGTCGGCGACCTGCTCGGAGAGGAAGCGGTAGCGTTCGTTGACCTCCGCGTACTCCTGCGGGGCGCCGGGGTTGATCGGCCCCAGTTGCCGCAGGCGGGCCTTGAGGCGCTGGATTTCCTCCTCCAGCCCCTCCGGCAATACCTCCACCACGGGCAGGGAGGTAACCAGCGATCCCAGTGGCAGCGGTTGCTGAAGCCGGACAGGGCCGCGCACCTCCAGGTCTACCAGTCCCAGGTCCTCTTGGATGCGCTCCTGGAGACGGGTCAGGCGGTCCTGGGTGCGGGAGACCTCCAGCCGGGCCGCGTTCAACCGTTCTTCAGCCTGACGGATGCGGGCCGAGATCCGTCGCTCCTCGGCCTCCACCGCGTCCTGTTCAGCGCTCAGCCGGTTCAGTTCCTCCTCCGCCGGGCCGATACGGGCGCGGGCTTCCCGGAGCGCTTCCTCGTGGCGGGCCGTTTCCTGCCGGAGGGCCTCCAGGCGCTCTGCGACCGCCCTGCGCTCCCGTGCCAGTTCGTTCAGGCGGGCGCGCCGGGCCTCCAGTTCCCGCCGGATACGGTCCAGAGCGGCCTCTTCGCGGGCCAGGAGCGCGCGCCCGTTCTCCAACGCCTGCCGGGCCAGCGCCAGGTCGGTCCGGGCCCCGGCCAGGGGGGCCTCCGCCTGAGCCAGACGGGCGGCGGCCTCGTCGGCGGCGCGGCTGGCCTCCTGGGAGCGCGCCTCCCATTCGGCAAGGGCCTGGACGACCCGGGCCAGTTCTGCTTCCTGCTCCTCCTTTTGGCGGCGGGCGGCCTCCAGGCGGCCGGGCAATTCCCCCCAGGCCCGCTCTCGGGCCAGCAGGCCACCCTCGGCGCGGCCAACGGTTACCGTCCCATCGGCGGCGACAATTTCTCCCTCCCGGGTAACGCACCGGCCCCCGGGCGGCAGGGTCGGGGCCAGCGCGCGGGCGGCCTCCAGGTCCTCCACCATCCACACCTGGCCCAGGAGAACGTCCACCAGGGGCCGGAAGCGCTCGTCGCACCTCACCTCTCCTCCAGAGGCGAAGCCGCTGGGGGAGGGGCGAGGACGCGCGCGGATTTCCGCCAGCGGGAGCAATAGGGCCCGCCCGTCCGCGCCCAGAAGACGGCGCGCGGCCAGAACGGCCTCCCAGTCCTCCACCACAATGGCCTGCAGAAGTGGGCCCAGGGCGGCCTCCACCGCCCGTTCCCACTCCGGTGGCACCCGCAGAATCTGGCTCACCAGTCCGATCACGCCCGGTAGCCCGGCCTGCAGGATGCGGCGCGTCCCTTCGGCCAGGCCAGCCCCCTCGTCCCGCATGCGGGCCAGGAGTTCCCGTTCCGCCTCCAGGCAGGCCAGCCGGGCATGGGTCTGGGCCAGCGCCGCTTCCAGTTCGTCCCGTTGGGCCCGCAGGGCGCGCCCTTCGGCCTCCATCCGCTCCCGCTGAAGGGCCTCTTCCCGGACCCGGCGGCGCAGGTCGGCCAGTTCCGCCTCCAGCGCGGCGACGCGGGCTTCCTGCGCGGCCACCCGCTCCTGGAGTTCCGCCACCTGGGCCTGAGCGGCGCGCACCCGTTCGGCCTGAGCCGTCTCCTGGACCCGGAGGGGTTCCAGTTCTGCCTGCAATTCTTCTTCCCGAACGGCCAGCAGGCGGGACCGTTCGGCCAGCGCGGCCAGTTCCCGCTGGGCGGCGTCCATGCGCTCGTGGAGGTCAGCGACGCGGCGGTAGGCGTCCCGCAGGTCGTTGCGGAGTTCGGTCTGGCGGTGGCGCAGGTCGGCCAGACGGGCCGCGATCGCTTCCGCCTCAGCCTGCCGGGCGGCCAGCGCCTCCTCGGCCGCGCGGGCTCGCTCCTGGACCCGTTGCAATTCCCCCTGGGCCTGGCCCCAGTGGTAGCCGTACCAGGCCCTCTGGAGTTGTTTCAAATACCCAGAGACCCGCTCGTACTCCTGAAAGCGGGCCATCTGCTCCTCCAGCCGCTTCAGGCGAGGGGCGATTTCGCCCAGGAGGTCGCGGACCCGTTCCAGGTTGCGCTCCGTCTCATCCAGTTGAGCCGCCGCCTCCTCCCGCCGGGCGCGGTAGACGGCGATACCGGCGGCTTCCTCAAAGAGAGCACGCCGCTCCTGGGGCTGGAGCGAGAGGGCTATATCCACCAGTCCCTGGCCGATGACGGTATAGGTGCGCTGGGCCAGGCCGCTTTCGGCCAGGAGGTCCATCAGGTCCCGCAGGCGGACGCGGTTGCCGTTCAGGAGATACTCGCTCTCGCCGGAGCGGTAGGCTCGCCGCCCAAGGGTTACTTCGGCGAAGTCTACGGGGAGCCAGCCGTCGCCGTTATCCAGGGTGAGGAGGACCTGGGCCATCCCGGCGCGGGGCCGACGGCCGCTGCCGGAGAAAATCATATCTTCGGTGGTCTTGCCGCGCAGGAGGCGCAGGCTCTGCTCGCCCAGGGCCCAGCGAATGGCATCGGCGATGTTGGACTTGCCGGACCCGTTGGGGCCGACGATGGCCGTGATGCCGGTCGGGAAGACGAACTCCGTCCGGTCGGCGAAGGATTTATAGCCCTGAAGTTCCAGACGCTGAAGGCGCATGCTGAAGCATCACGGAATCAGCGAATCGGCGAATTGCCGATTCGCTGACCTTTCCTGGGTCGCTTTCCACAGGTTGGCCCGGATGTGGGCCTGCTGGCGGGGGCCGAAACCGCGCAGGAAGTCCTCCACCTTCTGACGGTTGGCGTCCTGCCCGTAGGGGCAGGGCGGGGCCACCGGGAAGCCCGAGGCCCGCGCGTAGGCGGCCAGGTCTTTGGCCGGGATGTAGATGAGCGGACGGATGACGGTGATCCGTCCGCCGAAGAAATCCACTTTCGGCTCCAGGGTTTCCAGGCGGCCCGTGAAGAGCAGGTTCATCAGGGCCGTGACGGCGGCGTCGTCGGCGTGGTGGCCGAGGGCCAGTTTGTTGCAGCCCAGCGCGTCCGCGGCCAGGAAGAGGGCCTTGCGGCGGTTCCAGGCGCAGCGGAAGCAATCGGGCGGCATCGGTTCATCGGACGGGAACTCCAGCGGGACGAAGCGGTACTCCACCCCGCGCGCCTCCAGCCAGGGAGCCAGCACTCCGGTCAGGTCGGGGAATCCGGCGGCAGTGCCCACAACGTGGACGGCGATCACCTCGTAGGAAAAACCGGCCCGCTCCCGATACCGAAGCAGCAGGTCCAGGAGACTGGTACTATCCTTACCGCCGGAGAGGGCCACCGCCACCCGGTCGCCCTCCGCTAGCAGGTCAAACTCCTTGCAGGCCCGGGCAAAGGATTTGAGTAAGGCGGAGAGAGCGCTCTTCACGATTCCGAAGACTCTGATGACCGGTTACACCGGTGGTGAGCGTATCCGTCTCGGGGTCGTAGATGACTTTCATCCTTCCGTCTTCCAATCCTTGGCCACCTTGCTGGTCCGGTATGCTGTTACTACAGCCGGGGGAGCGTGGTCAATATCCAAAACACATGAAGCAAATATATATCTTGGGCGGTTCGCCGGATGGCAGCCGGGATTGATAAACGGCGCGACCCTCGTGGACAATCTCTATTTGCTCCGGGGCCGCCAGTACTCGGGCTACGTCCTCCTCGCTGATTGGGCTCAGTTAGGTTTTCTCCGGCCGAATCTCTCGGCCCTCATATTGCCGCCGGTAGTATTCCCGGTAGTGCTCGCCGCTCTTGATGGGCCGCCACCACCACTCGTTCTCCACGTACCAGCGCACGGTCTTCTCCAGCGCCTCCGCAAAGGTGTGGGATGATTCCCAGCCCAGCGCACGGATTTTACTGATGTCCAGCGCGTAACGGCGGTCGTGGCCGGGGCGGTCCCGTACCGGCTGGATGAGCGAATAGGGCTTGCCCAGCAGGTCCAGGATGGCGCGCGCCATATCAATGTTGCGCGTCTCCACACCGGTGCCCAGGTTGTAGACCTCACCGGGCTGGCCTCGGTGGAGCACAATATCTATCCCTTCGCAGTGGTCCAGGACGTACTGGTAATCCCGCATCTGAGAGCCATCGCCGTAGAGCGGGAGGGGCTGGTCATCTATCGCGTTGGTGATGAAGAGCGGCACCACTTTCTCCGGGTACTGGTACGGGCCGATGTTATTGGAGCCGCGCGTGATGGTTACCGGGACTCCGAAACTGGTGAAGTAGGCGATGCAGAGCAGGTCGCCGCCTGCTTTAGAGGCCGAATACGGGCTCCGGGTGTGCAGTGGATCCGTCTCCTTCGCCCGTCCTTCCAGAATCTCCCCATACACCTCATCGGTGCTCACCTGGTGGTACCGTTCCAGGCCGAACTCCTTTGCTGCCTCCAAAAGCACGTACGTACCGAAGACGTCGGTGCGGATGAACTCGTCCGGTTCCATGAGCGAGCGGTCCACGTGGGTAGCAGCGGCGAAATTGATGATGGTATCCACCCCGAAAGCGCGGATCGTCTCTCGCACTTTTTCCGCGTCGCAGATGTCGGCGTGGACGAAGGCGTAGCGACCCGCGAAGGCCTCTGCCACGTCCCTCAGGTTCGCCAGATTGCCCGCGTAGGTCAATTTATCGTAGACGACAATACGGTAATCCGGATATTTCTGGAGCATATAACGGACGAAGTTGGAGCCGATGAACCCGGCCCCACCGGTAACCATCAGCGTGCGCATCCTGTCCTCCCATCTGGGATGGGGGTATTATACCCCATTGGAAGAGGCTGCGCAAACTGAAGGTTCAGTATTGGGTTGCTTTCTTGACAGGCCGTTCCACAGGGATATAATAACCCCACCAACGTAAGCACGGTACTCTATGGAACCTGGCGGCGGCGTAACCGCGACCAGCGGATGGTGTTTTTACTGATGAAAGTCGGCGCAACGAACCCTGATCCTCTGGACAACGAGGCGGAACTGGTCCGGCGGGCTCGGCACGATCCCGAGGCTTTCGGCCTGCTCTACGAGCGATATGTCGCTCAGATTTACCGGTACCTCTACTACCGGACGGGGAATCCTCAGGACGCCGAAGACCTCACCGCGCGAACGTTTTATCGGGCGCTGGAACACCTGCCCCGGTATCAAGAGCGAGGAGTCCCCTTTTCGGCCTGGCTCTATCGGATTGCTCACAACATTGTGGTCAATTGGCTGCGGGACCGGAGCCGGAGGCCTGTGGTCGCGCTGGAGCACGTGGCGGCTCAGTCCGGTCCGGAAGGAGACCCGTTGCAGACCCTGGAGACTCAGGAGGAACGGGAACGACTATTGCAGGCTTTCTATTCCCTCCCTCCGGAACGGCAGGAACTGTTGATCCTGAAATTTGTAGAGGGGATGACCAACGCGCAGATCGGAGAGATTCTGGGACGGAGCGAGGGAGCCATCAAATCTCTGTATCACCGCACCCTCTTGGACCTCCGCGAGAAACTGGAAGGGATAAAGTGAAAAATGGAGGAGCAAGAAGCCACCCTGTCTCTGATAGCAGAGCAACTCCGGCGCTGGCTGGTGCCCGTTGACCCTTCCCCGGCCTTTGTCTGCAGTCTGAAGCGGGAACTGATAGAGGCGGCATACCGACAGCAGGAACGTGCGCGCACCCTGCGGCGCATCCTCCTGGTAAGTGCGGCGATCTTCGGTTCGGTAGCCTCTGTGGCCGGGGTCGCGGCGGTGCTGGTGCTGCGTCGACGGGCCCGGGCCCATCCACCCGTAGTGGCTGGATGATCCCATCGGGGCGCCGCTGCAGGCTGCCCGTGTCTCGGACAGCCAGGGATGCAATGGGCAGTGCCACTGCCTGTTGCATCCTTTTTTCGTTGATTGACATTTCCCGAAATTATGGTATAATCTTCAATGCATTCAAACATTTATCTACAAGAATAAACAAATGACCATCGCCCACCGCCTGCAGCAAGAAATCCTTCTACTGCACGCCCAGGTCTGTCAGGGACTGGCAGACCCCAAGCGAATTCTCTTGCTGTATGCCCTCATCGAGGGGCCTCGCCGGGTGACGGACCTGGCGGAAGCTCTTTCTATGCCCCAGCCTACTGTCTCCCATCATCTGAAGATTCTGCGCGAGCGCGGTCTGATCACGGCCAAACAGGAGGGGACAGCCGTATACTACGCCCTGGCCGATGAGCGGGTGATCCAGGCCTTGGACCTGCTGCGGGAAGTGTTGCGGGACCAACTGGCGCAGCGGGCCGACCTGGCAGAGCATCTGGCTCCCGTTAGCCGTTAGAGGGATTTCATACGTATGGAGGAGGTCTGATGAACGAACATGAGGCCCGAAAAGCATCTATTGTCGTCTTCAGCGGCGACATGGACAAAGTGATGGCCGCTTTCATTATCGCCACCACCGCAGCCGCCAGCGGCATTCAGACCACGATGTTTTTTACCTTCTGGGGGCTTCAGGCCATTAAGAAGCGCGTCTCCACCGGGCAGACCGTTTTCCAGAAAATGCTGAGCCTCTTTTTCAAAGATATTGACCGTATTGGTCCCAGTCGGCTCAACATGGGCGGTCTGGGCCGTTGGATGTTCAAGAGGATGATGAAACAGCAGAACGTTGCGACACTCCCGGAACTACGCCGGATGGCGATTGATCTGGGGGTTAAACTCCTGGCCTGCCAGATGAGTATGGAAGTCATGGGCATCCGCCGGGAGGACTTGATCGATGAAGTCAGCGACGTGGTGGGCGCGGCCACCTACATTGCCGAGGCCAATCAGTCGCATATCACGCTGTTTATTTAGGCAGGCCCCCCAACAAAGAGAAAGGAGACACCCAATGGCAGAGTACGCTCCCGAAAGGACGCTGGACGCTCGCGGACTGAGGTGCCCCATGCCAGTGGTCAAGACCAGCCAGGAGATTAAGAACATCTCCGTTGGCGGGGTCTTGGAGGTCCTGGCAACGGACCCTGGCTCTGTGGCCGACATCCAGGCCTGGTGCAAAAGCACTGGTAACGAACTGCTGGGAATGGAAAAAGGCGAGGGCATCTTTAAGTTCTGGATTCGTCGGGTGAAGTAGTTCAGGAGAGGATATGGCAACCCTGGCTTTTCTGTTCGCCTACATTACCCCCTATATGGCGGTGGTGGTCTTCTTCGGCGGGCTGGCGTATCGGGTGTTCCGATGGTGGCGGAAGCCACCAGCGCCAGCCCACCTCTCCCTCTTCCCCCGCCCCCAGAGCCGCCTGGGCCGCCTCCTGGATGCACTGGTGGACATGTTCACTCTGAAGGGGCTGTTGCGGGTCAACCCGCTCCTCTGGGCCGGTGGGTTCATCATGCACCTGGGTCTCCTCTTCGTCTTGGTTGGGCACATCCGGGCCTTTACTGACTTTTACTTCCTCTGGAAACTCCTGAACTGGGGCAAGGAACAGCAACATGCCTTTTCCGCTGTCGCCGGGACGATCGCCGGGACCCTCTTCACCATTCCTCTCTTTTACCTGCTGGCTCGCCGCTGGAGCGGTGCGGTGAAATGGCTTTCCGTCCCGGAGGATTTCTTTGTCCTCTTCCTGCTCATCGGCATTGCCCTAACCGGCTTCCACATGCGTCTTCTGCGAACGGTAGAGATTGAAGAGTTGCACCGCTTCTTTGCTGGACTGGCCTCTTTTCGCTGGCAACCGGTACCGAAGAGCGCGGGGCCCGCGTTCATCTGGCACTTTGCCCTGGTCCAATTGCTGATGGTGTATTTCCCCTTTGGAAAATTGAGCCACACCATCGGATCAGTGCTCTCCAAGATGGTGGCCCGGAGTTAGGAGGACGCGATGCTGGCGAAATTCCTGGATACGATTCGGGCGCGCATCACCCGTCCCCTCCAGTATTACCAAGACATCTGTGTCCGCTGCGGGGCCTGCATAGATGCCTGCCATTTCTACGTTGCATCGGGGAGCCCGGCTCACATTCCGGCCTATCGGATGATGCTGGTCAAGAAACTGCTCCAGCAACCGAACCATGGTTGGAAAGGGAGGGGCATCCTGGGCTGGTATCGGGAGACGGGTATGGCCGATGAGCGCATGGTCACCGAACTCCGGCAGGCTCTCTGGGAGTGCACGGGCTGCCGACGGTGCTCCGTTTTCTGCCCCTTTGACCTGGACACAGCGCTGATGGTGAATGTGGGGCGGTACGCGCTCCTTCAGGAAGGGATGGGCATGGAAATGGCAGCCGAAATCGGTAACGCTGAGGTCAGCAAGGGGGAAATCATAGATGCTCTCCGGGAGTTCTACGTAGACCAAGTTCGGGAACTGGAGGGGCGCATTCGGGAGGAATGGGGTGTCTCCGATCTACGGATTCCGGTGGACGAACCGGCCCGCGTCCTCTACGTCCCGGTGGTGGGGGAACATGCCATCATCCCTCTGGCCAAAATCTTCTATGCCGCTCAGGAATCCTGGTCGCTCAGCCTGTTCACCGCTACTAACCACTCCTTCTTCGTGGGCGACATAGAGAAGGCGAAGCAGGCGGCTCACTGGATTGTAGAAGAAGCCCGGCGGCTGGGAGTGCAGGTCATCGCCTATGCGGAGTGCGGCCATGCCACCCGGACCCTGCTGAATTTCTGGGACCACTGGTTTGGTGATGAAATCTCGGGCATCCAGCGGGTGAGTGTGGTCCAACTGGTTGCCGCGTACCTGAAGGAGGGACGCATCCGGGTGCGGGAGGGGGCGTTTGACGGGCCGATGACCTACCACGACCCCTGCAACTTAGGGCGGAACGCGGGCATCTATGAGGAACCGCGCTTGCTCATTCGCGCCGTTGCCACGGATTTCCGGGAACTGACGCCCAACCGGGAACTGAACTGGTGCTGTGGTGGCGGTGGGGGGATGATCGCCGAGCCGGGGATGTTGGAGGTGCGGATGAAGGCGGGACAACCGAAAGTGGAGCAGATTCAGCGCACCGGTGCCCGCTGGGTAGTTACGACCTGTGAGAACTGCAAAACACAACTGGCCGACCTGAGTGAGCGCTACGGCCTGGGCGTAGAGGTCAGGGGGGTGGTGGATCTCATCGCCGATGCCCTAGTGTAGAAAGCAGGGTCTTCGTGATGGAGTCCTGTCCGCCACGAAGACCCTGCTATTCTCACAGCGTCGGCGGTGAGACGAACTCCTCATCAAACGGCAACTCGATGCCTTTTTCTCCCGTCTCTTTGAACCAGACGCCCAGTTCCAGCGAGATCCGCTGGAAGAAGCTTTCCGGAGGGAGTTGCCCCGTTCCATATTCCATATCCACTACCCGCGCTCGCAAGAAGAGGGCTGTGGTCTCCAGCAGCACTTCGGCCCCGGGCGTCGCCAGCACAATTTCGCCCTTCGCGGCCAGTTTGGCCCGCAGCGCCGGGTCCTGGTAGGCGAACCCGCTGGCCAGGACTTTCGTAACCGTACGGATATCGCTTTTATCAAACATCCATACTTCCAGTGCGGTAACTTTCTTCGGGTCGCCGACACCGATGGCCTCCGAAATCCCCACACCACACTCGCCCAGGAATTCCGCCCCCCGCTCAATACTGAACGACGGGTCATAATGGTCGTCGCCCAGGATGTAGGTGGTGGAAAACTGGAGGTGGGGTGGAGGGGCCTCCTCCCAGCGGGTAGGGGTAACCTGTCGGTACGCCGCCGCGCGCTCAGAGGGACGGGTAACCTTGGGGCGACGCAGGCGAGAAACTCCGTAGTACAACAGACCGGCCAGTACGGTGACCAGCAGGCCCATACCACAAATCTGGAGGAGGGTACGGACTCGCTGACCGAAACCGGGTCCGGCAGGAGGAGGGGGAGGCGCTTCTTTCAACGCCTGGGCCAATATCCGTAGATTTTCCCCGTCGGTTCCGCCTCGGCGTTGGGCCAGGTCCTCCAGCACCGCGATGGGTTCCTTTTTCCAGTACGCCAGCCCCAACCGGGTCTGGGCTTGCTGGATGTCCCGGTTCTGAGCATACTCCCGGGCGACCCATACCAGATAGTCGTCCCGGAAGTCCTGACGGAGCATGGCTGGCGTGGCGTTGTAGTAGGAAGTAGGCCAGATGATCCAGGCGAACAAGAGACCCGTTGCAAGACCGATGATAATGCCGGTAATAAAAACCAGGGTTGTTTTCCGGGTGTTATAGAGGTTCAACAATTTGTTGAGCATGTCTCCCCTTTCGTGTCGGTACAGGCAGAGGCAAAGGTCGTAATAAGAATACCATAAAATCCCTCTCAGGGCAAGCGGGGGGCAATGACTGCCTTGACATTTCCCCTACATCTGGTTATACTTATCCTGCCCCTGGTGGAATGGAGGTGATGCCCGCTCCGAGGCGGAAGGATTCGCGGGCTCCTCTGGATGCAGCCCCGACCTGTGCCTTTACGGTGAATGCAGGTTGCCGCCTCCTGGCCAGCAGTACATGATATAGCCTGTCCTCCGGCCCGGCAAGCGAATCCGTTCCAGAACTGTAACTTGTGAGCCAGGACGTCCCGCAAGGCCTGCCGCTCCATCCCGGACCGGCAAGCGAATCCGTTCCAGAACTGTAACTTGTGAGGGATCGCCTCGGGGTACTTCGGGCCCTTCTCTGAGAGGGTCAGCATTGGAGCACAGGACAGACATAGCGTAAGTTTTCTTCTGTGGGGAAAACTCCTGTAGGGAAGCGAAAAGCGATGACACCCATACGCTGGATTCGCTACGCTACTGCGGACGGCCCTCGCTGGGGCATCCTGGATGGGGAAACCGTCCGGGAACTTCAGGGTGACCCTTTTGGAGAGTGGATGGCTGGGCCAGCCGTGGGGCCGCTGAGCGCAGTAACCCTTTTGGCTCCGGTAACCCCCACCAAGATCATCTGCGTGGGTCGGAACTACCCTGCCCACGCGGCCGAGCATGGAGCGGAAGTGCCTCCGGAGCCGCTCCTCTTTTTCAAACCGCCCAGCGCCATCATTGGCCCTGGAGATTCCATTGTCCTGCCCCCTCAGTCCCGGCAGGTAGAGTACGAGGCGGAACTGGCCGTCGTTATGGGCCGTCGCTGCCGGAACGTGCGTCCGGAGGAGGCCTGGGCCTATGTGCTGGGTATTACCTGTGCCAACGATGTTACTGCCCGGGATCTGCAGCGACGGGATGGTCAGTGGACACGCGCTAAAGGTTTTGATACCTTCTGCCCGGTAGGCCCCTGGCTGGTCGTCGGGGTTTCCGAGGCGGAAGTGGCCGACCGGGCCGTGATCTGCCGCGTCAACGGTCAGGTTCGCCAGCACGGGCGAACCTCCGAGATGGTCTTCTCTCCTGCTGCCCTCATCGCCTACGCGGCGTCGGTGATGACGCTGGAGCCGGGCGATCTCTTCCTTACTGGCACCCCGGCTGGCGTCGGCCCGATCCACCCGGGAGATGTAGTGGAAGTGGAGGTGGAAGGGATCGGCGTCCTCCGCAACCTGGTCGTTGCGCATTCCTGAGTTCCGGTTTTCAGGCTCAGCAGGAAGAAAGGATAACCTGCAGAACATCCGAGCGTCGTTCGTAGCGACCCGGGAAGCGTAACAGAGCAGCTCTCTCACCGCAGAACGGCGTTCCACTGCGTTCCGTCCCTGAGTATGGGCTCCTGGACTACCACGCGGTGCTACCGAAAAAAGAGCCAGGCATAGAGATCCTTTTTTCTTTCCTACCCAGGGCCGAACCTGGGGATGAAATCGAAAGGCTCATCCCATGCCTTTTGATGTCTATGAACGCCCCGTCCAGTATCTGCGGGTCTCGGTGACCGACCGTTGCAATCTTCGCTGCCTCTACTGTATGCCGGAGGAAGGAGTTGTCCAATGCTCTCACCAGGATATCCTGCGCCACGAAGAGATTGTCCGGATTGTGCGCATCGCTGTGGAAACGGGCTTTATGCACATCCGCCTGACCGGGGGTGAGCCGCTGGTCCGCAGGGGCATTGTGGACCTGGTGGCGGAACTGGCCCGCATCCCTGGCCTAGACGATCTATCTATGACCACCAACGGCATCCTGTTACGCCAGTATGCGAAGGCCCTGGCCCGCGCGGGACTCCGGCGGATCAACCTTAGCCTGGACACCCTTCGCCCGGAGCGATTCCGGCAGATTACCCGCTGGGGGAATCTGGAAGACGTACTGGCCGGTCGGGAGGCTGCGCTGGCAGCGGGTCTCCGTCCGATCAAGATCAACATGGTGGTCATCCGGGGACTGAACGATGATGAAGTGGTGGACATGGCCCGGAAGACCATCGAGCCGGACTGGCATGTCCGGTTCATTGAAGTGATGCCGCTGGGGGCTGGCGTCCGCTGGTTCGGCGACGGCGTGGTCCCGGCGGCCGAAATCCGTGCCCGCATTGAAGAGGCCGTAGGGCCGTTGACGCCTGTCCACGGTGAGGTCGGCATTGGCCCCGCCCGCTACTACCGACTCCCCGGCGCCGCTGGGACAGTGGGCTTTATTGGCGCGGTTACCGAACACTTCTGCCACTTCTGCAACCGCCTGCGGCTGACCTCCGATGGCCGCTTGCTCCCCTGCCTGCTTTCCAGCGCCACCATAGACCTGCGCACGCCGCTCCGTAACGGTGCAACGGATGAAGAACTGCGCGCCCTCTTTATGCAGGCCGTCGTCGCCAAACCGCGCGGCCATGCCCTAAGGGCGGGTTGGCTCCCTTCTGCCTTTCCGATATCCCACATCGGTGGATGAAATAGGAGGATATAAATGAAACGGCGCGTCCTGTTTCTCTGCACCGGCAACTCCGCCCGCAGCCAGATGGCGGAGGGCCTGGTGAACCATCTCTTGGGCGACCGCTGGGAGGCGTTCTCGGCTGGCACCCATCCGACCGGTTACGTCCATCCCCTGGCCGTACAGGCTATGGCCGAACTGGGCATAGACATTTCTGGTCAGCGCTCCAAGTCGGTGGAGGAATTTCGCGGTCAGCCTTTTGACGTCGTCATCACTGTCTGCGATCGGGCGGCTCAGGAGTGCCCTGTCTGGCTGGGGCCAGGACGGGCAGTCCACATGGGTTTCCCGGATCCTGCCCAGGCCGATGACCTCACGGGGGACCGGATGGAGGTTTTCCGTCAAGTACGGGATAGCATCCGGGAGAAGGTCCTTCACTACCTGGAGACCGAAGCCACGGAGCAGAGTATCCTGGAGAGGTTCGTAGTGAGCCGCGAAGCGAGAGGGATAGCCCCAACATCCGAGGACCCGATGGCGGAGGGAGCATAGAATAGGCGCCAAACATTTGCCTTCCGTGCCAGAGGAGGGATGCTCCCTGGGCTTGCGGGGCTACCCCGTAGAGTGGGCGTCTGTAGGTTTCCGAGACCGGTACTGGGAGAGGAAAATGTTCATTACCCGGGAGGACTATGAGGAACGGGAGGCCCGCTTCCTGGCACCCTACGGCTTTAAGAGTCGGGCATCGCGCGGGCGGGCAGTACCGGAGGATGAACATCCTTACCGCACGGCCTTTCAACGGGACCGGGACCGTATTCTTCATACCACCGCCTTTCGGCGGCTGGAGTACAAGACTCAGGTCTTCGTCATCTACGAGGGGGACTATTACCGGACCCGTCTGACTCACACTTTAGAAGTTGCCCAGATTGGTCGGACGATGGCCCGCGCGTTGGGGGCGAACGAGGACCTGGTGGAGGCCATTTGCCTGGCCCATGACCTGGGTCATCCTCCCTTTGGGCATGCTGGAGAGGCCACACTGAACATGCTGATGGTTGACCATGGCGGCTTTGACCACAACCGTCAGAGCCTGCGCATCGTGGATTTCCTGGAGCAACGTTTCCCGGATTTTCGTGGCCTCAATCTGACCTGGGAGGTGCGGGAGGGCATTGTCAAGCATGAGACGGAGTACGATGTGGCCGATGCCGCCGGGTTTGAGCCGGAAAAACGGGGCACCTTGGAAGCGCAACTGGCCAACCCGGCCGATGAGATTGCCTACAACGCCCATGACTTGGATGATGGTCTTCGTTCTGGCCTGATCACTCCCCGGGATTTGGAGGGTATCGCTTGGTGGGAGCGACTGAAAGAAAGCATCGGCTGGTCGGGCGATTCCTTCACCGACCTGATTCGCCATCGCCTCATCCGTCGCTTCATTGGCTTGATGGTTACCGACTTGGTGGCCGAAACGCACCGCCGGCTGAGTATCTGGGGGGTGGATTCTCCCGAAGCCGTCCGTAACCTGCCGGACAACGTGGTTGCCTTTTCTCCCGAAGTCCAGCAGATGAACCGGGAGTTGAAGACCTTTCTTCTAACTCGCTTCTACCGACACCCGCGCGTCATCCGGATGCAGAAAAAAGCCGAACGGGTGGTGGCGGAACTCTTTGAGGCCTACATAGCCGAACCGGCTCAGCTCCCCCTGGACGTCCAGGCCCGGCTGGAGGAAGGGGAGAGTCTCTATCGGGTCGTCTGCGACTACATCGCCGGGATGACGGATCGCTTTGCTCTTCAGGAATATGCCAAAATGTTTGATCCCTACGAGCGGGTGTAGGGGACCCTGGTCGGTTCTCGCTGCACAGCAAGCCTGCGGGGGATGGTTGTTACCCGTCGGCGGTGGGGGTGTTATAATATACAGACATTTCAAGGGCGAAACCTGGATGGGGAGCAAATATGCCGCAATACATACTGGCGCACGATGTGGGCACTGGCGGCAACAAAGCGGTTCTGGTGGATACGGAGGGGAATGTCCGGGCCACCGTATTTATGGCCTACCCCATTCACTACCCCCGACCGGATTGGGCCGAACAGGAGCCGGAAGACTGGTGGGGCGCTGTTGCCACCACCACCCGGCAGGTCCTGGAACGGGCCGGGGTATCGCCGAAGGATGTCTTGGCCGTCGTTCACGCCACCCAGATGCTGGGTATCGTCCCAATGGGACGGGATGGACAGGTCCTGCGGCGGGCCATCATCTGGCTGGATGGCCGCGCGCCTCAGCAGGCAGAACGCATCATGCGCCGTTTCCTGGGCCGCCGGGTTTTCGCTCTCGTTGCCGGGGCCGAACTCTCCGGGAAAGATGGCCTGCCCAAGTTGCTCTGGCTCAAGGAAAACGAACCGCACATTTATAACGGGATGTCCTGCTTCCTGGATGTGAATGGGTACCTGATCTATCGGGCTACTGGGCAGATGGTTTTTGAATGGTCGTGTGCGTCGGCGTTTGCGCTGGATTTAAAGAAAAAGGACTGGATGCGTGGCCTCATTCGGTATCTGGGCGTGGACCCGGCGAAGTTTCCGCCGCTGGTCCGCTCCACCGACCAGGTGGGTGTCCTGACGGCGGAGGCGGCGCGGGCCTGCGGCTTGTTGGAGGGCACCCCGGTCTTCGGGGGTGGAGGCGACGCGCCGGGGGCTGCTGTCGGCGCGGGCGCTGTCCGTGAGGGGGATGGTCATATCTGTCTGGGTACCTCCGGATGGATCGGGGTTGTCACCTCTCGGACGCCTACTGGCCGCCATGGCGTTGCCTGTATTCAGTCTGCTGACCCCCGGAAGGTGATGCTCTTTGCTGAGATGGAGACCGCGGGGGCTTGCTTGAAGTGGATCGCTGACGAATTCTACCGCCACGAGCAGGCGGATCCCAACATCCCCAACGTCTACGCGCTGATGGACGCGGATGTGGAACGCATCCCACCGGGGTCGGACTATCTGGTCTGCACCCCATGGATATATGGGGAACGGGCGCCGATCTCCGATACCTGGGTGCGAGGCACCTTTTTCAATCTAAGCGCTGACCACACACGGGAACACCTCCTGAGGGCTGTCTACGAAGGCGTGGCCTACAACTTGCGCTGGATGATAGAGATCGTGGAGTGGACTTTTGGCTTTCCAATGCCTGTGCTGCGAGTGGTCGGCGGAGGGGCGCGGGGTGCTCCTTGGATGCAGATTATCGCCGATGTTACCGGCCGTCGGGTAGAGACGGTGGCCAGTCCCCAGGAAGCCGGAGCGGTCGGAATGGCTCTTACTGCTGGGGTTGGCCTGGGGCTTTACCCCGATTTTGAATCGCTTCGGAAGGTCGTCCACGTGGCGCGGGAATTTGACCCCCGACCCGACCATAAAGAGACCTACGACCTGCTCTACCGGACCTACCGTCGGTTGTACCTGTTGTTACGGGGCCTGTACCGGGAGGTGAATCGGGTGCGGTTCTACCAATGCTACCAATGAAGGGTACTACCAGCCTCTATGGTTTCGTGCTGAGCTGGGCTCAAACACCGATGCATAAGACGTGGAAATCCCGCTCCCTCTCTCCTGTGCCTCTTGATGATGCGAGGACAGGTATCACCCTGCAGAGGAGCCGGATCCGCGCGGTTGTGGACCCCCGTACCCACCAGCCGAAAGCGACCATAGACGCGCTGCTCTGCACCGGCTGTACCGTCGGCCTGCAGGTCTGCCCGCAGCGGGCGATTTATGAGACGGGAGGAACGGCGGCGTAGAGGCAACACTGACAGTTGCCGGCTCCAAAGCCTAATAGAGCGACCCTGGCAAGAGTGCCAGGGCCGCTATTTTTACTGCCGGGCCGCCCGCCCCGTGCCCAGGCCGCTATCTTCGCAGCAATCTCGGGGCTGAAATAGGCCTCCCCCTGCGCCGCCGCCCGTACCGCCGCCAGAATCCCCTCCAACGGCTCGTCTTTCAGCACGTACCCCACCGCCCCCGCCCCCAGCATCCCCCACACCAGCCCGTCGTCCCCGTACGCGCTCAGCGCCACCACCCGCACCTCAGGACATCGTTCCCGCAGCGCCTGCGCCACTGCGATCCCGTTCATTCCCGGCAACCGGCAATCCAGCAGCACCACATCTGGCCGCAGCGCCTCCGCCAGTCGCAGGGCTTCCTCCCCGTCTGCCACCTCGCCCACTATGTGGAGGTCTCTCTGGACCCCCAGAGCAAACCGCAGCCCGGCCCGCGCCACCGGGTGGTCGTCCACCAGCAACACCCGGATCATCCCGCCCCTCCTGTGACAATGTCTCCGCTTTCATTTGGGCGGCGGAAAATTATGGGTGAACTGCCAGAATCTTGTTGCCAGCTATGTACCACCGACCATTCACTTTGACAAGAGTCGTCCTATTTGTCCTAGGCCCGTCATCGAAAATAACCACCGCTGTATCTCCTTCAATTGAGATCGAATGGAACTGTAAGTTAACTTTTTGGATGGGCCCCTGGGCACGCGGCATTGCAATGCGGCCGCTACTGTCTATCAGAGAAGAGAGTTCCTCAGGACTTAAAGGTCTACCCTCAGCTTGCGCCTTTGATTGCAAGGCCTCTATTTTCCGTGCGCCAGATGCCCACCATTTATAATAAGCAATCTTGTAATCCAGATACCCAGCTGAAGTCAGATCTGTCCCGTACACTTCCTCTATAAACCGTAAGGTAGAGTCGTCAAGTTTTCCACCCCGAGGGTCATTGATGAAAACCTCCGCGAATTCGGTTGTATTGAATGTGCGAGCAGCAATTTCCTC
>JANXCY010000015.1 GCA_025060135.1 Anaerolineae bacterium | reverse complement strand
TTTCCCCGCGGGGCCGGTTTTGGGGTGTTTTGGGGGGTTTTTTGGGGTGGCCCCAAAACCCCGGGGTGGGGGTGTGGGGGTCGGGGGGGGGGCCCCGCTTGGGGGGGCCCCCCGCTATTCCGGCCACTACATCCGGCGAACTCCCAGCCGGAGGACGTAGCCGTCCACCCGGTCCTCCGCAACGGCCATCTCGGGCTCTGGCTCCCCGGCCCGCAACTCCCCGCTCAACGTCTCCCCGGCAATGTAGTCCCGCCAGGCCGCGATGGCCTCCGCGAGTTCGCCTTCGGCCTGGTAGACTGTTACAATACGGTCGTCCAGTTCAAAGCCCGCGTCTCTGCGCAGGTTCTGGACCCGCCGCACCACCTCCCGTGCCAGCCCCTCCGCCCGCAGTTCAGGCGTGATGGCGATATCCACTGCGACGGTCACCCCGCGCTCCGAGGCCACCGCCAGGCCCTCCTTCGGCTGCTCCTGGACCAGCACCTCCTCCGGCGCTAGTTTCACCTCCTCGCCATCCACGGTCAGATGGACGGGGAGCCCGGCCCGCACCCGCCGCGCCACAGCGGTCGGGTCCTGCGCGGCCAGCGCGGCCCGTATCGCTGGGAAGCGCGCGCCAAAGCGGGGGCCCAGTAACGGGCTGTTGGGCAGAACCTGGTAGGAGAGCAGGCGTTCAGCCTGCGCGACCTGCACTACCTCCTTGACGTTCAACTCGTCCTGGACCAGGGCCCACAACTCCTCTTCCAGCGTTCCCAGTGAGGGGTCCAGGTGGACCAGCGCGCGGGCCAGCGGCTGACGGAGTTTGATATTGGCGCTGTTGCGGGCCGCGTGCCCCAGCGAGACCACCGCCCGAGCCAGGTCCATCCGGGCCAGCAGGTCCTCGTCCACCGCCGCCAGGTCGGCCTGGGGCCAGAGGGTATGATGGACACTCTCCGGCGCCTCCGGGTCCACGGAGCGGACCAGGTTCTGGTACATCGCTTCCGTCACAAAGGGGAGGAAGGGCGCCAGAAGCCGACAGAGGGTGGTCAGGACTTCGTAGAGAGTCGCGTAGGCCGCGTTTTTGTCCTCGTCGCGCTCGCTCTTCCAGAAGCGGCGGCGGCTCCGGCGGATGTACCAGTCGGTCAGGTCCTCCAGGAAGGACTCCAAAGCCAGCGTCGCGCCGTAGGCGTCGTAGTCGTTCAGCCGATCCGTTACCTTTGCCACCACCTGGTGCAGCCGGGCCCGAATCCAGCGGTCCAGCAGGTTGTAGCGCAAATTGAAATTTGTGCCCCTTGGCGTCCATTCGTCCAACCGTGCATAAGTGACGAAGAAAACGTAAGCGTTCCAGAGGGGCAGGATGAACCGGCGCCGGACCTCGTTCGCTTTCCCGTACCCAAAGAGCAGGTCAGCGTCGGGCTTCTGGCGGCAGTAGAGCCAGCGCATCACGTCCACGCCCATCTGGTCGGCGGCGTCGTTGAACTCAATGGCGTTGCCCCAGGACTTGTGCATGGGCCGCCCGTCCTCTGCCAGCAGCGTCGCATAGCCGAAGCAGACCCTGAAGGGCGGAGATTTTTCCAGGACGGTCGCCATCGCCAGCAGGCTGTAGAACCAATTGCGGAACTGGCCGGGGAAGGATTCGGTGATGAAGTCCGCAGGATACCACTGGCGCCAGTAGTCGCGGTCGGTGCGGTAGCGGAGCGTGCTGAAACTGACGATGCCCGCATCCAGCCAGGGGTTGCCGACGTCGGGGATGCGGGAGACTTCCGCGCCACACCGGGAGCAGGCGATGCGGACTGCGTCCACCCAGGGGCGATGGGGGGTATGGCCCTCAAAGACCTCCCAACCCGCAATGGCCCGTGCCTTCAGTTCGTGCTCGTCCCCGATCACCTCAAAGTGGCCGCACGATTTACACTCCCAGATGGGCAGCGCCAAGCCCCAGTAGCGCTTCTTGCTGATCATCCAGTCGTGCATGTTGCGCAGCCAGTCCAGTTCCCGGTCCAGGCCGAACTCCGGAATCCACCGAATCTGTCGGGTAACCTCCATGATGTCGTAGCGGAGTTCGTCCATAGAGATGAACCACTCGTCCACCAGCCGGAAGACCAGTTCCGTCCCGCAGCGCCAGCAGACAGGATAGCGGTGGGTGTAATCGTCCACCCGATAGAACAGGCCTTTCTGCCGCAGGCTCGCGAAGACCCGTTCGGCGCTCTCGGAGACGGCGGTCCCGGTCAGGAAGCCAAACCCGTCCACAAAGGTCCCTTCTTCGTCCAGCGGGGCGATAGCCGGCAGGCCATACTGTTTGCCCAGGGCGAAGTCCTCCGCGCCACAGCCGGGGGCGATGTGGACAATACCTGTGCCCTCCGCCTCCCCGACTTCGTTCCAGAGGATGACTCGATGGGCCTGGGGGCCGCCCGCCGCTTGCTGGGCCGGGAGTTCGTCAAAGGGGCCCTCATACGTCCAACCTTCCAGCGCCTTGCCCTTCATCTCCTCCAGCACTTGGTACGGGCCCTGAAGGATGGTGAGGGTACTTTTGGAGAGGTAGAAGATTTCGTCGCCCTGGCGGACTTTGACGTAGGTCAGGTCGGGGCCAACAGCGGCCGCGACGTTGCTGGTGAGGGTCCAGGGAGTGGTGGTCCAGATTAGCAGGCTTTCCCCCGGACGGCCGCGCAGGGGGAAACGCAGGGTAACGCCCGGGTGGGTCCGTTCCTGATAGCCCTCGGTAACAATCTCGTGCTGGCTGATACCAGTGGCGCAGCGGGGGCACCAGGGCATCACATCGGTCCCCTTGTAGAGCCAGCCCCGCTCCCAGCACCGCTTCAGGAAGGTCCAGATCATGTAGTTGTTCTCGTTGGAGAAGGTGAAGTAGGAGCCCCCCAGTTCGGGCATGCCCAGCCGTCCCACAATCTGTTCCACCGTATCGGTTACCGGGCCGTAGGGGCCGGGCACGGTGATGACCTCCTGGGGATTTTCCATGATCCGGCGGGCCAGGTCTCGCAGGAACTCCGGGTCGTTCCAGTCCATCCAGTAGCCCAGACGGATGGACTGTTCGGTCTGGACGGCGGCGAAGCGCAGGACGCGTTCTTTGCACTTGCGGACGAAGCGCTCGATCCCGTAGTTCTCAATATCCCGCTTGGAGCGGAAACCCAGTTCTTTCTCCACCTCCACCTCTACCCAGAGCCCCTGGCAGTCAAAGCCGTTTTGATAGCGGGTCTGGTAGCCCTTCATGGCCCAGAAGCGGTGGAAGAGGTCTTTGTACGTCCGGCCCCAGCCGTGATGGACGCCCATCGGGTTGTTAGCCGTGATGGGCCCATCCGTAAAGGACCACCGGGGACCGTTCTTGCGAAGTTCTACCAGTTTCTGGAAAGCGCGGGTCTGTTTCCAGAAGTCCAGAATCTGGTGCTCCTGCTGGACGAAATCCACTTTGGACGGGACGGGTTGGAACATCACGACCTCCTCTGGAAAGATGGCTGCGGATACTATATTATACAAGAAGGCAGGGAACACGAAAATCCAACGGGATTCGCGTTACCGGGGCCGGTCTGTGCTCCTCCGGAGCGCCCGCACCTCGGCGGGGGTGAGAGGTCGCCATTGGCCTGGGGGAAGGTTGCCCAGGTGAATCGGACCGATACGCACCCGAATCAGCCGCACCACCGGGTGGCCCAGGCGGGCGGCCACTCGCCGAATCTGGCGCTTACGCCCCTCCCGCAACACTACCCGCAGCCAGGTTCGCTCCCCCTCCGTCCGCAGGATCTCCACCTGGGCGGGAGCGGTGGTCTTCCCATCCAGTTCTACCCCCTGCCGCCATTGCTCCAGCGTCCTCGCACTGGGGCGGCCCTCCACCAGGACATGGTATTCCTTTTCGTGGCCAAAGCGGGGGTGGGTGAGCCGCAGTGCCAGGTCGCCGTCGTCGGTGAGGAGAACCAGCCCTTCGCTGCGCAGGTCCAGCCGTCCGGCTGGAAAGAGGTGCGCCGGGTGCCGGACCAGGTCTAGGACGGTGGGACAGCGGCCGGAACCATCTCCCTCATCGGAGAGGACGCCCGGCGGCTTGTGCAGGGCGATGTAGGTAAAGGTGCGCGGGAGCCGAATCGGTTGACCATCCACCTCAATCCGGTCCCGCTGGGGGTCCACCTTCTGCCCCAGTTGGGCCACCTGGCCGTTGACGGTTACCCGACCCTGCCGGATGAGGTCCTCGCAGGTCCGTCGGGCACCCCATCCGGCCCGGGCCAGGACCTTCTGTAGTCGCTCTTCCATCGGGCGATGCCCCGTATCACAGATTTGCTGGCCGCTTACGGTCATCTCCAATTATAGCGCGCCTGGCGAAAGAAACAATCGGGAGACTGGCGGTTTTTCCATGTTTGGTGTATGATGATGCCACCCCAAAATGCAAGGAGGCAGTATGGTAGACCCGGAACTGCTGGCCATTCTTCGCTGTCCCTATTGTGTGAGCGGGGAGACCCGCAAGCCCGGGGATGACCCGGGGCGCCTGGAACTGGTGCATGGCTGCTGGCTCGTTTGCCAGGAGCCGGATTGTGGCCGTAAGTACCCCATCCGCGACGACATCCCGGTGATGCTGATTGAGGAAGGGAATAAGTGGATCGCCGTCGCGGTGGAAGACCTGCCGGTGCCGCCTCCGGAATCGTAGGGGGCTGGCGCCAACGGCGCGCTACAGGATGAGGGACTGGCGGGTATCCGTTCTGGCCGCTGTGGGCTTCGTAGGTCTTCTGGCGGGTCTGTTTGTGCTGGCCTTGCCCGGACCCTACGAAGGGGCGGCGCTGTACGTCCTGGACGCGTACCATGCCCTCTGTGTGATGGACCTGGTGGGTCTGGCGCTGGTGGTGCTGGGAGGGGCGGCCGCCTGGGGGGCCGGAGCGCTCTGGTGGCGACGAGTGGGAAAGGAACAGGAACGACAGACGGCTTAACCGGGACCGGTATTATCCCTTCGCTGCCCGGTACATACATCCTGTGGTTGGTGGTGGAGGAGCCGCAGCGGGTCCGGGTAGGGTGCCGGGGGGAGTTTGACCTCCTGCCCGGCTGGCTGGCCTATGTGGGAAGCGCGCGCGGGGCAGGCGGTCTGGCAGCCCGACTGGCCCGTCATCAGCGGTATCCCAGACCCCTCCGCTGGCACGTGGATTTCCTGTTACCGGTCGCCCGTCCGGTGGCAGCCTGGTGGGCGGTGGGGACAGAGCGCCGGGAATGCCTCTGGGCGGCCACATTGGCCCGAATGCCCGGGGCCTCCCGGCTTATCCCGGGGTTCGGTGCATCGGATTGCCGTTGCCCAGGTCACCTCATCCACTTGCCTGCCCCGCCGGAGGACGAGATAGCGCTGCAGACCATCGGGGTACCGCTGGCGGGGAACCCCGGCAGCGAAGTTTCAGGAGTTACACCGTTGGGATTGGAGGGAAAGACTCTCCGGTCTAAATGACGCATTGCAGGCTGGGCAGTCTGTGCTCCCCCTGCATGTTCTCATCGGATGCACGAACTGCTGCGCGCACTGGAAGAGGCGATCGTGGCGGGCGATGACCTCCGGGCGGAGGAAGCCGCCCGCCAGATGGGGGCATTGGGCGATACGAGCCTGCCCGTTCTGGAGGTCTGGCGGGCATCCTCGGACCGGGACCGCCGTTGGTGGGCCGTCCGGGCCCTGGCGGCTGTGGGTACTCCTCGGGCTGTGGCGGGGCTCATCGCCGCGCTGGACGACCCCGACCCGGACGTCCGGGCCTGCGCGGTCGTCGCCCTGGCCGAATGGCGCCCGCCGGAAGCGGTGGAGCCGCTGGTAGCCCGTCTCTCCGATCCCTCCGCGTACGTGGCCCGGCTGGCCGCCGACGCGCTGGCCCGCATGGGAGCACCCGCTGTCCCTGCCCTGATCGCTGCCCTGGGGAGCCCTGACGTGGCTGTCCGGGCCGGTGCGGCCCGCGCCCTGGGCATCATCCGGCCCGCAGAGGCCATCCCTGCCCTCTGTGCCGCACTGGACGACCCCAGCGCGCTGGTCGCCTGCTACGCCGAAGAGGCTCTGGAGCAGATGGACGTGGGCATGGTTTTCTTTGCTCCGTAACAACGATGAAGAGGACATTCCTGGGCGAGCAACCCTGGTGGTTCTGGGTACGGCTGGCGGTTCTCGCTTTCCTGCTGGTCATCGCCAGCACCTTCTTTCTCTCTGTTCCTCTGCTTCCCTCCGGCCGCGTGGTGCTGGAAGTCGGCGATGTGGCACCCCAGGACATCCGCGCCCCGCGCCGCATCACCTACGAGAGCGCGATCCGCACCGCCGAACAGCAACAGCAGGCAGAAGCCGCTGTCCCTCCAGTCTATACGGCGCCGGACCCGAACCTGGCCCGGCAGCAACTGGAGCGCGCGCGCCAGGTCCTGGACTACCTGGGCGCGGTCCGGGCCGACCCCTTTGCCACGCCCGCCCAGCGGCGGGCCTGGACGCTCGCGGTACCGGAACTCCAGGGCCTTCCTCCCGCTGTCGCCGACCTGCTTCCGGCTCTCTCCGACGAATCCTGGAACCGGGTGCAACTGGAAGTCCTCAACGTCATCGCGGAGACGATGCGCCGGGGAGTGCGGGAAGACGACCTGGATTCGGCGCGCCGGCAGGCCGCCGAGCGGGTTGGGCTGGACCTTTCCGCTGATGAGGCTGCGGTTACCACTGCCCTGGCCCAGCGGCTTATCGTCCCCAATTCGTTCTACGACGAGGAAGCCACCCGGCAGGCCCGTCAGGCCGCCCGGGAGGCCGTCCCGCCGGTTGTCCGAACCCTGGAGGCCAACGAAATCATCGTTCGGGAAGGGCAGCGGGTCAGCGCACTGGACTTAGAAGCGCTGCAGGAACTGGGACTCCAGCAATCCCGCACCCGGTGGACCGAACTGGCTGGAAACGGCGTCCTCTCCATCCTGAGTGTCCTGATGCTCGGCGGTCTCCTGGCTCGCTTCCAGCCAGACGTGTTGCGAGAGGGACGTAAAGCGCTTCTGCTGGTGCTGCTGATACTCCTCTTCCTGGCCCTGGCCCGGCTGATGGTGCCCGACCGGACCGTTTTGCGGTATATGTTTCCGGCCCCAGCGCTGGCGATGCTGGCAACTGGCACCCTGGGTGCACCGGCGGGCCTGGTCGCCGGTATCTTCATCGGAGGGGTGGCTGGCCTGCTGGCGGACCGTTCTCTGGAATTCCTCACCGCTGGGGCCCTCGGGAGCATCGCAGCCACGCTGGCCGTGCGTCAGAGCGACCGCCCGGCCGTTTTCTTCCGCGCCGGAATGATGGTGGCGCTGACGATGCTCGCGACGATGGTCGCTTTTGCCCTCTTCGCCCCGCACCCTGACCTCCTTTCGCTGGGGCTGGCCATGGCGGGGACCATCGCCAACGGGCTCACCTCCGCCAGCCTGGCCCTGGCCGGCCTTTTTCTCCTGGGCCCTCTGTTTGACCTGCCCACCACCTTCCGGCTCCTGGAGCTGAGCCGCCCGGACCAGCCACTGCTCCAGCGGCTATTACGGGAAGCGCCAGGTACCTACCACCACTCCCTGATGGTTGCCAGTATGGCCGAACAGGCTGCCGAACAGATCGGCCTCAACCCCCTGCTGGTGCGGGTGGGGGCCTATTATCACGACGTCGGCAAAATCGCCCGTCCCTATTTCTTTGCAGAAAACCAACTGGAGGGTACCAACCCTCACGATCGGTTAGACCCACACACCAGCGCTCAGGTGATCATCGGCCACGTCCAGGATGGGCTGGAACTGGCTCGCCGCTACCATCTGCCCGCCTGGATTCGGGCTTTCATCGCTGAGCACCACGGGACCAGCCGCGCAGGATTCCAGTACGAGCGGGCGTTGGAGCATGCGGGCAACCCCGCATGGGTCAACGAGGCGGATTTTCGCCATCGGGGCCCGCGTCCCCGCAGCCGGGAAACGGCGCTGGTGATGTTGGCGGACCGCTGTGAGGCCACCGTGCGGGCCCGCCGCCCTACCACGCCGGAGGAACTGGTCGGGGTGGTGGAGGAAGTGTTCGCCCAGGCCCTGCGTACGGGTCAACTGGACGAATGCCCCATCACGATGGAGGAACTGAACCTGGCCCGGCAGTCCTTTATCTCCACCCTGCGAGGCGTTTTCCATCCCCGTCCACCGTATCCAGAACTCCGGATTCCGTAGATTGCATCGATGTTACTGCCTTCGGGCTTAACGCTGACCGTTATCATTGTCAGTTGGAACGTGCGGGACCTGCTGATGGCCTGCCTGCGTTCCCTTCAGGCCGACCTGGAACGAGCGGACCTCCTCGCCGATCTCTGGGTGGTGGATAACGGCTCCACCGACGGCACGCCGGAGGCTATTGCCCGCGCGTTCCCCACGGTCCGCCTGATGGCCCGGCGGGATAACCCCGGCTTCGCCGCTGCCAATAACCTGGCCATCCGGGCTGCCCTGGAGGCGACCCCACCCCGCTACTTCTGGCTGCTGAACCCCGATACCGAAGTCCTCCCCGGCGCAACGGCAGCCCTCGTCGCCGCGATGGAGGCCCGTCCCCGCGTCGGCGTGGCCGGTGCCCAACTCCTCTACCCGGACGGTTCTCTCCAGCATTCCGCTTTCCGCTTTCCGGGACTGGCCCAACTGGTGTTTGACCTCTTCCCTCTTCCTTCCCGTCTTTACGAGAGCCCGCTGAATGGCCGCTACCCGCGCCACCTCTATGAGCGAGAGACCCCGTTCCAGGTAGACCACCCACTGGGCGCGGCGATGATGGTCCGCACGGAGGCCGTGCAGGACGTGGGACTGCTGGATGAGGGATACCCCCTCTACTGCGAAGAGATTGACTGGTGCTGGCGGATGCGGCGGTCCGGTTGGAAGGCCCTCTGCGTCCCGGCCGCGCGGGTGGTCCATCACGCCGGACGCTCCACAGGCCAGGTTCCCATCTCCTCCTTCGTTCACCTGTGGACCAGCCGGGCGCGGCTCTACGCCCGCCATCACGGGCCGCTCACTCGCTACCTGGCCCGGGTACTGGTCCTCATCGGGATGCGACGGCGGATGCGAAACGCCCCTCCCGAATGGCAGGAGGCCATCCGGCAGGTCCTGTGTGCATGGAGCGCTCCATAACGCCACCCCAGTAGAAAGGTTACCAGTATGAGCCGGGAAAAAGAACGCATTCTGGTGGTAGACGACGATCCGGAAATTCTGACCATCTTGCGGACCCTGTTGGAGGCCCACGGGTTCGCCGTGTACACAGCCTCCGATGGGGCCACCGCTCTCCATTCCCTGAATCAGGTCGCCCCCGACCTGATCATCCTGGACCTCCTGATGCCCGGGCTGGATGGGAAAGAAGTCTGCCAGCGCATCCGGCGCCAGTCTCCGGTCCCCATTCTGTTTCTGACCGCAGTGGATAACGTGGAGGCAGTGGTGGAAGGACTGAACCGGGGAGCGGATGACTACATGGTCAAACCGTTCCACCCCGCAGAACTGGTTGCCCGGATCCGGGCTCTCCTCCGTCGCTCCCAATTACGGGCATCGCCACAAAGAGTGCTCCGTTTCGGAAGAGGAGACCTGGTCATTAATCGTGATCTGGGACAGGTATTCCTGCGGGGGAAAGAAGTCCCGCTCAGCCCCACGGAGTACGGTCTGCTCCTGTTCCTGGCGGAACGGGCCGGGTATGTTCTCTCCCCGGAAGCCATCTATCAGGCCATCTGGGGGCCAGATAGCAGTTCCGACATCCGGCAGGTGAAGTGGTATATCTGCCGTCTCCGGCAGAAGATAGAGGATAACCCTCATCGGCCCCGGTTTATCCGCACCGAACGGGGGCGGGGATATTTCTTTTCCCCCGAGTGAGCCGTGTGCAGTTTGGCGGCCACCTTGGACTGCCGTAAACTCCCTTTGAAGAGCAAATCTGAAAATGTGAATCTACTGCAAAAACTCACCGCAGAGATGCCGAGCGCGCAGGCTTCTCCAATAAAGCCTCTGCGTGCTCTGCGTCTCGGCGGTGAAACGGGCTTTTGGAGGGGACTCAATAATGCTAAAGATGGCGTGGCGCAGGCTGTGAGCCTGCACGCACAGGCCTGGCGGCCTGCGGTACACCGCTCCATTCTCGGAGAGCAGGCTTTTGCGGACATGCTCGCATCAAAAAGCCGGGGGCCACAGCCCCCGGCTTTTGGTTCAACAACAGCGGCGTGGAAGGACGCAAATGCGAATCAGTAGTTCCGCAGCACCAGCGGCAGATAGATCCGCCACATCGGATCAATCCACGCCGGGACATTCCCATGCCCGAACGGCGGCGGGTTGGGCTGGGTCGTGCTCTCGTTCCGGTCCGGTGTGCCGTCGTTGTCCGAGTCCCGGTCCAGGTAGTTGGGGATGCCGTCGCCGTCCACGTCGTTGTCCTGGCAGTTGACGGTGCCGTCCCGGTCGGTATCCAGCCCAGCGGGATCGGTGCAGAAGGGCTGGTCGGTGGAACCGGCGTAGTATTCGTTCGCCGTCGGGATGCCATCCCCATCATCGTCGTTATCTAGGCGGTCCGGTTTCCCGTCGCCATCGCTATCCCGGTTGGGATTGGGGCAGGTCTGATTCCCGGAGGGCTGTTGCGTGCACCCGGCCTCCATCCAGTCCGGCACCTGGTCGTTGTCGCTATCGCGGTCCAGATAGTCCGGCAGGCCGTCGCCGTCGGTGTCCACCGAGGAGTCCCAGTCGTTGCCCGGATTATCCGTCAGCCCTTCTGCTGTATCCGGGATACCGTCGCCGTCGTCATCGGGGTCCTGGCCGTCGGGGATGCCATCGTTGTCCGAGTCGGTATCCCGGTAGTTGGGAATGCCATCACCGTCGGTGTCGCCGGTGCCTTCGGCGTTGTCGGTCACGCCGTCGTTGTCGCTATCCCGCTCGCGGAAATCGGGGATGCCATCGCCGTCGGCGTCGCAGGGCGGAGTCTGGCAGTTATCGTATTCTACGTCATCCGGGATACCGTCGTTGTCCGAGTCGGTATCGCGGTAATCCGGCGTGCCATCGCCATCGGTGTCCACGTTCCCTTCCACGGCGTCCGGGATGCCGTCGTTATCGGAATCCGGATCGCGAAAGTCGGGGATGCCATCGCCGTCGGTGTCCCTGGTCCCTTCCACGGCGTCCGGGATGCCGTCGTTGTCGGAGTCGGTGTCCAGGTAGTCGGGGATGCCGTCGCCGTCGGTGTCGCCGGTCCCTTCCTGCTCGTTGGGGATGCCGTCCTGGTCCTCATCTGTACCGGGGCGATAGACCCGCACCTGCGCGATCTGGTAGCGGCAGAAGGAGTGCTGCGGGTTGTTCAGGATACCGGTCGGGATGCAGGTGGGCAGGCCCACGTCGCCGGTAACCTCCTGGGTGGTGGTGACGCCGTCAAAGGAGAAGGCCCGCGCGCCCCCGTGCGCTCCACCGACCTGGACGTAGTGGGGTGTGTAGGTGATCCAGCGGCCATCCCATTCTATCTCAAACTCAATGATCTCAAACCAGGTGCTGGTGCCATCGGGCTTTTCCACGTCGGTGTAGACAAAGCCCGCCGGCCCCCATGCGCCGCCGTCCTGGACGTTGCCCGAGCAGGCGCCCACCGCGCAGGCGGATCCGACACCCCCGGTCTTGGTCACCGTCACCACCAGGCCAGCGATAATCGGCTGAGTACCGGTGATCGCCTCCACCGCGCCGAACCAGCGCTGGGAGACGTCCGGCTGGCCGTTGTTGTTGCCAATGTTGTTATCCACGTGCAGCGTGTACCGGTTGAGCGGCGCTGTATCCCGGGACTGGATGCCGTCGTTCCCGTTGCCGTCAATGGTGTTCCCGAAGATGTACGGGACTGAGAGGATGTCGTCTGAGGCGTTCGCCGGACCGTCTACACCAAACTCCACCCGGTTGACGATGCCGATGTCCTTGTTGGACGCAATGGTGTTCATCAGGATATGTGGCGAGGCGCCCAGGTTGTAGATGCCGATGCCGGTGCCCATCGCGGGGTAGCCGGTTCCGGTGATGACGTTGTGGGCGATGAGGGTATCGCCGCCTGCGGGTGTGGGCCGGCTGGTGTTATTGTGCGTCACCCGGCTGGCGATGCCGTACATGTCGTTATTGGTGATGGTGTTGCTCAGAACCTGGTTGCCCTGTGGCGGGATATTGCCGACGCCCGAGAAGCGGATACCGATGTAGTTGAAACGAACAAGGTTGCTCTGGATCAGGTTGTTATCCGAGCCATCCCCGATGTAGATGCCGCCGTGGCCGGTATCCTCTACGGTTAGAGGGTAGCCGTTGCCAATGTCCAGTTGGCCGGACACGTCGGTGCCAATGTAGTTGTTCTGGATGACGTTGTTGTCAGCGGTATCACCGGCAATCAGGATGCCCGCTCGCTTGTTCGCGGCGATGATGTTGCGGTCTCCGGGGTTAGGGCCACCGACGGTGGTGTTGGAGGCGCCGTCAATCTGGATGCCGTCCCGGTTCGTGGCGATCCCGTTCCCGATGCCTACCGTGCCGGCCGGGTTGGTGCCGATGCGGTTGCCGGCGATGACCGTCCCGGTCACGCCTGAACCCAGGTAGATACCGTTATTCCGGTTGCCGGAGACGGTGTTGCCGCGCAGGGTGGTGCCGCTGGCGTTCTGGTCAATCAGGATCCCCGCCGTGCCCAAGTTGGGCAGCGCCGCCGTTCCGGCCGCGTTCAGGCCCACGATGTTGCTCAGGACGGCGGTATTCTGGGCCCTGTAGATGGAAATCCCGTTGCCGTTGTTGCCCGAGACCAGGTTCTCCTGGACCGTCACGCTCACTGTCGCGCTGATCCAGATGCCGCTCCCAGTATTGGTCAGCGCCGCGGTGCCAGCCAGGTTAGTGCCAACCCGGTTCGCGATAATTAGCGTGCCGGTGGCCGGTCCCTCCACAGCGATGCCGCGCCCGCTGTTGCCCGCGACCAGGTTGCCCCGGATCACGTTGCCCGCCGCGCCGCTGAGGCCGGATTCTACGTAAATGCCCGTCACATTGGAAACGGCGGTTGTCCCATCCAGGTCCACGCCGATGAAGTTACTGATGATGGTGTTGCTGTTCACCGCCCAGGCGGTACCCTGGAGGTAGATACCCGCCGCGCCGGAGGGAAAGCCCCCGATACTCAGGCCCCGGATCACGTTGTTGGACGAGCGGACGCGGAGGCCGCTGATCTCACCGGATCCATACCGCAGCCGGATGTCCGGTCGGCCATCACCGTTGATGTCGCCGTTGATGGTGACCCCATCTTCATCCAGCAGGTCCAGCGCTGAGGATATCGTGATGACCTGGCCGGATATGGCCGTGGAAAATTGGATAGTGTCGTGGCCGGAGCAGGGAGAGATGTTCGCCTGCTGAATCGCGGCGCGCAGCGTGCACTTTCCTGTGCCATCATTACACTGCCCATCGCCGAGGTTCGCGTCGCCAGCGTCGCTTGTAGAGTTCACGGTGAAAGTACAACCTCCGTTCGCCCGGGTGGGTGGAGCGTTCAGGGTCAGCAGGAACACCAGAGCCGCCAGGGCCAGCAGAACCGGAAGCATCACCAGTGATTTGCGGAATTGAGCCATGAGGACCTCCTTCTAAAAAAATTGACAAAAATCAGGTGACAGTCACCCGGCCCGGTGACTGTCACCTCTCTCCCTATCCCTCTTCTTACTGGCTCATCCGAATGACCAGTGGCAGGTAGACCCGGAACCAGCGGCGGTCTTCACGGTCCAGCCAGTTGGGGATACCGTCGCCGTCGGTATCGCCGGTGCCCTCGTCCTGGTCCGGTTTCCCGTCGCCGTCGGAGTCGGTGTCCAGGAAGTTGGGGATGCCGTCGCCGTCCACGTCGTTGTTGAAGCAGACCGAATGGGTGGGCGGGCACCAGCCGAGCGGATTGCTGGCTCCCTCGCTATACTCGTCCTTATCCAGGATGCCGTCGCCATCGGAATCCAGGTCGCGGAAGTTGGGGGTGCCATCCCGATCGGCGTCACCCGCGCCCTCTACCGAATCCGGGATTCCATCGTTGTCGCTGTCCTGGTCCAGATAGTCGGGCACATAGTCGCCGTCGGTGTCGCCCCAGCCCTCTATAGCATCCGGGATCCCATCCCCATCGGAATCGGTGTCGCGGAAGTTGGGCAGCCCGTCGCCATCGGCGTCCTCGGAGCCTTCAATGGAATCCGGGATGCCGTCGGCATCGCTATCCCAGTCCAGAAAGTCCGGGATGCCGTCGCCGTCGGTATCCACTGCGCCCTCTACGGCGTCTGGGATGCCATCATCGTCCGAATCCAGGTCACGGAAGTTGGGAATACCGTCGCCGTCCAGGTCGTCCCAGCCCTCAACTGCATCCGGGATCCCGTCGTTGTCTGAATCCCGGTCGCGAAAGTCCGGGATGCCGTCACCGTCGGTGTCGGTCCAGCCCTCTATGGCATCCGGGATGCCGTCGTTGTCCGAGTCGCTATCGCGGCAATCCGGAATGCTGTCGCCGTCGGTATCGTCCCAGCCTTCCTGGACATCCGGGATGCCATCCTGGTCGTCATCCAGGTCCCAGTAGTTGGGAATGCCATCGCCGTCGATGTCGCCGCTGTCCTCTGGGCCCTCTGGGATCGCGTCCTCGTCCACCACCACGAGGGTAACGACCGAGTCAGTATCCCGGACGGTCTTACCCAGCCTGTCCGTGCCGGTCGCTGTTACCGTGTTGGTGATCACCGGGCCGACCACGCCCGTCTGGACCGTGTAACTGACCCCATAGGTATGGCTTTCGCCTGGCGCCAGCGTGCCGGTCCAGACAAAGCCGGTGAGGTCATCGGCCACCACGACGTTATAGAGCGGCGTATCGCCGGTATTGGTGAAGACGATGGTGTAGGGCAGCAAGACGCCACTGGTGGTGGTCAGCGGTGCGGAGAGGGAGACGTCAATCGCCGGCGTGATGACGTCCACGAAGGCTGTGGCCTGGGCCGTGACCCGGGCTCCGCCCTCATCCACACCGACCACGGTGGCGATGTTGGTCGTGTCCGCAGTAATCGTCTGCTGGCAAGTGTAGACCCAAGTCTCGCCCGGATCCAGCCGGTTATCTCCATCGGTGTCTCCGCTCCGGAAAGCGACCGGGCTGCAGCGATTGTCCGTGAGGCTCTGGACAGTGAGGGCCTTTACGCCCGGATTTGTCACCGTATAAACGTAAGTGACGCTATCGCCTGCGTGGACGATGGCCGGATCAGGCGACTTGGTCAGGCGGATACCGGCAACTGCCACCTCCGCGCTGTTGGAATCCTCCGTCAGGTTATTCTCGTCGTCCTGCAGTGTCGCCGTAATGACATCCCGTTCCACGTACCCGGCGTTGCCGGAGACGGTGGCGGTGAACCAGCAGGTGTAGGAGCCGTTCACCGGGAGGGTCTGCGGGACCGAGCAGGTGCCCCGATTGTGCAGGTTGCCGTGCACGCTGTCCACCAGGCTGGTCAGCGTCAGCGGCTCCACGAACCGATTCGTCACCCGCGCCGTGAAGGTGACCACGCCGCCCGGCTCGGCCACGCTGGTGGGGTTGGCGTCCTTCACCACCTCCACGTCCGCCGCGGTGGGCTTCCGGTCTACAATAGTGACCGTCTCATTATCGGTGGCAGTGGCCGGGTTGTTCTCGTCGTCCCGCACCGTCACGGAAGCCACGTTGGTGTAAGCGCCCGCATTGGTCAGCGTCACCGCATACTGGCAGGATGCGGAACCAGCCGGAGGTAACGCCCGACCTATCAGCGCCTGACACTGCGAACTCAGCGGGTAGGTATCCGTGAGGACGGTGATGGTCACCGTCTCAACGGAGGTGTTTGCCACCGTCAGCGTGAAGGTCACCACTCCGCCGGGCTCGGTCATGCTGGAGACCGACGCTGTCTTGACGATAGAGACCGAGGGCCGCGCGTCGGTGAGCGTTACCGTTGCGTCGTCCGACTTTTGCACCGTGTTGTTCTCATCGTCCCGCAGCGTTGCCGTAATCACATCCGTCTCCACGTACCCGGCGTTGCCGGAGACGGTGGCCGTGAACCAGCAGGTGTAGGAGCCGTTCACCGGGAGGGTCTGCGGGACCGAGCAGGTGCCCCGATTGTGCAGGTTGCCGTGCACGCTGTCCACCAGGCTGGTCAGCGTCAGCGGCTCTATAAAGTTGTTGGTTACCTGCACGGTAAAGGTCACCCGGCCACCAGGCTCTGGCAGGCTGGTGGGATTGGCGTCCTTAACGACGGCCACGTTGGCCGGGGTAGGAACGACATCTGTAACCTGCACCGAAGCACTGGCCTGAGCGGAGGCTGCGTTCCCTTCGTTATCCCGCACCGTCACCGTGGCGGTGTTATTGTAAGTTGCGGGCAGGGTGTGGACCCTCGTGTACTGGCAGGAGACGGAGGCTCCGGAGGCCAGGGAGGTGCTCACCAGATTCTGGCACTGTGTGCTCAGCGGGTATGTATCGCTGAGGTTGATGATGGTTACCGCTTCGGAGGAAGTATTGGTGATGGTCAGCGTGTAGGTAAAGACGCCGCCAGGCTCAGGCCGGCTGGTCGGTGCCGCGCGTTTGTGAAGCGCGACCTGGGGGAGAACATCCACGAAGACGCTATCGGTTGCCTCACAGCCATCGCTATCGCAGACGCTCACAGTGTAGGTCGTATCCTGAGTCGGCGAGGCGGTGGGATTGGGACAATTGGTACAGCTCAGGCCGGTGGAGGGTGTCCAATTATAGGTGTAAGGCGGAATTCCACCCGATGCAGTAGGATTCCCACCGATCTGGGCCGAACCGCCCATAGAAATCTGACGATCCGGCCCGGCATTGGCGACCAGATCGGTCGGCACATTCACAGTGGGTACCGGGAAAGACAACTGATGCTGGCTGCCATAGATGTCCTCATACTTCAGCACACCGGAGGCATTGGTGGGCAGAGAACCCGAATATCCCGGAAGCGCCACCACCCGATAGGTCAGCGTGACCGTTCCACTCACCACCGTGCCCAGGGTCCAGGTGATAACGTTCCCGTTAGTGGTCACCGTGCCCTGGGGGGTGCTCAGACTACCGGGAACGATCTGGAAGCCCTGAGCCACCACATCGGTCGCCACGGCTTCCAGCGCTGCCGGATTCACCTGGGTGGCAATCTGGTTGTAGATGGCGGTTAGATTCGCCGCGCTGAGCGTCTCCCAGTAGCCGCCGTTCTGGGCCCGGATCAGGGTGTCGCGGGCCACCCAGTAGGAACTCTGGTAGGTGGGAGTGATCGCGCCCATCAGTCCGACGGTGAAGATCACCGCCTGGGACTGAGCGGTTTGCCCTTCGGTATAGGCCGCGATGGTACAGGTCGTGTGAGTAGTAGGCCACGTATCACACTGGGTTACCGGGTTGCTTCCGGAGCGATTCGCCACCCCATCCGTCAGGAAAATGATGGCCCGGGCCGTAGTGGTGATGGGACGGCCCTCGCTCTGCATATGCATGCGGGCGACGTAAAAGCCCTGCTGGATGTTGGTATAGCCACTCGCGCTCAGGCCGTTGATGGCATTCTGTATAGCGGTCAGGTTGTTGGTCAGACCCTGGTTCAGCGTAGCGGAATCGGAATAACTGGCAATCGCCACCCGGTTGTTGGAGTTGGCGAGAATCTGCTGGGCAAAGGCGAGGGCCGCCTCTTTAGCATAATCTATGGGTTTCTTGGAATCGCCTGGGATGGGCTCATTCATGCTGCCGGAGCGGTCAATCACCAGGATGACGTCCACCGGCTTGGGGGGTGGGTTGCCGGTCACACTCAGCGTTACGGTGTACTCCCGGCATCCGGGAGCCGGCAGGGCGGTTTTATTCACCCCAATAGTATTGGAGATAACAGGCGTGGGAGTGGGTACAGGCGTGGATGTGGGAGTCGGTGTAGCCGTAGGGGGAGGGGTACTTGGCGGTGTCTGTGTAGGTGTCGGCGTCTGAGTGGGGGTTGCGGTTGGCGTTGGTGTGCGAGTAGGGGTTGCGGTTGGCGTTGGTGTGGCTCCGGCCAGCGTACAGGCCTGGCCGTTCAAGGCAAAATTGGTCGGACTCCCATTGGTTCCTGAATAAGCAAGGTTGAATCCGAAATTGACCGATCCTCCGTTGGCCGGGATCGTCGCGTTGTAATCCACGTTCGTGGCTGCCACGTTCTGCCCATTCTGGGTGTACGTGGCATTCCACATTTGCGTTATCTGCTGATTGCCGGGAAAAGTCCAGGTCAGAGTCCAGCCGTTGATGGGGGAACCGGAATAGTTATAAATGACCACATCGACCGTTGCGCCGGTACCCCAATCGTTCCGCACGGTGTATTGCACTGCGCAGGAAGCGGATTGCCCCAATACCGGACGGGCCAGATAGGCCGCCAGGCCGAAGGCTACCAGTGCCATGCCCAGGGTGATGAAAACACTAAGAGATAATCGCCTCATTGGTTGTATCCTTTCTGGGTATCTGGCATCGGCCAACGGAATGAGACGCTCCCACCCGCCCATGTTCTTTTTCCTCCGTATTTATTTCTTATATTTGATTTACAACCAATCGCCGCGTTGAGAATTGCCCGGGTTCATTTTGGATTATATCACCGGAAGGTTGGAATCTGGTTGGAAAAAACCAGGGAGTCGTTTGAATCCGGTTTGAGATTTCCGGGGGAGGGTTGAACGGAGCGGATGATCAGGGATGGCGGGGAGGCATCGGGGGATGCCAGGGGACACAGGACAGGGATACTTCTGCTGTCAAAAAGGGGAGAACCGGTAGCCTTTTCCCCACTCGGTGATGATGAAACGGGCTTTCCGTGGGTCGGCCTCTATCTTTTTACGGAGGTGCCAGATATACCATTTGACGACCTGAAGGCTGGTATCGGACTCGGTACTTCCCCAGATCGCGCGGTAGAGGGTGCGCGGGGAAAGGATTTCTCCGGCCCGCTGGGCCATAAACAGCAACAGGTTGTATTCTATGGGGCTAAGGGGAACTTCTTTTCCATAGGCGAAGACCTTCTGCTCGGCCCGGTTGATGATGAGGTCTCCGTTGCCAAACCGGAGAATCTCTGGTTGAGGGGCTGGCATTCGGGCCCGCCGCAGGAGCGCGAAGACCCGGGCTCGCAGTTCTTCAGGCCCGAAAGGCTTGACCAGATAGTCGTCCCCTCCGGCAATCAGGCCGTCCACGATGTCTTTTTCAGTGTCCAGGGCAGTCAGGAAGAGGATTGGGACGGTGGAGGTGCGTCGCAATCGGCGGCACACCTCCCGACCATCCATACCGGGCATCATAATATCCAGGATGACCAGGTCTGGAGCGATCTGGGGGAAAAGGGTCAGCCCTTCCGGGCCGTTGGCGGCAGTATAGACCAGATAATCCTGGCTCAGGAGGCGCCGGATTAACAGACGGGTGTTTTCGTCATCGTCAATGACCAGAATTTTCTCGGGCATCGCGGATGGGCTGCCTGGATTCCGGTTTTCGGCGATTCAGCCAGCCCGCCTGGCCGTTCTGGGGACGAGGCATCCCCAATAGTTGCAGGGCACGGCTCGGGGGCATCTGCTCCAGGGGATATTATACTCATCCCAGGCCATTCCGCAACAACCGGGTCTCCGCGTCTCCAATCCAGGCTTTGTCAACGCTCTCAGCGAACATTGAGACCAGGACGGTCGCTGTTCTCTGGAACGCCGGTCTCCGATGCAGGGGGGACATAGCCATAGTCCTGACGTTTTCGTGTAGCGAGAGGGGGGTACAGGCCGCCAGGCCTGCGCTGCGGTGGCCTGCGGTGCCTGGGGCGCAGGCTGTTAATCTGTACGCACAGGCCTGCGGCCTGCGGCCCATGGTCATCCTCACTCCTGTGAGGACGTCATACCTGATGGGCACGGATGCCAGGAGTGAGTGCTGGTTGTCCGGGGGAAAATCAGCGGGATTGCGACGAGGGGGCCTCTGCCATCCCGTTAGATTTCCGGCTATGGCCGGGCCGATGAGGAGCGGGTCAACAGGGCGTGGAGGGCTCGCCCGGCCTCCCGATGTACCAGTGCCAGGACCTCGTCGCCGGGCCGGAGGACGGTATCCCCCCGGGGAACCACGATGTCTTCGCCTCGCACCACTGCCATCACCAGGCAGTCCGGGGGAAGGGAAAGGTCCGCGATGCGTCGACCATCGGCCTGGGCTCCTTCTTCCAGTTTCTCCGTCACAATTGCCAGTTCCCCTCGCCGCAGTCGGACCAGCGTCATCATATCTCCCAGAGACATCTCTTCGGCGATCAGTTTGGCCAGGAGGTCCGATTGGTTCAGGGCGACATCCACACCGGCTTCCGGGGTGAAAAGCCAGGCATTGCGAGGGTTATTGACCCGGGCAATGATACGGGGTACGTGGAAGATGAACCGGCCCATCATAGCCACAGCCAGGTTGACCTCATCGTCGCCGGTGACGGCAACCAGAACATCGGAGAAGCGAGCACCGGCCTGTTCCAGGGTGCTCAGTCGGGTTCCGTCACCGTCCATCACCACCTCGGTGGGGAGTTCCCGGTAGAGGCGAGCCAGTACAGAGGCACGGTTTTCCACCACGCAGACTTCGTACCCATCGGCCAGGAGGAGAGAAGCCAGATGGGAACCGACTTTGCCGCCGCCGACGATCAGGACACGCATTCGACTCCTCCTGCCTGGGTCAGCCGGGCCCGCAGGTCTTCCAGCGCTTCGGTAGCCACGCTGAGGCGGACGATGTCCCCGGTCTCCAGTACTCTGTCTGGCTTGGGAATATGGGCCGTGCCCCCGCGAATCAGCACGGTGGGGACAGCTTTTTCCGGAACGAAGAGGAAGGAGAAGGGTTGGCCTGCCCATGCCGGGGGAACCCGCAGTTCCACAATGACCACCTCCCCGTTGCCCAGGGTGTCCACCACGTGCAGCGCGGGCTGGCAGAGCATCTGTTCCAGCCGATGGACCCGCCATTCCGCCGCTGTTACCGCCGGGACACCGATGGCCTGATAGAGGGCCGCCCGCTCCGGCTCAAAGAGGCGCGCAACCACGTTGGGGACGTGGTAATGGTGGCGGGCAATAAAGGCCACCAGGAGGTTCGCCATCTCGTCGCTGGTGACGGCTGCCAGGCCCTGAGCGTGATCAATCCCGGCCCGCAAGAGGACATCCCGGTCAAATCCCAGGCCGGTGATGGTCCGGCCGCGAAAATCCGGCCCCAGCCGGAGAAACTGGTCCGGATTCGGATCCACCACCACAATTTGGTGTCCCCGCCCTGCCAGGGTGCGGGCCAGGAGCGCACCGGTCCGTCCACAACCCACAATGATGATGTGCATAGATTTTCCCTCAATCTACTGCTGACAGGCCTGGTTGGCCTGTGTCCAGTCGGATCCGCGCGTCGGTCCGGTTATTTCGGAAACCGCCGCGCCAGTTCGGCTTCCACGTCGGCCCAGGAAAGGCCGCGCGCGGCCAGGAGGACCAGGATGTGGTATACCAGGTCCGCCAGTTCGCTGATGAATCGGGGGTTGCCCTGGGATTGGGCAGCGACAATCACTTCTATGGCCTCCTCGCCCAGTTTCTTCAGGATCTCCGGTTCGCCAGCGTTCAACAGGTGGCAGGTATAGGAGCCCTCCCGGGGCCGGGCTCTGCGGTCCTGGATGATGGCCCAGAGGTGCTCCAGCACCGGTACTTCCACCGATTCTTCCGGAGTGCCCGAGAGGGAGCGGTAGAAGCAAGTGGGATGGCCGGTGTGGCAGGCTGGGCCGCGGGGCTCCACCCGCACCAGCAGGGCATCGGCATCGCAATCGTAGCGGATTTCCACCACCCGCTGGGTATTCCCCGACGTGGCTCCTTTGTGCCACAGTTCCTCTCGGCTCCGGCTCCAGAACCAGGTCTCACCGGTTGCCAGCGTGCGGGCCAGGGCTTCGGCGTTCATGTAGGCCAGCATAAGGACTTGACCAGTACGGGCATCCTGCACCACCGCTGGCACCAGCCCCCGCTCATCCCAGGCGATCTCGGGTTCCATTCGACTCCTCCTAGAGCATGTTTGGAAAGTACCCCAGGTACTCCAAGCCGGGCGGTCTGCGCTACATTCCGCAGGCCGGGCGGCCTGGTACAGCGGCCTGCGCTATATTGTCTGCCGGATCGGTACCCCGCGCGCGGCCAGGTAGGCTTTGAGGTCGGCGATGCGCAACTGGCGGTAGTGGAAGAGCGAGGCCGCCAGCGCCGCGCTGGCCAGACCCTCGGTCAGCACCTGGTAGAAGTGCTCCGGGTGCCCCGCTCCCCCAGAAGCAATGACCGGAATGGAGACCGCCGAAGCCACGGCCCGGGTCAGTTCCAGGTCGTAGCCGTCCTGGGTGCCGTCACAGTCCATGCTGGTCAGCAGGATTTCGCCGGCCCCGCGCGCTTCTGCTTCTTGTGCCCAGGCGACCGCGTCCCGGCCTGTCGGTGTGCGTCCACCGTGGGTGTAGACTTCCCAGGTAACCGGTGGAAGTCCTTCTGCTCGCCCGGGCCTGGAGGGTTGGAGATCCCGTTCCGTAACTCGTTTGGCGTCAATGGCGACCACGATGCATTGGCTGCCGAACCGCCGGGCAGCTTCGGTGATCAGTTCTGGCCGGAGGACCGCAGCGGTGTTAATAGAGACTTTATCCGCACCCGCCATCAGGATGGCCCGGATGTCCTCAACGGTGCGTAACCCACCACCGACGGTGAACGGGATGGAGATTTCATCGGCCACCCGACGCACCATATCGGCCACGATGTCCCGGCGCTCATGAGAAGCGGTTATGTCCAGAAAGACCAGTTCATCGGCCCCTTCGGCGTCGTACACCCGGGCCTGCTCTACCGGGTCGCCCGCATCCCGCAACTCGCAGAAGTGGATTCCCTTGACCACCCGTCCGTCCTTCACGTCCAGACAGGGGATAATGCGTTTGGCCAGCATCTTCTTTGCTCCCTTCCGGAGTTACTGATGTCATGCTGGAAGAAAAGGCTTTTCGGCCAATGGTGCTAACCTTTGGCGTAGAGCGGATTGTCTCTCCCTCAACAGGCCGGGCGGCCTGCGCTACATCTGGCAGGCCGGGCGGCCTGCGTACGGGATGGACGGCCTTCTTAAAGTTCCACGGCGGATGTTCGGCCCGTATGGTTCGGAGGGAGCTCCTCGCGGGAGGGTGGCGCCTGGCCCTGGGCCACGTGCAGAGCCTCCGTCAGGGAGAGGGTGCCGCTGTATAACGCCTGGCCGATGATGACACCGATGACGCCCCAGGGCTCATAGGCGCGCAAGCGACGCACATCGTCTAGGGTGGCCACCCCTCCGGAGGCGATGACCTGCAACCCAGTCGCCCGAGCCAGGGTCGCTATAGCCATCACGTCTATGCCTGTCAGCATTCCGTCCCGAAGAATGTCGGTGTAGAGGGCATATCGCACGCCCCGGTCCCGCATGGCCCGGCCCAGCGCTACCACCGGGATCTCCGATGTTTTCTGCCAGCCGTGGGTGGCCACCCGACCTTCCCGGGCATCCAGGGCCACGGCCACCCGTTCCGCCCCGAAGCGCCGCACGGCCTCTGCCACTCGGTCCGGGTCCTGCACGGCGATGGTCCCCAGGACCACCCGGGTTGCGCCCAGTTCCAGCGCCCGCGCCATGTCTTCCATGGTACGTAGTCCGCCGCCGAACTGGATCGGGGTTTCGGGTACGGCTGCCCGAATCTCCCGCAGGCGTTGCAGGTTCAGGGAGAGCGAGGATGGGTGTTGCCGACCCGACGATGAGTTGAGAGCGCCATCCAGGTCAACCACGTGTAACCATTCGGCCCCCTGGGCTACCCATTGCCGGGCCACCGCCGCCGGATCGTCCGCATATACCGTTTCCGCGCGGGTCTCTCCCTGTCGCAGCCGTACCACCCGCCCCTGCCGCAGGTCAATGGCCGGGAAGACGATCACCGCTGACTGCCTCCCCACGCTTCGCTGAGATGGACGAAGTTGGAAAGCACCCGCCGTCCCACTTCCTGGCTTTTCTCCGGGTGGAACTGGACTCCGAAAAGGTTGCCGCATCCAATCATGGAGACAAACTCTACGCCGTAATCGGTTGTCGTCAGCACGATGGAACGATCGGTCGGAAGGACGCAGTAGGAATGGGCAAAGTAGGCGTAACTCCGGTCGGGGATGCCGGCCAGCAAGGGAGCCAGGCGATGGATGTGGAGTTGATTCCAGCCGATGTGGGGGACCCGGAGAGGGGAGGGCTCCCAGGCCGGATGTTCTTTCATCAGGGATGCAAGGTGAACCACCCGGCCAGGCAGAAGGCCCAACCCCGGATGGACACCCATTTCTTCGCTCTCTTCAAACAGGAGTTGCATGCCCAGACAGATACCCAGGAGGGGTTTGCCCTTCGCGCTTTCTTCTCGTAGCGGTGCGATCAGGCGGCGCTCGCGCAGGTTCTGCATGGCATCACCGAAGGCTCCCACCCCGGGCAGGATGATGCTCCGGGCGGCCTTCAGTACAGTGGGGTCATCGGTGATGAGGGCTTGACCGCCTGCCCGCTCCACCGCTTTCTGGACGTTGCGCAGATTGCCCATTCCGTAGTCCACGATAGCGATCATGCGCCGTCTCCTATAGAGTGGAGGGCGTCCGGTTACAGCGTGCCCTTCGTGGATGGCACCCCGGGGCGCCGGGGGTCCAGGCGGGCGGCGCTATCCAAGGCCCGACCCAGGGCCTTGAACAGGGCCTCGGCCTTGTGGTGGTCGTTGCGGCCGTAAAGCACATGGGCATGAAGGCTCATCCGCCCATGGACCGCCAGCGTCTCCAGAAAGTGGATCACCAGGTCGCTATCCACCGCGCCCAGACGGGGGGCACGGAAGTCCACCTCCACAACGGCGTAGGGCCGTCCGCTCAGGTCCACCACCACCTGTGCCAGCGCCTCGTCCATGGGCACACAGGCACACCCCATCCGGGTGATCCCTTGTCGGTCGCCCAGGGCCTGATCCACCGCCTGTCCCAGGGCAATGGCCACATCTTCTACCGTGTGGTGCTCGTCCACTTCCTGGTCGCCTCGCGCGCGCACTTCCAGGTCCAGCCGGCCATGGACGGCGACCTGGGCTAACAGGTGGTCCAGAAATCCCAGGCCGGTCGTTCCGTGGTAGTGTCCCTGGCCGTCCAGGGTCAGAGCCACCTCTATTTCGGTCTCGGCTGTTCTCCGCGTTACCCGCGCCTGCCGAGAGGTTTTACTCATGCTCTGCTCCTTTATCCTGACGGAGGGCGATGGCCGCGGCGTGAGCCGTCAGCCCTTCGGCGCGGGCCAGCGTCTGGGCGGCGGCTGCCAGCCGGTGGGTGGTTGGTGGGGCGGGGGCGAAGATGCTGGTTACTTTCAGGAAATCCCGCACGGTGAGAGGGGAGGCGAAACGGGCGGTGCCACCCGTTGGCATGGCGTGGCTGGGGCCGAGGACGTAATCCCCCAGCGCCTCAGCGGCCCACTCGCCTACGAAGATTCCTCCTGCGTTGTGCACTTGCCCCACCAGCCGCCAGGGCTCCGCTACCGATAGGCAGAGGTGCTCTGGCGCGAACTGGTCGGCCAGAGCCAGCGCCTCGTCCAGGCTGGCGACCAGGATGATGGCTCCCTGGCCGTGCAGCGCGGCCGCGACGGTCTCAGCCCGCTCCAGGGCCGGGAGTTGCCGTTCTATCTCCGCCTGTACCGCCTGAGCCAGCTGCCGGGAGGGGGTGATGAGCAGCGGGGTCGCCAGCGGGTCGTGCTCGGCCTGAGCCAGTAGGTCGGCCGCCGCCAGCGCAGGATCGGCGGTCTCGTCGGCGATAATCAGTGTTTCGGTGGGGCCGTAGAGGCCGTCAATCCCCACGGTGCCGAAAACGTGCTTTTTGGCCAGGGTGACGAAGAGTCCTCCGGTGCCACAAATTTTATCCACGCGGGGGACAGTTTCCGTCCCATACGCCATCGCGGCCACCGCCTGCGCGCCCCCTATGAGAAAGACCCGGTTCAGTCCCACCACGTGCGCGGCGGCCAGGATGACCGGTGAGCCCTTGCCTTCAGGGCCAGGCGGCGTAGCAACGACGATGTCCTCCACTCCCGCCACCTGGGCCGGGATCACGGTCATCAGGAGCGAAGAGGGGTAGGCTGCGCGGCCGCCCGGCACGTAGATCCCCACCCGGCGCACCGGTCGGAGCAACTGGCCCAGTGCGCCTCCCTCTTCGTCCCACTCCAGCCAGGATGCGCGCGGCTCCCGTTCGTGAAAAGCCCGGATGCGTTCGGCCGCCAGGTGGAGCGCCTCCCGGAGGTCGGCTGGCATGGACTGATAGGCGGATTCCAGGGCCGCTGCATCGGCCACGAATGCATCCAGCGCCACGCCATCAATCCGACGGGTGTAGTCGCGGAGGGCTGCGTCCCCCCTCTGGCGCACATCGGCGACGATGTGGGCCACAGCCTCCTGAGGAGTCCATTCCTGCCCGAAGATTTCCCGCAGCCGGGCGCGCAGGGCGGGTGTTGGTGGAGGCTCCAGCCCCGCCCGCAACTGGGCGATGTAGGCCTGCCCTGCCGCTGTTCCCTCAATCAGACGGATCGTTGTATGGCTCGGTTCGGAGGTTTTTCGGCTCACGGGCTCCTCCCCTCTTCTTGTGGACTCTCCGGCTCGCGGAGTTCTCTGACGCTTTCAATGGCTGCCAGCAGGCAACGGATTTCCGCCAGCCGCAGCCGATGGGCCACGCGGTTCACGATCAGCGTGGCCTGACATTTCATAATCTCTGCCAGTTCCACCAGGCCGTTCTCCCGCAACGTCTGGCCGGTGGCCACGATGTCTACCAGCAGGTCCGCCAGGCCGACGCGCGGGGCCAGTTCCACCGCGCCGGTGAGGGGGATGATTTCGGCGGAGATGCCCTGTTGGAGGAAATAGGCCCGGGCCAGACGGGGGTATTTGGTCGCCACCCGCACGTTGCTGACCAGCCGGAAGTCGCGCCCGACGTGGTGGGGGGCCCCGGCCAGCACCATCCGGCAATGGCCGAAGTCCAGTTGGAGCGGCTCATACACGTCGCGGCCGCTCTCCCGGAGCACGTCCTGGCCCACGATGCCCAGGTCGGCCGCGCCGTATTCCACGTACACCGGTACATCGCTGGCCTTGGTCAGCAGAAAACGCAGGCCAGCCGCTGGCTCGTCTGCCACCAGTTGGCGAGAGCCATTGCCCAGGGTACAGGCATAGCCCAAACGCTGAAAGAGGCTCACACTGGGTTCCAGCAAACGGCCCTTGGGCAGGGCCACAGTTAATCGTTCCACTTTTTGGCTTCCTCCCACAATTGGTCTCCGGTTACAGTCCGTTCTCCGCGCTCATCGCTGAATTGCCAGAGCGGACCCTGCGGGCCGCTATCGCCAGTGCAGTGGAGGGTGCGGCGACATCCCTGGGAGTGAGCATATGCCCGCAGGTCGGCTCCCTGACGGCCCAACACATCCACCTCCACCCGGTATCCCGCCTGACGCAGCCGTCGCACCAGGCTCAGACAGGGGGGGTGGATGCACCCCTGCACCACCAGATGAGGGGCTAAGGAGGGAGCGAAGCACGTCTGGGGGGCCTGAGCCAGGAGGGCCCGTTCAATGCCCAGGCCGAAGCCCACGGCGGCCAGAGGTCGCCCGAACTGGCCCAGGAGTTCATCGTAGCGGCCGCCGCTGAGCAACGGCCAGCCCAGGCCAGGGGCCACTCCCCGGAACGTGATGCCTGTGTAGTAATCCATCCCCCGCACTTCGCCCAGGTCCAGGATGACACGCCCGGCGATGCCGTAGGCGTCCAGCAAGCGATAGACCTCGGCCAGGGCTTCGGCGGCGCTGGCCACGGCTCCGCCGAAGGCCAGGGCCTCCTCCAGCACTTCGGGGCCGCCGATCCGCTCAGGCAGGCTGGCCAGCAGGGCCCGCTGGGAGCCGGTCATTCCGGCGGCGTCCAGGGCCTTCTGCAGACGGAAGGGATTGCGCTGGTCAATGGCTGCGCGGATTCGCTCCAGGTCATCGGCCCGCAGGCCAGCCGTCAGTGCCCGGAAGAGCGCCATCTGTCCCAAGATGATTTGAAAGTTGGGCACATCCAGCGCCTCCAGCGCCGCTGCGGCCAGGGCGACTACCTCCGCATCGGCAGCGGGAGTACTGGCGCCAATCAGTTCCACGCCTGCCTGGGTAAATTCCCGCTGATGGCCCACCTGCGGTTCCTCGTACCGGAAGACGCTACCGATGTAGAAACATCGCAGGGGCAGGGGCTGATCCAGCAACTTGGTGGCGGCCATGCGGGCGACCTGGGTGGTAAAATCGGCGCGCAAGGCCAGCGTGTGCCCCTCACGATCAAAGAAGCGGTACATCGCCTGACGCAGGTCGGAGCCGGCACCGATGACCAGGGTGTCTTCGTACTCAAAGGTGGGCGGGATCAACTCCCGGTAGGCCCAGCGCGCGAAGAGGTCCCGCAGAACGGCTTCGGCCTGGCGACGGCGACTCGCCTCGCTCAGAAACAGGTCCTGCACACCGTGGGGTAGATGCCCCCGCAGAGACGGTCGGTCTGTTGCCATATCTGCTCCACGGAGAATGCCTGGCAAGACGACGCCGGGGTCCTCCCAGCGATAAAAGTCGGAAAGATATTTTAACACAAAGTATCCAACCGGGCAATCATCATTTGACACCCGTTCATCCTGCAAGTATAATGAGCATAGTAGCTCTCTCATTTTGTGTTTACCAAACCACAAGGTAGGGAACCCTGCTATGCTTGTCATCCGGCGCGAGAGTGATTACGCGGCCCGTGTTCTGCTCTACCTGGCGATGATGCCTCCGGGTACATCTATCACCGCCCGAGATATTGCCCGGGAACGTCTCATCCCTGCGGGTCTGGCCCGCACGCTGATCACCCGGCTGGTCCGGTCCGGATTGCTGACCAGCCGTCGGGGGCGAAGCGGCGGCTTTGGCCTGGCCCGCCCACCAGAGCAGATTACGCTTCTGGAAGTGGTAGAGGCAATAGAAGGGCCGCTCCTTCTGAATCCCTGCACCGAGGAACCCCAGGAGTGCCCGTTGATGCCCGTATGTCCCGTGCACGAAGCATGGGTGGAAGCCCGTCGGCGGATACGGGAGCACCTGGGGCAGATTACCTTCCAGGACCTGGCCCGTCGCGGGGAGGAACTGAACCCCTCCACTCTACCCCTACCAGCGGCGACGGAAAGGGAGTGAGCGCTTCCAGAATAGGTTGTGTTACCAGAGGGAGTCTTATTGCCCGGTGCGCTGCTTCGGCGAGAAGAGCGTTGCATCACATAACCCATCCAGACGGAAGTACTGCTACAGGGTTCAGTTACTGCCCCATCGGTGTCTCCAGCCGACAGGTTGACCTCTATATAGGCTTGGGAGGTCCCTCATGCCCGATCCGGAACTGCAGACTATCGCCATCACCCTGTTGGAACGGCTCCAGCAATTCCAGCCCGTTGTTCTCACCGAGGATGTCGGCACCGTTGTGGAGGTCGGAGACGGGATCGCCCGGGTCTCCGGACTTCCCACGGTCCAGATGAGCGAACTGGTTACCTTCCTGGACGGCACAATGGGTATGGCTTTCAACCTGGAAGCGGATAACGTCGGTATTATCATTATGGGCGATTATACGAACATCCGGGAGGGCGACCGGGTCCGCCGTACCGGGCGTATCGTCTCCGTTCCGGTAGGGGATGCCTTGCTGGGCCGGGTCGTGGACGCGCTGGGCCGCCCCATAGACGGCAAGGGACCCATCCGCACCGACCGGTACCGCCCCATTGAGCGCATTGCTCCGGGGGTTATCATGCGCCAGAACGTGGACACCCCGGTCCAGACCGGCATCAAGGCCATAGACGCGATGATCCCCATCGGTCGGGGTCAGCGGGAACTCATCATCGGTGACCGACAAACTGGCAAGACCACCATCGCTATAGATACCATCATCAACCAGAAGGGCCAGGACCTCATTTGTATCTACGTCGCCATCGGGCAGAAGCGGGCCCAGATTCGCCAGGTGGTGGCGACGCTGGAGCGGTACGGTGCGATGGAACACACGATTGTGGTGGCGGCCTCTGCCTCGGAGCCGGCCGCGCTCCAGTACATCGCCCCCTACGCGGGCTGCGCGATAGGGGAGGAGTTTATGGAGCGGGGACAGGACGCGCTGGTCATCTACGACGACCTCTCCAAACACGCCTGGGCCTACCGTCAGGTCAGTTTGCTTCTGCGCCGCCCGCCGGGCCGGGAGGCCTACCCGGGCGACATCTTCTATCTGCACTCCCGTCTGCTGGAACGGGCTGCCCGTCTGGCCAACCACTGGATCATCGTCCCGAAGGATGCCCCCGAAGGGGGGACGGAAGGAGTGGACGGCCAGGTCTACATCGGCCCCTTGGGCAAGGAGCGCGCCGAGGAGAAATTGAAGGAACTGGGCGACGGTTACGAAATTCGCAAGAAGCCCGGCACTGGCGGTAGCCTCACCGCGCTTCCCATTGTGGAGACCCTGCTGGGGGATGTTACCGCCTACATCCCGACCAATGTCATCTCCATCACCGACGGGCAGATTTATCTGGAGACAGACCTTTTCAACGCGGGTATCCGTCCCGCTATCAACGTGGGCATCTCCGTTTCCCGCGTCGGCGGCGATGCTCAGACGAAGGCGATGAAGCAGGTGGCGGGCGGCCTGCGGCTGGATATGGCCAGTTACCAGGAACTGGCCGCCTTCGCCCAGTTGGGCTCCGAACTGGACGAGGCGACCCAGCGGAAACTGGACCGGGGCCGCCGCCTGACCGAAATCCTCAAACAGCCCCAGTACGAGCCGGTCCCGCTGGAGGAACAGGTGATGATTATCTACGCGGGCACCAAAGGCTACATAGACCACGTGCCCGTGGCGAAGGTTCGGGAATACGAACGGGCGTTGCTGAATTTTATGCGGACGATGCACCCGGAGGTGGGCGCGGACATTGCGGCCCGCAAGGAGTTGACGGAAGAGACCGAAGCGGCCCTGCGAGCAGCGCTGGAGGAGTTCAACCGGCAATGGAGACCCTGAGGGAAATCCGCCGACGCATCCGCAGTGTCCAACACCTGGCCCAGATGACCCGGGCGATGGAGGCGGTCTCCGCTTCCAAAGTGCAGAAGGCGCAGGCGGCTGTCCTGGCGACCCGTCCGTACGCCTACCGGGCCTGGGAGGTCATCGTCAACCTTTCCAGCGGGCGGGGCATCCCCCTGCACCCCCTTCTGACCCTCCGGGAACCGGTTCGTTCGGTCCTGATCGTGGTCTTCACCAGCGACCGGGGGCTCTGCGGCGCCTATAACCACAATGTTGTCCGTACTGCCACCGACTACGCTCACCGGCTGGAGGTGCCGGTGCGCTACGTCGCCGTGGGCAAGCGGGGACGGAACATCCTCTGGCGGCTGCGCGCGCCGCTGATCGCTCAGTTCTCGGGCCTGCCCGCCGTTCCCCGCCTGACCGACATCACCCCCATCGCCCGGCTGGCGATGGACGAATTTCTGGCTGGTCGGTCTGATGAGGTCCTTCTGGTCTATACCGACTTCATCCACCTGCTTCGCCAGCGGCCAGTGGTAAAACGGCTGTTGCCGCTGCATCCCACCCGGTTGGACGAGCAGGTGGTCAGCGAGTACGTGGTGGACCTGCAGCCCGCGCGGGTGGCGGATTACATCTACGAGCCGTCGCCGGAGGCCCTGCTGGACGTCGTCCTGCCCCGGTTCACCGAACTGCAGGTCTATCAGGCCGCGCTGGAGGCAGCGGCCAGCGAACACGCGGCCCGTCGGGCGGCGATGCGCAACGCCACCGACAACGCTGAGGAACTCCTCCGGGACCTGACCATTCTTCGCAACAAGGCCCGCCAGCACGCCATCACCCGGGAGTTACTGGATATTGCTGGCGGCGCTGAGGCCCTGGGGCAACGGCGGGAAGCAGCAGGATGACCGAACTGGAGGAAATCGTCCGCCAACTGCGGGAAATGGGTGCCTGCGGGATTATTCTCTTTGGCTCCCGGGTCCGGAGCCGGGCCCGCCGGGAGAGCGACATCGACCGGCTGGTCATCGGTGTGCCTGGCTGAGCACACTCGTCAGTTCGTGAAAGAACGGTTTTCGCTGGAAGACCAAGACTTGTAGCCGCCATGCAGGACAACGCTGTTGCCAGTTGTCTGAAGTATCTGGACTTTGATCTGGAAATCGGTCCTGGCCAGGGCCGCGAGTATCCCATTACCGTTCGTTGCCCAGCCGGGGAAGCGCGTGAAACCTTGCGTTTTCCTTACGACGAACTGGCACTTCAGAGCCGCTTGAAAGATCTGCAAATTGCACTTCTGCGCTCCGGTGGGCCGCGCCGCAAGATGCTCTCTCCGGAAGAGCAGTCCGTGCAGGATTTTGGTCAGGGCCTGTTTAACGCGCTATTTTGCGGAGAGGTGCGCAGCCGCTATGATGTGAGCCTGCGTGAGGCGACCCGACAGGGCAAAGGGTTGCGGCTGAAACTGCGTATCAATGCGCCGGAACTGACTGTACTTCCCTGGGAGTTCCTGTACGATCCGCGATCGGGCGAATACCTTTGCCTTTCCCGCAATACCCCTGTTATCCGTTACATAGAATTGCCCCAGCCTATCCAACCGCTGATGGTAACCCCTCCCCTGCGCATCTTGGGGATGGTCGCCAGCCCTCGGGATCAAGACCCGCTGGATGTGAAACGAGAAAAAGAGCGGATGGAAGAAGCCCTTAAAGGCCTCCAAGCGCGCGGTTTGGTGCGCCTGACGTGGCTGGAGGGGCAGACCTGGCGCGATCTGCAGCAGGCGATGCGCCGTGGTTCTTGGCACGTCTTTCACTTCATTGGACACGGTCGCTTTGACCGTCAGCGAGATGAAGGCATCATTGCCTTGAGTAATGAAAAGGGAGAGACCTATCCCCTGGGGGCAACAGAACTGGCTCGTCTGCTCGCGGACCACTTTTCTATGCGCTTGGTGCTGTTGAATGCGTGTGAAGGAGCACGGGGAAGTGAACGGGACATCTTCTCCAGTACTGCTGCTATATTGGTGCGACGAGGTATCCCCGCTGTACTGGCGATGCAGTTTGAGATTACCGACCAGGCAGCCGTAGAGTTCGCTCGTGCTTTCTACGAGGCTTTAGCCGATGGCTTGCCCGTAGATGCCGCTATCGCCGAAGCGCGTAAGGCGGTCAGCCTGGCAGTGCCCTGTACGTTGGAATGGGGAATACCTGTACTGTATATGCGTGCTCCTGAGGGAATACTGTTCAATTTACAGGAAGCGAAAGCACCCCGGGAGGAAGTGCCGGAACGGATATATGAGCAAGATGAAAAGAAACCTCAACCCGAAGAAATCAAGAAGCGCATACAAGAGGAACAGAGGGTCAAACCGGATGGAGGGATACAGGAGACACAAGTACCCCAAGAAGGAAAAGCCTTCCAGCCAGTAAAAGGAGAGGTTTCAAAGGGGCTGAAACCATACCTGGAGGCGCCAGCAGCGATTCAGAAAGAGCGAGCGTCCATTTCACCCCATACGGTTGCACATATACGACTTCTGTATTGCTTACAGTATCCAGATTTGGTTAGAACCGTGGCTTTCTCTCCGAATGGAGAAATACTGGCTGTAGGAACTTTAGACGCAAGAATCTATCTGTGGCGGTTTGAGAACAGTCTCCCTTTCTGCATCCTGCCAGGACATAACGGTGGGGTAGAGAGCGTAGCATTCTCTCCGGATGGACGAATACTGGCTTCGGGATCAGTGGACGGCACTATACGGCTATGGCGAATTCCCGAGGGATGGCCTCTGTGTACGCTAACCGGACACTCCAGTGCGGTCAAGAGCGTGGCTCTTTCACCCACCGGGGGGATCCTGGCCTCTGGCTCTTCCGATAGTACTGTACGCTTATGGCGAATCCAGGATAGAGTGCTTATGCGCGTCTTGGAAGGGCACAAAGGTGCGATCAGGAGCGTTGCATTCTCACCTGATGGAAAGGTCTTGGCTTCCGGGTCGGCTGATAAAACGGTACGCCTCTGGCAAGTGGCCAATGGCCAGTTCTTGCGGAGGTTGGAGCACAAAGGGGAAGTAGAAAGCGTTGCCTTCTCTTCTGATGGAGCCGTTCTGGCTTCCGGTTCATCGGATGGTACAATCCGAATTTGGAGCGCCTCGGATGACACGCTCCTGAGAGAATTGGAGGGACATAACGGCGCCGTGCTGAGCGTGGCTTTTTCCCCCAGCCACCCAACAATGTTGGCGTCAGGGTCTTCGGACAGGACAGTGCGGTTATGGCAAGTGACTGACCAATCGGTGCTGCGTACCCTGGAAGGCCACATGAATTGGATAGGAAGCGTGACCTTTTCCCCAGATGGGCAAATACTGGCTTCCGGAGCGTATGATAGGACTGTGCGACTGTGGGGAATCGCATTGGAAGGGGAAGAGGACGATGGGACAGGCTAACTGCCTGCGCTCCACAACCTTCAGCATTTTTCAGGCATGCTTGGAGGAGGCCTATGCCCCGTCAGGCAGTCGGTAGAGTGGTTCAGGTTAAGGGCGGCGTGGTAGATGTGGAGTTCGCTCCCGAAGACCTCCCGGACATCTATAGCGCGGTGGAGATTCCTCTGGACGGACGACGGCTGGTCCTGGAAGTGGAGCAGCAACTGCCCAACCACTGGGTCCGCTGCGTGGCAATGGACACCACCGATGGTCTCCGGCGAGGACTTCCCGCCTACACCACCGGCGAGCCCATCAAGGTCCCGGTGGGGCCAGGGACTCTGGGCCGTATTTTCAACGTCCTGGGCGAGCCCATAGACGGCAAGGGCCCCGTGGAGGCCGTGGACTACTGGCCCATCCATCGTCCTGCCCCGCCCTACGAGGAGCAGGCGACCTTCAGCGAGTTTTTTGAGACTGGCATTAAGGTGATAGACCTCATTGCCCCCTTCACGCGCGGCGGGAAGACTGGCGTCTTCGGCGGGGCCGGCGTGGGCAAGACGGTCATTATCGCCGAATTGATGTATACGATCGCCCGGTACCACGGCGGCGTCTCCGTCTTTGGCGGGGTAGGGGAGCGAAGCCGCGAAGGCACCGAATTTTACCTCTCCCTCACCGAGATGGGCGTGATAGACCGCGCGGTGATGGTCTTTGGGCAGATGAACGAGCCGCCTGGCGTCCGTTTTCGGGTGGGCCTGACCGCGCTGACGATGGCGGAATATTTCCGAGACCAGGGAATGGACGTCCTGCTTTTCATTGACAACATCTACCGCTTTGTGATGGCCGGAATGGAGGTCTCGGCGCTTCTGGGTCGGATGCCCAGTGCGGTCGGCTATCAGCCGACATTGGGAACCGACATGGGAGAACTACAGGAGCGCATCACCAGCACCCGACGGGGGTCCATCACCTCCATGCAGGCTGTCTACGTCCCTGCCGACGACTACTCCGACCCGGGACCGGTGACGACTTTTGCCCATCTGGACGCGACTATTGCGCTGGAGCGGCGGCTGGCGGCTCAAGGGCTCTACCCGGCAGTGGACCCACTGGCCTCTACCTCCCGCATCCTGGATCCGCGCATTGTCGGTGAAGACCACTACTACGTGGCCCGTGAAGTCCAACGGGTGCTCCAGCGCCACCAGGACCTGCAGGACATCATCGCCATCCTGGGGGTGGAGGAACTCTCGGACGAGGACAAACTCATCGTCGCGCGGGCCCGCAAAATCCAGCGCTTCCTCACCCAACCCATGCACGTGGCGGAACGGTTCACCGGCCGGCCTGGCCGCTACGTCCCCATCGCCGAGACCGTCCGGGGATTTCGGGAAATCCTGGAGGGGAAGCACGACGACCTGCCCGAAGAGGCGTTCTATATGGTGGGGACCATTGACGAGGCCGTGGAGAAGGCGAAGCAACTGGCTAAATAACGGAGTTACGTACTTGAGCGATCCATAGCGCAGGCGGTTCGCCTGTATCCAGGCCTGATGGCCTGCACTACAAGGCAAAATGTAATTAGGGAGCGAGTAGCGGTTTCGCTGCGGTCCTGAGCTTTTCCTCTGTGGGAGAACCCGTATGGGATTCCGGCTGGAAGTGGTAACCCCCGAGAAGCAATTGTTCAGCGGAGATGTGGATGCGGTTCTGGCGCCCGGCGCGGAGGGGCAACTGGGCATCCTTCCCCGCCATGCGCCGCTCATGTCCATTCTGACGGAGGGGGAACTGGTGGCCCGGCGGGGGGAAGAGGAACTCTCTTTTGCCATCTACGGTGGATTTATTCAGGTCCTTCCGGACCGGGTCATTGTGCTGGCGGATGTGGGGGAGCGGGCCGATGAGGTGGACGCCGAGCAGGCGGAACGGGCCCGTCGGGAGGCGGAGGCACTGCTCCAGAAGGAACCCTCGCCGGCGTTGCGGGCAGAGGCCCTGATGGCCCTGCGCAAGGCCCAACTGCGTCTTCGGGTTGCCCAGCGCCACCGTCCCCGCCGTCCCGCGGGGGAGGCCTCATAGGCCCCATATGCCCTCTGCGCTTTGGATTTGACGCTTTTCGCTGGAGGAGGCCAACTTGCCAGGCAAAGAAATGGGGATTGATCTGGGTACCGTGAACGTCCTGGTCTACGTGCGAGGCCAGGGCGTGGTCCTGCAGGAACCGTCCGTGGTGGCGGTATCACTGCATGAGCGTAAAATCATCGCGGTAGGGGAAGAGGCGCGGACCATGATGGGCCGCACGCCGGGCTCCCTGGAGGTCATTCGTCCCCTGAGGGACGGTGTCATCGCCAACTACACCGTTACCGAGCGGATGCTTCGCCACTTCATCCGCAAAGCGGGCGGCGCATCCTGGCTCTTCCGACCCCGGGTGATGATTAGCGTCCCCTATGGGGTAACCAGTGTGGAGCGGCGGGCGGTCCGGGAGGCCGCGCTGGATGCTGGTGCCGGTCGGGCGCATCTGATCCCCGAACCACTGGCGGCAGCGCTCGGCGCCGGCCTACCGATCGATACTCCCTCCGGGAATATGGTGGTGGACCTGGGCGGCGGGGCCAGTGAGGCTGCCGTTATCGCTATGAACGGCATTGTTGTGGCCCACTCCGTGCGCGTGGGCGGGCTCCGGCTGGACGAGGCGATTATCGCCTATATCCGCCGCAAGTACAACCTGATCATCGGGCAACCCACAGCGGAGGAGGTCAAAATCCGTATCGGCAGCGCGCTCCCGCTGGACCCGCCCCTCAGGATGGAAGTCCAGGGCCGAGATCAGGTAACGGGATTACCGCGCATCGTGACGGTCAGTTCGGACGAAGTCGTGGAGGCCATCGCCGAGCCGTTGACGCAGATGCTGGGGGTGATCAAGGGCGTGCTGGAGCGGACCCCGCCGGAACTGGCTTCGGACATTATTGAGCGGGGGATCGCGCTGGTGGGCGGGACGGCCCTCCTGCGCAAGATTGACGAACTGGTTACCCGGGAGACCGGAGTGCCGGCCTGGGTGGCCGATGCGCCGATGGCGTGTGTCGCTATCGGCGCCGGTAAGGCCCTGGAACAGTACGAAGTGCTTCGCCGCAGCGTGCCGGATATGGACGCGTAGCCGCTGCCGATGGGTGTCCGGGTTAGTGTGGTGATCCCGAACTGGAATGGCGCGGCCCATCTCCCGACCTGTCTGGAGAGCCTGCGCCGCCAGACCTTCCGGGATTTTGAGGTCATCGTCGTGGATAACGGGTCCACCGATGATTCCCTGGACCTGCTGGCGCGAAATTATCCCGAGGTCCAGGTGCTGGCCTTGGGCGAGAACCGGGGCTTCGCTGGTGCCTGCAACGCGGGCATCCGGGCCGCGCGGGGTGAGTACATCATCCTCCTGAACAACGACACGGAGGCCGACCCCCGCTGGCTGGAGGAGGTCGTGGCGGCGTTCCAGCGGCATCCCGAGGCGGGCCTGGTCGCCTCCAAAATGCGCCTTTTTGACCGCCGGGACGTCCTGCATACCGCTGGAGACTACTATCGGGTGGACGGCCTCCCGGGCAACCGAGGCGTCTGGGAGACCGATAGGGGCCAGTACGACCAGGAGGAATACGTCTTCAGTGCTTGCGGGGGGAGCGCGGCCTACCGGCGGGTCATGCTGGACGCAGTGGGTCTGCTGGATGAGGATTTCTTCTATTCCTGCGAGGATGTAGACCTGGCCTGGCGGGCCCAACTGGCCGGTTGGCGGTGTGTCTACGCGCCGCGCGCGGTTGTTTACCACAAACTCAGCGCCACAGGCGGAGGCGCCACGGCCAGTTTTTACGATGGGCGAAATTTCATTTATTTACTGGTGAAGGATTACCCGGGCGAACTCTGGCGGCGGTACTGGCGGGCCATCCTGCGGGCGCAACTCCGGCTGGCCTGGGAGGCGCTGCGGGCCTGGCGTGGGGCCGCCGCGCGGGCCCGGCTGCGGGGCATGCTGGCGGGCCTCCTGGGCATCCCCCGCATGCTCCGCAAACGGCGCGCCGTCCAGCAGACCCGCCAGGTGAGCACTGCCTATCTGCTTTCCATCCTGATCCCGTACCGATGAAGGAGTGCTATGATGGCCCAGGAGCCGTTCCCGGACGAAGGCCTGAAGGATGAAGCGGGGGGTCTGCTGGAAATATATTCCTACGCTATATGCTCTTTGGTCATTGGCCTGGGAATTCTGGTCTTCGTCCTGTTGCTGAAGCCGAACTGGCCCACCGCGGTGTTGATGGCCCTTCTGCTCAACGCCCTGATGTTCATCCCGATGGTTATCCTCCAGGGCTCCGGCTGGATGATGACCCTCCGGACCCTCCTGACCGGGATCATTTGGAGCATCGGCGTTCTGCTTCTATGGTTTTACGACCCTTCCCCTGCGAAACGCCTGTTGCCTTTGATGGTTGTCCTGGTGCTGGTGTTGTTGACCCTGCTGCTCATTGCCCGAATCGTGGAGCGACGCCATACCCCCCGTGGCCGTTCCGGTTCTTGGGGTGTTGGGCTGATCTTTCTGCCTCTCATCGGGAGCCTCTTGGTGATGTGGGGAATGGAGTTTTCCTGGATTCCTCTTTCCCTCGGACTTCTATTTTACGTCTCGGGGGTCCTCTTTCTGCTCTTTCTGTTCGGCGGTCTGTTCTTCCTGGGGGGCTACCTTCTGCCCTTTCCTCCGGCCGATGCCCGTACCGGAAGGGCCGGCTGGGCCCACCGATTCCAGAATCACCGGGTTGCGGGCTGGACACTTCTGGGCTATCTGATGGGATGGCACTACCCGTTCTGGGTGATGACCCGGGAGCCCCGGGAAGAGGATAAACTGGAAGAACGGGGAGAAGGCGACGCCCTGGCCATGTATGCCTTGGGGAGAGGGATCATCATCACGGATTGCGACCACGCGGTCGTCATCCACGATGGGGTAACCTTCCGAGGAGCCCGAGGGCCCGGGTTGGTCTTGACCGCCTTCGCTGAGCGCCCGTTGCACACCCTGGACCTGCGTCCCCAACTGCGCGCATTTGAAGTGGAGGGCCTGACCCGGGACGGTATCCAGATCAAAGTACGGGCGTCCGTTTCGTTTCAGATCGATCGGGGGGAACAGAGGCCCCGCTTGGGCGATCCGTTCCCCTACCGGACCAGCGCGGCCTTCCTGGCCGTACGGGCGCAGATGCAAGAACTCCCCGGAGGTCCGGAGCCGTCCCAACACTCCTGGGATGAACTCCCTTCCCTTTTCGGCACCCGTATCCTTCAGGACATCCTGGCCCGCTATAACTTTGACGACCTCTATCGGTACGATCCCGATCAAGAGCCGCCCCGGGTGCGCATTGCCCGGGAGTACCGGGAGCGCCTGAAGGCGGAACTGGAACCGTTCGGCATTCAGTTAATCGGTGGTGGCATCAGTAACCTCCTGCCGGTCAAAGAGGAAGTATTGAAAGAACGGGTGCGGAACTGGCGGACCGAATGGATGTACCGGATTCTGGCCAAACAGGCGGAAGGACAGCGGGAACGGCTCTGGCGCATTGAGCAGGCCCGGGCCGAGGCCCAGGCTCAACTTATTATGGCCCTAGGGGATCAACTGGCGGAACTGGAGCGTTCGGATACGCCGGCCACGCCGGAGCGCATTGTCCGCCATTTCCTGGGAGTTCTGGAGGATATGGCCCAGCAACCCATGCTCCGGCGCTTTCTCCCCCGGGAGACCCATGAGGGGTTGCGCCACCTGGGAGCGGATGCGCAGGGGAAGGAGGCGGCATCATGATGATGCCCCAACAGGCGTTTCGGCATCTGGTTCAGCGGGTCGTTCCCCGGGTCGGCCCGGTGATCCTGTTGCTGACTCTCGTGAGTATCCTGCTGACCTGGTTCACTCAGAGCATCCTGGTGGCTCGGGGCGCCAGACCTTTCGGCCTTTTCCTCTTCGTGGTCCTGAGTGGGGTCTACGCTCTTCCGGCCCTGTTGGCCTTCGCGCTGGCGGCCCGGATCGCCATGTCTTTTCTGAAAACCCTGTATAAAATCCGCACCCTTACCGAGGCGGGGCAATTCCTGTACCGTCTGTTGTTTGGGTCCTGGGCTTTTGGGCCATTCCTGGTACTTCAAGAGGGCCGGATTACGGTCGGGGAAAACTCTGTCCTGCATCGGGTTGGGGGTCCCGGATACCTGGTCATCTATAACGACACAGCAGTTGTGACCGAACGGTGCGGGCGGCTGGGGCGAATCCTGAGCGCCCATTACCCCCAGCGGAACAACTTTCCGTATTTAGAGCCCTTTGAGAAAGTGTGGGGCATTGTGGACCTCCGGCCCCAGCACTGGACCTTGCCGGTCAAGGGGATGACCCGGGATGGCATTCCCGTCATCTGTGAAGCCGACATTCGCTTCCAGATCGACGACCGGGGACTGGAGGAGGCGCCGTCCCGTCCCTCACCTCCCCTCTACGACACCTATCCCTTCACCCCGGAGGCCGTCTTTCGGGCCGCGACGGCCAGTTTCATCCGGCCGCCGGATTCCGGCCCTATGGACTGGCGGGCGCGGGTGGTAACGGGCTTTACGGATGGCATGCTGCGCAACATCCTGGCCGAATATTACCTGGACTGGCTGCTGGGCCCCACCGGAGAGGATACCGAACATCCCCGAGAAGTCATCCGCCGCCGCCTGAAGGAGCAACTGGAGCAGGAAGCACCCAAGGTCGGCGCGCGCATCCTGGATGTCCAACTGGGGGAGATTAAAGTGGAGGACGAGCAAATCCCCGCCCAGTGGATAGAGGCCTGGCGGGCCGAGTGGGAAAGTCAGGTGGCGGCGACTCACCTGGAAGGGGAGGCCGAACTCCTGCGCCTGGAGACCGTTCGCGCCCGGGCCCAGGCGGAGATGATTATCTCCCTGATCCGAGAACTCCAGGACGTGGCCGTCAGCGACGAGAAACTGCGTCCGTATCTGCTGGCCGCCCGTCTGGTAGAGACGCTGCGCTGGATGGCCTATCACCCGTCCACCTATGCTTTGCTGTCTCCTGGAGCCATTCGTAACCTTCACCGGCTTCAGGAAATGCTGAGCAGAGAGCAAACGATGCCGAAATAGAGGACGGGTGGCAAAGAGCAAAATTTCTGTTCCTACTGGGCTTCGTCCCTTTGCCCTCTGGACCAGCGAAATTTACCGGTATCTCTCTTCTGGTACGCATTCACGGAAAGGAAGGCCATGCCTTACCAGATTTCTTGGGATATTCCAGCCAGCCTCCTGTATACCGGCAGGGATCAGGATGCCCCGGCCGTCCAACTGGTCATCAGGGGATTAGAATTCCTGCGGAAGGGACGACTGGAAGAAGCAGCACAGGTGGCCCAGGAAGCGCTGGAGGTTGCTCGTCGGGGACATCATTCCATTGGTGAGGGAATGGCCGCGCTTTGTTTGAGTAACATTTACTGGGGAACCGCCGCTTTCGGCCCCGCTCTCCGTCTGGCCCTTCAGGCGTACGAAGTATTTCGGCGCCAACCAGCCCCGGATCAACGGCAGAACGAGGCTGTGGCGGCTTTCAATCTTGGCCTGGTCCATCATCTGATGGGAAACCACGCCGAAGCATTGAACGGCTACTATGCAGCCCGTCAGGCACTGGCGACCGCCCTTCAACATTGGGTAACTCACAAGTTGCATCAGCGTGCCTATCAGTGTATCCAGCTCAGAGGATGGATTCAGCAATTGATGCAGGCCCTGATCGGGCCCGCGCCCCAGAAAAAAGAACTCACCATCCTGATGCCGGTAGGTTTTGTGGACAGTGGAACGGCCACTCTGACCGGAGTAGAGATGGGGGGATACCTTCTGGGCGTCTCATTCTGCATAGACGGGAAAACCCTCCGGCTGATTCCTCTCCAGGAGCCCCTGACGTTCTCTTCGGATTGCTGTGTCTTTCCCATCCCCGACCCGGCTCAACAGCCCATTCGCGAAGTGGTGGGGGAAGAGGCCAATTATGTTCTGGCTCAGCCGGATTCTCCCATGCCCACCGATCCGTTTTACATCTCGGATGGCCCAGACTACATTGAATTTGTCATGCGGGGTGGTAAGGTAGCCGGTAAAATTCACAAAGCCCGGGTCCTGGGCGGCACTGGCCCCGCTCAGTACCGTCCCATCGGTCTCATCCGATGATTGGGCTGCCCGGGCTGTTTCGGACGGTGAACCTGCATCCACAGGTCTGGTGGCCTGTGCTCCAGGTCTTTCAGGAAATGATGGTTTGTCAACCACTCACTGTTGGCGCCGCGCTGCAGGAGGGGACTGCCTGGCTGGCCTCCGTCACCGATACGGCTCGGCTGGAGGCAGAGGTCCTGCTGGCCCATGTTACCCGGCTCAGCCGAACAGCGCTCCTGGCCCATCCGGAACGCCTCCTCACTGCCGAGGAACGGGTCCGCTATACGGATCTGCTGGATCGCCGAAGGGCGGGTGTCCCGCTCCCCTACCTGACCGGAAGGGTGGAGTTCTTGGATCTGGAGTTCACCGTTACGCCGGCGGTGCTCATCCCCCGCCCGGAGACGGAAATGCTGGTGGAGCGAGCCCTGGAATGGGCTCCCCGAACCGCAGTGGATGTGGGGACAGGCAGCGGGTGCATCGCGGTAACCCTGGCGGTCCGGTTGCCGCATGCTCGCGTCTTCGCTACCGATCTCTCCTATGCCGCGCTGGAGGTCGCCCGAATGAATGCCCAGCGATATGGAGTGGCCGACCGCATTCACTTCCTCCAGGCCGACTTGGCTACACCGCTGAGGGGACCGGTGGACCTGGTGGTCAGCAATCCGCCGTACGTGGCCGGGGAGGAATGGGGGTCGCTGCCGGAATCCGTGCGGGAGTACGAACCCCGACTGGCGCTGGACGGCGGACCCGGGGGACTACGGGTGATCCGGCGGTTGCTGAGAAATGCCGCCCGATGGCTCCGCCCGGGTGGGGTACTGCTGATGGAAATCGGCGCCGGCCAGGGGGCCGACGCACTCGCTCTGGCGCGAACTGCTCTACCTGGGGCGCGCGCCCGCCTCTATCCGGACCTAGCCGGGCGGGACCGGGTCCTGGAGGTGATCCTGTGAAACCGGCGACCGGACGGAACCCATCGCTACTTTCGGGAACCACACCCGGCGCAGGAGGTGGCCGCGCAGGAGGCGCAGGAGACTCCGGCGCCGGCAATCACTCCTTCGCTCCCAATGGCGGAAAACAGAGAAATCAACCGACGGGTCTCCCCGCTCCCACAGCGCGGGCAGAGAATCGGCGCGTCGGCGCTGGACATCGGGCGTAAGGCGTCAAACCGGGTTTGGCATCGCTGGCAGAAGTACTCATACAGGGGCATCTTTCGCCTCCGAGAATGATTGTAACTCATTCTGACCGAGACGTCAACCCTTTTTCGTGTTGAATCCCACAAAAACGATATGCGTCTGCTCACCCTCATCGGCCAGAGAGTTGCTGCGGCCATCGCCGCTATGCGTGCCCGGGTGGCGGCGGAGCGCCGGGCCCGACAACTGATAGTTGTCAACGAAATCGGGCAGGCGCTGGCTGCCGCCCCGGACCTCCTCGCCATCTACCGCATCGCGCGGGACGGCGTACGGCGGCTGGTGGACGCTCCGGTCTTCGGCATCTCTCTTCTGGACCCTCAGGGGCAGACCATCACCACCGCGTTTATGGCAGAGGGGGAGACCGAACTGGACGTCCGCCAGATCCCACCGCTGGCCCATGTCCCGGATGCGCGGAGTGGCCGGAGTCGGGCCATCGCGGCTGCCCGGCCGGAGATCATTCCCGACCTGACTCCGACCGGTGCAGAAGGCAACGCCATTGTGGCCAGGGAACCCCGCGCTCGTTCCGCCCTCTACGTCCCCATGGTCGTGGAGGGACGGGTCATAGGCCTGCTGGAGGTCCGGAGTTACCGCCGTGCCGCCTACACGCCGGAGGACGCCGCGCTTCTGCAGACCGTGGCGACTCAAATTGGCCTGGCCCTCCAGAATGCCCGCCTCCTTCAGGAGGCGCGGCGCCTGGCGGCCTTCAATGCCGAAATTGTCAACTCCCTGGCCGAGGGCATCATTATAATGGATGAAGCCGGGTATATAACGTTCGTCAATCCGGCTGCTGCGCATCTTCTGGGTTACGAGCCCCAGGAGTTGACCGGCCAGCACCAAAACGCTATTATCCCGTCTGATCAGCGGTCCATCGTACAGGCTGCCATGCGGCGGCGAAGGCGCGGCCTGAGCGACCGATACGAACTGGAACTGCTGCGGAAAGATGGACGGCGGGTACCGGTGCTGGTCAGCGATGTCCCTCGCTTTGACGAAATGGGGCGTTTCGTGGGTTCCCTGGCCGTCTTCACCGAGATCTCGGGGTGGAAGCAGGCGGAAGAAGCGCTGCAGCGATACGCAGAGCGGCTGCAGGCGTTGCGGGCGCTGGACTCGGCCATTCTGGCGGCTCAATCCCCCGAAGAGGTGGCTTGCCAGGCGCTTCGGTACATCTGCCGCCTGGTACCCTGCAGTGGTGCGGGGGTGCTGGCGTATCAGCCAGCCACCGGTGAGGGCGTGGTCCTGGCGAGCCAGATGAATAGCGAGATTCGGATTGGCCCCGGGTTTCGCCTCTCGCTGGCCGGGGTGGACTGGGAGATTGAGGCCAGCCGCCGGGGTGAGATCATCTTTGTGCCGGATCTTCTTGCCATCTCGCCCTCTCCGGCCCAGAGGGCTCTGCTGGCTGCGGGCGTGCGGTCCTACATTGCGGTACCGCTGCGGGTGGGGGGTGAACTGCAGGGCTGGCTGGCCATCGTTTCTGCCAGCCCGGGCATGCTGACCACGGAACACGCGGAGATTCTGCAGGAGGTCTCCGCCCAACTGGCCGTGGCTCTTTACCAGGCCGATCTGCGGGCCGCGCTGGCGGCGCAGGAGGCGCGTCTCTCCGCCCTGGTAGAACGGCTCCCCGAAGGCGTTCTCCTCCTGGACGGGGATCATCGGATTCTGCTGACCAACCCGGCGGCGCAGGAGATGCTACCGGTACTGACCGACGCGCACCCGGGAGATGTACTTACCCACCTGGCGGGTCGCCCGCTGGAGGAGTTCTTGGTCGCCCCACCCGGAAATGGCTGGCACGAGGTCGTGCTCTCTCATCTCCGGCGGACCTTTCAGATGGCCGCCCGGCCGGTCTCGGGCATCGGGCCCAGCGGTGGGTGGGTGTTGGTGGTCCGGGAAGTCACCCAGGAGCGGTTCCTCCAGGCGCAACTGGAGCAACAAGAACGGCTGGCGGCCGTAGGGCAACTGGCCAGCGGCATCGCCCACGACTTCAACAATCTTCTCACCACCATCATTCTCTATGCCCAGATGGCGCTGGAGCATCCCCGGCTCCCCTCCGACCTGTCCCAGTTCCTACGGGTCATCATTGGCGAATCCCAGCAGGCCACTCAGCTGGTACAGCAGGTATTGGATTTTAGCCGTCGCGCGCCGATGGAAGCCCGCCCCATGGATCTGGCACCGTTTCTCAAGGAACTGACCAAGGTCCTGGAGCGGACCATTCCCGAGAGCATTCGGTTGCGGCTGGTTACCGGGGCGGGGCCCTTCCTCATCCGAGGCGACCCGGCCCGCTTACAGCAGGCTGTCATCAATATGGTGCTGAACGCGCGGGATGCTATGCCCCAGGGCGGGGAGGTCCGTCTGGGGCTTTCCCGGTTGACGGTGGGATGGGAGGATCAGCCCCCTCTGGCAGGGATGGAAGCCGGGGAATGGGTCTGCCTGGAGATTGCCGATACCGGTACCGGCATCCCACCGGAAGTGCTCCCTCACATTTTTGAGCCGTTCTTCACCACCAAGCCGCGGGGCCTGGGAACGGGCTTGGGGTTGGCGCAGGTCTACGGCATCGTCCAGCAACACGGTGGGCACATCGGCGTGGAGACAGAGGTGGGGAAGGGGACGACCTTCCGGGTCTACCTGCCTTTGCTGGTAGAGGAGGTTTCCCTTCCGGAGCCCGCGGCCGAGGGCCTTCTGCATGCCGGTCGGGGGGAGACCATCCTGCTGGTGGAGGATCACGCGACGCTGCGCGCGGCAGGGCGGGAGATCCTGCAGCGGCTGGGCTACCGGGTGCTGGAGGCCGCGAACGGGTGGGAAGCGCTGGAGGTGTACGCTGCGGAGCGGGTGGACCTGGTGCTCACCGATGTGGTCATGCCGGGGATGAGCGGCGCGGCGCTGGTGGAGGCGCTGCGGCGGCAGAATCCCGAGGTAAAGATAATCGCCGTTACTGGCTACGGTGAGGACCCCGAAGTGGAACACATCCGCCAAGCCGGGGTGCTGGAGGTGGTCCGCAAACCCTTTGAGGTGGAGCGTCTGGCAGAGATGGTCCGTCGGGTGTTGGGGTGAGTCAAAAGCGGGAAATTCGCGCCCATTCTTGCAGCGCAGGTCGTTCGCCTGGATCGGACAGGCCGGGCGGCCTGCGCTATGTTTCGCATAGAGCAGGTCCTGCAAAATGGTGGCCAGGGGCCTTAATCCCCCTCCAGGCAGAGCCGGACCAGGCGGGGGAGCGTCTCCACCACGTCGGCCCGGAAAACGGCAGCAGCGAAGGTGTCGGCGTAAGTGCTTTGCTGGTTGAAAATCAGCAACGCCCCTCCGCTGGCGTAGGTGATTGCCGGGAGTCGGGCAGCGGGCATCACCATCAGCGATGAGCCAACTACCAGCATCAGGTCGGCCTGGCGAGCATGCTCCATCGCTGCAGTGAACACCTCGGTGGGCAATTGCTCTCCAAAGAGAACGGCGTCTGGTTTCAGGACCCCGCCGCACGCCGAACAGTGAGGCACTTTTCCCTGCTCCACGATCTCCTCCAGCCCTTCCGTTGGCACCTGGCGGAAACAGTTCAGACAGGTCGCTGTCCGCAGGTGGCCATGCAGTTCCAGAACGACCCGGGAGCCAGCCCGCTGGTGCAGCCCGTCAATGTTCTGGGTGATGACCGCCTGGAGGCGACCGGCGGCTTCCAGTTGGGCCAGGGCCACATGGGCCGGATTGGGCCGGGCCTGGCGCATCAATGCCACCAGCGGGCGTACCCACTGGTAGAACCGCTGGGGTTCCCGACGCAACACGTAGATAGAGGCGACTTCCATCGGGTCCTCTTTTTCCCAGAGTCCCGAACCCGGAGAGCGGAAGTCCGGGATGCCTGAGGGCGTGCTGATCCCTGCGCCGGTCAGCGCGACTGCGTGGCGGGCATTTTTCAACAGATCGGCGGCGCGTGCCAGTTGAATTTCCCAGTCCTCCATCGGGTGTGCTACCTGTTCAAAGATCTCCGGATTTGAAAATCCGGATGGGTGTACCGACCCGTGTATCCCCTTGGATGAAATCGTCCTCCGCGCCGCCCACCGGGTAGACCCACCGGTAGATCCAGCGCGCCGCCTCTATGGAGACGTTGACGCACCCGTGACTGCGGGGAATGCCGAAGTCGTTATGCCAATACGTCCCGTGAATGGCCGCTCCACTGCGGTCAAAGAAGATGTTCCATGGCACTCCGGGCAGGTCAAAGAGGTCCGCTGGCATGGGGTCCCCGGGCTTCTGGGGGCGGTTGCTCATATGCCGGGAGACCTGTTTCAGGATCACCGCGTGGTCGCCCTCGGGGGTGGAGAGGTCCTCCACCGTCCCGTCCGCCAGTACCCGCTTGCCGAGGCCGGACGCACAACGAGTGGCAAAGACCACCCGGGTTCCTTCATAACAGGTTACCGTCTGGCGGGAAAGGTCAATCTCTATACGCTTGGCTCCAGCAAAGGGACGAAGGGGCACGAATTCCCGTCGAGCTATGCGCCGGATGTCGATGGCCAGGACCCACTGGTAGCCTGTGGGCGGGAGTTCGTCGTAGATTTTGTACCAGATATTGCCCTGGTCGTCCCGGGCCCATCCCACCACGTGATAGGTGGTTCCGTTATAAAAGCGGTAGACTCTTTTCGCCTCCGGATGGGGCTCCTCTCGAGCCTCGGTATACGGGGCGCAGACTTCTCCCCAGAATCCCCAATCGCCGATGTTCAGGTCCGGAAGTTGCGGAGGCCAGACCCACATCGGCTGAACCCAGGCGGAAAAAACGTAGCCGTCGGGTGTCTCGTACCAGAGATCGTTGTAGGCGTTCAGGCCAGGGGCTCGCACCTCCCGGACAATGGGGAAGACGTCGTCCTGGCTCCAGGAGCCCAGGCGTCGGGCGTCCCGCTTCGGGGCGTCGTAGAGGGTAACGGGACGGATGGCCCGGCCCATGCGCACGGGCCCGCCGGACTGGGGCCGCCAGAGCCATCTCTGCCCCGGCCACGGCGCCAGCGCGGCCAGCACAGTCAGTGAGATTTTCAAGAATTCGCGGCGGGTGTACATGCTCATTGCTTTCTGGATAAAGGTACAATCAGTTTCCCAAGGGCTCATTCGATGATGCCTCCTTTTGGGGGGTCGCTTCTGGGCTCCAGCGTCCGATACATCCGATCGGGGTGGTTGGTGATGATGGCGTCTACTCCCCACGCCGCCAGGCGGGCTATGGCCGCCGGGTCGTCCACCGTCCAGGCCACGATGCGCCGGCCCCGGGCATGGGCCCATCGGACGGTCTGAGGGGTGATCATCCTCCACCAGGGGTGGACGGCCTGGGGGCGCAGGCCGACGAGCGCTGCCGCCAGGCGCGCGGCGCGGGAAAGAGGCGCCGTCTCATAGAGAAATCCAATGGGCACCTCCGGCATCTCCCGGCGAAAGCGCCGCAGGGCGAACGGGTTGAAGGAGGAGACCAGCACCCGGTTGGTCAGGCCGTGCCGCCGGATCAGTGCTGCCACCGCCGCTTCCAGCCCTGGATAGTCGTTGCCCGGCATGGATTTCAGTTCCACATTGACCAGTAGGCGGCCCCCCACTTCGGCGAAGACCTCCTCCAGGGTCGGGATGCGCTCCCCGGCGAAGGCAGGGTCAAAGCGGGAACCGGCGTCCAGGGCCTTCAGCGCCGCCAGCGGCAGGTCCCGTACCCGCCCGCTCCCGTCGGTCGTCGCGTCCACAGTGAAATCGTGGATGACTACCGGAACGCCGTCAGCGGAGAGGTGGACATCCAGTTCCACGCCGTCGGCGCCCAGGTCGGCAGCGCGGCGGAAGGCGGCCAGGGTGTTCGGCGGCGCGACCGCGCTGGCCCCGCGATGGGCAATGTTGAGGGGACGGTCGGACGTGAGCCAGAGAGAGGGCATAGGTGTCTCCGTAGGGGCAGGGCTTGCCCCTGCCCGGCAGGACAACCGCCAGGGTTGCCCCTACAGCGGGATGTTGCCATGTTTCTTGGGCGGGTTGGCGTCTCGTTTGTTGCGCAACATTTTCAACGCCTCTATCAGCCGGGGGCGGGTCTCCTGGGGCTCTATGACGTCGTCCTCTTTGCGGAAGATGATGTTCACCCTTCAATTCCTCGTCCATCCAGTCCTCAGAGTCGGCGGTGGGGATGAAGGGCGGGTTCTCCATGTTGTGCTGGGGGATGTAGGAGAGGAGGCGATGGATGAGGTCAAAGCAGTGCTCCTCGTTCTCGGCGGCGAAGTGGGCGACGCCGCTTTTGGTGGCGTGGGTCATTGCCCCGCCCAGTTCCTCAAAGGTTACCTCCTCCCGGGTGACCGCTTTGATGACGTCCGGGCCAGTGATGAACATGTGGTTGGTATCCTTGACCATGAGGCTGAAGTCGGTCATGGCGGGGGAGTAGACGGCGCCGCCCGCACAGGGGCCCATGATGGCGGAAATCTGGGGGACGACGCCTGGGCGTGCTGGCGGTCTATGCGCTCCTGTCCGCCGGCCAGACGGGCCTGCTGGCGCATCTGATAGAGTTGGGCAATGAGTTCATCTATCGTGGGCATAGGCACTTCGTGTTGCGTGTTGCGTACTCCGTTTGTGTCCACTTTGTGGAGAGGATCACGCTGCAGAGTCGCGTGGGGTTGTTCGGCACGCCACGAAGCCGGGCGGGATGGCGCCGTTCGTCGTGAGCCACGAAGCCGGGCGGAATGGCGCTGATTGGAAATCAGCCTTCATAGGCGCTCTGCGCAGGGAGGCCGCCTTTGCGCTGATTGGAAATCAGCCTGCCTGGGCGCTGGGTTGCTTCGCTGCGCTCGCAACAAGCGCCCGGTGTCGGCCTGCGCCGACATAGAAATCTTCGTCGGCGAAGGCCGACGGGAGGCCCCAGGCCCAGGAAGGCCGCCTTCAGTCGGCGCTGATTGGAAATCAGCCTTCCTTGGGCGCTGCGCGCCAGGTGTCGGCCTGCGCCGACACAGAAATCCCCGTCGGCGAAGGCCGACGGGAGGCCCAAGGCCCAGGAAGGCCGCCTTCAGTCGGCGCCTCCCACTGCCTGCCGCATCTGCGCGGCCAGTTGGGGAAGGCCGATGGCGTCCAAGATTTCCGCTGCCTGCAGGAGGTAGGGGCGGGCCTCATCCAGGCGGCCCAGTTCCCGCAGGGCCAGGCCGAAGTTGCCCAGGTCTGCGGCGACGCTGTAGCGGTCGCCAATGGCCTGATGGAGGGAGACGGCCTGCTGGAGGAGGGCGCGGGCCTGCTCGTCCCGACCCTCCCGGAGGGCCAGGCGGCTCAGGGAGGCCAGGGTGTTGGCCTCCCCCAGCCGGTCCCCAATCTGCCGAAAGAGGGTCAGCGCCGCCTCATAGGACGAAAGCGCTGCATCCATTTCCTTCCGAAACTGGAGCACGTCGCCAATGGCCTGGAGGGTGTTGGCCTCCCCCAGCCGGGCGCCCACCGCCCGGTAGAGGGTCAGCGCCGCCTCATAGGACGAAAGCGCCGCATCCATTTCCTTCCGAAACTGGAGCACGTCGCCAATGGCC
>JANXCY010000014.1:53869-54326 GCA_025060135.1 Anaerolineae bacterium | reverse complement strand
TCCGGGACGCGCGGCGCGTTTGACGAACTGGTCCTGGGCGGGAAGGAACTGGCGGCTCCGGACCTGCAGACAGCGGTTACTGCTGGGGACATGGCCGCGATGGTGGCCGCAAGGCCCGGAGCGATCGGATATGTGGGCTTCGGGAATCTTCAAGACTCGTTGCGCGTGGTCCCAATCAACGGCGTCTTCCCGAGCCCGGCTACCGCTCGTAGCGGCGAGTACCCCCTGGTCCGCCCCCTGAACCTGTTGACTGGGCCCCTTTCCCAACCCCTGGCGGACGAATTCATCCGCTTCGCGCTCAGCATGGACGGTCAGCGGATTGTGGAACAGGCCGGGTGGGTGCCGGTCCGATGAGGTTCGGACAACGGCGTAGATGAAAAATCGGCGGTGGGGGGGGGGGGCCCCCCCCCCCCCCCCCAGAGTTCTCCCCACGGGGGGCGAGGGGCGCATAAACCAG
>JANXCY010000014.1:0-53859 GCA_025060135.1 Anaerolineae bacterium | reverse complement strand
GGGGGGGTGGGGGTTTGGGGGTGGGGGGGGGGGGGGCGGCGGGTGGGCCCTTCCGTCGGGGGGGGGGGGGGCGCGCCCCGCCCCCCCCCCCCCCCCCCCCCCCCCCCCCCCCGACTCTTTTATCCCCCGCGTGGCTCAAAGGCAGAAAAAACCCTTTACACCCTCTGGGGCATAGCGAACCCAACAAAGATCTTCCGCAAAGGCGCGTCGGGATGGCGGTTACCGGTTACCCAACCTGCGTAGCGCAAGGCCAGGTGGCCTCCCCACCGCAGAAAAAGGGCCGGGCGGGACCTGCCGGATTCCGCTACCGCAACTTCCGTACGCCGATTCATCAGCGCTTCCCGTAACTCGTCTGGGGTGTCGCCGGGGAAATAGGTCGCCGCCAGTCCAATCATTTGCACCATGTGCGCGTCGCTATTGCTGACCAGCGCCAGCGGTAACCCCATCTCCCGCGCAGCCGCCGTGGCATGGTGATTCCGCCTCTGACGGATCGCGCTGGCGTTGAAAACCTCCACTCCCGCCAGGTATGGAGCGACCTGGGGATCACTCAGGGCCTGCTGAATGGCCCGGAAACTCAGGCTCTGATGACCGTGGCCAGGATGCGGCGCCACACATAGCCCCCCCGCATCCCGCACCCAGCGCACGGTATCACTCAGGGAAAGACCGGAAGGAGGGGTACGGTAGACGAACAACGCCAATAGATGCCCCTCAGCCGTGGAGACCTCCACTCCTGGGACCACATACACACCGTAGGAAGGAGACAGGCTGACCCCCTCCAGCGCGGCCCGAATTTCGTCGTGATCAGTGATGGCGATCACGTCCAGGCCCACCTCGGCGGCTCGCTTCAGGACGGCCCGAACCGTCCCGGTTCCATCTGGACTGTGAATGGTGTGGATGTGCAGGTCGGCAAATCCCATGGTTCCACCTTCTCGTTAAAGTTTGGATTTCCCTGTCCACTATATCCCCATCGTATTAACGCCGGTTAAAGAACAGGTTAAGACCTGAATAAAAATGCGCCAGCCTGCGCGACAAAACCCACCGCGCTACTGGTGCCAGAAAAGCCCCCGCTATTCTCCGTACCCCGCTCATGCCTACTCATCCCCGCCAGAGTTTCACGCCTAACGCCGGACGCTGTTTGTCTTTTCATTTTTTCTGTGGTAAACTTTTCATGAAGTCCAATGAGGAGGGACCCAAGCAATGGTGGAAAAAAAGGGCCGTGTGTTCTCCGGTGCACGACCGACCGGTCGTCAGCACCTGGGCAACTACCTGGGCGCCATCCGCAACTACGTTGCCCTTCAGGATGACTACGACTGCATCTACTGCGTCGTGGACCTCCACGCACTGACCACCCTGGCGGATACCGAATATTTGCGGGAATGGACCTACGAGATGGTCCTGGACTGGCTGGCAGCGGGGGTGGACCCGGATCGGGGCACTATTCTCTTCGTTCAGTCCCACGTCCCTCAGGTTACCGAACTGCATACCATTCTGTCTATGGTAACTCCGCTGGGTTGGCTAACCCGCCTGCCCACATTTAAGGAAAAGGTCCGCCAGCAGCCCGATAACGTCAACTACGGACTGGTGGGCTACCCGGTGCTGATGGCGGCCGACATTACCCTGTACAAGGCCGATACTGTCCCTGTGGGGGTGGACCAGGTGCCCCACCTGGAGTTCACCCGGGAGATCGTCCGGCGGTTCAACGCCCATTTTGGCCCCGTCCTGGTGGAGCCCCAGGCCAAACACACCGACTTTCCCAAAGTCCTGGGGATTGATGGCCAGCAGAAGATGAGCAAGTCCCTGAACAACCACATTGAGATCGCCGCCTCGCCGAAGGAAATTTACGAGCGGGTGATGCAGATGGTTACCGATCCTCAGCGAACCCACCGCCACATCCCTGGACGGCCTGAATTCTGCAATGTGTTCTCTCTCCATCGCTTTTTCTCCCCGAACGAGTTGGCCCAGATTGACGCCGATTGCCGCACTGCTCGTATCGGTTGTGTGGAGTGCAAGCAGATTTTCGCCCGGAACCTGACCGATTACTTTGCTCCGTTCCGGGAGCGGCGGGCTGCGCTGGCGGCCCATCCGGATACGATTTGGGACATTCTGGCGGAAGGGGCTCGTCGCGCCTCCGTGATCGCTCGTCAGACCATTGCGGAGGTCAAAGCGGCGGTGGGACTTCCGTAAGTACCGGTTCACCGCAGGCCCAGAAACATGAAACGAAGGGGAGCCTGACCTCAGTTTCGGAGAAACAGCGATGCGCGTGGTCGTCCAGCGTGTTCGGCAGGCCCGAGTGTCTGTAGAGGGAACCACCGTTGCCGCCATCGGCCCTGGAGTGGTGGTACTGGTGGGGGTTACCCACCACGACCGCGAAGAAGCGGTCCGCTGGCTGGCCCAGAAAGTGGCCGGCCTGCGCATCTTTGAGGACGCCGATGGCAAAATGAATGCGGGCCTTCTGGACGTGGGCGGCCAGGCGCTGGTCGTTTCCCAGTTCACCCTCTATGCTGACGCGCGCCGGGGTCGTCGCCCCTCGTTCACCGACGCCGCTCCGCCGGAAGTGGCGGAGCCCTTGGTGCGCCGCTTTGCTGAAGAACTGGCTGCCGCCGGCGTCCCCGTTCAGACCGGTATTTTCGGCGCCCACATGCTGGTGGAAATCCACAACGACGGTCCGGTCACCATCCTGCTGGAGCGGTAACGCAGGCCTGTGCGATGGGTTTGAGCGCCAACCATGTCCCTGCGGACTCGCACCCTGCTGACCATTGGCCTGACGGCTGTCCTGACAGCGGCCCTCCTGGGCTGGCTGTTTTCCCGTACCCTCCTGCAGACCTTTGCAACGGCGGAAATTCGGGATGCCCAGCGAGACGTTTACCATGCCCGAACGTTCCTGGAAGACGAACTGCGGACTATAGATGTCCTCGCTCACGATTGGGCCTCCTGGGATGACACCTATACCTTTATAGAAGATGCCAACCCCGCCTATCTGCGCGCTAACATTACCGACGCGACCTTCCAGAACACCCGCCTCAATCTGATGCTCTTTGTTCACACCTCCGGTCGGGTGGTCTTCGCCCGGGCCTACGACCTGGAAGCCAAAACGGAAGTGCCGGTCCCTGACGGGGTCTACCGGGCGTTGCCACTTCTGACCCTTCCTTCTACGGAGGGACGGCGGGGCCTGCTGGTATTGCCGGAAGGGCTCCTGCTGGTAACTGCGCGCCCGATCCTGACCTCCGAAGATCGAGGTCCGGCGCGCGGGACGCTCATCTTCGGCCATTACCTGAATTCGGTCTCCACAGCCCGGATGAGCGAGCATCTGGACCTCACCGTTACGGCCCATCGGGCCGACCGTCCCGAAGAATGGCCTCCAGACCTGCGCGCGGTCTACCCAACCCTTTCTCCGGAGGCCCCCATCCTGGCCCGTCCGCTGGACGAGTCCCGCATCGCTGGCTACGGCCTGGTAACCGATCTCTACGGTCGTCCGGCGCTGATTCTACGGACCGAAGGCCCCCGAAGAATCTACCAGCAGGGACTTCTGGCGCTCCGGTACCTTTCCACCATGACCGTTGTGCTGGGCCTGCTGCTGGCGATAGCCGCTATCCTCCTGTTGGACCGCTTTGTCCTTTCCCGGCTGGCGGCTCTGACGACCGATGTGTGGGCAGTAGGCGCGCGGGGCGAGCCCCGGGGACGGGTGATGGTGCATGGTCGGGACGAACTGGCCGACCTGGCCCGGGCCTTTAATGAGACCCTGGATGCACTGGAGCGGGCCCAGCGGGAGCGGGAAGAAGAGGCTTATCAGCGCGCGCTCCAACTGGAGGCCCTGCACCAGGTCGGGCTGGTCATTGCTGCCCAGTTGGAGCCGGACGTTCTCTTCCCCTCCATCGTCCGGCAGGCGGTGGAACTGGTGGGCGGTAGGGCGGGGGGCCTCTACCTCTACCGGCCTGAGGAGGATGTCCTGGAATGGGTGGTTGCCATCGGTCCCCATCAGCCGCCTATCGGAACCCGTCTCCATCCCTCCGAGGGCGACATTTCCCGCCAGGTCTGGGAGACCGGCCAGCCTTTCTGGGTGGATAACTACCAACAGTGGGAAGGCCGCGCGGCCCGCTACGCAGACTACCCCTGGACGGCGGTCATCGGCGTGCCGGTACGGCGCGGGGAGGAGATACTGGGTGTCCTGATCGTCCTGGCCGACCCGCCCCGGACCTTCTCCCAGGAAGATGCCAATCTGCTGGAGGTCTTCGCGGCCCAGGCCGCTGTCGCTCTCACCAACGCGCGCCTCTACGAAGCCGAACAGGAACGGGCCCGCCGGATGGCCGAAGTGGCCGAACTGGGAGAGCGTCTGGCCGCCACCCTGGAACCGGAGACGGTCTATCGCCAGGCAGTGGAGGGTATCGTCCGCACGTTCGGCTATGACTACGTGGGGCTGTTGCTCCTGGACGAGAAGGCCGGAGAACTGGAGTTGGTCGCCGGAGCCGGCCTCTGGGCTGGTCTCCTCCCAACGGGCTTCCGCCAGAAAGTGGGCGAGGGGATGATCGGGTGGGTGGCCCGATACGGAGAGACGCTGCTGGCCAACGACGTGAGCCAGGAGCCCCGCTATATTGCTCCCTACCTGACACAAACCCGCGCCGAACTGGATGTCCCCCTGAAGTACCACGGACAGTTGATCGGCGTACTGACAGCTCAGAGCGCACGCCGCAACGCTTTCACCCCACTGGACGTGGTAACACTGGAAACCCTGGCCGGCCACGTCGCCGCAGCCATAGAGAATGCCCGGCTATATCAGGCGGAGCGGAAAGCCCGGGAACGTCAGGAAGCCCTGTACCGCATTGGCCAGATCGTCAATTCCACCCTGGATTTCGCCGCCATTCTGGACCGGCTGACGGAAGAGGCCATGAAGGCCACCGGTGCCACCCATGGCTCCGTCCTGGTACCGGACCCGGAGCGGGGGGTCTTTGAGCGCCGCTCCCTGAAGGGCTATTTGCCGGAGGAGCAGGAGCGGGCCCGCTCTCAGCCCCTCAATCTGACCGAAGGGATCAACGCCCGTGCCTATCGGACCCGCCAGGCCTACTACGCCCCCGATGTCCGGCAGGACCCGGACTACTTTCCCCTCATCCCCACCACCCGCTCTGAACTGGTTATCCCCCTCCTGCGAGGCGACCAGGTTCTGGGCAACCTGGATCTGCAGAGCCCGCAGGTGGACGCGTTCCGGGATGTGGACATGGAGTTCCTGCGCGCGCTGGCAGACCAGGTGGCAATTGCCTTGGAGAACGCTCGCCTCTATGAGGAAGAACGCCGCCGGGCCAAGGAGCAGGAGACCCTGGCCCTGATCGCCACCGCGCTGAACACCCTGGACGTCCGCCAGGCTTTCCCCATCCTGGTCCACGGCCTGCGCAGCCTCACCGGCTGCGACCGGGTCTCGGTGGCGCTCCTGGAGGAAGACGGTACCCATTACCGTATCTCGGTCCTGGAGACGCCCTTCCCCGTTCTGGAGGAGGGCACTGTCCTACCCCTCTCCACCACCCCGGTGTGGGACGATGTTCAGGAAGGCAGGCCTCATTATTGCCCCGATATGAGTGCCGAGATAGCATACACGGCCATCCGGGCTCTCTACGATGCAGGATTCCGCTCCTACGTCAGCCTGCCAATGCGGGTGGGCGGGCGGATTATCGGCGTGCTTCATATCGTCAGCCTGCGGGAGCACCATTTCCGCCGGGAGCAGGAGCGCTTCCTCCAGCCGGTCGCCGACGCCCTGGCAGTAGCCATAGAGAACGAACGGCTCTATCGGGCAGAGCGAGAACAGCGGGAACTGGCCGAGGCGCTGGCCCGCGCCGCGGCCGCCGTAACCCGCACCCTGGATTTGACCCAAATGCTGGATGCGGTCCTAGACCAGGTCGCTCGGGTGGTGCCAGGCGACGCGTTCAACATCATGCTGGTGGAGGACTCCTGGGCTCGCATCGTCTGCTGGCGGGGGTATGAACGGTTCGGGGCAGAGGAGCAGCTTGCCGGAATGGTCTTCCCCATCGCGGAGATGCCCACTCTTCAGAGAATGGTCCAGAAGGGTGAACCGTTGTTCATCCCTGACACCCATGCTGACCCCCATTGGGTCCGGCTGAGTAACATGGAGTGGATTCGTGCCTACGTCGCGGCACCGATTGTGCTCAAAGGCATCGCTGTGGGTTTCCTGAACGTGGACGGTACCCGCCCCCACCAGTTTGGCCCTGCCGATGCCGCCCGACTAAAGGCGTTCGCTGACCATGTAGCCATCGGGCTAGAGAATGCCCGTCTGTACGCGGAAGCCCGCCAGCGGGCAGAGCGAATGGAGGCCCTCTATGAAATCGCCCGGGCCCTCTCCTCTCTCCGGGAAGAGGATCAGGTCATCCGGATGATTCTGGAAGAAGTAGACCGTCTCCTGAAGTGCGAATTCGCCATCATCTCCCTGGTGGATGAGGCGCGGGGCGAGATCGGTATCTATCACGGCATCTGGCAGGGTCAGTTTGACCTCTATCCCGAATGGGCAGCGATGTCCCGCTATCCCCTGGACCATCCGGACATCCTGGCTGATGTCTACCGTACCGGGCGCACCGAGGTCATCAGCGGATGGGACGAGCGGTTCAATCGGGAGATCTGGGAAACGTATGGCCACGAACGTTACCTGCGGGTCTTTATGCCCATCCGCTTCCGGGAGCGCACCTTCGGCGTCATAGAAGTCAGTTACGACCGGAGCAAAAAGGAACGGGTTACCGAAGAGGAATTACGTCTGCTCTCCGCACTGGTGGACCAGGTGGCCATCGCGCTGGAGAATGCCCGCCTGTATCGGGAACTTCGTCTGTATGCCAGCACACTGGAGGAGCAGGTCCAGGAGCGGACGGCCCAACTAGCGGCCCAGTATGCCCGGCTGGAGGCGATCCTGCGCAGTACCGGCGACGGCATCATCCTGACCGACGCCCAGGGAGCGATTCTCCAGGCCAACCCGGTGGCCCAAGGCTGGCTGACCCGGGACCTGTTGCCAGAGGACGCGCAGCGGCTGGAAGAGACAGTCCGACGGCTGGCCGTCCGGGCCCGGGAGTACCCGGAAGAAGTAGTGGAACTGCCCGGACGGGACTTGGAAGTGCGGGCCTCACCGGTTATCGGCCCGGATAGTGAAGAGACGGCCGTCGTGGTCCTCCACGACATCACCCAGTATAAAAGTCTGGAGCGGCTGCGTACCCGGTTTATCTCCAATATCTCCCACGAACTGCGCACTCCCATCGCGACCATCCAGACCTACCTTCATCTCCTGCGGCAGATGCCGGAATTGTTCCCCCAGTACCTGGACGTTCTGGAACAAGAGGCTCAGTGGCAGGCCCGCCTGGTGGAGGACGTCCTGGAGGTTTCCCGGCTGGATTCGGGCGCCATCCGGATGCAATTCGGCCCGGTGGGGCTGAACCGCCTGGCGGTGGAAGTGGTAGATGCTCAGCGTCCTCTGGCGCTGGACCGGGGGCTGGTTCTGGAAACCCACCTGCCAGAGGTGGAGCCGGTCGCCCATGCCGATGCCGACGCGCTGCGAAGCGTGGTCATCAACCTGGTCCGCAACAGCATTCAGTACACCCTGCCCGGTGGACGGGTGGAGGTGAGCACCGGAAAAGAGGAGTGGGAAGGTCGTCTCTGGGCGACCATTACCGTCGCCGATACTGGGATCGGCATTCCCAGAGATGAACTCCCCTACATTTTTGACCGTTTTTTCCGGGGCGCGCGGCCGCGCCAGATGCAGATTCCCGGTACCGGCCTGGGCCTTTCCATTGTCAAAGAGATAGTAGACCGGCACGGGGGGCGGATCACAGTGGAAAGCGAGGAGGGGAAAGGCACCCGTTTCACCGTCTGGCTGCTGGTCGCGGAGGAGCGACATACCCCTCCGGCAACGGGACGCGGATGAACGCGGAGAACCGGTAATTCAGCCCGGAATGGAGGGGGCTGTTTTCACGATGCCGTCTAACGGTTTGACACTAGTTCAACCTGTGCTACACTATTTACGGAGCTAGAATGAGCACGAACGGGTATCCCCGTCTTCAATGCCTCCGCTGCGGCTACAGCGAAACGTTCACCCGTTCCCTGGAGCGCTGTCCCCAATGCGATGGGGACTGGCTGGACGTGATCTACGACTACCCGCGGGTAGCCCGGATCTGGCAACGGGAACTGCCCCGTCGCCCCCAGACCATGTGGCGCTACCGGGAACTCCTTCCCCTGCGGAACGATGCCCACCGGCTGACGATGGGCGAAGGAGGCACTCCCCTTCTCCGGGCCGTCAACCTGGGGATGATGCTGGGCTGTTCCCATCTTTACATTAAGGACGAACGACAGGGGCCCACCGGCTCATTCAAAGACCGACAGGCCGCCCTGGCGATCTCCGTCATGAAGGAACTGGGGGTTACGGAGGCGGTCCTGGCCTCCACCGGCAATGTTGCCATTTCCTACGCCGCGTATTCCGCCCTGGCGGGTATCAAAATCTGGGCCTTCCTCACTAGTCTGGTCCCGCCGGAGAAGATGCGCGAAGTGGCCATCTATGGCGCCAAAGTGATCAAGGTTACCGGCACCTACGATCAAACCAAGCAGGTGGCAGCGGAGTTTGCCCGGCGGCGAGGGCTCTACCTGGACCGGGGAATCCGTTCCATCGCTGCGCGGGAGAGCATGAAGACGGTAGCCTTTGAGATCGCCGAACAACTTCCCCAGTACCTGGGCCCGGGTCCGACCACCCCCTGGCGCGCCCCGGACTGGTATATCCAGTCCGTCAGCGGTGGGCTGGGGCCCGTAGGCGTCTGGAAGGGATTTGAAGAACTGATGCGCATGGGCCTGGTGGACCGGATGCCCCGTCTGGCCTGCATCCAGGCAGAGGGATGCGCCCCGATGGTCCATTCTTTTGCCAAGGGGTTGGAGAAAGCCGAGCCGGTCCTCAACCCTCGTACCCGGATCATCACCGTTGCCACCGGCGACCCGGGTCCTGCCTACACCTTTCTGGCGCGGGTGATCCGGGAACACGGCGGCGCCTTTGAAATGGTCAGCGACGAGGAATCCTTCCGCGCCATCCATGTCCTGGCGAAACTGGAAGGGATTTCTATGGAACCGGCGGCGGGCATGGCCTTCGCTGGCCTGTTCAAACTGCTCACCAAAGGAGTTATCCGTCGGGACGAAGTCATCGTCGTCAACTGCTCTGGGCACACCTTCCCGGTAGAAAAACACCTGCTGGGAGAGGGCTGGCTGCAGACGGTGGAGGCGCCGGCCCGCGCACTGGCTCCGGAAGAGGGCTTGCTGGGATCGCTGGAACTGCTGGGACGGGACGTCCGCCGGATTGCCATCCTGGAGGATGACCCGGGTGCCCGTCGCCTGCTCCGCCGGGTCCTCCAAGCCCGGGGCCCCTATCAGATTTTTGAGGCCGAGAACGGACGGGAGGGGCTGGAACTGATCCGTCGGGAGCGGCCCGACCTGATCCTGCTGGACCTGATGATGCCCGAACTGGACGGTTTCGGCGTGTTGGAAGCCCTCCATTCGGAGGAAGCGCTACAGGATATTCCGGTCATCGTCGTTACCGCTAAAGAGTTAACGCCGGACGAAAAAGCCCGGCTGAGCGGGCACATCCAGGCCCTGCTCCAGAAAGGCACATTTACCGAAGAAGACCTGCTTCGGGAGATTGGTGAGGTGGTGGGGGAGGAGGGATGAACCGGGAATCCCGTCAGCGAATTCTGTACGTGGAAGACGACCTCTCCAGCGCCCGGCTGGTGCAGCGCATTCTGGAGGCCGAAGGGTTTGATGTGCACATCGTCGCAGATGGCATTGCTGCCCTGGAGACGGCCCGGCAACTGAAGCCGGACCTCATCCTGATGGACATCAACATCAGCGGCCTGGACGGCTATGAGGTTACCACCCGCCTACGCGCGCTGGAAGAGTTAAAGGAAACGCCCATTATCGCCGTAACCGCTGCTACCCTGCGCGGCGACCGGGAGCGAGCCCTCATTGCCGGCTGTGATGGCTACATCCCCAAGCCGATCGACGTGGATCGTTTCCCCGAGCAGGTGCGGGCGTTCCTGGCGGGTCTGCGGGAGCGCATAGAGTCGCCCCAGGAAAAAGCCGAGTACCTGGTAGAGTACAGCCGCCGTCTTGTGGAGCGGCTGGAGGGGAAAATCCGCGAACTGGAAAAGGCTCATGCGGAACTCCAGCGACTGGACAAGATGAAGACAGACTTCATCATCCTGGCCGGCCACGAACTGCGCACTCCTCTCACCGCCATCTACGGCTACATCCAGATTCTGCTCGGCATGCCCGAAATCCCGGGCGACTCCACAGAGGAAGGAAGCCCCCGTTATCTGCTGGAACAGGTCGTCCAGGCCACCCGTCGCCTGACCCAGGTAGTGGACGACATTCTCAACGTCTTCCTGATAGAGGCGAACAAACTGGAACTGAGCATCGGGCCGGTTCCGCTGCACCTACTGGTTCAGAACGTGGTGCGGAACATCCGGAGTCTGGGACCTGAGCGACAGTTGACCTTTGAATTTGAGGGATTGGAGACCCTCCCGATGATTATGGGCGATGCCCAGCGGCTCTCCCAGGCCTTCTGGCATGTGGTCAGCAATGCTGTCAAGTACACCCCGGACGGCGGAACCATCCGGATCAGCGGGCGGGTGGTGGACCACACCGTTCACCTGACGGTACAGGATACGGGTATTGGCATCGACCCGGCCGACCGCGAACGCATCTTTGATCGCTTCTACGTGGTGGAGGACACGTTGCTCCACCATTCCAGCAAGACGGCCTTTAAAGGGGGCGGATTGGGCCTGGGGCTCAGCCTGGCCCGGGGGATCATTGAGGCGCACAAAGGGCGCATCTGGATAGAAAGCGAGGGGCGGGACGAAGTCCGGCTCCCCGGCACCACTGTCCACATCCTTCTCCCCCTGCCTGAATCGGGGTGATACGGCGCTCTCGTGGACAACTCTCTCTCCATAGATACCCGGCCCATGCGGACAGTAGAATGGGTGGATGAGAAGGTCTGGCTGATTGATCAGCGGTTGCTCCCTGCTGAATACCGCATTCTGCGGCTGGAGAGGCCGGAGGAGGTAGCACAGGCGATTCGGGAGATGGCAGTTCGGGGAGCGCCGGCCATCGGCGTGGCTGCGGCCTTTGGCCTGGCACTGGCCGCGCGCCGTAGCCGCGCCGCCGACCGCGCCGGCCTCTGGCGCGATCTGGAGGAAGCCGCCGCGCTCTTGCGGGCCGCCCGTCCAACGGCTGTCAACCTGAGCTGGGCGCTGGAGCGAGTGCTCCGACGGTGCGCGGCCGAATCTGACCCCGACGCGGTCCGGGAAGCCGCGCTGGCAGAAGCCCAGGCCATCGCCGACGAGGACGTGGAGGTAAACCGGCGGCTGGGAGAAGTCGGCGCAGCGATGATTCCCGACGGGGCAACAATTCTCCATCACTGCAATACCGGCGCGCTGGCGACGGTGGACTATGGGACGGCTCTGGGTGTGATCCGTACCGCCCACGAGCAGGGGAAACATGTCCATGTCCTGGTGGATGAGACCCGTCCCCTCCTCCAGGGTGCCCGCCTGACCGCGTGGGAACTTCAGCAACTGGGTATCCCGTTCACCCTGATTGCTGACAACGCGGCCGGGCACTTCCTGCGCACCGGACAGGTGGACCTGGTCCTGGTCGGAGCCGACCGGGTGGCTGCCAACGGCGATGTCGCCAACAAAATTGGGACCTATCAACTGGCGGTGGTGGCGAAGGAGAACGGTGTTCCCTTCTATCCTTGTGTACCCACCTCCACGATTGACCTCTCCATACCGACAGGAGACGATATCCCGATAGAAGAACGGCCATCGGAGGAGATCACAGACTTGGTCTTCCGGGGGATGCCGATTGCTCCGCCGGGCATTCGGGTTGCTAACCCCGCCTTTGATATTACTCCGCACCGTTACGTTACTGGCATCATCACCGAAAGGGGCATCGCCTACCCACCGTTTACCCTGAGCCTGCGTCGAATGATGGAAGCCGGGGAAGCCCGATAGCACCGCCTGCTCCCAATTGGAGATAAGAATAGGAGGTCTGTATGGGGAAGAAAACTCGCCGCCGACGCACAAGAAGCCAGCCCCGTCTCTCTCCGGCCCAACTGGTTCGCCCCGGAGAGCAGACCCCATTACCAGCACCTGCCGTTGACCGCATTGCTCCAAAAGCCCCGACGCGGACGCTGCGGGACCTGCGGGAGGAATACCCTTATGTGGTGGCCGACCTGAAGCGAATTGCCCTCATCGCGGCCGTTATGCTGGCGGTACTGATCGGGCTGGCCGTTTGGCTGGTGTGAATCCTTTGCCCAAGTCGCGGGTCATAGAAATCATCATTGCGGCGGCCCAGCCGCCGCAATGATCATGATCGGTCGGGGTATCGCGCGCCCCATAAATCGGTGGCCCGTATATTGTTAGGGCCAGCGGGCTGTATCCGTCCGGACCGGAATACGTTCATCCAGGGATGCGAACGGCAACCAAAACGGTTGCCGAAGCCGCTCCCCCGGGTTACCATCGCTCTTCGTCTTCCAGGTCCTCGTCAAAGAGGTCCTCTTCCTCCTCTTCCCAATCCTCTTCTTCCCATTCCTCTTCCCATTCGTCTTCCTCCCCCAGGTCCTCATAATCAAATACGTATTCCAGTTCCAGGGGATTCAGGCTGACCACTTCCAGGAGGGCTCCGCACTCTTCGCAATAGAGGCGGTCGTAGAGAGCAACGTCCGGCGGGATGGGAAGAATGGTATTGCATTCAGGACAGCGCGCCATTTTGTTTCCTCCTTCAGAAGTGCATGCGTGAGGAGCGGCTCCTCAAAGATGGGTTGCAGCCCTTCTGCATTATGCCATTTTCTGGTCGCTTCGTCAAGTCGGAAAGGCAGCGGGCCGGCAGAGGTTATCAACTGGAGACCATGCTGACGATGCCCATTCTGGCGGCTGTGAACAGGCAGAAGAGCCCGCGCGGGATGGGGAAGTGGGCGCAGGAACCCTGGCAGCATACCCGCTCTGGGGCAGGCATGGAATGGCTGCCCATCCCCTGGAATACGGGACCTTGGGGCGGATATTGGCCCTTCTCCCACTGAACGCCTTAGAAACCGCATCGAGACAGCGGGCAGAGAAGGAAGGAGCATCACCAGGATAGACGGGAAAACGTTTCGGAGGAGCCAACGGGATGCACAGGTTTAGCGGCTCCCCAGGTTGGGGTAGCGACCGCCCAGGGGGTCAGGATCGTCTTGAGCCGGGAAGGGGTGGATGAGAGAGAAGTTACCCAAGCCGCCCTGCGGCTGTTGCAAGGGATGTCCCTGAAAGGGAAAGTCGTTACTCTGGATGGGGGGGACTGAATCAACAGCGACAGCGGTGTTGAGCAGTTTGCGGGGACTGACCGGCTTCTCCGGCGGCACGGCCTGGCTGGCCAATCGGACCTCGCCCGCAGAGGCGTCCTCAGCCGCGATACGAGTCTCCTCCGCCTTCCGCGCCAAGGTCATATATATATTTCCCGCGCCACGTCCCGCGCCCGGGCAGCCGGTCGCCCTCAGTGTAAATCTCCTGTAATTCCTGCTGAAGGGTCAGAATCTGGGGCTCCAGTTCCACCAGCCGGGCCTCAATCTCGGCTGATTTGGCCTCCAGCACCCGCACCAGGTCGTCCAGAAACGCGATCTGCTCCTGAAGCGACTTTTCCGAGAGCGTTGCCGCGCTATCCACCTGTAACTGGATGGGCGCTGAGGCATGGGCATTGGAGGAAACTCACTCCCAGGGCAACAACCGCTGCCGCAAGGGTGGTCCCCAGAATCCATTTCCAGTGTTTCAGGAGGACCAGAACGTATGCCCGCAGGTCAATTTCTTCTTCTGGGAATTTCAGCCAGTTGTCAGACGGCCCGCTCGCTGCCGGAGGATGAGCAGAGCCCGCAAAAGGGCAATCAGGCACCCGCCTGTAGCCAGCCAGCACCAGGGGGATCCAACGGGAACATGAGCGCACCGGGGTCTACAGGTGCTCCGCGGGACGGGCAAAGATCATCCGTCCGGCTGCCGTTTGCAAGATTTTCGTGACGGTAACTTCGATCTCCCCTCCGATAAAGGGCCGACCGCTCTCCACCACGATCATGGTCCCGTCGTCCAGATACCCGACGCCCTGGTCGGGCTCCTTTCCCTCCTGGATGATGTGTACCCGGAGGCTCTCACCGGGCAGATAAACCGCGCGCACCGCATTGGCCAGTTCGTTAATGTTGAGCACGGTTACCCCCTGGAGTTCGGCAACCCGATTCAGGTTGTAGTCGTTGGTAACGATCGGGCAGCGGAGACGACGGGCCAGGATGACCAGTTTGTCATCGGCTGAACGGGCCTCGGGAACATCCAGGTCCACGATGCGGACGGGGAAGTCGGATTCCTCTTGGAGTCGGCGGAGAATATCCAGCCCGCGCCGTCCCCGGTTGCGCCGCAGAGGATCCGGGGAATCGGCAATGTGCTGGATTTCGGTCAGGATGAAGCGGGGCACCAGCATCTCGCTGCGGATGAAACCAGTCCGGCTGATGTCCGCGATGCGGCCATCAATGATGACGCTGGTGTCCAGAAGGACGGGGGGGAGCGGCCTCCACTCCTCGGAGCGTTCGGGGATTCGCCCCCGCAGAACGGCAAAAATTTCCTGCTGCCGGGCTGTCATCACCAGAACGCCAATATAGCCGAAAAGTACCGCGCTCAGAAATGGGAGAATCTGGTTCAGGGGACGGGGAAGCATGGAAAGGGGAAATGTGATCAGCGAAGCGATGATCAGGCCCAAAATCAGGCCCATGATAGCCGCCAGAAGTTGCTGAACCGGCATGCGCTGGATTTTCTGCCGTAGGAAACGCATGGGGCGAACCGTAAGGTAAGGCGTTAGTACCAGCCCAGCCAGCGCTCCCAGTAGCATAAAGGTAGTCCCGTACAGGTAGACGGAGTTTTCGGCCAGGGTGGCAAGCCGCACACCCAGGATCAATCCCCCTACAGCCAGAACAAACATACCCACAATGCGGGAGATAAAATCAGCGCTCATTCACACCTCCCTCCGGGGCGCGTTCTATGGCACAAAAACCGATGCCCGGATGGTCCACCGGAAGGGGCAGGATGCGGCCAGTAGGGGAAAAGTCCCAAAAATGATTCGTCAGAATAAGAGCCCAGAATAACATGGGGCCGCTCGGCTGCCCATCGCGGTGCAGACCATTCACTGGGCTGACAGCCTGATCAGTGCTGAAAGGCTCCCCGATCGAAGACCGGTCGGTATGGCTTGGTCATAGTGAAAATTATCTTATCACAATCCCAGTAAAAGTCAAAAGTGGTCACTGAGGTTCGGACATCAGAGGATTTTGCGGCGGCTTCTTCCGCCGTCAACTTCCTCCCCACCCTCCCTCTCCAAGGGAGTGAAAGCAAGTTGAGCCCGAATCAACACCTTGGTCCGCACTCGTCTCCGAACTCCAGTGGTCATTCTTCCGGATAACCGCGATCCGGCCCGGTCTCTCCTTCTATCAGCGCACGCAGAGCATAGGTAACCCGTCGAGGGCGAGGAGTAAGAAGTCCCAGCGACTCCCAATCCTGGGCCAGCCGCTGGAGCCGCCGCATGGAGACCTGCCCCCGGAAGGCCTCCCGCAGGCGAACCAGATCAAACCGCCCATCCATGTGCTCCAGCGCGTACCGAACCAGTTCCCGCTCCAGCGGGCTCAACATCGGAAAAGAAGCCGGCGGGCTGACCTGAGGAGCAATGGCCGCTGCCTGAAGCATCTGCAACCACTGGGCAGCCTCGGCAATCAGGTAGCCCATATTGAAGTAGAGCCGATTCGCCCACTCAGCCACCCCCTGCAAGTCATGGATATACGGTGGAGATGTGAGCAGGGTGCCGTAGGCCGCAAAGGGAAAATCGGCCCGGTTGAATACTCCGGCTCGGCCATTGCTGGCCTGGGCACGAATCACATCCCACCGCTCCTCGGTAACGGTGTAATCCAGCCAGAAGGTTACCAAGGTCCCACCAGGCAAGCGCCAGTACCAGGCCGCCCCCAGTCGTCCGACGTAGCCGGGGACCCGCCGGGCAATCTCCTCAAAAATGACATCGGCCAGACGTAAGGCCTGGAAGGAAGGATAGAATAAAGCCATCGTATCGGTCACCCCGGGTTAGAAGTCGCGGACACTGTATTTGTACCACCAAATGGGCCGACGCGCCAATATACACAGGCTAACATACAGGCTAACAGCCTGCGCTACGGTATAGCCTGCGATGCGTCGTTTGCGAGATTTCTCACTCTGATCAGCCCCGGGACGGGCCGGTGCGCCACCACACCCGAAGTGTGTAGCCCCATGGTATAGCATATGTGGTCGCGACGGCGATCAGAGTGATGCCCAAGGTATTCCCCCAGTTGGCCTGATGGGGAATCCAGAACCAGACAAAGCCATACACTACGTAGGAAAAGACCACTGTCAGGCTGAAGAGGCCGGCCTGGAGCGGGGCCTCCGGACGGGGAAGCAGGGCCGCCAACGCCACTGCCCAGGTAACGTACCAGGGCTGGAACCACGGGGTGGTAAAGAGCAGGAGGAAAAGCATTAGGTCAAAAGCATGGCGGAGCACGGCCCCGGGCCGCCTCCATGTCCGGACCAGTTGAAGGAAAAAGGCTATGGCAAAAGCGCCCAACGCGGCTAACTGGGCTACCATCCCAGCAGCCTTTTCCGTCATCCCGGCCAGTCGGAGGCTCCGGGATAGGACCGCCGGGAGGGAGTGGGTCAAGAGGCCGGAGCGAGTGGAGAGGTTGGTGAGCGCGGCCAGCGGGTCGGGGAGGGAGAGATACGCCAGTGCCACCAGCATACCGCTCAGCCCTACCAGCAGTAGTACGCGACGAACTGAAGCAAAGCCCCGTGGACGGCGCTCTGCGGCGCTTCGTTGTTCATAAGGAGTGCTCTTCCCGTCGGGCACGCTCCCCGGGGGCCGTAACGGGTGGCGCACGAGTCCATCGCAAGATAAATCTTGCGCCACAAGTGGTTGATCACGCCAGGAAGCCAACAGGAATAGGGGGAGAAGGGGAGCCGTCGGTATCTTGATCAGGAATGAGAAGGTTAACGCCGTTGTCATCAGCCAGGGACAGCGTCGTTCCCAGAAGTAGATGCCCAGAAGGGCAAAGGCCATCATAGCCGCATCGTTGTGGCCGTTGGCGGCGAACTCGTAGAGGACCAGCGGGTTCCAGGCGAAGAAGGCCAACCCCGCCGATGCCAGGTCGGGGTTACGGCGCCGCAGAATGGCATACACCAGCCCGGCCTGAGCCAGGTAGGCAGCCACAGCAACCGCTTTGAACCCCAGGAGGTTCAGCGCCAGGCTCTCTCGTCCTACCGCACCCACCACCAGCGCGCTGACCCAGGTCCAGAGAGGGCCATAGTTGGAGGGGACCATTCGGTAGACCGAGTAGCGAGCAAAGACGGCATCCGGCAGGTGTCCTGGCGGCACCACCAGCGGATTCTCCCGATAGTAGAACAGTTCCTCGCCATGGGTAACATAGTCCACCACATCCCCCGCGCCGACCGGGTAGGCGAAGATCAGGAGCACCGCTAGCACCAGGCCGCAAAAGAGAAGCAGGGCCGGAGAGACCTGTCGGGGATGGCGACAACAGGTCCGATAAACCCACGAGTAGAGGCCAAAAAGGGCCAGGAACGTCGCCAGGAAAAGGACAGCCGGCAGAGGCTCCCGCCGGGCAATCTCCGGGAAACTGACAGGGGTTTGCGCGACGTGGGCAAAGAGGGAGTAGGGGAGAACCAGGCCAAAGAGGTAAAGCAGAAAAGAGGCCCCGAAAGCAACGACTATCACCGCTGGAGGACGAAGGCCGAATTTCATCGGTCCCGGAAGGCCAGTTGTTGGACCAGGTCGGCCAGGGCGTTGGCAGCAGGACTGCCAGGGACGGCCTCCCGCAGAGCCTGAAGCGCGCGGTCGGCCTCCTCCAGCACCCGGGCCCGGGCAGCCTCCCGGGCTCCGGAGCGACTGAGCAGGGCCATCGCGGCCTCCAGAGTGTCCGGAGGGCCCGCGATGTTGGAGAGAAGGTGCCGGAGATCGGGTGCCCGGCCCAGGGCGTAGAGGACGGGGAACGTTTTCTTACCGCGCCGGAGGTCGGAGCCTACTGGTTTGCCGGTAACAGCCGGGTCGCCCCAGAGGCCCAGAATGTCGTCCTGAATCTGAAAGGCGATGCCAGCATGGTAGCCGAAGGTCCGCAGCCGCTCGCGCACGTCGGCGGGGGCACCCGCCACCAGGGCCCCCAGTTCGCAGGCCGCCGAGAGCAACGCGGCAGTCTTGCGGGCTATCATCCAGAGGTAATCCTCAACAGAGACCTCCTCCTCTCCTTCAAACCACAGGTCCAGGAACTGCCCCTCGGTGAGACGCTGGCAGGCCGTCAGCAGAATCTGGAGGGCCGAAAGGACGGTCTCCGGAGGGACACCCCGGTCTGCCAGGCGGAAGAGGGCCAGATGAGCCTGGGTGAAGAGGGTATCCCCAGCGTTCAGCGCTTGGGGCATCCCCCATATAGACCAGAGGGTGGGACGACCACGCCGGGTGGTGTCGCCGTCTTCAATGTCGTCGTGGATGAGGGAAAAGTTGTGAACCAGTTCCACAGCAGCGGCGGCCGGCAGGGCCCGTTCCCAGTCTCCGCCGCAGGCCTCGCAGCAAAGGAGGCAGAGGACGGGGCGAATGCGCTTACCAGTGGGCTGCGGACCATGGATGGGCCGGAACGCCCGGTCCTCCCAGCCCAAGTGGTAGCGGAGCATGCCATACAGTTCGCGAAGGGAGAGCTCGGCAGTGGCTACGATGGCCTGCATCTCCGCCTCCAGCGCAGGCAGGTAGCGGTCAAGGTACTCCTGAAAAGTCAATCCAAGGTCTCCCATGCTACATGAGGAAAGGATAGGAAACAGGTTACAGGATGCCTCTTGCCTCTTTAACTCCTCAGGATCCGCCAGATTTCTCGCATAGTGGGGCGCTTGCCGTAGATGAGCAACCCTACCCGAAAGAGTTTGGCTCCGAACCATAGGGCGGCCGGGATGGAGAGAAGGAGGACCCCGATGCTCCCAGCGACGTCCACCCAGGGTACCTCCCCCAGCGGGATACGGAGCATCATCGTCGTGGGAGCGGTAAGGGGGAAGAAACTGAAAGCGCGGGCCAGGGGCGCATTCGGGTTCACCATCAGGAAACCAGCCAGCATATAGGGGATGACAGCGATGAAGGAGAAGATGCCCGCCAGTTGCTGGCTCTCCCGCATGGTCGTCCCCAGTGCACCCACGCCCGCCATCAGGACAGCGTAGAGGAGATAGCCCAGAAGGTAATAGACCACGCCCAGAACAAAGACCCGTGTGGGGATGCCAACCCTTCCCACCAGGGCCAGGAGGGTCGCCATGCCGCCGGTGAAGCCCCAGGCACTGGCCAGCCAGATGAGCACCTGGGTTAGCCCCAGCGCACCCAGGCCCAGCACCTTCCCGGCCATCAATTCGGTGGGGCGGACGGAGGAGATGATAATTTCCACGATGCGATTCTCCTTTTCCTCGGCGACGCTCTGGAGCAGGTAGCCAGAGGAAGCGAAAATGGTCATCACTAGGAAGAGGGCCAGGAGGTAGGGGATCAGAAAGGTGAAGAGCATTCCCCCACCCCACTCCTGGCCTGTGCCGGAGAAGACGCGGGTCTGAAGACCCTCGGTGGGATCGGCAGCGCGACGACCGAAGGCCGGGTCTACCCGGCCTGCCAGCAGGTGGGCAATCAGGAAGTTTCGCACCTGCCTGGAATCGGCAATGGCCGCTTCGCCGAAACTCTCTCGCGTCAACGCGGTGATGCGCCCGGTCCCCAAGTAGTCTTCTCCGATGACCAGGACGGCCTGGAGTTCACCGGCGCGCAGCGCGGCCTCCGCTGCCTCCGGGTCCTCGTAGAGGACGAAGGTCTCCCGGTATTCCGGCAGGATGGGGGTGAAGTAGCCGGAGTGGTCCACGACGCCGATGGGCTTGCGGCCAACGTCAAACTGTCGCTCCAGCCAGTTCGCCACCGCGTCGCCCCGAGGGAGCAGGAGCGCGGTGAGCACCAGGGCAACCAGCCCCAGGGCCGGGATAAGGGCTGTCATCACGATGAATCCGGCCCGACGAAGGTTAGTCAGGTACTCGTGCCGGGCAATCGTCCAGATTTTGCGCCCGTTCATGAAATTTTAGGCCCTCCCGCGCTTAGAGCTATCGGAAAACTCAGGTCCCCTAAAGACTTGCAGCGCTGTAGTACATTGTAACATTCGTCGGAAGGCTGTTTCGGGCCACCCAGTCCAGGCTCACAGCCTGCGCTACACGACCTTCGGTTTTTTTCGGCCATGCGCTAAAGGCTACAGGCTACTCCGGTAGTCCAGAAATCTCAAAGGTATAGCCCAGGATAGTTACCACACAGGTGGTAGACCGGGGCCGGGCAAATTGCAGTTCCACCTCCTGCTCCTGGCCGGCTTCAATTTCCCAGGGGAGTGGCGGCGCGGCTATCTGCAGTTCGGTCGGGCCAGCACGCGAGCTCAGCGAGATGTCTTGGGCCGTTACCTTCAACATTGCCGCACCGCGATTGCGCAGCCGGGCAAGGACATGGAGGATTTCCCCTCCTTCTCCCAAAAACGCCTGGGTAACTTCCACCTCCGCTTCTGCCGTCGCCGGTGGGGGAGGGGTATAGGGGAGAGAGAAACGGGCCCGCAGTTCCGACGCTGACTGAGGGCCAAACACCCAGGTCAGCATAGGGCCAGCGATCGCTTCTGGAATGACATAGGCGAAGGTTCCTTCTGCCTGTCCTCCGGCCGGTATCTCTTCCAGCAACGGGCCGTACTTTCCCTGACCCGCCAGGGATGGAGAAGGAAGATACCGGTTGCCGTCAGCGTCTAACAATTCTGCCACAAAATCACGGGGGCGTAGCGGTACCGTTCCGCCGTTCTCCACTCGTACCTCCACAAAGTAGGCCACCGTCCCCACCGGCAGGTCGGAGAGGCCCCGCTCCGTGTTCGTTTCGGCGACGGTTACCCGGGCCGCGCCAACCTGCACGGGTTGCCCCGGTCCGGCCGCGAGGCCACCTGTCGGAGGCGTTGGCTCTACCAGTTCCCGAAAATCGGCCACCACCGCCGGACGCTCTCCCTCCTCCAGGACCACCAGGGTGAATCCAGGGCGGGTCTGGGCGAGGAGAGAGGGGTCATCCGGAGCCACGGTTTTCCGCTGGATTATCTGGAAAGTCAGGCGAGCCCCACTGGAGAGATGGAGGACAATGGTATCACCCTCCATCAGTCCATTCACCAGGGCATGGTTCTCTTCCGTTGGCGCCAGACCCAGCACGTAGTGGATAACGGTACCATAGGCCCAGAGGGCAGACTCCGGATCGGAGGCTGGAGCGTTCCAGGCAGCCCCTTCCACCGTCGCAGCCTGCACGGGAAAGGTCCGGCCCCCTACTTCCAGGGAGGTGGGGATCGGAAGGGAGACCTCCATATTGCCGATTTCCACTACCGGTGGTGCGGGGACGGGCAAGGGGCTGATACCCGGGATGATTTTCGTAACCGCGAGGGGAATCCCCGCCGGGCGGCGGGGAAAAAGGACCGGGCGCAGAGCCAGCAGGGCGATCAGGGTGATGATCAACAGAGCCACCCCGACTCCTCCCAGCCAGAAGACCGGGGGAGGAACGCGAAAGACTGGAGGGCGCGAAGAAGGGGCCATAGAAGCCTCCGGCTCCTGGGCCGGAGAGGAGGGAGAAACAGGGGGCACGAACGGCTCGTCCATTATGGACTCCCCGTCGGGGCTGCGATACGGATATAGACGCTGGCCCCTTCTCCGCCTATCACCCGGCCGATGCCCAGGTAGGGAACGAATATCCGAACTGCACCCCGAACAGCGGCGGTGAAGCGAAGGTGTCCCTGTTCATCCGTTGTGCCTTCGGCGACCTGCTCGCCCGTGAGGGTGTCGTAGGCCAGAATGCGCAATCCGGCCACTCCCTCCCCGGCCCCGGGACTCCGGTCATTATTGGCGTCGTAGTAGACCAGAATGTCCAGAGGGACAAAGCGAGGAGCAGGGGTGGCCTCCGGGGACGGCGGCGGAGGGGTGGCAATCAGCCGCACAGAGAGTTCGACGCCCTGCGATGAGGTGGGCGTGGGGGGCGGGGAGATGAAGGGCTCGGGCGTGGGTGTCCAGTCCTTGTTCACCGGTGTGGCCGTGGGGGGCCGAGGGGTCGCAGTGGGGGCCGGGGTCGGCAACCCGGGGACCTCCACGGTGCAACGGAGGCTATAGGTGCTGTTCTGGACTTCGGCGTACGGAAACCGACCACCATGCCCAACCAGAATGTAGAGCCAGCCCTCGTAGGGGGAGAGATAGGTAATCCGACTGCGGTAATCTCCAGGCGTCACATCGTCGTTACCGCCCAGGCCGTTGCGGTTCCGATCATAGTAGATGATGTTGGTATCCAGACCGGGGGCCAGATTCAGCGTCTCGCAGGTGTAGAGGAGACCAGGCTTCACCCAGAGTTTGTAGAAGTCGTTATCCTCGGTCGCCCCACCCCAGGGGATGAAGTTCAGGTTATCGTAAGTAACGCCCGTGGCAATGGTGGCAGCGCGGTCAAAGTCGTAGTTGGGTTCAAAGCGGTCCGCACCGGGGATCCCGGTCGGTGGCGGTGAGGTCGCCGTCCCGGTCGGAGTGGGCGTTGGGGTGGGTGTAGCCGTCGGCGCCGACGCGCTGGCCTCCAGGTGATAGGTCCCGCCGGAACAGTAATTGCTGATCTGCAGGACTTTGAAATAATACGGCCCGGTGCCTCCGGCCACCAGGCGGACTCGGGCCGAGTTGCCATCCAGGGTGTTGGTGTCCGTCAGGATGGGAGTCTGGGCCGCATCGTAGACAATGAGGCCCAGATTGTAGTTTCCTACCCCGTCCGGCACCGCGCTCACCTCATAGGTCCAGCCGGGGACGGCATTATCCAGACGGAAGTAGTCCTCACTCGGGTTCTTCGCCTCACCCGGGACGCCCTGCACCAGAGCCAGGCCAGTGTAGTCGGCCAGAATGGCCGCTGTGCTGAAGGATTGGTTGTAGGGGATGGCATCTGTGGTGGTGACAGCAAGGGTACAGGTAATGAGATTAGCGGAGACAGCGGGCCGGAAACGGAAAGGGTCTACCCAGGCTGGTTGAGCGGCCACGGCATCAGTCGGGCAATTGGCCTGAAGGGTCATGAGCAATAGAACCCCCGCCATCGCCGTGACGATCCCCCCCAAGTGAAGGAAACGAACTCTCGTCATTGTTCTCCCTTCGGCCCGATGGATTCTCTTCACCATCTGAGCCCTTCTTTGTTATACCACAAAACCGGTCAGCGTCAAGTGCGCTGGCCGCGAATTTCACGAATCGGCGCGAAAAATCCGTTTCCTTCCCAATCCCAGTATGATTCCAGCCCCCAGAAATCCCAGGCCTGCCCACTGAAGGGCGGACAGGCCGCCGACCCAAGCGGGCGCGTCTCCCCGCAGGAAGCCCAGGGCGAACTCCCCCAGGCCATAGAGAGCCAGCCATATCGGGGCGCCCCCTGGGGCTGAACCTCCACCGGCTCTCCGTCTCCGCTGCGTGGCCCAGAGGGTCAGAGCCAGCATGATGGCCCCCCACCCCATCCCCAGCACCGGTACAGCGACACGCGGGGCCCGCAGGCCGTAGAGGTCAGGAAGGTCCGCGCTGAGGGTCCAGAGCAGGCCGTCTTCAGGCCAGGTCTCCCGGCCACAGGCACAGCCCGCCCGCAGGCAGCCCAGGTAGGCCGCGAGCAGGACGACCGCCGCACCTGGGGCCAGGGCATCCAGAAGGGGCCTGGAGGCCTGCCGCCGGATGCTGGCCAGGATCACCGCTCCGGCCACTCCGCCGACCACCACCCCTGGGGCGGAGAGGCCACCCTGTCCGAAGGCCAGCGCCGCCATCGGGTGCTCCCGGAAGTAGGCCAGATGTACTGCGACGTAACCCAGACGGCCTATCAGCAGGCCGCCGACAGCCGCTGCCAGCGCACCGTCCAGCACTGCAGATATAGGCAGACCGTTCCGCCGTCCGACCCAGAGGGAAAGGACAATACCCACCAGCACTCCAATGGTCAACGCGGCCCGGTAGTCAGGGAGGGGAAGGCGGGAGAGGAAATCAAGGGCCATATTCCGTGTTCCGTGTTCCGTGTTCCGTATTCCGTAGTTCCGTATTCCGTACTCTGTTGGCTGGTTTGAAGAGAATCATCACGTACTCGTGTTTGAAGATGTAGTAGCCGCCGGCCAGGGCGCGGTAACGCCAGAGGTTGGTCGCTTTGCCCTTGCCCCGTTCGTTGCCGGTGATGTTCTTGACGACGATGGCTTTGGGCCGGAAGCCCACCTTCCGGCAGCGCTCCAGGCAGTAGAAGCCCAGGGGGATCAGTTCCCCCCGCTCATATTTATCGCCGATGACCAGGACGGCAAAGCGGCCCGGCGCCAGCAGGCCCAATCCGTGCCGGGCAACGGTCTCAAACTGGTTCAGAAAGGTCTCCAGGTCCGGCGCGTTGGAGAGGTCGGCAGTATGGTTGGAGAAACGGATGATGTCGTGATAGGGGGGATGGAGGATGAGCAGGTGGGCACAGTCTGTGCCCATTGTCTCCAAAATCTCCCGCACTCGCCGGGCGGTCTCCGCCTGGGTGCTATCGCCCTGCAGGATGTGGACGCGCCGATCCAGCAGGTCCGGCGGGATTTTCCTCCGGACATGCTCTACCAGTTCCGGGTTCAGTTCCACGCCGACGAAGCGACGGTTCAGCCGTACAGCCTCTATGGCGCTTGTCCCGGAGCCCAGGAAGAGGTCCAGAACCACCTCGTCTTCCCGCGTGTAACGCAGGTAGGTCTGGGTGGCGATCTGGGGGACGAAGTTGCCGTAGTAATCCAGTTGGTGGCCACCGGTACGGTCGCGCGCCTCAATGAGCCAGAGGGAGTCGGTCCAGATGTGGTCGTATTCCCGCCAGCGGGTGAGGTCAATATCGGAGTGGGGAGCGAACTTCATTTCACGCTTCACTGTTCACGTGTGGCGTATTGCGTATTGCGGGTTCCGTAGTCCGTTTCCAGGTGAGGGTGACTTTGTAGTGGGCCTCGGTGCCGGCGGCGGCCAGGACGGCGCCGGCCTCGGCGTTCAGTTTCAGGCCGAACTCCACCTCCACTTCGTCGGGCGGGTCGGCCAGGGCCCGCAGTTTGCAGATGACGGCCTCGGCCAGGGGGCGCACTTTCAGCGACCAGGTAACGGCTGTCGGGGCTGAAAGCGATGTCCCACACCGAATCCTCGTGGCGAATCACGCGCAGGGAAGGCCAGGTAAAGCACTCCTCACCACCAGATTCCACTGGAGGGCCTCATCACCCAGGGCCTGGAGCGTCGCCTGGACGAAGCGAAAGCCACCATAGAGGACAGCGCCCAGCCCTGCCAGGATGACCAGAAATCCCGCCCCCGCCTGGCCAGCCCGGACCCATTCCCCCCGGCGCATCCGCGGGTTCACGGTCTCCCGCCAGGCCGACCCGACCAGGAGGGCCACGGAGAGCAGGACCACTCCCAGGCCATCAACCGGATCCCCAACATGTAGAAGGCCGCGAAGACGAACGCGCAGGCGAGAATGTAGGTCGCGGCGTCTTCCATAATGATGCTCTGTATTTCGTATTCCGTGCTATCGCAGCAGCAGCACCCGGACTTCGGCTCCGGCGGGCAGGCTGTCCACATCCTCTGGGATGACGGCCAGACCGTCGGCCTGGACCAGGGAGGAGAGGATGCCGGAGCCCTGGTCGCCGGTAAGGGTCGCCTCCCAGCCTTCGGGCGTTTCCTGCAGCCGCACCCGCAGGTAGTGGCGACGGCCATCCTTGCGGACAATGGGGTCGGTCAGGCGGGCGCGCAGTTCTGGCCAGGGCCATTCGGTAAAGCCTTGCATTTTCCGGAGCGCCGGGCGGACGAAGAGTTCGGTGGCAATCATCGCCGAGACAGGGTTTCCGGGCAGGCCAACCAGGGGTACTCCGCCGACGACGCCGAAGGCCAGCGGCCGCCCCGGCTTCATGTTCAGCGACCAGAAGCGCATCTCCCCCTCCGCTGCCAGCACTTGCTTGACCCGGTCAAAATCCCCGATAGAGACGCCGCCGGAAGTGATGATGAGGTCGGCCCGCTCCGCCAGCGCGCGGCGGACCCCCTCTCGGATGAGGGTCTCCTCGTCGCGGACGATACCCAGGAGGAGGGGGATACCACCATACTGACGCACTTGCGCGGCAACGGTGTAGGAATTGGCGTCCCGAATCTGGCCCGGGCCGGGAGTCTCCCAGGGCGGGACGACTTCGTCGCCGGTGGCCAGAATTGCCACCCGGGGCCGCCGGACCACGGCGACCTCAGTCCGGCCCAGGGCAGCCAGCATGCCGATCTCCTGAGGCCGCAGCACCTGGCCCGGGGAGAGAACGACCTGACCCGCGCGCACGTCTTCCCCGGCTTCCCGGATGTTGGCCCCGGGCCGAGTCTCCCGGAGGACCTCCACCCATTCGCCGTCTGCCCGGGTGTGCTCAAAGGGGACAACGGCGTCGGCACCGGCGGGGATCGGCGCGCCGGTCATGATGCGGACCGCTGTCCCTGACACCACCTCCGCCGGGCAGAGACGGCCCGCCGGGGCCTCCGCAATCACTCGCAGGCGCGTAGGGATCTGAGCCACATCGCCGGTGCGGACAGCATAGCCGTCCATCGCTGCATTGGCCAGCGGCGGGATACTCCGGTCCGCCACCACCTCCTCCGCCAGCACCCGCCCCAATGCTTCCAGAATAGGCACCCGCTCAGGTTCCAGCACCCGCACCGTCGCCAGAATCTGCTCCAGCGCTTCCTCCACACTCAGCACCGGCCTTCGTTCGCCCTGCATTGTTTTCTTGAAAGCCGTAACCATCAAGACACGAAGACACGAAGTTTATTCTTGGTGTCTTTTTGGTGAAATCAAGGGTGCTCCGTATCTTCCCCCCGGGCCATCTGGACGGCGTGGGGGAGAATGGGAGCCAGCACCTCCATCCCCTCCCGTATCGCCCGGGGGCTCCCCGGCAGGTTGATGATGAGGGTCCGGCCACGCAAGCCCGCGACCCCCCGGGAGAGGACCGCCTGAGGGGTACGACGGTATCCTTCCCACCGGAGTACCTCCGCCAGCCCCGGCGCCTCGCGCTCTATGACGGCGCGCGTTGCCTCGGGGGTGCAGTCGCGCGGGGTGAAGCCGGTCCCTCCGGTCGTCAGGACCACATCCACCTGCAGGTGGTCAGCCAGGTGGACCAGTACCCGCTGAATCTGCTCCGGCTCATCCGGGACCATCGTCTGAGCCACCACCTCGGCGCCCGCCGCTCGCAACAGGTCCGCCAGCAGCGGCCCGCTCGTGTCCTCCCGCTCTCCGGCATAACCCTTATCGCTGATGGTTACCACTGCGGCACGAAACACAAGGCCTCCCGCGAATCATGCTCTGTAATAGAACGGACAGGATGGACAGGATAGACAATGGACAGGATGGACAGGATGGACAGGATGGACAGGATGGACAGGATTAACAGGGTTAACAGGGTTAACAGGTTAACCGGTCCTTTACGGCTCCGGGCTGCACCTGGTGGAAAGTGCGTCCGCTTGTGGGTCCAAGGCAGCGTGCGTTCTCTGCTGGATATATACAGTTGGATATGTACAGGATAAAAGGCAACGGGAGAACGAATACGGCCCCCGCCGGGGGCTGACGGGAGCCGTCTTCGGTGGCAGCAGGGCCATTTTGCACCTCTAGCCCGATGGTCAGGCTGGGGCGGCAGGATTCGAACCTGCGGATGACGGATCCAAAGTCCGTTGCCTTACCCCTTGGCTACGCCCCATCAGGATTTTATCTTACCACATTCGCTCTAAACGCGCAAATCTACTTTGGATTAAAATAATTGTACGTTGCTGTAGCAATCCGCTGGATGAGGGGGTTAGAGACATCCCACTCCAACCACTGAGGACGATACAGATAAACAACTAGAATGAAGTCGCCGCCCGGGCTGAAAACGATAGCGGCATCGGCATGCGTGTCGCTGATCCAGCCGTGCTTCCGGGCAAACTTCGTGCCCGGTGGCAGGCCAGCCTCAATCATGCTCTCGGTTCGGTCGGCCGCCATCATCTTCAGCATCTGTTGACATTCTTCCGGAGTAAACGCGCCCGGGTAGGCAACCATCAGCGCTCCTCCTCCCCGGCTACACTGATAAATCATCTCCAGCATCAGCCCAACTTCCCGCGCTGTCGTCTGCATGTGAGGGTCGGGATTGGTATTCAGATCGGTGCGAGCATTGGCCGGCGTTACAATAGTTGGCGGAGTGGTCGGATCATCATAAGGGGTTGCCATAAAGGTGTTGACCAACCCCAGATAGCGCATGGATGCCGTCAGGTTCTCCACCCCCTGGTAAACATCCCCGCCCCCAATCACATCTCTCAGGAGCAGGTTGGCGGTGAAATTGCCACTCGCGCTCATCGTCTCCGTGAGCAACCGGGTCTGTTCCCCATCCGGGGGCTGATCCAGCACCCGATACGTCTCCATCATCACGGCGACCTTTAATACGCTCATCCCGGCATAGGCCACATCCGGGTTGATTTCCAGTTCCTCACCAGTCTGCAGGTCTTTGATAAAGATGCTGGGAATACCCTCAAAATCGGCCAGTAGGGCCTTCAGCATCTCTTCCAGGTGGCGCATCTGAAGGGGCGGGGCCTCGCCTGTGTGGACCACCAGTTCCACCTCCCGATTCACCGCCGATTTCAGCGCTGCCTCGATCCGCTGGCGAGAGGCCTCCTGGTCCAGCGTATATCCGGCGCGGCCAGAGCGAAAAGTGAGCGATTCCGGCAGGGGAACGGGCTCCTGAGGTGGGCGATCATACTGCTGAGCCACGCGCGCCAGAAAGGCGTTCATCCGCTCCGACGAGTATTGCACAGCCGGCATGATCTCCACCGGCGGAGATGGGCGACGAAGCAGATAGGCCAGGAAGCCAGAAAAAGTATTTCGGCGCTCCCGAACCGCCTCCAGCGCAGCCCGCGTAACCTCCCGGTCCCACAGAAAGCCCACGCTCTCAGGCGCCAGGACCACCGGCTGGCCCTGATAAGAAAGTTGAACCGGCTGAGCATAAGCGCCCTCCAGGGCCGCCAGGACCTGCTCCACCGCCATTCCGGACGCATCCATTCCGGCCACCGAGACATTGGGGGGCAGGACGCGCAGGCTGGCCCGGAAGCGCAGCCACTGCCAGCCCAACAGGGCCAGCAAGACTCCCATCACGATGACTATCAAGAGAGACCAGTCTCTACGTCGGCGTCTGCGCAACGGCCACCCCATGGAATTCTCCCTCCTGGGCAAGAAGCGAGAGCGTCAGCCCCTCTGCCCACCATCGGGACATCGTCCTCCCATTCGGGAACATCAGTTTTACCGAAAATCGCGATGGAAAGAACCGATGGGCATCCATGAAAATCCACGCCTTCTACGGAATCTATGTTCTATCTCTGGTATTATAGCATAATCCGCATGCGCGCCAAATACGATATCGGAAGGTCCACCAGTTGGGGAACCCAGGGCCATTGCCATCGCCGGAAAATAGGAGAGGAAAGGGCAAGAACTCCAGGGCCTCCGGTAGGCTCTTGCCCGCGCGTTTGACAAATCGCCCTTTCAGGTATATCCTGGGGAAAGAATCCGAAAGCCTATGGAGTGCCTGACAGGAGGGAACCTTTTGGCACGATCCCAGGCATGGTTGGCGGGAATGCCTCTTCTGTTCATTGGGGTATCGGTTCCCCTGGTGGCTCTGGCTTTCCTCTGGCCGGCACCCACTGAGTTCCCGATGGACGATGCCTACATCCACTTCGTCTACGCTCGCAACCTGGCCGAATATGGCCAATGGATGTTCAACTTCCCGACCGAGAAAGGGGTGGGCACTTCCAGCCCGCTCTGGGTGCTTTTGCTCACAGGAGGCTACCTGGCTGGCATCCCGCTCCACCTCACCGCGAAGGCGATGGGGATAGGATCTCTGATCGCAACGGGCGCGGCTCTGTACCGGCTATTACATCCGCTCTGGGGACCCATCATCGCATTGGGGGCAACTCTGGCAGTGGTGCTTTCCGGCCCGATGGTTTGGTTCAGCCTCAGCGGGATGGAAACAACCCTTTTCCTGGCCTTGGCTCTACTGGTGCTCCTGGCCTATCGGGCTGGACACTTCCGGTGGATGGGCCTCCTGCTGGGCCTGCTCACTCTGACCCGCCCGGAGGGACTGGCGCTGGCCCTGACGATCGCCCTGGCTGAGACCATTCGCCATCGGCGCATTCCCTCCCATCTGATCGGGACCGGCCTTCTATGCGGGCTGATCGCTGGTCCCTGGTTTCTCTACCTCTATCTGCGGACCGGCTATATCCTCCCGACCAGCGGTCTCAGTAAGCACATCACAGCCACGCTGGGGATTCGTCTGGTGGCAGAGCGCAACCCCGTTCTGGGTATCCTGGCGCGCCTGACCCCGCTTACCTACTTGGGCCTCTGGGGAGTCTATCTGGCAGAATTTGTCTTGGGCGGTATGGTCCTTCCACCGCCCCGACTGCCCATCGGAACCATCGTTGGCAATCCCCACTACACGCTCTCGGTATGGGCCATCGTTGGATGGATCGGCATGGTCGGACCATTGCTCTGGACCGCCCGGCGGGCCTGGGACGTCCGCTGCTGGCCTTCCAGCCTGCAGGACCCCGCCCGGCGCCCATGGGTCGCGTTTCTCCTCTGGCTGGCTATCCATAACCTCTGTTATATGGCCTTCCTCCCTGTTCCGGGGACCGCCAGCCGGTATGGCGCCATCAACCATATTGCCCTCTGGCTGGGATTGGCCTCAGGGCTCCGGTGCTTTTCTCATCGGCCCACGCTGCAGCGGGTCTGGCTGGTGGGATGGCTCCTGCTCCTGGTGGCCAACGGGCATTTCTGGAACGCCGTCTACGATGCCAATCTGGAGCACATGCAAAACGTACGGATCGCCGCCGCCCGCTTCGTTCGGGACCAGGTCCCACCAGAGGAACTGTGTGCGGCTTTTGACATCGGCGTCGTCCGCTTCTACGGGGAACGGCCCATTCTGGACCTCTATGGACTGGTGGACCCTGAGGTGGCGGAGTGGTACGCGCGGGGCGAGATGGACCGATACCTGAGGGTCAAAAACGTCCGCTGCCTGATCCTCCCCGATCGCCCGGATACGACCGAGGACGGCTGGTTTGAACTCGGCACGATGTTGGGGCTGCTGAACAGTCCGCTGTTGGCTGCTTCCCAGATAGCCCTCTTTGAAATTGGCCAGGACCGGTGGCTAAAGGGGTATCTACCTACTCTGAACTACCAGGCAGCAGTAACCGTATACCGTCTATTCCCTGTACAATTGCGACGATAACGGAAAGGAATCCTGGATGCGGATCGGTCTCCTCACCGACTCCTACTGGCCGGGCGTCAACGGCATTATCCGCTTCGTCTCCCTGCATAAGCGCATCCTGGAAAGCATGGGGCACCAGGTTTTCGTCTTCACCGGAGGACCACCGGCCCCGCAGGACGAACCGGGGGTGGTCCGCTCCTTTGGATTCCCACACCCTGATCCCGGCTACCGGATCACGCTTGGATACTCCCGCCGGGCCGTTGCCCTGTTGCAGACTATGGACGTCCTGCATGCCAACCAGCCCGCTCTCAGCGGCTTGCTGGCACTGCAGTACGGCCGTCGGTTTGGGATTCCTGTGGTCCTCACCCTGCACAGCCGGTATGATATGCTGGTCCATCAGCGCCTACGGGTGCCCCTTTCGGTCACCCACGCCCTGCTGGGGGCCTACCTCCGATGGGCTCTCCCCCGCTGCGACCTGGTAACCGCTCCCACGCCGGAGGTGGTCCGGGTCCTGGACCACATGGGGGTTCGCGTTCCAGTAGAGATCATTCCCCACGGGGTGGATCGCGAGCAGTCCTGCCATCGCTCCGTCACCCGGGCCGAACTGGGGATTCCGCCAACGGCACCGCTGGCCGCGTACGTGGGGCGAGTGGTCGCCGAGAAGAACGTCCGGTTCCTACTGGAAGTGCTGGCCAACCCGGAACTGAGCGACGCCTATCTCCTAGTGGTCGGAGATGGCCCAGAACGGAAGGCGCTAGAACCGATTGCCCAGCGGCTGGGGGTGAACGAGCGGGTACGGTTTGTGGGACAGATTGCACCCGCTGAGGTGCCCGCCTACGTCGCGCTGGCCGATTTTTGCGTTACCGCCTCCAAAATAGAAATGCTCCCCACAGCGATTCTGGAAGCGCTGGGAGCCGGACGGCCTGTATTGGGACTGGATGTCCCCTGGATTCGGGCCGTGATCCGCCCGGGGGAGAACGGCCTGCTGACCCCTCCGGACGACGTGGCCGCCATGGCGCGAGCCTGGGCCCAACTGGCCCACAACCGGGAACTCCGAGAACGGATGGCAGAGGGAGCCCGTCGGACCGGAGAACAATACGATGCCCGCCAGGCTACAACTCGCCTGGTGGCCCATTACGAGCGCCTGATCACGGCCCGAAGAGCCCGGACCAGATCTTTCCCTATTGCGTTTGTTGACGGATCTCCCCCACAAAACGCCAGGCCCCCGGCAGGACCAGAGCCGCTAGGGCCAGTTTCAGCAGGTCGCCGGGAATAAAGGGCCAGAAGCCCATTACCAGCGACTTCTCCGGCCCTACAAAGAGCGCCAGCCAGGGAAGACCAAAGAGGTAAATGACCAGATTGCCGATCAGCATGGCCAGCGCGGCAGTGGGGACCCGCCGGTCCCAGCCACGCTCGCAGAGCCAGCCGGTTACCCCCGCCGCTACGACGAACCCCAGCAGGTAGCCCCCTGTAGGTCCCAGCAGCCGGGTCAGGCCACTGCTCCCGCCCGCGAAGACCGGCAGCCCAGCGATGCCCTCCAAGAGGTACAGGACAAGGGAAAGCGCCCCCCGGCGGCATCCCAGCAGCGCGCCCACCAGCAATACGCCGAACGTCTGTCCGGTTACCGGCACCGGGGTAAAGGGCAGCGGAATCGCGATCTGGGCCATCAGGCCGACCAGCACACTCCCGGCACCGACCAGCCACGCATCCCGCGCCAGCGTTCTGGACCGAATCAGTGTGTCCGCCAGCGTCCCGTTCTTTGTCCGCTCCATATGGCCACTCCTGTTGAGATTGGGATACGGAAACCACCGTTCCTTACAACGGGATGTTCCCATGCTTCCGCGCGGGTCGCCGAACCCGCTTATCCCGGAGCATCTCCAGCCCCCGGATGAGCATAGATCGGGTCTGGGAGGGACGGATGACCCCATCCAGGTACCCCCGCCCAGCGGCGACGTAGGGGTTAGCGAACCGATCCCGGTATTCCCGGACCAGCCGTTCCCGGGCCGCCTCCGGGTCGTCCGCTTCCGCCAGTTCTTTGCGAAAGACGACATTCACAGCCCCTTCCGGCCCCATCACCGCGATCTCGGCGGTGGGCCAGGCCAGGCACAGGTCGCCCCGCAGCGGTTTGGAACTCATCACGATGTACGCTCCACCGTAGGCCTTACGGGTAATAACGGAGAGTTTCGGAACCGTCGCCTCAGCGTAGGCGTAAATCATCTTTGCCCCGTGGCGGATGATCCCTCCATGCTCCTGGGCGACGCCAGGCAGAAAGCCCGGGGTGTCGGCGAAGGTAACCAGCGGGATGTTGAAGGCATCACAGAACCGGATGAAACGCGCACCCTTATCAGCCGCGTGGATGTCCAGGACCCCGGCCAGGACCGCTGGCTGCTGGGCCACAATCCCCACCGGATACCCTCCCAGCCGCGCGAAACCAACGATGAGATGAGGAGCAAACCCCGCCTGGATTTCCAGAAACTCCCCATCGTCCACCACCCGCCGGATGACTTCATACATATTATAAGGCTCGGTCGGGTCTTCCGGCACCAGAGTATCCAGTTCTTCGTCCACCCGGTCGGGTGGGTCAGTGGGCGGTAGATAGGGCGGGTCCTCCGCATTGTTGGACGGCAAGTATGAGAGCAAACGGCGCACCAGCGCCAGCGCGGCCGCATCGTCCGGTGCGACTAGGTGGGCTACACCACTGGTGGTGTGGTGAACCCGCGCACCCCCCAGTTCCTCCGGCGTTACCTCCTCGTGGGTTACCGCTCGGATAACATCCGGTCCGGTGATGAACATCCGCGCGGTCCCCTCCACCATCACGACGAAGTCCGTCAGGGCTGGGGAATAGACAGCGCCTCCGGCACAGGGACCCATGATGACCGAAATCTGAGGAACGACGCCGGAAGCCAGAACATTGCGGTAGAAAATTTCGCCGTAGGCCACCAGCGCGTCCACTCCCTCCTGGATGCGCGCGCCGCCGGAATCGTTCAGACCAACCACCGGCGCGCCGTTCTCCAGGGCCAGGTCCAGCACCTTGCAGATTTTCCGCCCATGGGCTTCGCCGACGGACCCCCCCAGAACAGTAAAGTCCTGGGCAAAGACATAGATCGTCCGTCCGTCTACCTGCCCCCAGCCGGTAACGACTCCATCGCCCGGAGGACGCTCCCGGTCCAGGCCGAACTCCGTCGCCCGATGGGTAACGAACGCGTCCAGTTCCACGAAGGAACCGGGGTCCAACAACGCTTCCAGCCGCTCCCGCGCGGTCATCTTGCCCTGCGCGTGTTGCCGCTGGACTCGTTCCGGCCCGCCACCGGCGCGGGCCGCCGCTTCCATTTCTTCCAGTCGTTTTAGATCAGCACGCATTGTTCTCTCCAACGGACGCAGATTCACGCAGATAAGCGCAGAAATGTTCAAATCCGTGCCGCTCGGCGTTCATCGGCGTCCCCCCAGAAGAATCCGCCACCACCGGTGCCGAAGCCAGGAACGGAGCGCGGCCAGGGCGTAACGAAGTCGTCGCAGGAACCGCCGCCAGGCAGATAGTGGCACCGGCTGCGGATGGGTCCAGCGGAGGACGGTGGCGCCCCAGGTCAGCCCGGCTCCGAACCCCACACAGACCACTATATCCCCCGGCCTCAGCCGTCCCTCTTCCACTGCCTCGCAGAGGGCAATGGGAATGGATGCCGCCGATGTGTTCCCATACCGATCCAGGTTGCTGTAGACTTTCTCGGGCGGGAGTTTCAGGTCCCGGACGGCGCTTTCGATGATGCGCCCGTTGGCCTGGTGAGGGATGAACAGGGCCACGTCATCCAGCGAAAGACCGGCCCGCTCCAGCGCCTGGCGGGTAGCCGTGGGGATGACCCGAACGGCGAAGCGGAAAACGTCCCGGCCCTGCATTTTGATGAAATGCATCCGTTCGGCAACGGTATGGTGGGAAGCAGGATGACGGCTTCCTCCGGCGGGGAGCACCAGCAGGTCGCCACCGGAGCCGTCGGCACCCAGGACAGTCGCCAGGACGCCGCCCTCATCAGGGCCGGCGCGCAGGACCACTGCGCCAGCGCCGTCGCCGAAAAGGACACAGGTGTTGCGGTCGGCCCAGTCGGTGATGCGGGAGAGGGTCTCCGAGCCCACCACCAACACAGTCTGGACGGCACCGGATTCCACCATCGCGGCCGCGACGCCCAGGGCGTAGACGAAACCGGTACACCCGGCGGCCAGGTCAAAGGCGGCCGCGCGGCTGGCCCCCAGCGCGTCCTGCACCAGGCACGCGGTGGAGGGGAAGAGATAATCCGGCGTCGCCGTGGCGACGATAATCAGGTCCACTTTCTCCGGCCCGATGCCGGCTCCATCCAGAGCCTGACGGGCCGCCTGGACAGCCATCGTGGCCGTGGTCTCAGTTTCGCCGGCAATACGCCGTTCTCGGATGCCAGTACGGGTAACGATCCACTCGTCTGATGTGTCCACCATCCGGGAGAGGTCATCGTTGGTCAACACTCGTTGGGGAACGTACTTGCCCCAACCGACAATGTGGGCGCGCGGCATAGGTCCTCCTCGTAGCGCAAGATGAATCGTGCCCTGCCGCTATCAGGTTAATCTTGCGCTACAAACACCAGGCATCCATTATGCCCTCCAAAGCCGAAGGAATTGGAAAGGGCCGCCCGGGGGGCCAGATGGCGGGCCTGGTTGGGGACGTAATCCAGGTCGCAGGTCGGATCAGGAGTTTCGTAGTTGATTGTCGGGTGGACCCATCCCGTCTCCAGGCTCTTGACGCAGGCAATGGCCTCCACGGCTCCGGCCGCGCCCAGCAAATGGCCGATCATGGACTTGGTAGAACTAATGGCCAGTCGGTCGGCATGAGCGCCAAAGACGGCACGGATGGCCTGGGTCTCAATCCGGTCGTTCAGAGGGGTGCTGGTGCCGTGGGCGTTGATGTAGTCTACTGCCTCCGGAGGGAGACCCGCATCAGCCAGGGCACGCCGCATGGCCAGCGCGGCCCCCTCCCCCGCCTCCTCCGGCGCAGCGATGTGGTAGGCATCGCAGGAGGCACCATACCCTGCCAGGGTGCAGTAGACCCGTGCGCCCCGCGCCCGCGCGTGCTCCAGGGATTCCAGAATCAGCACACCGGCCCCCTCCCCCAGGACAAAGCCGTCCCGGCCAGCGTCAAAGGGGCGGGAGGCCCGCTGAGGCTCGTCGTTGCGGGAGGAAAGGGCCCCCATGTTGGCGAAACCACTGAGGGCCAAGGGATGGATCACGGCCTCACTGCCGCCGCAAATCATCACCGCCGCGTCGCCTCGGCGGATCATCTCCGCCGCCTCGCCGATCGCATGTGCCCCGGTCGCACAGGCTGAAGCAACACAGATGTTGGGGCCACGCAGGCCATAGGTGATAGCAATCACCGCAGAGGCCGCATTGGGCATCATCATCGGGATCATAAAGGGGCTCACCCGCCGGGGGCCAACGTCCCGGAGGAGGTCATGGTTCTCCAAAAACGTGAGCGCCCCTCCGATGCCCGTCCCGATGATCACACCTACGGCATCCCGGTCTTCCCGGTCCAGCCGGAGGTCCGCGTCCGCAATGGCCTGGCGGGCCGCCTCCAGCGCAAAAAGGGTGAACCGGTCGTGGCGGCGGGCTTCTCGCCGCCCGAAGAGGGCCACCGGATCAAAATCCTTTACCTCGGCAGCAATACGCACCTCCAGGTTGGACGCGTCAAACTGGGTGATGGGGCCGACGCCGCTTCGGCCAGCCAGGAGGTTCTCCCAGAGCGTGGGCACATCGTTGCCTAGGGGTGTAACGGCCCCCAATCCGGTAACAACCACTTGGTTTGGCATGCTGTCCCCCCTGCCGGGATTGTGATTCGTAAGCAAAAACACCCAACCGACCGGAAAGTCACGCGCCGCGCGAGGATTCCCTGGAGAAAAGGGGGGATCGGATGACCCAACCACCCGATCCCCCTGGAGAAAAGCAACCACGGTTATTCGCCCAGACCAGCCACCAGCAAATCCAGTGCGGCTTCCGGGGTGATCTCCCCGGTCTTGATGGAGAGGTCCAGGTCCAGCAGATACCGGTAAATGTGCTCCAGTTGGGCAAAGGAAAAGTTCGCACTCTGGGCGTGGAGTTTCCGGGCCACGTAGGGGTGCAGGTCCAGCAGGCGAGGAATGGCGGCAGGGCTTTCCCCTCGGCGGGTCAGGTCTTTCACCATCAGGATCAGACGGAACTGTCGGATGACCATGGCCAGGATGCCCAGAGGGTTTTCTCCGGCATCCAGGAGGCGGTGGAGGACCTGCGCTGCGCGCCGGCCCTCCCGCTCTCCCAGGGCATCCACCAGATCAAAGATCACGGCTTGCTGAACGTAGGGGACCAGCCGGTCCACATCCTCGACGGTGATGGCCCGTTCGGACCCCACGTAGGTAACCAGTTTGCGGATTTCCCCATCCAGTAAGCGCAGGTTGCCCGGGCCAACGGCCTGGGCCAGCCGGGCCGCCGCTGCCCGTTCCATCTTCCCGCCGTGGAGGCGAACACGCCCCAGAATCCAGCCGGGGAGTGCCTCCGGCGAAGGAGGTTCAAATCGGCGGACAAACCCCGCCTCTCCGTCGGCGGCCAGCCGTAGGACCGGATGGTCTTCCGGGAGGTCGCCCTCTTCCACCAAAACCAGACGGGTCGTTTCCGGCAGAGTCTGGAGGAGACGGAGCACTCCATCCAGGAATCCCCTCTCCTTTCCGCGCCCCAGTCGAGCCAGGAGACCGGTCACCAGGACCAGCCGCCGGTCCGCCAGAAAGGGCGCTGTGTCGCAGGCCCGACGGAGGTCCTCCAGCGTTGCGGTTCGCCCATCCAGGTGGATCGTGTTCCATTCTCCCCATTCCCCCATCCGGCGGCGCAGTTCGGCCACCGCCTCGCTGCGGGTGAACTCGTCGCTCCCGTAAAAGAGGTAGAAGCGAGGGCTTTCCATTCACCGATCCTCAGTGTAGACGCGGTGCAACACCAGCGGGCCGCGCTCCTCCCGCGCGATCGCGACGATCCGCAGGCGGTCAACCCGGGGATCAGTGGTGATGGCCGACTGGAGTGCCAATCCCAGCCGTTGCCCCAGGATAAAGCCCAGGGTAGCCACCAGGAGAACGGTCGGCAGGCGACCCAGCCACTCCATCAGGTTACGGCGCCGGGGGGAGAGCACCAGAAACGCTCCCAGCCCAGCCAGCGTACCGGCCACGACGGCGTTGGTACCACAGGTGGGATGGACGGCCAGTTCTCTCTGACCTGCCCGCAGGCGCTCCAGGGCCTCCTGCGCGGCTTCCATCACTGCATCGGTGGAGACATCGCCGTACAGGATAAACCCCCCTGGCATGGATTGACCCATCACGTGCAGGTTCCGGTAACGGCGGGAGAGGATATGAATGGTCGCGTGCTCCAGGGCGTGATTCCGGCGGATGCGGGAAATCAGAGGGTGGTCCAACAGTCCCATGCTTTCCTCCTGTTATGGTTCACTTGTCCCGGAGGGCGCCTTCACCGGTCGGGCGATCACAATCAGGCGAAACCGGACACTTTTATAAGGATGGCAGGTTACCAGGGTTACTCGCTCGTCGTCGGTCGGCAGGATGTAGCGAGCATTAGCCATCCGGACCTCCCATGGCTGCCCAGCCTCCTCCAGGAGGAGAATCTCCTCCACCTGGTAGGTGAAAACCTGGGAGCCAGAGTACAGGAGAATAGAGTCGCCGGGCTGAACCTGGTAGAGGAACCGGAACGGCCCGTTTTCCGGCCAGTTGTGGCCGTTAAGGACGGTGTTTCCCGGTCGGCCCAGAGGAGCGGAGGTCTCGTGCCAGCCGACCCGGGGGGCATCCGGAACTATCCACACCGGTTGCGGGGTGCCGTTCACCTTTTGGGTCTCCCAGTGGGTGGGCACCACCTGGGCATCTATGCCCACCGAAGGGATGACAATGCGGGTGGGAGGATAGAAAGCGGGAGTAGGGGTCGGCGTCGGCGTCGGGGTCACCGTAGGGGTGGACGTCCAGGTTGGCGTTGGTAGGGGAGTGGGAGTCGGCGTTGGGGTGGCCGTCGGCGTCGGAGAAGGGGTCGGAGACGGGAGGATCATCGGGGCAATGGACGGCCCGGCGATCACTCCGCTGGCCATCAGTAGAAGAAACCCGATCCACACCAACAGCCCGATATACCGGTTGGTCATCTGAGGCGTACGATCCTGCATGGGATTCTACCTCAGCCGCGATGTCCCGATGAACTCCAAGGGTTATTGTATCCGAGGGGAAAAGAGAAAGCAAGTTGCCTTTAAGGTATCGGCTGTTCCTAGAAGGCTCAGGCACCTTTGGACGTGGGGTGAGAGGGCCTGTAAAACAAAAAAGGCCGCCCGACTTCCGGAGCGGCCTTCCAGCGTGCAGACCGGTTTACACCTGGTCTTTTCCCGGACCCACCTTGAAGTAGTCGGCGTTTTTCTGGATGTCGGCCTTATAGGCGTCGGGGACTTCATCTTCGTGGAAGATAGCCTCGTTGGGGCACTCCGCCGCGCAGGCTCCGCACTCAATACAGGTATCGGGATTGATATAGTAAGTGGGCCAGTTGGGGTCACCCTCCACAAAGTGGATGGAATCGGTGGGACAGACGTCCACGCAGGCCCCGGCGCGCTTGCACAGGCTGGTAATCACGTATGTCATGTTGAACCTCCCCTGGGTAAATGAAATTCAGAGGACTGACCCGTTGAGCCGGAAAGTCCGGTTGATGGTATTATACCATCATCCTCCAGTTTGACAATTCCGGCGGGGACGGCGATGGGCCCACCGCTCTCCTCCGTCCACGAAGAGAACTTCGCCCGTAATGTAGTCGGCACGGAGGAGGTACAGAAGGGCATCCACCACATCTTGAGGGCAACCCCAACGCTCCAGGAGGGTACCCTGGGCAACACGGGCCTGCTCTTCTTCGGAATAGTCCGGCGGCGGAAGGACCGGCCCGGGGACGATGCCGTTGACCCGCACATGGGGCGCCAGTTCCACCGCCAAGTTGCGAGCCAGCGCCCAGAGAGCACTCTTCCCCACGCTATGGGCCAGAAAATCGGGCCACGGGTCAACCGTTCCCCGGTCCAGAATGACCACCAGACTCCCTTCCCCACGTCGGACCATCCCCGGGGTCAACTCCCGGGCTATGATGAAGAACCCGTCCACCAGGACGCCCATGACCTGCCGCCAGAGGTCTGGGGTCGTCTCCAGGAGCGATGCCCGGATGAAGGGGGAGGCGCTGTGGATAATGATGTCCACCCGACCGAAGTGGCGTTCGGCCGCACGGGCCAGAGCCTGAGCCTGCTCCATATAGGCCAGGTCGGCCGGGAGGGCAACCGCTTCTATGCCCATCCGTCGGGCCTCTACGACGACTTCCTGGGCGGCGCTGGCAGAGCGATGGTAGTGAAGGGCCAGATGGACACCGGCCCCAGCCAGTCCCAGGGCAATAGCCCGCCCAACCCGTACTGCTCCACCGGTAACGAGAGCCACCTTTCCCGAAAGGTCCATTATAGGTACTCCGATTGGATGCCCCACCAATACATGTCCGCCAGCCGCTGATGCTCCTGGCGCAAGCGAACGTAACTCTCGTACCGGTGACGGTGGACCCGTCCTGCAGCCACTGCCTCTATCACCGCACATCCCGGCTCTACGGTGTGGGTGCAGTCGGAGAAGCGACAGTCCGCCACATAGGGCGCGATGTCCGGGAAATAGGCGTCCAATTCCTCCGGGTCCACATCAAAGAGGGCCAGGGCGCGGATACCAGGAGTGTCGGCGACCCAGCCGCCCCGCTCCAGCGGGAAGAGTTGAGTTACAACGGTGGTATGGCGGCCCTCACCGGTGGCCTCGCTCACCTCCCGCACCGCCAGCCCCAGCCCTGGCTGGATGACGTTGAGGAGGCTGCTCTTGCCAGTACCGGACGGTCCGACCAGCGCCGAAATCTTTCCTTCCAGGTGCCGGGCTAGTTCCTCCACACCTTTTCCGGTCTTCGCGCTGGTGTAGAGGACCGGGTAGCCGATTTCCTCATAGATGCCAAACAGACACTGGGCCCCGTCCTGGCCCACCAGGTCCACCTTGTTGGCACAGACAACGGCGGGGATGTGTTGGAGTTCCGCGCCCACCAGGAGCCGGTCCAGCAAACGTAGGTTGGGTTCTGGCTCCGCGCAGGCGAAGACAAAGACCGCCTGGTCCGGGTTGGCCAGGATGACCTGCTCCCGCTCAGCCAGGTACCCTTCCCGGTCCCAACGGCGGCTGCCCCGGCCACCCGGGGGCGGCGCCAGGCGGGCCAGCACCCGCTCTCGGGGAAGCACTTCCTCAATAACCCCGACTCTGCCCGGGGTCAGCCGGAAACGGACCCGGTCCCCCACTGCGACCGGATCGGTATCCAGTCGCCGCTTCTTCAGCCGCCCCCGCAGATGGCAAACGAAATCGCCCTGGTCAGTATGGACGGTATAGAAGCCGCTCTGGGCACGAACGACCAGTCCTTCCCACATCCTCGCTTCGGGCATGATCTCATGGATTCGGAAAGCACGGGAGGCTAACAACCTGGGATACGCATATATTATACCCGCTCCAGAGGTTTCGGCCAGCCGCCCATGCCGATTCGGGTGGAGCCACACCCGGTTGACAGGCCCGCGCGATGACGATACAATACGCCTGCAGCCGTCAATCCTCGCCGATGTCTGCTTCCCCGCGTCGTACTTTGATGCGAGAAGAAAAAAACAGGGTTGGGGGACAATGGCCTACAGACAGCAGCCCCAACAACCCTGCTTGGATGAATGCAGACTTATCCGCAGAGGGGAGCACCAAACCGATGAATATGCCTTCCGATGGCGACTGGCGGGCCGAGCGGGGCGTTCCCTCCCTGGCCTGGCGCGCCGGGCAGGAACGACGCTTCAGGATGGTCTGCCGCTATGCCGACCCTACCGGGAAACGGGTGCTGGACGTGGGCTGCGGGGTGGGGATGTACCTGGCCGCCTTCGGTCGCTGCACCCCTGACGTCTTCGGTGTGGAGGTGGAGCGGGAATGGGCCTGCCAGGCCCAGGCCTGCGACGCCAGGGTGGTACAGGCCATGGGGGAAGCGCTCCCCTTCGCGGACGGCTCCTTTGACCTGACCTTCTCCCATGAAGTGCTGGAGCATGTGGCCGATGACCGCGCCACCCTGGCAGAAATGGTCCGGGTTACCCGGACGGGTGGTCGGATCGTCCTCTTTGTCCCCAACCGGCTCTACCCCTTTGAAACCCACGGGGCCTTCTGGCGCGGACGTTACCATTTCGGTAATATCCCCCTGGTCAACTATCTGCCCAACTCGTTGCGGAACCGGCTGATCCCCCACGTACGAGCCTACACAACCGGCGCGCTGGGACGCCTGTTGCGGGGCCTGCCCGTGCGGGTGATATTTCGGACGGTGATTTTCCCTGGCTACGACCGCCTGGCCCGCCGCTGGCCTGCCCTGGCCCGCCTGCTCCAGGCCATCACGTACACCCTGGAGCGAACGCCTCTGCGTGTGTTGGGCCTTTCCCACTTCTGGGTGCTGGAGCGGGAGTAGAACTACTGGTTCCTCAACACCAGCGGCAGATACACCGAGCGGATGGCGCTTCCCTCCAATGCGATGATGTTGGCCGAGCACGGCTGCAACACGACGACGTTGGGATTGGGCAAAATCGTCTGCACGATGGCTCCCGTCAGCGTCAGCGGATGGTAGCCGTCCTGAATCGTCTGCTGCGGCCCGCAGCCGATGACCGAATGCATAACGGCCCCCGTCGGCGTTACGCCGCTCAGGGTCAGCGTTACCGTGATCGGCGTCTCCTTCTTGTTCACCAGGTGCACGTGCCGAATGCCGGTCTGGCCGTGAATCGTGCCCATGCCCTGCACCCAGCCGTATGGATCGCTCCCCTGTACCGTGAACACCACCGTGTCCGGACGCTGCGGATCCTCTGAGGTGTGCTGCTGGTACATCAGAATCGGCCAGTAGACCAGGTCCAGCACCGGACGGCCCTCCGCATCCATAGCAGCCATGCCCATATCATTGGTATTATCATCAAACGTTCGGAAATGGATGATGAACGCCAGCCGCCCCAGCGGGCCGTAATCGCCGGCGTAGGAGTTGATAAAGTTGGCTTCCCAGTAGGGCACGCTGAAACGGGCCCAGTGGCGCGCTTCTTCACGCCCTGTGCCGCCGGCCGTTGCCACACTGTCCTCGCTATCAATGATGACGATGTCCTTGCCCAGGGATTGCGCGTAGGTACGCAGCATCCAGTACTCCCACGAGTTCTCGCGCTTTTGCACCCGGCTGCCCATATAGTAGCGATGGTGGCTGACGAAATCCAGATAGTCGGCCTCTTCAATCAGCGTGAGGGCGATGTCGTAATCGCGGTTCGTACCGGGAATCGGCACGCTGGGATTCAACCCGCCGGCGATGGCCCCGGCGCCGATGATCACATCGTTCTTGGTCAGGCCCGGCCCCAGGCCCGGTCCTCCTTCGCGGATGGTCTCGGCAAAGGCGTTGTACGAATCCACATAGGCATCCAGCGTCCACGTGCCATAGGAGCCCAAATTCGGTTCCAGGTAGTACTCGATGTAGATGGGCTTCCCGGCCAGTTCGGCCGCGTATTTCTGGCGGAGATGCTTGACCAGATTGTAGAAAATCGCCGCGTTGTAGCGCCAGAATTTGGGCGCGACATTAGCGGCACTCTGTGTGGAATGAGTGACGATGTAGGCATCCCCGGGCCGCACGCCTTCGGCATACAGGTCCACATACTCAGGGTTGGTCACCGACCAGGTGCTATCGTTCCACGTTCTCACCACTCGCAGACGGTCGCCCGAGTGGGAGCGGATAAAGAACACTTTGCCGGCGGCGTTACCGGTGAGGAAGTAGATGCGCGCGTGGTAGAACTCGTACATATTGCCCCGGATGTTGCTATCGTTCTCCAGCGTGTTGCCGCTTGCCAGCAGGTACCACCAGTCGGCGTCGTCGTGGGTGCTGTTGTACTCGTCCACGATGACGTTGTTCTGGATCCCACGGGCATTGGTGATGGTCTCCAGGGCTGCCACCCGACCGCGCGCCTGCGTGGCGTACCAGGGCGACCAGGCGATGATCCAGGGAATCGCATCGCCCTGCCGGATGACCTTGTCCCAGGTCATGTCCCAGTTGTCCCAAAAGTAGTTGTTGGGATTCGTGGGATCGTTCTTGAAACCGACATAGTACGGCTCATAATTCAGATATTTGTAGACATCCGGTTGAGGAATGTTATGCTGGATGTACTCCTGGGCCGTCCCGTCATAGCCACGCCGCACGGTGAGGCGGATCTGCGACGGGTTTGAAGCATCCACGGCCTGCACCAAGAAGGCCTCGCGCCCCACGCGGATGACATCACTGACGGCATACGTGCCTTTGTTGACCGTGATCGTGATCACCGCCGTGCGCAGCGAATGGGTCACCGGCAAATCCGAAGAGATGGGGGTGATCCCCGAAACATAGGCATTGGTGTATTTGACCACCGGGAATTCGGGGAGGGCCTCCTGGAGCCGCAGGATCTGGCCGACCGAGCGGTAGACGTACAGCGGCGACCCGGCCGTATGGGTAACCGGCTCGGTGTGCTCCAGCCCCCGTGTTACGGTGATCCGGTTGCCGCTGAGAGCAGTGATCTGCATCAATTCATAATCCACCTTGAATTTCGTGCCGACCGAGAGGGAAACCGGAAACGTGATGACATTGGTCAGCATAAAGGTCGTCTGGGCCGGTGTGATGACGGCGGCCAGTTCGGCCACCTTGACCTGATCCCAGCCATACGCGTGCGGCCAGCCATCTCCCACCTGGACGCGGTAGAGATTAAAGACCTCTTTGAGATAGGGCCATGCCCGCAACATGGCCCCCGTCTCGTAGCCGTCCACGTTGTTCCATACCTCGTCGCTGCCGAAAATGGTCGGCAGCGTGCCGTCCGACCTGGAAAAGTCGAACGCCAGATGCGCCGAGCGGACCTCTGCGGCCGAAGTTACCGGCCGGACGATGCGCCGGTCGGTGTAGACGCCGATCTTGTACCAGAGCGTGTAATTGCCGGCCGGGTTGGCCACGTCCTCGATGTAGATAGAGACATACGCCGAGGTCTTGTCTACCGGAATGCGATACGTGCGCCGACTCCCCACATCCACGCGAACGATGCGCGGGTCGTTCTCAAGGTCAAAGGTCTGGAAACTACGGTCATCAAACCCCAGCCGGATGTGGGCGGCGCGCGTGCGGTCGGCGCTCATATCCTGGATGATTTCCACCCGCCGGATGGGCAGCCGCTCCTGGAGATGGACGCGATGGAAGCCCAGGTGCATCTCGTAAGGGTCCGAGATGGCCGGATCGTTATATTGAATGCGAACCTCGCTGGTGGTATCATCGCCGTCAATGAGATTGGGCGTGTCGCCATAGTTCTGGGTTACCTTCCAGGCATAGCCGCCATAGGCGCCCAGGGCAGCATCGTAGAGCATGCCGCTTCCGGTCAGGCGGGCCTGGACCGGATTGGAGTAGCCGGTGATCGTAACGCCGTCGCTGTACCCGATGACGTAGAAATAATCTTTTTCCAGTTCCAGGCCGGTATCCACATACTCGCGCACGCCGCTGGCGCTGGTGAAACGGGCAATCTCGGTGTACCCGCTATAATCCCGCACCCAGCAGGCCGAGAGATTGACCACAGTGTTGGTAACGTAATCTCTCTGCACGCCGACGGTCAGTTCCAGCCGACGGGCGTCCAGCACCCGCGCGATATAGTAATCGTCGCGCCCGCCGCTGAAATGGAGTTCATCGCCCGCCTGCAGCCCTGCCGTCGTGGTCACGGTAATGATTTTGCCGCCGGTCGTGACCGGCTCGGTCAACCGAATCGTGCCGGACCAGCCCAGTTTATTGCTGCGCAGGACTACATACTGGGCAACGCCGGGTTTGGCCCGCCAGATCAGGTGCGCGGCATTGGGCGCGTTCGGGATCACCACCAGGTCGTCCTCGTACTCGGCGCCCAGGGTGTACGATAGGACGTCGGTCCAGTTGCCGGCCGCGTCGGAGAACCGGCCGTACACCGTGCGCTTGCCCGAAGCCGCTGCCAGCGTCCAGGACTTGGTGGAACTGTACGGCTCGGGAGCGCTCCAGGTAACGTTATCGTTGCTAAAGCGCATCTGCGCGCCGCTTCCCATGCCGCTCTCCGGGTCCTGGAAGTAGTTATAGATGGTGGCCTGCCCAGCGCCCAGGTCTTTTACGTAGAAATAACCGCGTGGGGGAAACGTATCGCTGACCTGCTGGATGGTAAAGGCATAACTCTGCACGGCCCGGTTACCGTCCACATCGGCGGCGGACAGGCTGACGTTCACTTCCTGCCTGTAGGCAAAGTTGGCGGGCGGGTCGTAGGTAATGGTATAGTCGGCCGGCGTGCCGGTAATCGCCGGCGATACGACGCTGCCCTCCACCGTCATCACGATGGTGGAAGAGAGCACCCCCCGACCGACATCCTTGACGTGCACCACGATGTTGGTGTCGGGCCGTACCCAGGTCGCGCCCGGCGCCGGATCGTGCCCGTCAAAGAAAGGCGGATCCACATCGGGCGGGTCATCGTTGATGACCAGTTCGTCTATCAGCCCGCTGAACTGGGAGCCCCACGGATCGCGGCCGATGTACAGCGGGCCTGTATACTGCGCGACGGTTCCCGTGAGCGGCTCGCTATCCAGCAGGACCCCGTCACAGAAGAGTTTGACGGTAACGCCGTCGTAGCCCAGGACGTAGTGATGCCAGTTCGTGTCTGAAATGGCGGCGGAACTGCTCACGGTCGCCTGGCGATTGCCCCTCACAAATGCAGTGATGGAATTGGCGCCGAGCAGGATACGATACTGATCTCGTTTGTAGACGAGCATCCCGCCCTGCGCTGCGTTGCTCTTTTTGGCCCATACTGAGATGGAGAGTTTGCTCATGCCGCCGAGCAGGGAACTGTGCGTCACCGTGACGTAATTGGTGACCGCAGATGACAGGCTGATTGCCTGCCCGCTGTAGCCAGCGGCATACGCCGGCGGGCCGTTCCACGTGCCGTGCAGGCCGTTGCCTGAGGAATCGTTCAAGTTGCCGTCAAAGCGCATCACCAGGAATTGGGTTGCGGCAGATGCCTGCGATGAGAGCAGGGCGTAGACTATCACGGTCAGGGTCAGCGCCCCGATGCATACGAGAGATAATCGGATGGCCTTTTTCATCGCTAACCTCCTGCGTTGGATTCTCCGCCCGGCCGGTTCCGAGCGGGTGAATGACCCGATCTACTTGTTCTTGAGCACCACCGGCAGATACACGAACCGATCGGTCGGCATCACGCGCACGGTGTCGCTCAAGAACGAGGTGCTGCCCAGCATCGCGCGCAGGGTGACGGTGTACCACTGATAGTTGTACACGTTCTGCGTCAACACGAGTGAACGGGTGGTGCTGAAAGGATTGGTGGCAGTGTAGATGGTGGCCGTCCGGGTGTAGTATTCGACGCGCCAGGTGGTCGTGGGCGGCAGGGTAGTGTTGACCTGCCAGCGCAGGTGGATGGCGCGGTCGGCCGGGGCAGCATGCAGCGTAAGCATGCTGGCGTAGCGATAGGCATCCCACATTGCTGCGACAAAGGCACTCCGATATTGTCCGCCATCCCGGCTGCTGCCGTGTTTTTCCGGAAACCGGCCACATGCCCGTCCCGGCTGGCAAGCAAAGTCGGTGGGACCGTTGTAATAGGCCAGGTCCGGGTCCAGAATGCACATGCCGGGGTTGTTGGGATCCGGGCCAAAGGTCCTTCCATAGTTGCTGGGATTGCCGTCATAGGGAGCACAGGGGTCAGGCTGGGTCCACGTCCCGTGATTCACCCAGCGGTCGGCGTAATTCGTTGCATATGCCAGATCGGCGGCTGGCCAGGCTTCCTTCAAGACAGGCATCAACTCGGCTGCCAGCACTTCGCCCTTGTGCTGTTGCGAAGTGATGAGTTGATAATCAGCACCGGCCTTGCCCCCGTCAATATATCGGTAGGGATCCCGATTCGACCGGTTGCCGGACCCATGCATAATATAAGCCCAGTACTCGTATTCTGTGCTTTCCTGTCCCCATAGATGAATCCCCGTGCGAGTTTGAGAAAAGAGCAGGGCCGAGGCATGGAAAAAATCTGCGTTTTTGAGGACATCCTTGACCTCCTGCATGTCGAGCAGAGTTGCCGTGAACGCAGCGTGGAGCAGATGCGCCGTTTGATGACCACCGCCAGCCGGCCAGGTCTGTCCGTCAAGAATCGTGTAGACCTTGTCAATCCCTGCCTGGACATATTGGATCAGTGCGGGCATGATATCCTCATCCGTATCCAGCATGAATCGCAGCGCGGCTTCGATAATGTCCGGGGAATTGGCCGGCTGATAGTCGTTCATCGCATCGGCAGGACGCAATGCTCGGCCGATAGTTCCCTCTTTGTGATCCAGCCGCAGCCTTCTGAACCGCTCTGCGATGTAACTCAGCGATGGCGGTGAGCCGACCGGTTTGTAGGATGGCAGCAAATCGGTTCTCAAATCGGCAACATAATGATATGGCTTGCGGGTTCCCACATAAGGGGGCCGGAACACCGACGCGCCGTTGCCGGGCGGCCTTTCCGTGACGATCGTGAGCACAGCAGCGACTTTGATACAGGGGTTGGATGCGCCGGTGGGGATCGTCTTGACCACCGAGACCGTCCCCGTGGGGGGAGAAGTGTACGGCAAAGCAGGCACGAGCGAGGCATCCAGGTTCCCGCCGTTACATCCCACTTGAAAGCCATGCGGCCCGGCAACCCTGGGATTGACCTCCCAGCCGTTCTGCACGTATGAGGCGATGCAGTTACCGGTGCCGATTGTCGCGCCATCACATCTCGCATCATAACCCGGATATTGCGCCGATACCGCCGCCCTGCAGGCGCTCACGCCAGTGCTGCCCCCGGTGCAAATGCCGCTCCCCAGATTGTGGTAACCGACCACCGCATCCGGTTCAATGCGGACGATCGTTACCGGCCCCAACACCCAATAATCGCCGTTGGCGAACTGTCCATATTCGTATTCGGTGTCGAACGTCCAGGTAATGCCGTACTGGGCAATGATTCTGGTCTTGCGAGCCTGAGCCTGGGGGACGGCCTCCATAGAAGGGCCATCTATCGGGACAATGTTTGCTGCGACCGGCGATGGCGATTGGATAGCCACCATCACCCCGGCCAGCATGAGCAAGAGTGATATCAATACGATAATAACTCTTGTCTTCATGATCCACCTCCGCCCGTCCCCTTATGCGCCCAGAAATTCCAAAAGGATACGGTTAAAGACATCCGGGTTATCGGCGATAATGCCATGGCCGCTCTTTTCCACCACCACATGCCGGGCGCCAGGGATCCCCTGGGCCAGCGCCTGCTGAATCGGCAGCGGAATGGTGGTATCTTCGGCTCCGGTCACCACCAAAACCGGCATCCGTAACTCGCCCAAACGGGCGGTCACATCAAACCGCAGCAAGGAACGCATGGCAGAACGATAGGCGCAGGGATTCGTCTGAGAGATGCGCCGGATGATGCGTTCCCGCAGGTCTTGCTGGTGAGGATGCGGAAAGAGCCGTCGGGCTACCATTGCGGCCTGCTTCTCCGGGCCGAGAAACCGGCTCAGGATGGCTCGGGCCAGGAAATAGAGCCTGTTGCTCAGGCTGGGGAAGTGCAGACGAGCCAAAGTGTTGACTAAAACCAGGCGGCGCACCATTTCTGGGTGGTCCAGTGCCAATTGCAGAGCCACTGTTCCTCCCAGCGAGAGACCCACGATGTGGGCAGGGATGGCCTCCATCTTTTCCAAGAAAAGGGCCATGTCCTGCGCCATGACCTGGATAGATACTTCGGACGGGGCGCTGGAGCGTCCAAACCCGCGCAGGTCGGGCGCCAGCACCCGGTACCCGGCTCCGGCAAGCGGTGCAAACTGGAATTGCCAATCTGCCCCGACGGAACCCAGCCCATGGAGCAAGAGCACGGGCGGCGCGCCGGCTGGGTTCACCTCTTCATAGTGAAGACACAGAATGTCGGACAAATCTATGGATGGCATGGAATATCCTCCCGAGAAGATGTTGTTAGCGCGCCCAACCGCTGGGATGAGGTGTCTGTCTGTCCTCCCATTAGGCCAATGATGAGTGGGGCATGAACGAAGGGCAGCCAGAAGCATCTTTTCACACAACGGATGCCCTGGCTGCCCTTCGGGCCTTTCTATCAGCGGAGAAGGGATTACGCTACGAACTGAGCGATGGTGTAGAAGACGGGCTGAAGTGTTGGGTACAGGCTCCTGTAGGTCGGGTATATGCTCTGGTACCCTTCGGCTGCCGGGCCGGGTGCGGTACTCCCGGTGATCCGAATGACCGCCGAGCAGGCCTCTGCCACACTTCTAAAGGCGCCCGCTCCAGTGGCCGCCAGCAGCGCTGCCCCATAGGCCGCTCCCTCGGTGGTGTTGACGGTTACCAGTTCCACCCCCAGGACATCTGCCAGAATCTGCCGCCAGAGAGGACTGCGCGCCCCGCCGCCGGAAGCCCGTACCTGGGTGATTTCGGCCAATCCCACTGTCTTCATCAATTCAAAACTATCGCGCAGGCCAAAGGCCACCCCCTCCAGCACGGCGCGGGTCATATGCGCCTGGGTGTGGCGCACAGTGAGCCCCACGAAAGCCCCGCGCGCCAGCGGGTCGGGATATGGGGTCCGCTCGCCAGTCAGATAAGGTAGATAAAACAGACCCTCACTGCCCGGGGGGATGGCAGTGGCTGGGGCCAGGAGCGTATCAAAGTCCGTGCCCGGAGCCACCGTATCCCGGTACCAACGCAGGCTTCCTCCGGCGGAAAGCATCACCCCCATCAGGTGCCAGCGTCCCGGGACGGCGTGGCAGAAGGCATGCAGCCGTCCCTCCGGCTCGATGAAGGGCTCCTGGGTGCTGGCGAAAACCACGCCGGAGGTCCCCAGGGTCAGGGCCACCACTCCCGGCTCCACCGCGCCCACTCCCACCGCCTGGGCCGACTGGTCGCCGCCACCGGCCATGACCGGCGTGCCGGCCTTCAACCCTGTCTCCTCGGCAGCCTCTGGCGTGATCCTCCCCGTAATCTCCGGCCCCTCAAACGTCGGGGGAAGCCAGGCAGGGTCAATCTCCAGGGCACTCAGGACCTCCCGGGACCAATCCCGTTTTCCGAGATCAAACAGAATCGTTCCGGCCCCGTCTGCTTTGTCCATCGCGTATTCGCCGGTCAGACGGTAGCGGACGTAATCTTTGGGCAGGAGGATGTGCCGGGCCCGGGCGTAGATTTCCGGCTCGTTGTTCCGCACCCACAGGATTTTGGGGGCGGTGAAACCGGTCAGGGCATCGTTGCCGGTAATCCGAATCAGCCGCTCCTTGCCCAACCGGGTCCGAATCTCATCGCATTCCGCCCCTGTGCGCTGGTCGTTCCAGAGAATAGCCGGGCGCAAGACTTGGCCATTCTCGTCCAGCAGGACCAGGCCGTGCATCTGCCCGGTCAGCCCCACCCCCTGGACATCGGCCGGGTTGACCCCGGATTCGGCCAGCACCCGGCGGATGCTGGCCACCGTCGCCTGCCACCATAGGTGGGGGTGCTGCTCCGTCCACATCGGACGGGGCGTCTCGTATGGATATTCGGACGACGCGACGCTCACCACCTCCCCGTCCGGACCGATCAGCAGGGCTTTAGTCGCCGTTGTGGAAACGTCAATTCCCATAAAGAACGCCATATCGCGCCTCCTCTGGTGTGGAATCGCATGGGATGCTCCCATCCAGGAGTTACGCCCTGATCCCTGGCACCGGCGAACGAATGCGTGGCCCAGGCGGTTAGCCTGCTGGAGCGCAGGCTGGTAGTTTGTAGCGCAAGCTGTTAGCCCGTACGATGTAGCGCAGGCTGTTAGCCTGTACAATGACGGCGATGTCTCGCAGGCCCGGCGGCCGGCACTACCCGTAGCACAGGCGGTTCGCCTGCACGATACCGGCCCGGCGGCCAGCATTATATGTTAAAATCTAGGTGGTGCGGAAGCCCTTAGGGATATACGACAGGCTTCCAGCCGTGGTGGGAGCGTTGATGGCCCGATCGTCCCGGAGTGAAACACCCCGGCCTGTACCTGTCCAGAAGTATTACCGCACGCCCAACAGAATCTCTATCGTCAACTGGTCCAATCGCTCGTACGCCAGACCGCGCTGGCCCAGAGCGACCCGATCAAACGTCGCCATCTTCAACGCGGCAGCTTTCTCCGGCGTATACCGTCCCTTAAACGGATCGGTGGAGCCGTCGTCCGCGTTGATCTCCGCCAGGAGGGCCTGGATTTCCGGATCGGCGTTCCAGCGCTCTCCCTTTTCCTTCAGGATGAGATACGTCCGCATGCAACCCCGGGCGAACTCTTTGACCCCCTCGTAGTCCTCGGTGCGATAGGCATGGGCATCAAAGTGGCGGCTCCCCTGGTACCCCACATCCTCCAGGAACTTGACCAGGAAGAAAGCCGCTTTAATGTTATGGGACCCAAAACGTAGGTCCTGATCGTAGCGGCAGAAGGCCTGATCGTTCAGGTCAATATGGAACAGTTTGCCCGCTTCCCAGGCCTGGGCAACGGCATGGAGGAAATTCAACCCGGCCATATGTTCGTGGGCCACCTCGGGGTTCACCCCGACCATCTCCGGGTGGTCCAGCGTCTCTATGAATGCCAGCATGTGGCCGGTGGTCGCCAGATAGATGTCCCCACGCGGTTCGTTGGGCTTCGCTTCCAGGGCAAATTTGAGATCATAGCCCTGATCAATCACGTATTCGCAGAGAAAGTTCAGCGCTTCGCGCATGCGCTTCAGGGCATCCACCGGGTTCCGGACCGCGTCGGTCTCTACACCTTCGCGCCCGCCCCAGAAGACATAGACTTTCGCGCCCAGTTCCACGCCCAGGTCTATCGCCCTCATAGTCTTCTGGAGTGCATAGGCCCGCACCCGGGGGTCGTTGGATGTGAATGCGCCGTCCTTGAAGATCGGGTCGCTGAAAAGATTGGTGGTCGCCATAGGCACCACCAGGCCGGTATCGCGGAGGGCTTTCTTGAACTCGGCGACGATGCGGTCTCGCTCGGCGGGGGTGGCGTCAATCGGGACCAGATCGTTGTCATGGAAGTTGACACCGTAGGCCCCTACCTCTGCCAGCAGATAGACCAGTTCTACCGGCGAAAGGCGAGAACGCACCGGCTCGCCAAAAGGATCCCGCCCTACACTCCCCACGGTCCAGAGACCAAAAGTAAACTTGTGCTCCGGCTTGGGTTGATAACGGTCCGTCATGGCTCCTCCTTCACCAGAGGTATGGATTGGAGTCAAATAATGCCGATAGCAGCGGATTCCCTACCGTAAAAACAATATTTTCTTATGAAGAGTTGGGGGGGGGGGTAAAACCACACCCCCACACCGGGGTTTTTGAAATCGGGGGGGGCCCCCCCCGCGGGTTGTTGTTGCGACGACATTTGAAAACACCCCCCACCCACCCGTAAC
>JANXCY010000144.1 GCA_025060135.1 Anaerolineae bacterium | reverse complement strand
AAGCGCAGGCGTTGTGGGAGCGGGCCGCCGAACGCAACTCGATGGAGCGGCAGGAGTTTATCGAGGCCAGCGCTGATCTTGATCAGGCGGAGGAGCGCATCGCGTATGCGCGCGCACTTATTGAAGCGATCATCAAGCGCCTGAAAGACCTGGAGGCGGCGCGGGATGCAGCGCGCGACGAAATTGCCGCAGCCGAGGCGGACATTGCGCAGGGGCGCGCGTTTGTTGCCGCTCATGATCCTGATGTCGGCAAGGAACCGGAGAAACTGCTGGCGCGCGCTGAGTCGGCGCTGGCGCAGGCGCGCGCTGAGATGCAGCAGGAGCGCCCTGACTGGCTGCAGATTATCCGCCTGGCGCACGAAGCTAACCGTCTGGCGGACGAAGCGCTGCGCGGAGCGCGCTCCGAAGTCGAGGCAATGAACCGGCTGCGCGAACAACTGAAACGCATGCAGCAGGTCGCTACAGCGGAAGTGCAGAAGATCGTGCAGTTCATGACTGTT
>JANXCY010000143.1 GCA_025060135.1 Anaerolineae bacterium | reverse complement strand
TGCTACGTTCTGATTTCTCCGGCCGGAAGCACAGAATGGGGCAACAACTGGCTGGGAGACGAAACCATCCCACCAGGAAGTTCCTATACGTTTCGGCTTCCTGCTGGCACTTACGACCTGGCCGCGCTGGATTGTTCCGGGCAACCACTCAGCGAGGAGGTGTACGGACAGGAAATTTCCGGGAATATCACCTGGACGATTTCCCCTTAACGAAGGAAACAGAGGCCTTGCGGCGGCGGTTGCCGCAGGGCCCTGTTTCTCCAGAAAGTCCATCCCTTTCCAACACTGCAGCCGATAATAGGGGCTCGGTTAGAAGAGCCGCGAATACCTCCGAAGATCTGGATGCGAGGAGATACGATGGTCTTTCAAACACCAGACTGGGTTAAGGACGCCGTCTTCTACCAGATTTTCCCGGACCGCTTTGCGAAAAGCGACCGAGTGCCCAAGCCCAACAACCTGGAGCCCTGGGAGAGTCCGCCCGCCCTCTACGGCTTCAAAGGCGG
>JANXCY010000142.1 GCA_025060135.1 Anaerolineae bacterium | reverse complement strand
GATTCCCATTGCCACCGAAAGACGAAGACCTCTGGCTCCGCACCGGCGCCTACTGGCTGGATACGATGGAGCGGTGGCCGGTTGCAGAGTCCCCTTCGGCTGATATACTTTTGATACCGTTGGAAAATCCTTCAAGTAAGGAGGAAAGACAATGTATCGTTCGCTAATGAATGGCTCGCTGGGGCTGGTTGCCCTACTAATCATCATCGCTATTACCACCGTTGCTGTAGCCGAGCCTCCTCCGCCGGACATCAACCGTTCTCCTCTTTCCCCTTCCTCAATGGGAGCCACCTCCCGGTTGCCGGCTCCACCCGTAGTAGAAGCGATGAGCGGGGGTCCCAACCTCCTGGTGAACGGCAACTTTGATGACCCGGCTTATCCCTTTTACTGGCGGTATCCCAACCACTTTGTCGCTGGAGGTTGGATTCGCTGGTGGATTCATGGCACTGTCTTGCCGGAATACGATGATGCGCGCGCACAGCGGCCATATTACGACGGCGGCC
>JANXCY010000141.1 GCA_025060135.1 Anaerolineae bacterium | reverse complement strand
TCATGGGGGAGGGGTGACTACACCCCCCTCGCCCCTGGTGGGAGCGAGGGGCCAGGGGAGTGAGGGGGCGCCCGCATCCCCGCACGAGCTGGCGCACTCCCTCCCCCATCAAGGGGGAGGGGAGGGGGCATCCCCGTATTCGCTGCCCTGCTCGCGCCCCCCCCCCCCCCCCCCCCCCCCCCCCACGGGGGGGGGGGGCTCCCCCCCCCCCCCCGGCGCGGTGGGGGGGGGGGGGGGGGGGGGGGGTGAGGGGGCGCCCGCGCCCTCCGACCGGTGGAGCATTCCCGAAGCGTTGCGCAGGAAGATGGTAGAAGTCGCCCGTCAATTCCGCAAGCATCCCACGCGCAGCGAGGAGATGCTATGGGAAGCGCTGAGACACAAGAACCTGAGCGGCATCAAGGTGCGTCGTCAGCAACCGATTGGTCCGTTTGTGGTCGACTTCTACGTCTCTTCGCATCGACTGGTTATTGAAGTCGATGGCGGCGTCCATGCCACCCAACAGGAAGCGGATC
>JANXCY010000140.1 GCA_025060135.1 Anaerolineae bacterium | reverse complement strand
CAATTTCAAATCCATCCGGCACCTTACGCTGGACTGCCGGCGGGTGAATGTCTTTATCGGTGAGCCCAACACCGGCAAGTCCAACATTTTGGAAAGCCTGGGGGTGTTCTCCGCTCTGCTCACTGGCAATATTCAGGACTTTGTCCGTATGGAGGAAATGACGGACCTGTTCCACAAGGGCAACCTGAACGAAGAAGTAGCCATTCGGGCAGGCCCGTATTCCTTCTTCTGTCAATTTGACGAATACACAGGAATGACCTGGGGACGTCTGGAGGTCTTTTCGGAAATTATTCCTGCCTCTTCTGAGCCCCTTTTATCCCTTCGGTTTACAAAACCCCAATTGGAGATGCGGGAACCCTATCAGGTACGCATCCGGTTCTATCGTTTTTCTCCGCTGACGAGATTTCAACGCTCTCCGATACCTTTTCTTCTTCCCCCTGATGGGAAAAATTTGCCTTATCTTCTCCGAATCAATAAAGAGTTGCGGCAATTGCTGGGAGAGATCTTCGCTTCTTA
>JANXCY010000013.1 GCA_025060135.1 Anaerolineae bacterium | reverse complement strand
TCTGTGTACGAAGGCCAGGTTTTGCTGGCGACCCATTCCGCCCTTTTGCTGGGCCTGGCGAAGCCGGAGCATATTTTGTGCTTCGCCCGAACAGAGCGACAGGCCACAGACATCGTGCGAGGGGATGAACATCCCGCATTGAGGGAATGGCGAGATGTATGGGTTTGGTCTAAAGACCAGGTCGTTGCGAGCGCCCTGGACCTCTCCTTGTCCGATCTGGAAGACTTGCTCAAGGATGGCAAGCCTTCCTCTCCCAAAGAGACCCTGGAGCGTGTTTTAAAGGAGCGCAGAATTCCCCGCTCTTTCTCTCTGTACGAAGACATCGCTTCAAAAGTGGATTTCACCCGATGCACAGACCCGGCTTTTCGGCTGCTTTGGGAAACTCTGCGACGCTGGTTTGGCCCTAAAGACACTCAATCCCCACAGGAGGTACAATGCCCCGAGCCTTAATCACCGGCATCACCGGACAGGACGGTTCGTATCTGGCCGAATTTTTGCTGGAAAAGGGGTACGAAGTCATCGGGATGGTGCGCCGGACCAGCACGGTCAACTTCTCCCGTATCCAGCACATCCAGGATAAAATCACCCTGGTCTCCGGCGACCTGCTGGACCAGGGGTCGCTTATTGCCATCCTGCGGGAGTACGAGCCGGATGAGGTCTACAACCTGGCGGCCCAGTCCTTCGTCCCTACCTCCTGGGATCAACCCGTCTTCACTGGCGAGGTTACCGCGCTGGGGGTTACCCGCATGCTGGAGGCGATCCGTACCGTGGACCCCAGTATCCGTTTTTATCAGGCCAGTTCGTCGGAAATGTTCGGCAAGGTCCGGGAGGTCCCCCAGAACGAACTGACCCCCTTTTACCCCCGCAGTCCCTATGGGGTGGCCAAGGTCTATGGGCACTGGATCACGGTCAACTACCGGGAATCGTTTGGCATCTATGCAGTATCTGGAATATTGTTCAACCACGAAAGTCCCCGTCGTGGCCTGGAATTCGTCACCCGCAAGGTTTCCTATGGCGTGGCGAAGATTAAACTGGGGCTGGCCAGAGAACTGCGGCTGGGCAACCTGGATGCTCGTCGGGACTGGGGCTATGCCGGGGATTACGTCCGGGCGATGTGGTTGATGCTCCAGCAGCCGGCCCCCGATGATTACGTTGTCGGTACCGGCGAGACCCATTCGGTGCGGGAACTCTGCGAGATTGCCTTTGCCCACGTGGGGCTGGACTGGCGGGATTACGTGGTCCAGGACCCTCGCTACATGCGCCCCGCTGAGGTGGATCTTCTGGTGGCGGACCCCTCCAAGGCCCGTCGGGTACTGGGCTGGGAGCCCACGGTCTCCTTTGAGGAACTGGTCCGGATGATGGTGGACGCCGACCTGCAGTTATTGCAGGAAGAGATCGAACGCGGTCTTATCCGACCTGAGCCGGGAAGAGTCTAATCCACGAAAGTATCGGATCAGCACATTGAGGCGGTAGCGCAGGCTGCCTGCCTGAGAAGTCGTTGGTCAACTGCCGGGACGCGAAAATGATGATTCTCCGCAAATGGTTTCGTTCTCCAGCCCGGCCATCTGCTCCGACCTCCACTGAACCGGCGCATCCGCTTCAGGACCGCATTGGCTACCGGTTTCAGGAGCCAGGGCTTTTATTGCGCGCGCTCACTCACCCCTCCTACGTCCATGAGCACCCCGGGGAAGGCTGGGATAACCAGCGGCTGGAGTTTTTGGGGGACGCGGTGCTGAGCCTGACTGTGGGAGAGTGGGTCTTTCACCGCTATCCGGAGTTTCGGGAGGGCGAGATGACCCGCCTGCGGGCCGTCCTGGTCTCTGAAGCGATGTTGGCCCGCTTTGCTGCCCAACTGGGCCTGGGGGAGTTTCTCCGCCTGGGGAAAGGCGAGGAGGAACGGGGTGGGCGTGAACGAGCCCCCAACCTGGCCGATGCTTTTGAGGCCCTGGTGGGCGCAATGTACTTGGACGGGGGGCTGGAGCCGGTGCGGGCGCTGGTGCGGCTACTGATGGCACCGATGGCGGAAGCCATCCTGGCTGCTGAGGCCGATAAGGATGCGAAGAGCCGTCTTCAGGAATGGGCCCAGGCCGAATTAGGCATTACGCCCCGCTACCGCATCGTTGCCGAATATGGCCCCGAACACGCTAAGACCTTCGTCGCCGAGGTGCTTCTGGGCGAGGAAGTGGCGGGCCGGGGAGAGGGGCGCTCCAAACAAGCCGCCGAGCAGGCTGCCGCGCGGGACGCATGGGAACGGAAAACAGAGCACGCAATACGAAATACGGAATGGGGACGTGAAGCGTGAAGGAGGGGACATGAGCCAGGAGCGAGAGCGGATTGCTGCCGAACGGGAACGGTGGGAGCAGACCACGCTGAAGGCCGCGTTGGACCGCCAGCCCGAGCGGTATCCAGAATTTATCACCGCCTCCGGCGATCCAGTGGGGCGGCTATACACCCCGCTGGACCTGGAGGGAGACTACCTGGAGAAAATCGGCTTCCCCGGCGAGTACCCATTCACCCGGGGCATCCATCCCACGATGTACCGGGGGCGGCTGTGGACGATGCGGATGTTCGCTGGATTTGGCACCGCTGAGGAGACCAACGCCCGCTTCAAGTACCTGCTGGCCCACGGGGAAACCGGCCTCTCGGTAGCCTTTGACCTGCCCACCCTCATGGGCTACGACACCGACGCCCCGGAAGCGGAGGGGGAGTTCGGCAAGTGCGGCGTCGCTGTCTCGTCGCTGAAGGACATGGAAATTCTCTTTGACGGTATCCCGCTGGATCAGGTCACCACGTCCATGACCATCAACAGTCCGGCGGCGGTCATCTGGGCCATGTACATTGCGGCGGCGGAGAAGCAGGGGGTCCGGATGGACCAACTGGGCGGTACCATCCAGAACGACATCCTCAAAGAGTATATTGCCCAGAAAGAGTACCTCTTCCCGCCGGAGCCCTCTATGCGGCTGGTGACGGACACCATAGAGTTCGCCAGCCGGTATCTCCCCAGGTGGAATCCGATCAGCATCAGCGGGTACCACATCCGGGAGGCCGGAGCGACCGCCGCGCAGGAACTGGCCTTCACCCTGGCCGATGGGATGGAGTACGTTCGGTGGTGCCTGCGGCGTGGTCTGGATATCGATGAGTTTGCTCCGCGCCTTTCTTTCTTTTTTAACTGTCACAACGACTTTCTGGAAGAGATCGCCAAATTCCGGGCTGCCCGCCGCATCTGGGCGCGCGAGATGCGCCATACTTTTGGAGCCAAGAATCCCCGCTCCTGGTGGATGCGTTTCCACACCCAGACTGCTGGATGCACGCTTACTGCCCAGCAGCCGGAGATCAACATCGTCCGCGTCGCCATTCAGGCCCTGGCAGCGGTCTTGGGCGGGACGCAATCGCTGCACACCAACTCGCTGGACGAGGCGCTGGCGCTGCCCAGCGAGTTCGCCGTGACCATCGCACTGCGCACCCAGCAGATTATCGCCCACGAATCGGGCGTGGTCAACACCGTGGACCCACTGGGTGGTTCCTACGTTATAGAAGCCCTCACCGACCGGCTGGAGCGGCAGGCCTACGAGTACTTCGCCCGTATTGCGGCACTGGGTGGTGTCATCCCGGCCATTGAGGCTGGTTTCTTCCAGAGAGAGATCGCCGACGCCGCCTACCGCTACCAGCGGGAGATTGATGAACGGCGGCGGATTATCGTTGGAGTCAACGAATTCGTGGCCGAAGAACCCCTTCAGGTGCCCCTTCTGAAAATGGACCCTGAAGGCTACCGGCGGCAGTGCCAACGGCTGGCTCAGGTGCGGGCGGAACGGGATAACGGCGCGGTGGGGCAGGCGCTGGACCGGCTGCGCATCGCCGCCCAGGGGACGGAGAACGTCATGCCACATATCCTCAACGCCGTCCGCGCCTACGCCACCCTGCAGGAAATCATGGACATCTTCCGGGGGGTCTTTGGTCTCTACCGGGAGCCGATGGTGCTATAGCCGCTCGCGGATCATAAGGTGCAGGAAGCAGGTCGCATAGAAGAGAGGTCGTCCATGAACCGCTGGCAATATCGGGTGACGGTGCATAGCGCAGAAGAGGTGTTGGGCTGGCTGGAAGGACCGGTGGCCCAGGTGCCGCCGATGCTCTACTGCGACACGGAGGGTATCTGCTACTTTGATGCTGGAGACCCGTTCCTGCGCGCCGTGGAGGCCGTCCTGAACGGCCCGGGCGAGCAAGGGTGGGAACTGGTCCAGGTTACCTTTCGTTCCCAGCAGATGATTTGCTTCTGGAAGCGGCCAAAGCCGGATTAACCAACCATCCCCCAACACCCTGATCCCACCGCCTCCCCGCGCGGCGATACGCTGAGACGGCAACGTCCAGCAGCGGCGATGAAATCCCTCAGGTTTTTGCTGCCGTTTGACTTTCTGGCAAACTGTGATATACTTGTATGTAAGGCGAAGTAAGTTCTGGTTCCGTCTGAAAAGACCACCCAGGCTTGCGGAGGCCGGGTGGTCTTTTTTGTATGGGCGGAACGCTTCGCCGGAAATCTGTTGTTTCCATACCTGAAGGAGGTAGCAGACGTGAGCAGTAAAGTGACCGGAACCGTGAAATGGTTCAACGATGCCAAGGGGTACGGTTTTATCTCCCAGGACAACGGTGAGGACGTCTTCGTCCACTACACCGCTATCCAGGGGGACGGATTCCGCACGCTGCGCGAAGGCCAGCGAGTGGAATTCGCTGTAGAGCGAGGCCCCAAGGGACTCCACGCCACTCAGGTGCGTGTCCTGTAGGCCGATGCATAGAGCGGCCTTGGGGCCGCAGGAGGAGCGATGGCTACCAGGCTGTATGTCGGGAATCTCAGTTACGCCACGACCGAGGCCACCTTAGCCAGTCTGTTTCAGACGGTGGGGGAGGTGGTCTCGGTGAGCATCGTTACCGACCGGATGACCGGCCAATCCCGGGGCTTTGGCTTCGTGGAAATGGCCGATCACCAGTCGGCTCAGAACGCCATCCACCAGTTGAATGGTCGGATGGTGGACGGGCGCTCCATTCGGGTGGCCGAAGCGCGCCCGCAGGAAGCCCGGGAGCCGCGAGGAGAACGGCGCCGGGAACGGCGACGCTATTAAACCCGATCCGCTTCTGCCGATAACCCCAACCGCATGGCCCCTCCGCAGGTCATGCGGTTTTTTTATCGCTTGACAATCCCCCTGCCCTTGTTAAAATGAGAACCGATGGGCCAGGAATCTATCCGCAATTTCTGCATCATCGCCCACATTGACCATGGCAAATCCACACTGGCCGACCGGCTCCTGGAACTGACCGGTACCATCTCCCCGAGAGAGATGGCCGAGCAGGTCCTGGATTCTATGGACCTGGAGCGGGAGCGGGGGATTACCATCAAGGCGTCGGCGGTGCGGATGACCTACCGCGCCGCCGACGGTCAGAGCTACGAATTGAACCTCATAGATACCCCCGGCCATGTGGACTTCTCCTACGAGGTGAGCCGCGCGCTGGCGGCCTGCGAGGGCGCGCTGCTGGTGGTAGACGCTTCTCAGGGTATTGAGGCCCAGACGATGGCCAACCTCTACCTGGCCCTGGAGGCCGGGCTGGAAATCATCCCCGTTGTCAACAAAATCGACCTTCCCGCTGCCCGGCCCGACGAAGTGGCGAAGGAGGTGGCCGACCTGCTGGGTGTCCCCACTGAGGAGGTCCTGCGGGTCTCCGCCAAAGAAGGGACCAACGTCCCGGCCGTGCTGGAGGCGGTCGTCCAGAAAATCCCCCCGCCCTCGGGCCGGCCCGATGCCCCCCTGCGAGCCCTCATCTTTGACTCTCACTACGACTCCTACAAAGGCGTTGTTGCCTACGTGCGCGTGGTGGACGGCGTGGTGGAGAAGGGCCGACGGCTGATGCTTATGGCTACCGGCCTGGAGACCGAACCGGTGGAGATTGGCGTCTTCACCCCCGGGATGCAGCCGACGGGTCGGCTGGAGACCGGCGAGGTCGGCTACATCGCCACCGGCCTGAAGACCGTCCGCGAGTGCCGCGTGGGCGACACCCTGACCGATGCCGCTCGTCCGGCGGAAGAGCCCCTCCCTGGCTACCGCCCGGCCAAGCCCATGGTCTTCGCCAGTCTCTACCCGGTGGAGGCGGAGGACTACCAGGACTTGAGGGAGGCGCTGGAGAAACTCCGTCTCAACGACGCGGCCCTGACCTTTGAGCCGGAGACCTCTCAGGCGCTGCAATTCGGCTTTCGCTGCGGTTTCCTGGGCCTTTTTCACATGGAAATCGTCCAGGAGCGGCTGGAGCGAGAGTATGGCCTGGACCTGATCGCCACTGCTCCCAGCGTCGCCTACCAGGTGGTTACTACCCGGGGGGAGGTGCTGGAGGTCTCCCGCGCCGCCGACCTGCCCGACCCATCGGTGGTCCGGGAAATCCGGGAGCCCTGGATGAAAGTCCAGATTTTTACCCCTGCCGCCTACATCGGGCCGGTGATGGAACTGGTTACCCGTCGCCGGGGCCAGTATGAGACGACGGAGTATCTGGATAGCCAGCGGGTGGTGCTCACGTTCCACATGCCCCTCTCCGAGATGATTGTGGACCTCCACGACCGGCTGAAGTCGGCCACCCGGGGCTACGCCTCTATGGACTACACCTTTGAGGGCTACCGGCCCGGCGACCTGGTCAAGATGGACATCCTGGTCAACGAACAGCCGGTGGACGCGCTGGCGCTCATCGTCCATCGCGACCAGGCCTACGAGAAGGGTTCGGCACTGGTGCGGAAGATGAAAGAAGTTATTCCCCGCCAGTTGTTCCCGGTGCCCATCCAGGCCGCCATTGGGAGCCGCATTATCGCCCGGGAGACGGTACGGGCACTGCGGAAGGACGTCCTGGCGAAGTGCTACGGCGGCGACGTTACTCGGAAGCGGAAACTGCTGGAGAAGCAGAAGGCGGGGAAGAAGCGGCTCAAGCAGTTCGGGCAGGTGGTGCTCCCCCAAGAGGCGTTTCTGGCCATTCTGCGGCTGGAAGAAGAATAGGAGACATGCGGGTCTTCATCACAGGGGAGAAGGGGCAACTGGGCCGGGCACTGCAGGCCGCGCTGGCGGGAGAGGCTGTTTCCGGATGCGACCTGCCGGAGGTGGACATCACGGACCGGGCGGCGATTCGGGCTGCCATTGTTGCCTGCGCGCCCGAGGTGGTGATCCACGCCGCCGCCTGGACCGACGTGGACGGCTGTGCTCGGGACCCGGAGCGGGCCTACCGGGTCAACGCGCTGGGCACCCAGAACGTCGCCTTGGCCTGTGCAGAGGTCGGCGCGGCCATGGTCTACATTAGCACCAATGAGGTCTTTGACGGGACGGCGACGGAGCCGTACCGGGAATGGGACCCCGTCCGCCCCATCAACCCCTATGGCCGCTCCAAAGCGGCGGGGGAGTGGCTGGTCTCCCACCTGTTGACCCGCTTTTATATCGTGCGGACAGCCTGGCTCTACGCGCCGGGCGGACGGAACTTCCCCCACCGCATCCTCCAACTGGCCGACGAACGCGGCGCGCTGCGCGTGGTGGCCGATGAGGTGAGTAACCCCACCTACGCGCCCGACTTGGCAGCCGCGCTGGTCGCGCTGATCCGCACTGGTGCCTGGGGCATCTATCACCTGACCAACAGCGGCTACTGTTCCCGTTATGAGTTCGCCCGGGTCATCCTCCGCCACAGCGGACGGGAGCATGTCCCTGTGGAGCCCATCACTCTGGACCAGTTCCGGCGGGATTCCACGCCGCCGCGCTTTTCGCCGCTGGCGAATACCGCCGCGGCTGCGCTGGGCATCATCCTTCGGCCATGGGAGGAGGCGCTGGCGGAGTTTCTGGAGCGCTACGGCGACGGCGGCTCGTAGCCCGGACCGTAGCGGTAGGCGGCCCGGCGCGGCGCGTACTTGCTGACGAACACGTTGTGATAGAGCAGATTCCCCCCCGCATCGTACACCCACCGTTCCACTCTGGCCGTTAGCCCCTTCTGCGCCGTCTGCCATTCCACCACTGTCCCTGGGGGAAGTTTCTCGTCCAGTTGATAAATCGGCGGGCCTGGCTCTGTCTCGTCGGTGATGATCGGGCCTTTGATCTCCACGCGCCGTCCGTCATCGGTGGAGTAGAAGCGGAAAATCAGCCGGTGGTTGGTTTCTTCTATCTCTGTCTCTATCAGTAGCGCGGTCGGGCGGTCGTTGACGAATTTGAAGTCCAGCAGAGGCGCATAGACAGTGGCATCCAGGCCCGGCCCGTGGCCGCGCAGTTCGTAGTAGCCCACCCGATGGTGGTGGGCCCAGCGCTCCAGGATGGGATATCCGCCGCGCAGCGCGGCCCGAAACGCGGTGGTGGAGACCTGACAGATGCCGCCGCCGACCTCTATAGCCAGTTGCTCCCCCAGGGTAACGTAGGCCTCGTCGTACCCTGCCTCTCGGCTCACTTCTCCCAGGTAGCGGTTGAAAGAGAAGGTCTCGCCGGGGGCGATGACCAGTCCGTCAAACTTGCTGGCGGCCAGGCGGATGTTGTGGTCCCGGCCGGAGGGGGAGCCGATGAAGTACGAATCCCCTTCGGCCACCAGTTCTCGGATCCCCAGTTCCTCCGCTGTGGCGGTTTCGGGGAATTGGGGAGGGACGGTGCGTACAGTGAGGGGCGCGGTGTGCTGGCCAGCCGCGACCGCTGCCAGGATATTCGCTATGCTGGCCTCCACATCCAGGGCCCGCCCGGGCGACGAAGGGGCAATGGGCACCAATTGGCCTGTCTGCCGGTCCAAGTGGAACCGGGCATCCACCGGCTCTATTGCCAGGGAAGGGGCAATGCTTTCCAGAAATGCCCGCAGCGCCTCCCGGTCCAGGGTGACGGCGAGATGGCCCCCCTGGACAGTGGTGGTAAGCATTCGGGCCAGTTCTTCCGGCCTCAGGGGCCAGGGGCCGGGGTCGCCCTGGCGGGGGTTGGGCAGCAGCAGGGTGAACGGTTCGGAAAGGAGGGCTTCTGCACGGGCCCGGGCGGCCTCCGCGCTGGCGATCTGCGGCAAAACTTCCCGGACCACCAGTTCTACTCGGGCGCCGGAGGGATTCTGCAGGGACTGACGGAGAGCCAGGAGCGCTCCCTCCACATCCAGCATGCGCCCGGGGCGGGCTGGGGTGGAGACCGGTGTCAGGCCTTGGAGGGTGAGGGTAGCGTCTTCTGGCGGGATGTCGATCCCTTTCGCCAGCGCCTGGAGATAGAGGCGGGCCGCGGACTCATCATAGGAGAGGATGGGGGAAACGGAATACCCGGTGAAGAGGATCAGGAGGTGGGTCATCGGGCCGTCTTCCGGCCCGCGCCCCACCTGGAAGGCGGCGCGGGCCGTGGCCTCTGCCTGCAGGTGCAGGCCCATATCGGTGGCAGGAGCGTCCCATGCCCGTTCCGGGCCCACCAGGCGGACTGGGGGCAGGACCAGGCGTTCGCGGAGCCGATGGGTTGCCTCATCCAGGCGTAGCCCGCCGACCGGTACATTTCCTACCCAAACGCCGGGGTAAATGCGGTCGGCACACCAGGCCTCGTAGGCCAGAATCAGGCCGAGGGCGCCCAAGAAGGCCAGCGCAGCGGTCAACAGCAACACCAACCATTCCAGACCGCCCGGGGCCAGTGCCTTCTCATCCAGCCTACGGAGCGGTGATCCGGAGGTTGTCAAAGCAGACCTCCACGCCTCCTTCGTAGAAACTGCCCGCATAGAGGCCGATGTCGCCGTGGGAAAAGCGGTCGTCTTCCACTCGGGCCAGCGGTTGGCCGTTGACGATGAAGGTCAGTCGGTTCCCCTGGACGAGGACTTCCAGGGTATTGGTGGCGGTTCCCGAGTAGATGGCTTCGGAGGGGGTCCAGTCGGTCCCCAGGGGCTGACGGGTACCGTCCACGAACCGGCTCACCAAGAAGTATCCGTCCCCGCTGATAGAGAACGCGTAGAAATTGCGGGGGTCCTGCATTCGCACCAGGACGCCGTATTCATTGTCGTCAGGCCCGGCGACCTGGGAGGCTTCTACCGTCAGGCGGAAGTCCCGCAGATCTTTTCCTGCTGAGGCCCAGGCCAGTTGATTGGAAGCCGTGATGGAGATGCGCAGCGCGCCGTCTTCTATTCGCACCTGGGCGGCGGCATCTGATTCCAGTTTCCAGGGGCCGGGGGCAGAGAAGTCTTCCTCCCACGGTAGGCCGCTCTCCTGGGCACACGCGCTGAACAGGAGCACCGCGCCGAGCAGGCACAGGATCCCGTATCCTGTCGTTGGTCGGCCAGTGGGTTTCACGGTTCCTCCTCCGGCGCGATCACCTTGAAGTTATCAAAATGGACGCGGATGGAGCCCTGGGGCCCGGAGCCGACGCCCAGGCCCACATCGCCCCGTTGGAAGGTTGGATCCGCGACGGATGCGATGAGCTGGTCATTCACGAACAGTTGGAGGCGCTCCCCCTGGCAGACGGCGCGGAGATGGTAGACAGCCGCGCCTATTGGGATCTCGGAGGATGGCAGGAAACCCGCGCCGCTGAGGATTTTGGGGTGGCGGTCCCGGACCCGCATGATGGCATAGTAGCCATCATCGGTGATGGCAAAGTAGTAAAAACTGGCCGGCGCCCGGTAGCGGCAGATGAGGCCGAAGTGTCCTCCTGGGGCACCGGAGACCCGACGGGCGTCGGCCGCAATGACCACATCCCCGAACCGCTTCCCCGGCCCGGTCCAGACGAACCAGTCGGGGTCGTAGACTTCTATGAAGTATTCTCCCTCCTGATAGCCCCGGTCGTAGGATTCCCGGCTTTCGCTCCCCCAGCCGCTGTTGGGGTTGCCGAAGCGGTCGTAAAAAAGAACGCCCGAGGACTCCCCCCGACAGGCCGCCAGCAGGCAAAGAGCCAGCATCAACAGGATCGGGCGCGGACTTCGGGATGCCATCATTCCCTCCTGGGAGTAGAGTGGGAATGGACCGCGGTGCGCTCTCCGACTTCCAGCAACGGAGTTCTGCCCCCAACTGGTGGGGATTATACCATGAACCCCCGCATCCGCACAGAGCGTGGATGAGCGAATGCTATATCCCGCCAGTGCTGATGAAGGTGAATTCTCCCAGGGGCACAGCGTTGTCGGGGAAGCGACGACCCGCCGGATCAGTCGCAGGAATGCGCATGCCTCCCTCCACGGTGTATAGACCCACCAGGAACTGGTATCCTCCTTCTGGTAGCCGCAGCCAACGCAGGTCCTGCCAGATATCCCCCTGACGCCAGGCCACTGGTCGGGAGAGTCCCATCAGGGGGTATCCATCGCGCTGCGCCACCAATCGGCCTGACGGGTCCAGCACATGCAAGAAGACGGTCATATCCTCTTCCACCGGTGTTACTGCCTGCCAGTACAATTCCACTCTCACCATTTCGCCTTCCCGTTCCACCTCGGCCGAAAGCAGGCGGATCCGGGATCCAAATTCAGCGATGAACGTATCGGCAGGCGAAGCGTCGTTCATCGCCAGCATGCCAACCGGATAAACGGCGATCTTGTCTCCCCAATACTCCGTCAGGAGAACGGCGTCAGCCTTCCGAAGGGGCTCTTGGAGGCTTATCCAGGTGTGGGCCTCACCCGCGCTTCCATAATGATATTTCCAGGGCCGCTGAAGGTCGGGGAAGACCAGTCCGGTAACCTTTCGCTCCTCTCGTGTGTTGACCCAGAACAGGTCGCCCAGTTGGTGTCCGGCGCAAATTGGGACTCCCTCGTGCCCAACGGCGAAGGTGGGTTCGCGCGGGGCCAGGAACTCGGGGCAGTTGACACACAGCACCGGTCCAGGTGCGGAGACGGATCGAACTCCCTGAACGAACTGGGCGATCCACCTCCCCATTTCTTCGTAGATGGCGGCCCGCTGGCGGATGAAGACAAAACCGCTCATGGCGATGGAGAGAACGGCGAGCCCGGCAGCGATTCTCCCCAGCCGTCCGTGCCGAGATGCTTTCCAGATGGAGAGAGGTGCGGTCCAGAATAGCGCTGTCCCCACGGATGAGAGATAGAGGAGCCGGGGTGCATCTATCACGTACTCAAACCCCAACATCAACCCGGCCGGAGCAACAGCCAGCAGAAACCACCCGGAAGCCAGTACGAGAAGCTGCTGCTGGCCTTTCATCGCTAAAAGCCATCCCCAGAGGAGCACCACGGGCGCGCACACCAATAGAACGGACTGGAGGTCGTCCAGCCCCCATCCAGCCTCCCACACCTTCCGGGCCAGCGGTGCTACCGGATAGGCCAGCCCCTGGAGGAGATAAACGCCATTCTGGTAGCGGGCCTCCAGATTCCAGATTCGCGGAGGCTGGACCCCCTTGGGTACTGCCAGCCAGATGGCCAACCCAACCATCCCAGCCAACCAGTAGCAGCGGGTCCGTCGGAGGACTCCGGAAAGCGAGTACCTTTCCTCACCAGTTAACAGCAACAGGCAGAGGAGCGGCGCGGTCAGGATACCGGTCTCGTGAGCCAGCGGCGCCAGAAACGCCAGACCGACCGAAAGGGCATGCCACAGACCAGCAGGGTGAGATTTTGCCCGTAGGTTCAGGTACAGGGATCCCAGGATAATAGCCGTAACCAGAGGGTGGGTAAGAGCACCCACCCAGGGCACTGCCTGGTAACTGAAGGGGTACGTCAGGAAGAGGAGTGCGCTGGCCTCTCCGACTCCCCATCTCTTCTTCCCTAACTGCCGGTTCACCACGCCCCACACCATAAAAGCGTTCAGCAGATGAAGTGCCAGATTGATTCCGTGAAGCGTCGGAGCGTTGAGGCCGCCCTGGAGAGAGCGCAGGAGTTTCCAGACCAGAAACGGCAGAGGCCGATAATACCCGATTCCTCTGGAGGAGATCAAAATTCCCAGCCAGGTTTGCCCTTCCATCCACCGGAAGTGGGGAATGTCGTCGGAAAAAAGAGGTAGCCTCAGGGAAAATCCATAGGTGATCCCACAGAGGACAATGAGCCCGAGAGCGACCAGAAGAGCAAGGCCGGAACGCGAAATTCTCATTGGTCGTTACCCCTGATCCTGACGGACGGTAATGGTTCCCAAGAGGACGGCGCTCTCTATCGGATGGCCTATAGCGTCCACGACCGGGACCCCCTGGATGTCGGGGTACGTATAGAGGCCGGCCCGTACCGGGTAGGGCCCCGGCGGAAGGTCTGAAGGGATGGGAACGGTGAAGCGGCTCAGCACCAGGTCGCCGGCGCGCCAGGAGGAGGTCGGAAACGGTACGCCGTCGTGCTGGCTGAGCAGGTGCCCTTCGCCATCCAGGAGGTGGACGAAGAAGTGGTAATCGCTTCCCGGCGGCGGCCCGACCTGCACCCACCAGGCCAGCCAGACCTCCAGGGTAGATCCGGGGGCAATGGTTTGGGGCACATCGTAGCCCAGCAGGACGATGCCGTTGGCCCAGCGCGGTGGGTCTGCAGGGCGGGTGAGCCCAGCCAGCACATCCTCCCGGTCGGCTCGCTCTCGCAGATAAAGGTGATATTGCCATCCGTCCGGCATGGAGACGGTTGTTTCCCGAACGCTGGCCATCCTGCGCAATCGTCCCTCTATGGGGTGGAAATTGTCTCCCTTCGGGGAGACCGGCCCGACGATGTAGACCACACGGGGGGCATCTGGCACCAGCAGGGACATCCGGCCGTCTACCAGGCGGTGGGGGTGGCGAAAGAGGAGAGCGTCAAAGACGGCCGGGCGCTCCTCAAAGGCTGGCTCCGTCCCGTCGCTCAGGACGACGATTTCCGCTCCCTGGGCTATCTGGCGGGCCTCTAGCGCGGCCTGACGGGGATACTTCAGGGGAATGCCGTAGCCACCGGTGGTGGGATACCGGTCCATAAACCAGAAAAGACGGCCCAGGACGGCCAGTTGCCAGGCTCCCCAGAGGAGAGCCAGCAGAAAGCCCATTACCTGGGCGGCTGGACGATAGCGCAGTGGAAGGGCCCGGTATCCTCCGTCGATCAGCGCCGCGATCAGGAGGAAAACGGTCGGATAAACCACTATCAGATAATGCGAGGGAATCGGTTCTACGGCCCGGCTGCGCAGGGCGACCGGTACCGCGAATCCCAGCAAGAGGATGAGGAACACCCGCCGCTCCTCCTGTGTCCCCCGCAAGGTCCGGATAATGGCGTAGATCAGGGCCAGGGCCAGGAGCCCCATCATCCCGGTGTTGAGCCACCCCAGACGGGGGAGACCGCCCAAGTACTCCTCATAGCGGGTGCCGGCCATCGTGTGGATTTCGGCGCTTCCGGTCAGGATGAACGCATAGCGGAGGGCGTCCCAGGAGAAGGAACTTTTTTCGGTGTGGACGAAGTCCCAGAATGTCCGGAGATTTGGCCATCCGTGCAGCGCGTCGTAGATCCCGTAGGGGGCAAGGGCCAGGGTAAAGACTGCAATGCCGACCAGGAGCGGGCGGAGAGGGACTTCTTTCCAGAACAGTAGCAGGCAGAGCACCAGCACGGGGATAAAAGCGATGCCTTCCAGTTGGAGACCGACCAGCGCGGCCAGCGCAGCGAAGGCGCCGACCAGGGCCCACCGACGTTGCCGGACGAACGTCGCCATCAGGGCAGCCACAAGTGCAACGGTCACCAGAGGGAGGATGCGGGGCCAGATTTTGCGGGCCAGGAGGACCGCCCATGGATTGAGAGCAAACAGAAAGGCGGCAATTCCACCAACAGAGCGGTTCCAAAACCGCTCCCCCAGCCAATAGCAGGCCGCTACGGCCAGCCCGTTGAGCAGACCGATAAAGACGACCGCTGCCACCGGGTCGCTCCATATCCGGAGGGGGATGGCGGTCAGGTAGAGAGTGAGGGGAAGGTTGGCCATTCCGGTAGAGGAGCCCATCCCCAGAACGGGAAGTTCGCCCTGCCAGGCGATGGCCATCGCCCGGCGGACCACCGTGGCCTCGTCCAGTTTGAACTCCGCCAGCGTCGGCCAGGCGGTGCGCAGGAAGAGGCCCAGGGCCAGAGTGATCAGGATGAGCAGGTCCGACAGCCGGCAAGGATAGAGCATCTCCACAATCCTTTTTTTCTCCCCCCGATTCTCTCTCATTTTGCTCCTTCATCGGCGGATTTCCACTTGCTGAAGGGAGAGGAAGTCGTGAGTATGCCCCGGCAGGGCCAGGCGGATTCCGGTGGTGCTATCGTAGATGCCCATGCCGACCTGGTAGCGTCCGGAAGGAAGGTCTCCAGGGAGGGTCAGAGAGAAAGTGGTCAATATCCACTCCTCCGTCCGCCAGAGGTCGGAGGTATACGGCCCGCAGGCCGGACCGTCGGCCTGGGCCCAGAGCGGGCCGCCCTCGTAGGGGGTCGGGTCGCCGTAAAGGTGGACGAAGAGGCTGTAGGCCCGATCCAGTGGCCGCTGGGCCCGCAAGGCCAGATAGATCGGAACGGTCTCCCCGACGCGCGCGGCCGACGGAAGCGGCTCCATGAGGCGCACTTCCACCTGCCCCCCGAAGACGGCCCGAACCACCCCCAGGTTCTGCGGGAACTCCGGTTTTGGCACGGCCTCCAAGACAGCGTAGCGCGGGGGACGGGCCCCGGGGTCCTGGAAAAGGACCGTCGTTCCGGCCCAACGGGAGAGTTTCTCCGGAAAATCGGGCTCATAGAGGATGACGGAGAGATAGACCGCAGGCTGCTCCGGAACCACCATGCAGAGGTGGCTATCAAAAGCGCCAACGGGCCGGGGAGCCAGGTCGGCCCGGCGAAAGGCGATCACCGGATGGGAGGGATAGAAGGGCGAGAAGTACACCGGCGTATCCTCTGGAACAGCCGACCGGATAAAGTTCGCCCCCTGGTTCACGTGTTGTTCCATCAGGAGAAAGACGTAGGGATGGCGAAGCCAGCGAGTGGTGTTCAGGACGGTGAGGAGGGCCGTCAGGAGCATGAGCGCGAGCGGGAACAGGGTCGCCAAGGGCTTCAGACGGATACGGCGCAGGAGTTGCTCCACTCCCCATGCTCCGGCTCCCACCATCAGCGCGATGGGGACCGTCAGGCCCGCCGCGCGCAGGAAGTGGGGAGCGTCCCGGCTCAGGAGGGAGGGGAGGAGAGAGACCGGGACCAGTCCCAGGAGCCAAACGGCCTGCCATCTCTGGCGGACGGCCCAACTGAGAGCGAACAGCCCGATGACGAAGAAGGCCGCCAGCCCGGCATCCACCACCGGGCAGAGGGGGTTGTAGCGGCCCGGGTCGTCGGCAGGGGAGAACCAGACCCGGGCCCATGCCCGCAGGGTGGCCATCAGGTCCGCCAGGCCGGAGACCCGCACTCCTTGCGGGCGTCCCAGGACTTCCTGGGGGTGATGGTAGCCATACACCAGCATGGGAAGCGACACCAACGCGCTCACTCCCAGGGCAATCAGCCCTCCCCGGCGCGGGCCCCTCTTCCCGAACAGCCATCCGATAAGCAGAAGCACCGCGTAGAGAAGCCAGAGGAGAGCCGAGAAGTAGGTGTACCAGAGCATCCCGATCCAGAGGCCTGCCTCTATCCAGAGGGTCGTCCGGCCAGTACGTCGGGCCTGCAAGAGGGCCGCGAAGGCCAGGGTGCCGACCAGGGGCCAGAGGATAGCCCGCATTCCCAGGCCGCTCTGATGGACAGGCCATCCGGCAACGCAGAAGGCCAGGAGGGCCCAGCGGGCTGCCCCGGGGGAGAGAGTCTCTCTCCCCAGCCGGTACACAGCGGTGGCGGTCAGGATGCCCACGAATCCTGCGGCGACCCGCAGGGCAAACGGGTGGGCTCCGAAGAGGGCGACGAAGGGAATCAAGATATAGCACCAGAGGCTCTGGCGGCCCAGATTGGCCGGGAGGAACGGGGTCAGGCGAGGGGATTCTATCAGGGAAAGGGTGTCCAGGCCATAGTAAGCCTCATCGTAACTGAGCATATCCGAGAGCGACCCGATAGGGTGCCAGCGCAGAGATGCGCCCAGCAGCAGGATCGCCGCGAGGGCCCAGTATGGATATGGAGTCACCCGGAAGCGGGCCAGATGATCGTCTGCGGCGTTCATAAGACCTCATCGGAGATGGGACGCGGATGAACGCGGACAGAGTGGATTTTCCCCAGAGCAGCAACGGACTTGGTCTCCATCAATTCTATTCAGGGGAGGACGCGGATGTTCTCAAACACCCAGCGGTCGGGTGGCATGCCCGGTAGCGGGTCGGCCAGCGGGACGCGCTGATGCTCCTCCCCGTGGACCGCCAGGCTCACCTCCAGGCGATAGGTTCCGGGAGGTGTGAACGGGTTCAGGTTGAGGTCGTAATGGTCCTCCACCAGCCGGTCAGTCGGCCACTCTTGGGGCGGGTAGCGGTCCAGCAGGTCTGGGTTGCGCTTCATATTCCCTCCCCAGACGTTAAAGGTCTCATCGATCAGCCGGATCAGAGGGCGGAAGGGGACGCCGTCAAAGGACGCCGTCCGTCTCCAATAGAGGGTCACGTGGAGCCAGTTGCTGGGAGGATGGGAGAGGTTTTCCCTTGCCGGGAGCGCGTTCATATCCACCTGATAGCCTGCCAGGCAGATGCCGTTCTGAAAACAGACTTCCAGAGGACGGGCCTCTTCTGGCAGTGCTGGGATCGTCGGCCGCAACTGGTAGCCGATCAGCGTGATCTGTCCGGCGTTGGGGTATTGTTCGGTGAGGCGGGGGAACATCGCGTCGGCGGCTTCTATGAGCCGGTTCCCGGGCGCCATGGCCTGGTCGTGATGAAGGACCAGCCACATTCGGTCGTACTTTTCCGGCAATCCCCGATAGATAAACTCCGGGTCGTAGGGATTGGCTTCGTAGGGGAAGATGGCTGAATGGCCCCGGTAGTACCGCCGGAAGGCATGCTCGCAGTAGAAGGCGGAGATCACGACGATGTCGTTGGGCCCCTCGTGGGTCTCTACGTAGCGGGCGATGAAGCGCCAATCCCCCCGCTGGAAAGCAGGGCGGGTCAGATCGCGGGCGATACCGTTGACGGTCAGGAGTCCCAGGATGGCCGCGCTCAGGCCCAGCGGTCGCCAGAGGCAAGCCATCCGTTCGGCACCCCAGGCCGTCAGAATCCAGACCGCCGGGGCGATCGCCGAGAGGTACTTGGCCGAGTAGACCGGGGCTCGGTAGGAAACGAGGTAGAACACCAGCACGGGTAACAGGGCCTGGACGGGCAAAATCCAGGCGTCCCTTCGGTGGGAACGAAAGAGGGCTGAGACTCCCCAGGCCAGGAGGATGGCCGGGAGCAGGAGGAGCCAGGGGGTAACCTCCAGGTAGGAGAGCCGGTAGAAGTACTGGCCCAATAGGTCCCGGGCGATGTCTTTCAGTGGGACGAAGTACCGCCAGATGTCCCGATGCTGGTAATAACGGACCACGTTCCAGGCCACCCGGAGCAGGGGGGCATGTACCAGAGCCAGGAGGGCCACAGTCAGCCCATAGGCCAGCCAGCGCCGCCAGCGTCCCCAGCCCAGGATGCCGCTCATTACTCCCTGGGCCAGGGCCAGGAATCCCCCGAAGAAGTGGCTGTAGAGGGTGGGGGAGAGGAGGAGAGCGTAGATGGCCCAGCGCCACCAGCGGCCTTTTCGGAACGCTTCCAGGAGAGCCACAGTGGAGGCGGTGGCGGCCCACATATGCAGGGCGTACATTTTCGCTTCCTGGGCAAACCAGAGGGCGAAAGGCGAGAAGGCCGCCAGCCACAGGGCCAGCGCCGCCGCCCGCTCGGTCAGCAAGCGACGAGCCAGTTGATAGAGGAGGGGGAGAGTCAAGACGGAGAAGAGGACGGAAAGGTAGCGGACGGCGAAATCGGAATCCCCCACCAGGTGCCGCCACCCGAAGAGCAGGAGATAGAAGAGGGGGCCGTTATGCTCTGGGCGGACGATGGTACTGAGGGTTTCGGTGAAGGTCCCACGCGTGAAGTAGAGGGCCATCACCTCGTCAATCCACATGCTCTGGAGGGTGAGGGTCGCCGTCCGCAGGGCCCAGGCCACCAAGAGCAGGGCCAGCAGGCCGGTCCGAAGGACAAGACGGTGGGCCTTCATGGGTCTCGTTTCCTTATCAACCATAGCGTGAGGCATCCCAGTCCTCCTGCTCCGGCCATCCCCAGGCCCATCATCAGGCTCCGGGGTCGGAAGTGCATCTCCACCCGATGGCGTCCCTGCGGCACCTGTACCCCCCGGAAAGCGGCGTTGGTCGGATAGACCGGCACCGGCTGGCCGTCTACCGTCGCCTGCCAGCCGGGATAGAAGGTATCGGAGAGGACCAGCAGAGCCGGGGCACTCGTCTCCACGAAGAAGACCACGTCGTTGGGGCCGTAATAGCCCACTTCGATGCTTCCCTCTCCCGTCCCGTTCAGTTGGGGCCCGTTCTGGACGACGGCGACCTCTTCCGGGCGGAAGTTCTCGTCCAGCACCTTTTCCAGCGCCTCTCCGTAACTTTCCACGACCTCCGTGCGGTAAACCAGCCAGGCGCGCGGCAGCGCCAGGGTGTTGAGGTGGATGTCCACAGTGGGATCGTCTATGAAGACGGGCCAGATGCCCTCGCCGCCTGGAGGCGCGCCCTTGGGGACGATGAGGTATTTGACGCCGAGCATCCGGTAGGCGGGGTGGGTCGCGGAGGGGATGCGCCAGCGGAGGATGTTGAAACTGCGCAGGTCCATGGCGTTGCCCATACCTTGGGGGACCTCAAACCCTTCCATCTGCAGGAAGACATGGGGCCAGAGGCCGCGCGCCGTGGGGTCCACGTCCACCCGGAACCAGCCGGGGTCGGCGCGCAGGAAGGCCAGGGCGGCGGTGTGGGTTGAGTCGGGTTTCGGGGTGGGCTCCGTTTCCGCCAGCGCGCCGGTCGCTACCAGTTCAGCCAGCAGGAGGAGGAGCAGGCCAGCCCGGCCCCAGCGGTGGCCCCGGTTGGCGGCCCAGCCCAGGAAGGCGGTGGTTCCGGCCAGGAGGGCGGCGAACCGCAGGCCGGTCAGCGCGCGCAGGCGGGGCAGGCCCTCCGGGACGGCGGAGACCCATGCCGGGGCCTGCCACCCGAGGAGAAGGCCGCCCAGGAGCAGGCCGAGGGCCCAAAAGGGAGTGCCTCGCCAGCGGCGGCCCAGGCATTCCACGCCCTGGGCAGCCAGGATGGCCAGGGCGAAGGAAAGAAGAAAAATGCTGCGAGCGGTTTTGAGCGAACCTTCTATGAGCGGAAGGCGATTCACAAGCGGGTATATAGGCCCGCGATACCCCAGAGCCAGCGCATAGGTCAGGAGTCCCAGCACCACCAGAAACCAGGTCCGCCGGTGTCGGTGATTTCCCACGAGGCCTATCCCGGCCAAGTACAGCGCTACAGCTCCCACATACCCGCTTTCTACCGGATTCCATGAGGGCCAGAATTCGTCTGGCCCTCGGCCATGGAAAGCAGGGCTCAAAAAGTCCACCAGCATAGAGGGTGGAAATTCATAACCGCGACGGAGTTCCCATGGAGTACCCGCTCGTTCAGTAAAGGGAAGCCGTTCTATGCCTGGGAGCAGTGCAGGAGCACTCAGAGCAACGCCCAATACACCCGCCAGTAACAGGCGACCCATCCGATAGAATATCTCTGGCCAACCTCCTTCTGCCATCTGCCAGAGAGTATATAGACCGGTCGCAAAGGCTGCATAGAGAGTCATCTCTCCATGTCCGGAGAGTATCGGCAGGGCAACAGCCAGGGCCGCCAAGGGGATGTTCCGCGCCGAGTGGATAGCCCGGTCTACCCCCAGCAAAACCCAGGGCCACCAGGCCATCGCATCGTTGAATGGAGGATTCCCCAGGTGAACAACGAAAGGGTCAGAGAACATGTATGCGGTTGCCCCAACCAGCGCGGATGCCCGTTTCAAACGCCAGACCGAAGAGGACCGCAGATAGAGGTACAGGCCGGCTCCAGCCAGCCAGAGAGGAAAGGCTCCCCGCAGCAGGACCATCCAATGGGGAATGGGAGATGTCAGAAAGAGGGGCCAGTTGAGAGGGTTCAGAAGGCCATACTGGACATCCGAAAAGATGGGATCGCCTCCCATCATCAGAGGATCCCACAGGGGGAACACGCCCTGGCGCAGCCAGTGGGCTACGAAGGACCAGACGGGATACCAGAGCCCCCATAGGTCGCCGCTCCCTTTGGGGAAGCGATGGCCGAGGACCCAGAGGGGCCAGAAAAAGAGGGCTGCTGCTCCGAGAAGGAAGGCGCAAGCCATCCCGTCGGGAGATATGCGGTGAAGAAATGTGCGTGCGATCCTGAAACAGGGCCTCACGGTCTCACCTGGATGGTTTCCAGGAAAATGCGGTCATTCCCCGCAGCCGCTCCTTCCTGTATCCGAAGCCGTTGGAGTTCAGGCCACCGGTACATCCCTACCCATAACGCATAATCGCCAGGAGGTAAATCTGCGGGGAGAGGCACGGGGTGGGAATCTACCACGAGGACACCTGGCTGCCAGAAGGGGGTCGGACGTCTTCCCTGGTCGGGCACTCCGTCGTGTTGGGCAACAAGATTCCCCTGCTTGTCCAGGACATGCACAAAGACGACCAGGTTGGGCTGAATCGCTTCTCGGGGTTGCCAGAACAGTGTGAGCGTTATCGTCTCCCCCGGATGCCAGGTCCGCTTTCCCAGCGAATATCCCAGCAGACGAATCCGGTATTCCAATTCTTCCGTTCGGGAAATCTCAGGAGATACCGATAGGGGCACGGCTTGATTCAGGGTGAGGCGCATAATAGGAGCAAAGCCCTCCCCCTTCTCTCCGGTTACTGTCCGCACCGGGAGGGGCTCGCCATCCCGATTCACTGTCAGGGCCATTTCCAGAATAAAGGTGCCCGGGGGCGTACCGCCAGGAAGTTGTAGGAGATGGCGAGTCCGATATATGGTGCCCGGTTCCCAGGCTATGGTGGAGAAACTGGGAATGGGCCAGAAAGCGTCCTTGATCAGAGTTGTTCCGTCTTCCCCCTGAACGCGCAGATGGGCAAACAGGTCCGGGCGATCCCCCGGCAATGCTTCCCAGTAGAGGGTCAGCACATAAGCGCCCGGAGCATCCTGGGGGATCAGGTTTCCGGAACGGATACAGACTGCGCTCGCAAAGCATATATGAAGGGAATCCGCCGATGCGCTTTCTTTTTCGGACGCGATCTCGGGTAATGGATACAGGGGGATCACAAACTGGTAGGGGACCCACACCGCATACAGGGCCAGTCCCAGGGAGACCAATCCTGTCAGCAGGGGCTGGAAGCGAAAGGCGGTCAGGGCGTGCGTCCCTAGGGCCCACAGCAAGACCAGGACGGTTACACCTGGAAAGAGATATCGGGCGTGTCCGGCTCCGCCCACTGCTATAGCGTTTCGGATCAGCGCTCCGAAAAGAAAAAGGAATCCCCCCGCCATTCCCAACCATGGCGCCCATCGCTTCTCCTTAAAAAAACGATAGGGTCGGCGAAGGATCGCGATTACGGCGATCCCTGTGAGGACGGCCACGATCTTCCAGAGCGTCCACCAGATGGTTGGGGGAAGCGTGATGTGCATAAACCCGAAGGCGCCCCAGAAGGTTTGTGCGGTCTGATAGAGAAGCTCATGGACGAAGGTGTCCCATGTAAAGGGAGTGGAGCGGAAATTGAACCAGAAGATGGAACGGTACATTTCCCAACCCAGGGGGTCGCCGTAAAGGGCCCAGTTGCGCCCATACCACCAGCCGGAGACCAGAAGAGCAACCCCGAAAGTCGTCATCATTCCGGGCAGAATCGGACGAAACGATTTGCGCGAAATGCCAAGCAGCAGAAAACCCCATCCATAAACCAGCGCGAGGCTGAGCCCGGAGAGTTTGGTCAACATAGCCGCCCCCAGAAGGAGGCCACCCATCATCCCTTCTCGGGGGGTGCATGGTTGGTCAAAGAGGCGTACCAGCCACCACATTCCGGCCGTGTACAGGGCAGCCATCAGAGCATCGTGGTGAATGGCACTGCACATAAAGATGAACGAGGGGTTGAAAGCCAGCCAGGCCATCCCGGTTACCGCGATCCAGGGATAGTCAGAAATCAGGAGGCGACCAATCCGATAAACGGCCCACAGGGTTAGGGCTCCGAATAGCAGGGTCAACCCTCGTCCGACATGAAACGCCAGTACTGTCCCGCGCCAAGGCCATTTCTCCGCCGGTGAGTGGAGATACACGTTCCACCCATTGCGAGGATGATCCACCCCCCACACAAAGTGAGGATTCCGAATCAGAACATCCGGTGCATCCCGGGTGTCGATCCAGGCTATACCGATGGCAAGAAGGGTGTAGTAGAGGGGAGGGTGATGTCCCATACTGACCAGCAGGGGCCGACCGTTGTCTTGCCAGGGCTGAATGGGAAGCGCACGGCGCTCTTTGATGTAGCGCACATACTCAAAGTGGTCCCCCTCGTCTACTCCCTCCCCGATCGGGTTCCACAGGGTATACCAGAGGCCAATCGTCAGGAAAACGATCACCACACCAACAGCAGCGAGAGTTATCCTGCGATCCGTTTCTGATCCCGACCCCGTGGCGGTTGTCGTTCCCATCAGCGCAGTTACTTTCTGCTGTAAATCTGCGCAAAATACCGTTTGGACCGGTTGTAAGTCCGCTCCGCTTCGGGCGGGAAGACGCACCCGGGCAGTTCGTCGTGGCTCAGATGGTAGAAGAGACACTCGCAGCAGAGCCCTTTGCGGGGACAGGGTTCATAGGTGCAGGTACAGCGGGTTAGATTGCGTTCCTGTTTGCACTCCATCGTTCACCTCCGGAAAGATGAGATTGGAAGAAGCAGGATTGCCGGAAGCAAGATTTCATGCAAGTAGATTTGCCTCCATCCTCCACTTGCGACCTTGCGCCCTGCGACCTGCGCCGTGCGACGTGCGATCTAATTTACTTCTGACAAAACTCCACCACGACCTCATACAGCACCCGGACGCCGAAGGCCAGGCCGTCCACCGGGACTCGTTCGTTGTGGCCGTGGATCATCTGCATAAAGTTCATCTCCGGCGGCAACTGGACCGGGGTGAAGCCGTAGCAGGGGATGCCAGCCCGCGCCAGGTGTTTCGCGTCCGTCCCGCCGGTTACCATCATGGGCAGCACCGCAACCGCCTCCGGGTCGCGCCGACGCAATCCCTCCGCCATCGCCGCAAAAAGCGGAGTCCGGTGGTCCGTCGCCACCGGGGGTGCCACCAGAATGGGCTCAAACTCCAAGCCGTCTCCTACAACGGCCCGCACTTCGGCCAGGAAGGAATTCAGGTCTTGCCCGGGGAGAATCCGGCCATCCAGTTCCGCCTCCGCCTCCGACGGGATGACGTTGGTCTTGCTCCCAGCCCGCAGGACGGTAGGAGAAACGGTGTTGTGCAGGAGCGCGTGGAAGTAACGCACCTGCTGAGGGTCCCGGATGGCCCGGCGCAGGATCAGGGAACTTAACGTCGGATTCAGAATGCCGCGCAGGACCGTACCCCGCAGGCCACCCAGCGCGGCGGCCATCCCCTCCACCATCCCGGCCACCGTGTCGGTGTGGTGGAAGGGGAGAGTAGCCCGGCCCAGTTTCGCTACCGCCTCCGCCAGTTTGACCACCGCGTTGTCCTGGTGAGGAACAGACCCGTGTCCTGGTGCTCCCCGGGCCCGCATCCGCACCCAGCAGATGCCCTTCTCCGCCGTCTGGCAGAGGTAGATGCGCTTTCCGCCCACGTTGAGGGGGAATCCGCCGAATTCCGTCAGCGCGTATTCCGCGCGGATTTTCTCCGGGTGGTGGTCTATCAGGTAGCCGATGCCGTAACGGCCTCCCGCCTCTTCGTCGGCAGTGGCGGCGAAAATGACGTCCCGTTTCAGGGGGAGTCCCTGGCGGGCCAGGAGGAGCATCGTTTCCAGTTGCATCGCGGTGGCGAATTTCATATCCAGCGCCCCGCGCCCCCAGACGTAGCCGTCCACCAGTTCGCCGCCGAAGGGGTCGCGCTCCCATTTCTCCCGCTCGGCTGGCACCACGTCCAGGTGGGAAAGGAGCAAGAGTGGCGGTGCCTCTCCGCTTCCCCGGTAGCGGGCGACGACGTTCCCCCGCCCCGGCGCCGATTCCAGCACGACTGGGTCGTACCCCTCGGCGGCGAGTACATCCGCCAGGTACTCCGCTGCCGGTTTCTCGTTCCCTGGCGGATTGACGGTGGGGATGCGGATCAGAGCCTGGAGATGGCGAATGGCCTCGGCAATTTCAACGTCCCAAGAAATCATCGGCACTCCCCTGCTACATTATAAAGGCTTGCTCAATCATAACACAGGCGCTGCGACCGGGCAAGTCGGGCGTATCGTTCTCTCTCGGTTGCCAGTGGATACGACCGTCTTTCCACCTGGTGTTTTTGGAGATCTCCCCTTGCTGGCCAGCGAAGAGGAATTGGGGGGCGGGGCATGGTATAATGAGTGGGCGTTACGACACACCTTCCCGGTGATCCGTAGCGCAGGCGGTGGGCCTGTGTGCTCAGCCCGGCGGCCTGGCGACAGGGCACCGGCGGAGGTCCTTGTCGTTCGGCTCAATCTTTCCAGGAGGTGATCAGCGATGACCGATATGGCTCAACCCCAGATGCCGCCCCTCTGGGTGGTCAAGACGCGGGCCCCGTTCTTCGTGGCCGACATTGTCCCGGTCGTGCTGGGGACAGCCCTGGCCTGGGCCCGGACGGGGGCCTTTAACCTCTGGTACTTTCTGCTCACCCTTGTCGGGGCCGTTGCCCTCAATGCGGGTACCAATATGACCAACGACTACTTTGATCACAAATGGGGCTCCGATGAGGTCAATACCGAATTTGCCAGCCCCTTCACCGGCGGCAGCCGCCTCATCCAGATGGGTCTGGTCAAACCCGAGGAGATGCTCTGGCAGGGGATTGGCTTTTTCGTTCTGGGTGGGCTGATTGGCCTGTTCCTGGCTTTCACCCGCAGTTGGGCCATCCTCTGGCTGGGAATCATCGGCGTCTTCTGTGGGTACTTTTACACTGCGCCGCCCATCCGCCTGGCGCGGACGGGCCTGGGAGAACTGGCCGTGGGGCTCTGCTTCGGCCCGCTGATGGTCCTGGGCGCCTACGCAGTCCAGACCCAGCAGTTGGCCTGGGAGCCGGTGATGGCGGCTATCCCCGTTGGCCTGCTGGTTACGCTGATCCTCTGGATCAACGAATTCCAGGATATGCGGGCCGACGCAGCGGTGGGGAAGAATCACCTGGTGGTACGGCTTGGGCGCCGTCGGGCGGCCATGGCCTACGGGATTATGCTGGCCCTTACGTATCTTTCCATCCTGGTTGGGGTCCTGCTGAATATGATCACTCCCTTTGCGCTGATCGGCCTGCTGACGGTTCCGCTGGCCGTGCGGGCTTACCGCATTGCCCGGGTGCACTACGACCACCCGCGCGAACTGACCCCGGCCAACGCGCTCACCATCCGCATCCACCTGCTAACGGGGTTGCTGCTGGGCGCGGGGTATGGGCTCCAGGGATTGCTCGGGTGAGTGCCCTTCGGATGGATTCACCCGCAGGCATAGCGGTTCACCGTCCCGGAGCGCGCCACTGGGTGCTCTAATCTGGGAGAGGCGAAGGACCAGGGGATGGGACGGTAGTCTCAGGCTGCCGCCCCATCCCTATATCATCTCCGATGGCTCCTGCACCCTCTGGGGAGCGGGAAACCCGGCGGGCCAGGTAGAGGACCGCTTCCAGCACTCCTCCGCCGACTGCCAGGGCCTTATCGGAGATGGTGAAGCAGTGGGCGACGACGGCCCGGGGGTCCACATCCCCCACCTTCATCCCCGCGCGTACTCTCAGCCCGTCGTGGAGGAGGCCTCGCAGGACGCCGTCCAGTTGGGATAGGACGGGGACGTTGTCCACATAGGCCACCGCCTCTCCGGCCTGTACCTGGTCGCCGATGGCGCGGATTCCCCGAAAGATGCCGTCGGTGGGCGCGCGCAGGACCCGCCGCGCGCTCTCGCCGCCCAGCTCGCCAGGGACGCCCGTATCCGGCTCGGCGCTCCCTTCCAGGATGACCCGTCCCAGGTTGTGGCCCCGATGGGTCTCCACCACCGCATGGCAATCCACGCCGGCGACGAATCCCGGTCCCAGCGCCACCACAATCGGTGCATCGGTGATCCGGGTGCCGGTGTTGCGCTTGGCCATGATGGCGTCTATCACCGCCAGGGGGCGGAGGCGCGCGGCCCATTCCGCCTGCGGGTCCACGACAACGGGGACCTCGTCGGCGGCCCAGGCGGCCCGGATACCGGCCTCATCCTCCACCCGCCGCGCGGTAACGCCATCTACGGTGATGGTTCCCTCATAGACCGCCGAGGCGAAGGCCACCGCGCGGCGGATGACCGTGGGCCGGGCAATCTCGGTAACCAGGACGCGAAAGCCGCAGCGGTGGAGCCGCCAGGCGACACCCGTGCCCAGATCACCGCCGCCCTTTATGACCACCACAGGTCTATCTCTCATAGCACGTCTGATAATCGGCGCCGATGATCAGGCGGAAGCCGTAGGCGGTGCCCCAGTTAGGCTCGTAGGACACCCGCTCCTCAGGAATCCCGAACATCCGTTTCAGGTCCTCCACGCCTATCCCCTTGGCATGCTCCCGGAAGACAATGAGCATCGTCTGGGGGTAATCCCGGCGATCCGGTTGACCTGGGATGGCCGGGAAGCCTGCCCGGATCAGCCGGTCCACCGCCAGCAGGTCCCAGTCCGGGTTGGGGGTCCCGTTCCAGACTTCCACGGGCATAAAGGTTCGGGTCAGGCGGCCTTCGGAAGGCGGCGCCATGGCTTCCCGCAGGAGTGGCTCTATCGCCTCCCACCGGGGCACGAAGACGTTCCCGCCCCAGGAGGTTACCCAGGGCGTTACATGCTGCGCGCCAATATTGTAATAGCGGATGTTCTGTTCCGGCAGGAAAAAGGCCACCCGTGCCAGGTCCAGGACGGTGGGCAGGTCTAAGTTGGTCACAAACATGCTCTGGAACTGGTCCCAAAGGGTGGGAATTTGGGCCAGCCAGCCGCCGTCCCGGATTTTGTGCCAGATGGCCTGCAAGACCTGTTGCTGACGGCGGTCCCGGGAGAAGACGCTGGTCGTCATCCGGGAGCGGGCGTACCAGAGGGCCTGTTCGCCGTCCAGATGGTGGACGCCCGGTTCCAGGGTGAAGATGGGGTACTGTCCGCTGGCGTCGGGATAAGGCCAGTGGTCGCTCAGGCGGCAGTGGACGGGGACTTCTATGCCGCCCAGCGCGTCTACGATGCCGATGAGGCCGTCAAAGTCGGTGCGGACGTAGTAGTCCGCGCGGATGCCCAGGTTGTAGAGGAGCGTATCCCGCAGGTTGCCCCACCCGCCGCCCGGGTAGCCGGTAGCCTCGCCGTGGTAGTCGGCCATGTTGATGCGGTTCATCCCGTCGCCGGGGATGTAGACATAGAGGTCGCGCGGGATGGAGATGACGGAGACGACAGCCCGGTTCCGCTGGATGGAGACGATGTGGATGGCGTCGGTGTGCCATTCCGTCCAATGGGGGCGTTTATCGCTGCCCAAGACGACGATGTTGACGGCGTCGGCGGCGACGGGGATGGGACTCACGGGCGTCGGGATGGCTGCATCAGGGGGCGCGTTGGGGTCGGGCGTGGGCATCGGGAAGGGAGAAGGAATAACCATGGTGCCCGGCGGAAAGAGCAGGGGGAGAGTGGGGCGGGGAGTCGGCGTCGCAGTACGCGTTGGAGTTGGGGTCGGGCTGGGCATCGGTGTCGGGGTGAAGGTCGGCGTTGGGCTGGGCGTAGGGGTCGGAGTGAGGGTCGCTGTCGGCGTAGGAGAGGGCGGAGGAGTCGGTGGCGGCACCGGGGTGGGCGTCGGCTGCCGGCCCAGCGCAACAAACGTATACCCCACCAGTCCGGCTCCGATCAGCCAGAGCAGTACGAATCCGGTGAGCGCACAGCCCTGAAGGGCGGCCCAGTCGGTGCGACGGCGTTTCATCCGTGTTGCGTTTTTCGTGTTCCGTGGGGTCGTCTCAGAGTACATTTGGAAAATTCGTTAGGCATGAGGCATGATCGAGGAATGCCGTGGAGCCTGAATGCCGCTCCGCTGCTGTGCAGCCGACAGTGAACATTTTCGCTGGGATCTATGATCTATCCCCTGGGGTCGGCAGCGGGAGCAGGACGCCCGGGTTCATAATGCCGGTGGGGTCCAGGGTGGCCTTGATGGCTTGCAGAGTCTTCAGGCCCAGCGGACCGACTTCTTCCCGGAGCCAGCGAGCATGGTCGCGGCCGCTGCCATAATGATGGCTGAGCGTCCCTCCGGCTGTCAGAATCGCCTCCGTTGCCGCTTCCTTCACGGCCCACCACTGTTCAATCTCTGCACCGGGCACCTGGCGGCCCAGGAAAGTAGTACACAGAGCGGCCCCCCATGGGGAACTGTGGGTGACCCGGGTCATCACATATCCGGGGCCGCCGCCGGTATCCCGGATGGCCGCCCGAATGGCCGCTGTCATCGCCTCGTAGAGGTGAAGCAGGTTGGACCAGGTGGTGGCTGTCTCCAGGGTATCCACCAGAATCCCGACGCTCAGGAGCGTATCCCGCAGGTATGGCAGGGCGAACCGTTCCCGTTTCCAGGATTCACCGACGCCGCGGCCCAGGGGCAGACCGCCGTGGTCCCGGCAGATTGGGATCGCGCGCCGCCAGCGAGAGCGGACGTCCTCTGGGCGGCCGTCGTAGCCCAGGAGCAGAAGGCCACTGCCACGGGTCATGCGGTGGCCCACCCAGGTCAGGTATCGGTCCATGGCCCGGTCTATCAGGGCCTGCAGGCCGGAGTAGGCAGGGGCAAGGGCGGCAAGACCGGCGGCCTCCTCCGGGTCAGAAAGGCAGGCGATGGTGGGGCAGGGGCCCTCCTGCATCAGGTCGCGCAGCGCGGCGATGGCATTGTCCAGGTGTTGGAAAAGGAACCCACGATAGTCCTGGACCTCGGGGCGGGGGCAGATACGCATGGTCGCCTGGGTGATGACCCCACAGGCCCCCTCCGAACCCACCAGGATGTCCAGCAGACTGGGGCCGGTAGCGCTGGCGGGGACGTCGCGCGTCTCTATGATGCCCATCGGCGTGACGACCTGGACCGCCTGGGTCATATGCTCTATTTTGCCGTAGCCGGCAGAGGCTTGACCCGCGCCCCGGGTGGCGATCCAGCCGCCGAGAGTGGAAAACTCAAAGGAGAGGGGAAAATGGCCCAGGGTGAAGCCATGCGCGTTCAGTTGGGCCTCCACTTCCGGCCCGGTCGCGCCGGCCTGGATGCGGGCGGTCCGGGAAACGGGGTCTATGGAGACCAGTCGGTCCAGCCGGGCCAGGTCCAGGCTGATGGCAGGGCGGTTGTCGGGAGGGGGCTCCACGGCACCGGTGACGGTGCTCCCGCCACCGAAAGGGATGATGAGAATATCCCGGTCGGCGGCCCAGGCGACGATGGCGGCCACCTGTCCCTCGTCGGCCGGATAGACGACGGCATCCGGCGGGTTGGGGATATAGCCGGCCCGCACGCGCACCAGGTCCCGGTAGCCTTTGCCGCAGGCGTGCTCTACGCGGGCACGTTGGTCCAGCCGGACTGCTTCCTCTCCGACCAGCCGGCGCAGAGAGGCCAGGACCGGGTCATCCAGGCGGGACGGTCGGAGTTGGATGGACTCCAGGGGGACTGGCGGGCGTTCCGTCAGGTCGTCCGGCAGTCCCAGCCAAGCCCGCAGGGTGGGCCAGAAACGCGGCCGGTTTTCCAGGGAGTAAGACCGGTCCAGGGTGCCCCATCCCCACCAGCGGAGATTTGGGATGTCCATCGTTTGGAATCGGTCAGACAGGCAGGGGGCAGGTGCGGGAATGAGTAACCCGGATACCGCCGCCCAGGCTGTTCAGCGCGTCCACCAGCGCCTCTTCTGAGACATCGGCCACCCGGATGATCAGAGTGCTGGTGGAGGGGTCTTCGCCCATTGCGGTACCCAGGGAGAGGATGTTGCCGCCGATTTCGGCGATTTTGCCCGTCACCCGGGCCAGGACGCCTTTCTCATCGGGTACCTGGAGGGTAATCCGGATGCCGTTCCGGCGGGCGCCGAAGAGTTCCAGCATCAGTTTGAAGATGTCCGTCTCGGTGATGATGCCGACCAGTTTGTCCCCGCGCATCACCGGGAGGCCGCCGATTTTGTGATCGGCCATAATGCGGGCGGCTTCCTCTATCGGGGTATCCTCGGTGACCGTGATCATCTCTCGGGTCATAATCTCCCGCATCTTGACTTTGGAGAGGAGATAGGGCATCTCGTATATACTCAGCGTGGTGGCCGGGGAGGGGGAGGCTCGAAGCAGGTCCAGTTCCGTAACGATACCCACCAGTTTCCCGTGTTTATCCAGTACCGGGAGGCGGCGGATTTTTTCCTTCCGCATCAGTTCCAGGGCTTCGGGGAGGGAGGTATCCTCGGTTACCGTGATGGGGCGTGGGGTCATTCGTTCGCCGACTAACATGGCTCACCTCCTGTGGAGATTCCCTCTGGTATTGCAATTATACCTGGCATCAGGGGTTCTGACAATGCTCCTGCCATCGTCTGGCCCTCCTATGCCCAACCGTTCCAGACCGGCGTGCGGTTACAGACGGGAGGCTTCGTGTTGCACCCGGGCAACAATTTGCTCCAGCGCGCGCCGGGTGCCCTCCACCAGCATCGCCGGGTCGCCGACGGCGCGGGTGCGGACGGAGAGACGGAGTTTGTCTTCCGTGCCAGAGTAGCGCAGGAGCACTTCTGCTCCCTCTCCGGCCTGGGCCCGCAGGTCGTCCAGAATCGCGCGGATTTCCGGTATCTCCGTCAGCGGGACGGAGACGCGGGGCGCCTCCAGGCTGACCATGGCCTGAGGGTAGCGGGGAATGCCGGCCATCAGGCGGGAAAGCGATCCGTCGGCCTCATCCACTACCAGAGCGGCAACGACCAGTGCGGTATAGATACCGTCGCCGGTGGTCTGGTCACGATCCAGAATCAGGATATGGCCCGATTGTTCTCCGCCCAGGACGGTCCCCAGTTCTCGCATTCGCTCCAGAACAAATTTATCTCCAACTTTTGCCTCCACGACCTCAATGCCCAGGAGGCGGAGGTATTCATGCAAGCCGAAGTTGCTCATCGGCGTTGCCACGATGACGGGGACTGGAAGCAATCCCCGGGTGTGGAAATGGCGGGCCAGGAGAGCCAGAATCCCATCGCCATCCACCATCCCGCCCCGTTCGTCCACCAGGATAACCCGGTCGCCGTCGCCATCAAAGGCGACGCCCAGATGAGCACCGGCTGCCACCACGCGGGCCGCCAAGGTGCGGGGCTCTATGTACTCATAACTCTTGTTAATATTGAGGCCATCGGGGTCCCCGTTGAGGACTTCCACCTCGGCGCCCAACCGCCGGAAGGCCTCCGGCGCGACGAACGACGTGGCACCGTTGGCACATTCCAGGACGACCCGAATGCCGGAGAGGTCCCGCTTCCCCCGCCATGAGCGCACCAGATAGTCCACGTAGGCTGCCGCCAGTTCAGGGGCCAGACGGGAACGGCCCAGGGCGCGTGTATCCCGGGGGGTGAAGGCACGCTTCGGGTCCAGCACCAGGGATTGAATCCGCTCCTCCAGCGCGTCGGCCAGTTTGTAGCCATCGGGGCCGAAGAATTTAATGCCGTTGTCCTCCACCGGGTTGTGGGAAGCGGAGATGACCACTCCGAGGCTGGCCCCCAGATGGCGAGTTAAATAAGCGACGGCGGGAGTAGGAATGACCCCGGCCTGGAGAACGTCTACCCCTTGAGCGAGCAAGCCAGCGGTGAGCGCGCTTTCCAGCATCATACCGGAGATACGGGGGTCGCGGCCAATGATGGCCAGGGCCCTCCCCCCCTCCCGTACGGGGGTGGGGGTGAGGGTACATCCCACTGCCTGCCCGATACGCAGGGCCAATTCGGGAGTCAGTTTCACGGAACGGTGTTCATTGGTAAATTCGGTCGTACCGCGAATGCCGTCGGTACCAAAGAGAGCGTACACTCATTCCTCCTGACGGAAACCACGGTGGCGCAAAGACGCTGCGAAGGCTTGTCCAATCCTGCCGCGCATTGCAGCCGGCAGCACCGGTTGAGGTATCAAGCAGAATGGCCACTGCCAGTTTCGGGTCTTCCGAGCGCTATCCGTTCTCGCAGGATTGGCAGCGCGGCCTCCACCGCGCGTGCTCGGTGGCTGATGCGGTTCTTCACCTCTGGCGGGAGTTGAGCCATGGTGCAGCCGAACTCAGGTAGGTAGAAGATCGGGTCGTAGCCGAAGCCGCCGCTTCCCGCGGGTGCGGTGGCGATGAAGCCCTCGCAGGTCCCTTCGGTGAAGTAAAGTTCGCCCCCGGGGGTCGCGATGGCGATCACGCAGCGGAAGCGTGCGGTGCGTCGTTCCCAGGGGATACCTTCCAGATGGGTCAGCAGGGTAGCGACACGGTCGGCATCGGAGCCAGGGGCATAGCGGGCAGAGTGAACCCCCGGAGCGCCGCCCAGCGCGTCCACCTCCAGGCCGGAATCGTCCGCCAGGGAGAGGAAGCCCGAGGCTTCCACTCCGGCGCGAGCCTTACGCATGGCATTTTCTACGTACGTCGCGCCGTCTTCCGATACCTTGATCTGGAGCCCCAGGTCGGGCGGAAAACACACCCGAACGGGGAGGGGGGCCAACAGGGCCCGGTACTCCCGTGCCTTGCCGGGGTTATGGGTTACCACCAGTAGTATCTGGATCAAAGGGTTCTCCTTCTCGGGCGGAACAGCGACCATGAATGGCTACGAATGAGGTTTTATCATAAAGAATAGGTTCTGTCAAGTTGTGGGCGGGAACGGGGACTTGGCCGTCTCCGGAAGGTGTGGTATACTGTACAGAAACCTATTCCCTGCGGTCTGCGATGGATAAGGAGGTTTCGATGAAACATTTCCTCAGTCTTGCCGATCTTTCTCCCCAGGAAATGGAGCACCTCCTGGACCTGGCCATAGAACTAAAAGAAGAATGGAAGCGAGGCGGTAACCGCCCGCTGCTGAGGGGGAAAACCCTGGGGATGATTTTCCAGAAGCCATCGCTGCGGACGCGCGTATCGTTTGACATGGCCATGCTGCACCTGGGCGGCCATGCGCTGTATTTATCTCCGAACGAAATCCAGTTGGGCGTGCGGGAGAGCATTCCAGACGTTGCCCGGGTGCTGTCCCGCTACGTAGATGCGATTATGGCCCGCGTGTTTGCTCACTCCGACCTGCTCACCCTGGCCGAGTACTCCCGGGTCCCGGTTATTAACGGCCTCTCCGACTACAGCCATCCCTGCCAGGGGCTGGCCGACTTTCTGACCATCATAGAGAAGAAGGGCCGCGACCTGCGGGGGAAGAAACTGGCCTTTGTCGGAGACGGCAACAACGTGGCGACATCGCTGCTTTTTGGGGCAACCAAGTTGGGCATGGACTTCGCGATTGCCACTCCCCCCGGCTATGAACTCCCCACGCGGGTCTGGGAACTGGGCCGGAAGTTCGCGATGGAAAGTGGAAGCCATATCCTGGCCACGCACGATCCGGCAGAGGCCGTCCGCGAGGCCGACGTTATCTACACCGATGTCTGGACCTCCATGGGGCAGGAGGCCGAGGCGGCCCAGCGGGCGAAGGTTTTCCCGCCGTACCAGGTGAATGCTGCCCTCGTCGCTCAGGCCAAACCCGATGTGATCGTCATGCACTGTCTGCCCGCGCACCGGGGCCAGGAAATCACCGACGACGTCGCCGATGGCCCCCACTCCGTCCTCTGGGACCAGGCGGAAAACCGCATGCACGCGCAGAAAGCGATCCTGGTGGAGTTGATGGTGGGAACGTAATGGGAACCGAGGTGGCGTTATGGGTCTTGAGTGGGCAGGTTTCTACCCTTACCGAAGAACGAGTCCGTGAGATCGCTTTCTAAGAAGAAATAGAGGCTCTTTGCCAGGAACTGAGTCGTCCAGGCCCCGAGTGGGGCGAGGTCCGCCAGGTCGGGATGACGATCAACGCCCTGGCCGAGGCCCAGCGCCGGACGGAGGAGCGGCTGGAGGAGACAGTGCAGGCCCTGGCCGAGGCCCAACGCCAGATGGGCAATCGGTTGACGGATACCGAAGAGGTTCTGTGGGTGCTGGCGGAGAAGAAGGGCATCCGTATCCTTCATCGTCCGACCCCGATCGGGATGGACGGAAGTTGGACCTGGCCGCGCCGGTGGAGATGCCCGAGGGGAAACGTTACTGGCTGCGGATAGAGGTGCAGGGCCGTCTACGGATGGCGGAACTGGGCGACCGGATGAAGTGCCTGCGGGACCCTTCGTTCCAGGAAAAACTGCGTCTTCACGGCGTAGACAAGCCCTACTTGCCCGATATGTTCGCCATGGGGGTCTACCTCGGTGTGGAGGAAAAGGCGCAAGAGGCCGGCATCGGCATTCTCACCCATTGTGGAGAAATGTGATCTTCTCGTCTCTGGGAGTGATAGATGGCCAGTCCGCGCATCTCCATTGTGGCTCCGGTCTTCAATGAAGAGGAAACCCTCCCCGAGTTCTACCGCCGGGTACAGGCGGTGATGGAGGGGCTGGGAGAGTCCTGGGAACTGGTGCTGGTGGACGATGGCAGCGCTGATGGGAGTTTCGCGATCTGCCGGGACCTGCACCAGCAGGACTCGCGTGTGCGGGTGGTACGGTTGGCCCGCAATTTCGGCCACCAGATCGCCATCACGGCCGGGATGGACCATGCCCGGGGCGACGCGGTTGTCACCATAGACTCCGACCTCCAGGATCCGCCGGAGGTCATCCCCGAACTGGTGGCCCGTTGGCGGGAAGGATATCATATCGTCTACGGTGTCCGTTCGGAGCGGGAGGGGGAGACCTGGTTCAAACTCTTTACCGCTCGCCTCTTCTACCGTCTGATTGCCGCCCTGACCGATATCCGTATCCCGATGGAGGCGGGGGATTTCCGGCTGCTGGACCGGCGGGTGGTAGAGGAGATGCGCCGCATGCGGGAGCACCGCCGCTTTATCCGGGGAATGACCTGCTGGGTGGGCTACCGGCAGATCGGTGTTCCCTACCATCGCCATGCCCGCTTTGCCGGGCAGACCAAATACCCCTTCCGCAAGATGCTCCGTTTGGCGCTGGATGCTATCACCGGCTTCTCCGACCTCCCCCTGCGGCTGGCCTGGACGTTCGGAGCGATCCTGCTGGTACTGGGGGTCCTGTTGGGACTGATCCTCTTGATTCTGCGGCTGACCGGGCAGGCCCCTCTGGCCGGGCAGGGGGTGGTGTTGACTGTAGCCCTTATCCTCAGCGGCACGCAACTCCTCTTCCTGGGTGTCATGGGCGAATACCTGGCTCGCATCTACGACGAAGTTCGCAACCGCCCATTGTATGTGGTCTGGGAAATTCTGGAATAGCAACGGATGGCCTGGCGCGGTAACCCCACGATAGCGTGAAGATTTCGTGATCCGGCACGGAGCGCGGTGGAGCGCCGTTGGGCACCTGGAAACGGGTGCTTTGCGGCGATTAAGAACCGGTTGTGCACTGACTTCTTAGGTCCGCGGGGCGGGCGGTTCGCCTGCATCCACAGGCCAGGCGGCCTGCGCTACGGGTAACGGCGGAAGTCCCGAGGTTTCCCCCTGCTTTCCTGCGCGCGATGTCCGGTGAAGGCTCTCCGTTTCGGATGCCGGTGCGAAGGTTGATCCGATTTTTCGGCCGCCCAACAGGGGTGGCCGGGTTGTTCCTGCTGGCCCTGGGGATGGCTGCTCTGGGGTCCTGCTTCCCTCAGCGTCCGGCGGGCGACCCGACGATGCTGGCCCGCTGGGAAGAGGCTGTACGCGCCCGCTACGGCCCCCTTACTGATCTCCTGGCCGCGGTGGGCCTTTTCCGGTGGTACACCTCGGCCCCTTTTCTCCTCGTTTTAGCCTTTCTGGCCACGGCAACTCTCCTGTGTATGCTGAACCGCTGGCCGGCCTTTCGGCTCCATCTGCACCGCTGTTCGGTCCCTCACTGGGGCACCCTGATGATCCACCTCTCGGTTCTGTTGCTACTGCTATCTCTGGCGCTGAGCAGCCTTGGCTGGCGGGAAGAGCAGACCCTTGCTCCGGGGGGTACCATTTCCCTGGGCCCGGGTGCCCCGGCCCTCCGGTACGACGGCATCGCCGTAGACCGCTACCCCGATGGCAGCGTCGCTGACTATCGGGTGGCGGTCACGGTGCTGGTGGATGGTCGGGAGGCCCAGCAAGGGACCATCCGCCCCAACGCTCCCCTCAGCCTGGGGGGCCGGGCGGTGTTTCTCTCCGGGTACACCGCTCGGGAAGGACAGCCTATGGTAACCCTGCTGGTGGTGTCGGATCCAGGGTACATCCCCTTTCTGGTTGCGGGTGGCCTATTCCTGCTGGGCCTGATCCTCATGAAGAGATGGGAATAAAAGCCGGGTCAGATTTTTATCCTCCCTCATTCCCCAAAGAGAGCACCGGCGGCATGGCTCCACCCCCTCACGCTGTCTGCTAATTCTATCACTTTTCTTATTTTTCTCTTGCGGAATTCTAACGCGCCTGTGGCATGATAAGGGCGCAATTGGTGAGAGAAGGCATCCCGAGAGGATGCCTCCCTAAATTCTATCCCTGAGGGCAAAGGAGGTGATGAGCCATGTTGATGCGCTGGGAGCCATTCCGGGAGTTAGTCAGCCTGCGGGAGGCGATGAACCGGCTCTTTGAGGAGTCCTTCGTTCGCCCCTGGGGGGCCCTCTCTCGCTGGGCCGAGGGTCCGGCCGTAGATATGTATGAGACCGACAACGCTGTGGTGGTGAAGGCCACCCTCCCGGGGGTGAAACCGGAGGATGTGGAGATCAGCGTTACTGGCGATACGCTCACCCTGCGGGGGGAGATCAAGCGGGAGGAGAACATTCGGGATGAGCACTATGTCCGACGCGAGCGCTACTACGGCTCCTTCTGCCGCTCCTTCCTCCTGCCCACCAAGGTCGTCGCCGACGACGCTGAAGCCGTCTTTGAGAACGGGGTGCTGACCCTGACGCTGCCGAAGGCCGAAGAGGTCAAACCCAAGACCATCAAAATCAAGGCGAAAAAGTAGAATCCGAGCCGGACCGGCGCCCGGAGGCGCCGGTCCATCTCCCAATCCACAAAAAGGAGGTGCGCGATGGCTTTCTTCGCTCCGTTTCGGGAAATCATGAGCCTGCGGGAAGCGATGGACCGCCTGTTTGAGGAGTCGTTTGTCCGCCCATGGAGCACGTGGCGGCGGGGCACGCCGGAGGAGCCGCTGCGGTTGCCGGTGGATGTTTACACCACTCCGGAGGAGATCGTTGTGGTCGCTTCGGTCCCCGGGTTGTTGCCCGAAGAGGTGGACATCTCCATTCAGGGGGACACGCTGACTATCCGGGGGGAACTGCGACCGCCGCTGGACAACGTGGAATATCTCTTCCAGGAGCGGCCCTATGGTCCCTTCGCCCGCTCCCTGGTGCTGAATGTGCCGGTGGATGTGGAAAAGGCGGAGGCAACTTTTGAGAACGGCGTGCTCACCCTCACGCTGCCCAAGGCGGAAGAGATCAAGCCCAAGACCATCAAGGTCAAAACAAAGTAACACAAAGGCAGGGGGGCGTCCCAGCCCCGCTGCGAGATCCCAACTCTCAGGAAGTCCGGCTTCACTGCGGCGGCAAAGCCGTCGCAGTGAAGTTTTTTGACGCTGTTGGAGCCGTTTATTCCTCTTGGACTTCAAATTCGCCCTCAACGAGCGCAGGTTCCTCTACCGGCCATTCGCGGATTTTCGCTCCCAGGGCCCGCAGATGCTCTCGGACGACCTCTGCGGGTGCCAGTTCAATGAAGAGTTTCAGGGCAAGAAGGATAATGGCGATGTCGTCCAGTTGTCCCAGGCCCAGGCCCAGGTCCGGCAGAATGTCCACCGGGGAGAGGATGTAGATGAGCGCGGCCGGGGGAATCAGTTTCAGCCCCCACGGTACCCGCCGGTCTTTGAACAGCCGCCATGCCAGGCGGAGTTGCCGGATCAGTTCTTTGGCCCACGATACCAACACATTGGTCTCCTCAGGAGGAGCTAAGGGGTATCGCTCGGGCGAAGCAGGTAAACGAGATGCCTTCATGTCCCACCTCCCAGAATGACCACCCCACCATTACGGAACGGCCAGATATGCCGTATGGCTGCCCCATGACTCGGTGTACACCAAGACCAATCTGGTTTCCTCCTTTCCCACCTCAAACACCAGGTCTCCGAGGACCGTTTCTCCGGTAGCAACCTCACCACTTGGCAACAGGTTGGGCAGACCTGTAACCAGCCACTTTGGCCGGTGCACGCCAGCGGGGCTGGCCAGAAGAAAATCCAGCGCCGGGATGAGGTTGCAGGGATCGTTATCTTCTGTTGGGCGGCAGGTGATGGAGAGGCTGATCAAGATCATTTCGTTGCCCGGACCCGGTCGGGGGTTGAGCATGCTGCCTTTCATTACAGTATCATCCGCCGGGCGGACCGCACCGGTTACCCGAATCTCCAGGTCGCCGGCCACGACTGCAGCACCCGGTCGGGCCGGATGGTCCAGGGCAGACCCGGCGGGACCGGGGAGCCCCGGACGGGGCTCCGGGTGCATCAGGGTCCAGGTAACCCCGGCGCCCAGGCAGAGGCCACTGCTGAACAGCGCCAGGGCCGCGCCTGCCAGCAGAGCGATGCTCACGGCGGACGGGAGCGATGTCTGCCAGGGTTTCATCGTTTCCGGAACCTCGCGGTAACTTCCGAGCGCCCTTCCAAGGTCAGGCCGATCCGCAGGATACCCGGGGCCGGAGAGACCCAGGGGTGTCGTTCGCCGTTCACCCGGACCTCTATGGTCTCCCACGGTTCCGGCGCCGTGAGCCAGACCTCGCCGTACTGCACTCCTGCTTTCTCCAGTGCAATGTACAGGAGATGGTGCGTTTCATCCCAGCGGCAATCTGCCACCTCCACCGCCCCCTGGCAGACGTGAAAGGTGGTGGTCAGCAGGTCGGGCCGGTCGGAAACCGGTTTCAAGAGCAGGACGGCGGTCTCGTGGGGCTGGTGGCGGCGCAGAATCACTGTATCGTCCGTCACCCCCAGGTAGCGGCGACGCCAGTAGTGGAAGACGTGGTAACGCCCGGCGGGCAGGCCCAGGTCGATCAGGCGGACAGGGGTCTCCACGGTACGGTCTTCCCAGTTGATGACTCCCGCTACCCACCAGCGGCCCCAATCCCGCTCCACCGGCAGGAGGAGCAAGCGGGGCATCTCGTGCTCAAAGAGGTCCAGCGGTCGGGCGGAGATGCCCGTGGGCGGGAGCGCCTGCCGGAGATATTTGAGCCGTCCCGGACGGATGAGGGCCAGGTTGTCCGAGTTGATGGTGAGCCCTCCCAGCAGGGCGATGACAGCGGTCAGGGTGCGCACTTCGTTAAGGACCAGGTCCAGGTCCGGGCCCCGCTGGCGGACCAGGAGGCAATCCGGGTCGTTGAGCCAGAGGCGGTTATGGAACGGCGCGCGGGTGATGCTGTTGCGGAGCGCGTTCTCGGTGGAGACCGCTGAAAGGTCGTAGCGGAAGATAGGATGCCAGTTTGGGTCCACGTCGGTGCCGATGCGCATGCCGTCCACCAGGCCGATACACGGGCCCAGGGGCGCGCCACAGCCCAGGAGGAAGGCGTCGTCTCCGATGGCGTTGCGGATGGCCTCCACGCCTCGCCGCAGGGCCTGCGCACGGGTGGCGGTGGGGTCGTACCGGCGGCCCGGCCGCGCGGCGGCGAAGAGGAAGTCTATCTTAAAGAACGTCGCCCCCCACTCCCGGCGCATCCGCCGGAAGGTCTCCTCCAGCCAGGCCAGGACTTCCGGATGGGTGCAGTCCAGGGCGTAGCAGGGCACGCCCCAATGGACCCAGCCGACGACGGGAGCGCCGCTCTCATCCCGCACGACCCAATCGGGATGCGTGGCGAAGAGTTGAGACGTCGCTGCTGCGCCGAAGGGCGCGGTCCAGATGCCCAGCCGGTGTCCAGCGGCGCGGACAGCCTCGGCGACGGGCTCCATCCCGTCGGGGAATTTGTCGGTTTGGATGGAGAACCAGTCCCCAATGGCCGTTTGGTAGCCATCGTCAATGAGGATGACGTCCAGTGGCAGGCGGTGGTTGGCGATGGCGCGCAGGTTATCCAGGATATCGTCGGCGGTATTCTCACCGTAGAAGTAGTACCAGGTGCACCAGCCGGTGGGGGGGCTCTCCCCTCTCCCCCTGGCCCCTTCGGTGGCGGCTTCGCCGCCGATGGTGGGATGAGGGGCCCGTGCTCCCATTTCCCGGGCAATGGCCTCCGCCCACGCTTCCAGCAGTCGCAGGGGGTCGGGCCCGGCCGCTACCCACAGGACCTCTGTCCGCAGGGAGGCGCCGGGGGCCAGGAGGACGCTGTCCAGGTGGCAGCGCGCGGTCAGTTCGGAACCATCGGCGCGCAGGCGGATTTCCGCCAGTTGGTCCTTCGCGGTGAGGAAGCCCAGGAGGAGGGCAGTAGCGGGTGGGGCGAAGAGGACGGCCACCCATTCAGAGGAAATCAGGCCATCGTAGTCGGGCTCCCAGTGGGGCTGATGGGCAGCGCGGTATTCCGGGGTGCCCGGGTCCGCGTAGCGGGTGCCCTCCAGGTGGCGGACGAAGGTGGGGCTCCACGATTGCCAGCCGTTTTGATAGACGCGCCAGGTTGCCGGGGGCGCGCCCAGGTCGGGGGCCCGAGCCGTCAGGACGTCCGTGGTCTCCAGATAGATGGGGGCCTCGCCGGAGGCGGTCAGTTCCAGCCAGAACTGGTAGCCGTTGGGAGCCGGTTCCTGTCGCCAGAAGGCTTGGAGGCCGGGAGCCTGGATCGGGCAGTTCGGTTCGGTCAGGCGCAGGGTGGAGGAGGTCTCGCCGATCCGGTAGCGGACGAGGGCGGCGACGTTCCGAAGGACAGGGCCGGTGGGCCAGGAGAGCGTATGGTCATTCATCGCCATCGCGCGTTCACCTTGACGGAATGGGCTATTTCGATTATGATAGAACTGTCTGCGGGGGTGGTTGGGTCCCGGTGGGCCTCCCGGTCTTCAAAACCGGTGGCGGGTCGCGCAGAGCGGGCCGCGGTGGGTTCGACTCCCATCCACTCCCGCCTGGTTTTCCCCTATGGTGTCTACTGCATCGCCAGGGATGCTCCTCGCCGCAGAGCCTCCTTGTTCAGCGAAAGCCACTGCCGATGTGGTTCTCCCAGGTAACGATCCATGGCCTGTTCTATGGTTTCCAGCGGCAGGATGCTCATGGCTTGTACCAGCGCGCCCAGACAGATCATATTGGCCACCCGGGTGCTCCCCAGTTCCATTGCCATTTCCAGCGCCGGGACGTAGAGGACGCGGAGGTCCGGGCGCTGGCTCCGCATAGGGATCAGGGAAGCGTTGACCACCAGCACTCCTCCGGGTCGGACAGCGGGCTCAAAGGCTTCCATGGAGGGGATGCTCATCACAATGGCCGCGCTGGGGTGGCGGACCAGGGGGGAACCGATTTCTTGGTCCGAGATGATCACGGTACAGCGGGACCGGCCACCGCGAATTTCCGGGCCGTAGGAGGGAATCCAGGTAACGTGGAATCCCGCGTCCATAGCCGCGTAGGCCAGCATCTGTCCGGCAAAAAGGGTTCCCTGACCGCCAAAGCCGGAGATAAGGATTTCTTCCTGCATGTGCGTCTCCGTTGGGGGAGGATACAGGCCTGACGGCCTGGGCTATGCTTGCTCCATCAGCGCGCGTACTGCGTCGGCCACCTTGGTGTCCCCCAGGGGGTAATAGGGGACCATGTGGGCCTTTGCCCATTCCAGCGCCTCCAGCGGCGAGAGTCCCCAGTTGGTGTTGCAGGTGGAAAGGATTTCCACCATAGAGAAACCCAGGCCGGCCAGTTGGACTCGGAAAGCCAGTCGGATGGCCTGTTTGGCGCGTCGGATTCCGGGTACGTCTAACACAGCCTGTCGGGTAACGTAGGCAGCGCCGGGGAGCACCCCGATCAGTTCGGCCATTTTGATGGGCCAGCCGGCCATCCGGACGTCCCGCCCACCGGGGGAAGAGGTGGTAACCTGGCCGGGTAGGGTGGTGGGGGCCATTTGCCCGCCGGTCATCCCGTAGATGGCGTTGTTGACGAAGATGGTGGTGATGAGTTCTCCCCGGTTGGCGGCATGGATGATCTCCGCGGTGCCGATGGCCGCCAGGTCGCCGTCCCCCTGGTAGGTGAAGACCACCGTATCCGGACTGACTCGTTTGATGCCGGTCGCCATTGCTGGAGCCCGTCCGTGGGCTGCCTCGCAGAAGTCCAGGTTGAAGTAATCGTACGCCAGCACCGCGCACCCCACCGGCGCCACGCCGACCGTCCGCTCCCGGATGCCCAGTTCGTCAATCACTTCGGCGATGAGCCGATGGATAACCCCATGGGTACAGCCGGGGCAGTAGTGGGTGAACCGGGAGGTCAAACTTTCCGGGTACTGGTAGACCGGTTCCATATCGGGAGGGATGTCCTGTCCGGTGGCCATTCATACCTCCGCGTCCATTGCTTCCAGTTGGGGCAGAATCTCATCCGGCAGGGGGATCATGCCGCCCAGCCGGCCGTAGAAGCGGACGGGGCAGCGGGCCTCCACTGCCAGTCGGACGTCCTCCAGCATCTGCCCGGCGTTCATCTCCACGACCAGCATTCCTCGCACTCGCGCAGCCAGTTCGGCGATACGGGTCGAGGGGAAGGGCCAGAGGGTAACCGGGCGCAGGAGGCCGGCTTTCAAGCCTTTAGCCCGGGCTTCCCGCACCACCGTCTGGCAGATCCGCCCCACTGTGCCGAAGGCCACTATGAGCAGTTCGGCGTCGTCGGTGGCGTACTCCTTCCAGCGGACTTCGTTCGCCGCAATTCGACGCAGTTTGGCCTGCAGGCGCAGATTGACCTGTTCCAGGTCTTCTTCCGCCAGGTAGAGGGAAGTAATCACATTGGGCAGGCGGCCCCGAGCCCCGGTGAGCGCCCAGGGGGGGCGCTCACCGGGCGGACGGACGGGGCGCATCGGGGGCATCTCGGCGGGTTCCATCATCTGGCCCAGGGACCCGTCCGCGACAATCATTGCCAGGGTGCGATACCGATCCGCCAGGTCAAAGGCCAGGATGGTCAGGTCAATCGCTTCCTGGATGCTGCCCGGGGCCAGGACGATGGGGTGGAAGTCGCCATGTCCGGCCATCTTCACGGCTTGAAAGTAGTCTCCCTGAGAGGGGGCCACATTCCCCAGGCCGGGCCCGCCCCGCATCAGGTTCACCACAACGGCGGGGACTTCGGAGCAGGCGATATACGAGAACCCCTCCTGCATCAGGCTGATGCCGGGGCTGGAGGAAGAAGTCATCACCCGGGCACCGGCACAGGCGGCGCCGTAGACCATATTGATGGAAGCCACCTCGCTCTCGGCCTGCAGAAAGACCCGTCCCAGTTCGGGTAGACGGCGAGAGAGATACTCTAAGATCTCGGTTTGAGGGGTAATGGGGTAACCAAAGAAGGCCTCCAATCCTGCCCGAACGGCGGCCTCCGCGATGGCCATATTCCCTTCCCACAGTTCTCTGGCCATAGGTACTCGCTCCAAGGAGGTGTCCAGCCTGTCAACCGGTCGGGGGGGGAGCGGGTTGCCCACGACGGGCCCTGCGGCGGTAGACGGTAAAGACCACGTCGGGGCAGATGATGGCGCACATGGCGCAACCGGTACAGGCTTCGGGGTCCGTTATTTCTACAGGCCGGTAGCCCCGGGTGTTGAACCGACCGTCGGCCAGTTTCAGGATGTGGACCGGGCAGACGGCAAGGCAGAGCCCGCATCCTTTACATCGGTTTTCGTCTATGATGACCATTCCCTTTGCGGTCATAGGGCCTCCAGGTGGGTTGGGGGCGGCTCATCTCTGGAGCGGGATTTCCCCGGTGGGTTCCCACCCCCGGGTGCAGACCTCGCCGCGCCCGCAGAGGGGGCCCTGGGACTGGCCGTTCACCACGGCGACCACCCCGGCCCCGTTGCCGGTCTCCACCACCACCATTTCCTGTCCTATCCATGTCCGGGGGTTGTCGGGGGAGAGCATGCCCTCAAAAGCAGTGAAGCCGTCCACCGTCACCCGGACCCAGACGTGCTCGCGCGCTTCCAGAGTAACGGTTACGGCGTCGGTGGAGACGGGGAAGGTAGGGGGCGGCGCGGGGGTGGGAACAGGGGTCGGCGAGGCCAGGGGGGCCGTGGCCATAGGAGAGGGGAATGCGGGGGGACGGAAGGCGCCGACGGTCGGTGTGGCCCGGGAGCCGGAAAAAAATCGCCCCGGGTGGGTCATCAGCCATGTCCCTCCCAGGGCGATGGCTCCGATCAACGCTATCAGGCTTAGCAAGACCACCATTCGGGGCTGGCGCCCCGCCGTTTCCGGACGCGGCCGTTGGACCGGCTGGCGGGTTGAAGCCATCCGGGGGCCCCAGGGGGCTCCGGGTCGGGCTGGAGGAGGCGCGGAGGGGGCGGGTTCCCGCTGATGTTCCCGGTCATAGAGGGCGATGATTTCTTCCGGGGGGATGTTCAGAAAGGTGGCGTAGCGGCGCAGGAATCCACGCACCTGGGCCTCTCCGCCGGGCATCACGTTGTACTGCCCCGTCTCCAGGGCTTCCAGGTAGCGGGCGCGAATGCGGGTGGCGGCTTCCACCTCCTGCAGTGATAGCCCCCGGGCCTCCCGGGCGGTCCGCAGCCGCAGGCCCGGGCTGGCGGGCTCGGGAGGCGGAGCAACCCGTTGGAGTAGGTCTTCGGACATGGGCGGATTCTCCTTTCTTGCCGCGCGGGGTGCTATGACTTCTCTCGCCGCAGCCGGGTCAGGATCGCGGTCAATTCGGGGGGCAGGGGCGCGGAAAGGGAGAGGGGCTTCCCCGTAACCGGATGGGTAAAGGCCAGGTCGCGGGCATGCAGGAAATGACGGTCCGGGAGCAACGGCTGGTGTCGCCGCCCGTAGACCCGATCGCCGACCACCGGGTAGCCCAGCCAGGCCAGGTGCACCCGAATCTGATGGGTCCGACCGGTGTGCGGACGTACTTCCAGCAGGGTGTAGTGGGGGAAGAATTCCACCCCCCGGTACTGAGTGATAGCCGGGCGGCCTGTTCGGGAGGCCATCATCCGGGTCCGATCTCTCGGGTCCCGGCCGATGGGGACGTCAATGATGCCTTCGCGGGGGTGGACTTGTCCCTCTACCAGGGCCACGTAGGTTTTACGCACCCGGCGGCGTTGGAACTGTCGCTGGAGGGCCGCGTGGATCTCCGGATGTTTGGCCACCACGATGAGCCCCGAGGTCTCCCGGTCCAGGCGATGGACGATGCCTGCCCGGTCCGGTCCACCCACGCTGGCGAGTTGGGGGCAGTGGGCCAGCAAGGCATTGACCAGGGTGCCGCTGACCAGCCGGGCAGCCGGGTGAACTACCATTCCCGCCGGTTTGTCCACTACCAGCAGGTAGTCGTCCTCGTAGACGATGGTCAGCGGGAGGGCTTCGGGGCGGACCGTCGGTTCCTCCGGGAAGGTGATGGCGACCCGGTCGCCGAGCGTGAGCCGGTGAGCCGGCCGGACGGTGGAGTCGTTGACGGTAACGGCGCCGGAGCGGACCAGCCGCTGGAGTTGGGCGCGACTGAGGTCCGGGAACCGGGCGACCAAGGCCCGGTCCAGCCGTTCTCCCGCTTCTTCGGAAGAGACGACGAAAGAGACCTCTCCGCAGGAGGGCGTTGCCATAGTCATGTTGGAGCCAGCGGCTCCCGGCGGTCTTTCTTGCTCAGTATCATTAACACCAGAAGGGCCACGCCGGTTACGATGCTGGCATCCGCCAGGTTGAAAATCGGCCAGTGATGGAGGGGCCAGAAATTCAGGTCAATGAAATCCACTACGGCCCCTCGGGTCAGACGGTCTATCAGATTGCCCAGGGCGCCACCCAGTTGAAGGCCCAGGGCGATAGGGAGCAGAAGAGGACCGGGGGGGAGGTGGCGGTAGTAGATAAACATCGCGCCGACAGCGAGCAGGGCGACGATCAGGAGGACATCACCCAGACCCTGGAACAGGCCGAAGGCGATACCGGTGTTGGTGACATAGGTCAGGGAGAAAATGGCGTTCAGCCATGGGGCCACTTCTCTGGATTCTCCCAGGCTCATGTGAGCCACAATCCAGGATTTGGTGGCCTGGTCCAGGGCCACGGTCAGCGCGGCGATGGTGATCAGAATCAGGTTTTTGAGGCCGGACAACGAAGCACCTCTGGAGGCCACCCCGACAGCGCGCCTACCGCCGCTGCTCCATCTGAGCCTGACAGTCCAGACAGTACAGCGCGTAGGGGAGGGCTTTCAAGCGGGCCCGGTCAATCGGGGCGCCACATGCCTCGCAGATGCCATAGGTGCCCAGTTCAAACTTCGCCAGGGCATGCTCTACCAGCCAGAGTAAAGAGGTCTCATTCCGGTGAAGGGAGACCTCTTTGGCCTGTTCAAAGGTCTCGGTGGCATCATCGGCGATGTGGTTGCCGTATCCGGCGCTGCGATACTCATGGTCGCCAGGTCGGGTTACCTGTTCCAGCAGGTATGCCCGTTCTTGAAGCAGGCAGTTTCTCAGTTCCTCGTTTGAGACCGGCATTGGGCCCTCCGTGTATCGTACCCGTCCATCTGGCAATCATATATTTTACCACACGTACCGGAAACCGCAACAGGTGCTCCTGATCCTAGGTTGGATTCGGTGGGGACATCTATCTCAGCAGGGGATAGGGGTATGTAAAGAAAACATTTTCCCTGCAACGGCACCGCCGCCGCAGGGAAAAGGTATGGCTTTGATGCTGGCTATGGGGCCAGCACCCGGCGCTGGGGGTACTGGGTTTACCACCACACGGCGTTCAGTTCCTCATCGGGCACGTCCCAGACGACGTTGTGGGGAGGGAGCGGCTCGTACTTCATGAATTCGGGCATCCGGTCGTGGGCTTTGGTGAAGCCCGCGGCCCGGTTGAAGGCCAGTTCCTTTTCCATTATCTCTTTGCCGATCCGGGTTACGTCATCCGGTGTCCAGTCCACGCCCAGGACGCCCGCGCACTCTTCCACCATGCCCTCAAAGCCGCTGGGGATGTCCAGGATGGCGAAAGCGATGAAGAGGCAGTGGCCGGTGGAGTCAATGAAGGCGGTGGCGACCTGGAAGTTGCGGGAGAGGTCGGCCTTCTTGACATCGCGCGGATCGGCCTTACCGCTCACGCCCAGGATCTCCGGCGCGATGGTGTAGCCAGCGGTGTGGTCAGCGCCCATGGTGGAGGTGGCGTAGGTAACGCCGATGCCCTTGATGGCGCGCGGCTCGTAGGCGGGCATATTCTGTCCCTTCACGCCAGGGACCCGGTGCCAGCCGAAGGCCTGGCCAGTGAAGGCAGCGCCGTTGCCCAGGATGCGACCCAGCGGAGTGCCCTTGCGGATGTCCTCATCCAGCAAGCGAATGGCTCCCTGCCAGTCGCCGAAGGGCAGAAGTCCCGCGTCCATCGCCACCCCCAGGGTGCCACCGGTTTCAATCGTGTCAATGCCCAAGTCGTTACAGAGCCAGATGAGTTTGCCGATGGCATCCAGGTTGTCAATACCACAGTTGGCTCCCAGCGCCCAGGTGGACTCGTACTCAATGCAGGAAACGAGTTCCTTCCCCTGCTCGTCGTAATAGGTGTTGGAGCACTGGATCACGCAGCCGGGGTGGCAGGCGTGGTTGTAGAGTTCCTTGCCCAGGCGCTTCTTGTTGTTCTCAAAGATGGCCTCACCGGAGGTGGCCGCTGCGCCCTCGAAGCGGCCCTCCCGGAAGTTACGGGTGGGGTAGGCGCCGGCCTCGTTGAGGATGTTGACCAGGATCGCGGTACCGTAGGTGTTCAGGCCGCCTTTGGGCTTGGTGATGTCGTGCTGGCGGAGCGCTTCCAGCATCTTCTTGCGGCCCTGCTCAAAGAGGTCGGGGTTGGCGATCTCCACCCCGGGCCCACCGGTGGCGTCCACGACGATGAACTTGAGCCCTTTGGAGCCCATCACTGCGCCGAGGCCCCCGCGCCCGGAGTAACGGCTGGGCCGCCCATGCGCGTCGTTAAAGCAGACCCCGGCCATGGCCATCTTCATCTCTCCGGCGACGCCGATGGAGCAGATGTCTACTTTCTTGCCGAAGCGCTCAAAGAGAAGCGGGTAGACCTCGTAGAGGCTCCGACCGGCGTACTCGTTGGCGGGGAAGAAGGTGGCACCGTCTTTGGTGATGTGCAGCCCCCACCAGCCGCCGTCCTTGGGGTAGCCCTCCACGATGATGGCCTTGATCCCCAGTTTGGCCACCGACTGGGGCCAGCCGCTACCGGCGTTGGACTCTTTGATGCCGCCGGTGAGGGGGGATTTCCCGCCCACCGAGACGCGACCAGAGGTAGGCGCATTGGTGCCGGTGATGATGCCCGGGGCGAAAACCAGTTTGTTGTTGGGGCCCAGAGGATGGCAGGTGGGGTCCACTTCGTCGCAGATGATGGAGGAGGTCAGGCCGCGCCCGCCCAGTAAGCGGTACTGCTCGGGGACATCTTCGTACTTGACTGTCCGGTCAGTCATGTTGACCCGTAGCATCCTGGACATTGTGCACCTCCTATGATTGGGGGATGGTTGGGGGAAACAGTGTTAAATAAAAAAGGAGACCCTTTGGCGGGACATGCCCGCCTTTCAGCGTCTCCTTTGCAAGCACGGCGGGCGTGGAGATTGCTCCCCACACCGTATCGCCCACTCGTCCCGGAGGGAGCGCGGTGGGTCGGAGAACCCGGTATGGCGTTTTCTGTAATGTGCCGGGTGTGGCGTTAGATCAAACTTCAGAAATTATTATACACCGAAGTACGGGCTCTTGTCAAGCGATCGCGCGCCGGCGCGGGCTCGGCACGATGGGTCAGTGAGTGGTGGTGGGAGAGGGGGTTGCCTTCCGAAGAGAAAGGTATGACGAGTCCCCCTCCATACCGAGGGCTTGACACGCCTGGTTTTCCGTTACCGGGTCTGTGGGATCCCCTATCAGGTTATCCCAGTTCCAAAGGAAGCAGGGTGCCGTCCGGCGAGAGTTGACTGACTTTCAGTTCCGCCTGGTCCAGTTGCCGGTTGCAATAGGCGGCCAGTGCCTGCCCCCGTTCATAGAGGGCCAGGCTCTCTTCCAGGGTTAACCCGCCTGCTTCCAGCCTTCGGACGACCTCTTCCAGTTCTGTCAACGCTTCCTCAAAGGTCATCTCGGAAACCGGCTTCATGGGTGCACTCCTCCCCTCGGACATTCCGGCCGGGCGGTCTGCGCATATGGGTTTATCCCAGGCGGGGCTTGGCGATGATTTCCATCACCCGGAGGTCAAAAAACGCCTGGGCGTTAGCGGGCTTCAGGACCAGGGCCGTATCCGCCCCATGACCCGTTCCTGCGATGGCAATGCAGGGTTCATCTACTCGGACCAATCCGGCGTCGGCCGCCATCAGCGCAATCTCTATGCAGACTTTGGTCCCTTCTCCAAAGTTCCGGAGGGTAAAGGCGATGATCTCGTCGGTCAGGTAGGTGTTCAGTTTCCGGCGCACGGCCCGGTTGATGCCGCCGAAGGCATGCTGGCAAGTAAGGATGCGTCCACCACCAGCCTCAATGGCCGCGCGGTATTCCGGCCGCAATTCCTGGTTGTTCGGCGCCCGGAAGCCGGTGGAGTGGGTAACCACCACTACGTTGTATCCCTGGAAGACCTGGACGGCCTTTGCGCCCGTCTCCCCGGTGGTGCTGGCGACCAGAACGGTTCGGATGCCCAGTTCTTCAGCCCGCCGATGGGCTGCTTCCAGTGTCCGATCCGTGTTCTGGGGGCCGGGTTGGGAAAAGTAAAGGGCGGGGACAGCGATTGCACTCATAGAACCTCCTGGTTCCCGTTATGGCTATCGGGGTCTCTTCATCCGTTGCAGGCGGCGGAGGATAACCCGTTCGTAGCCGTGACCTTTCAGGCGAAACCACCCACCCTCCACTCCATCGGGGAGGTACGACTGCTCCACCCACCCCCGAGGGTCGTCGTGGGGGTAGCGATAACCGAAGTTCGGGCCCATGGTCTGCCGGTAGTGCTCCCGCAGCGGGCCATGAAACAGGTCGGACTTATCCCGCAGGTGGAGGGGCACCGGACCCGAGCCATGTTCCTCAATGTGGGCCAGGGCCTGCCAGTATGCGCCGACGGCGTTGGATTTGGGCGCCGTGGCCAGGTAGAGCGTCGCCAGGGCCAGGTGGTATTGGCCCTCTGGCCACCCTACCCACTCAAAAGCCTGAGCGCAGGCGTTGACCACCCCGACGGCCTGAGGGTCCGCCAGTCCCACATCCTCTGCCGCTAAGATGTACAGTCGCCGGAGGATGAAACGGGGGTCCTCTCCCGCGGCGACCATTTTCGCCAGCCAGTAGAGCGCCGCATCCGGGTCGGAACCCCGAACAGACTTTATGAAGGCGGAGATGGTGTCATAGTGCTCGTCTCCGGCCCGATCGTAGAGCAGGGCACGCCGCTGGATGGAATCCTCCGCCACTGCCAGGGTGATGTGAACCGTTCCGCTCTCGTCCGGTGGGGTGCTCTCCACCGCCAGTTCCAGGGCGTTCAGCGCAGCCCGGGCATCTCCGCCCGCAATGCGGACCAGGTGGTCCATCGCCTCCGGGTCCACGCGGACCGCACGGCGGCCATAGCCGCGCTCCGGGTCGCTTAGGGCCCGTTCTATGATCAGCCGAACCTCGTCATCGGTCAGGGGCTTGAACGGGAAAACCCGAGAGCGAGAGAGGAGGGGCCCAACGACTGTAAAGTAGGGATTCTCGGTGGTGGAACCGATCAGGGTGATGGTTCCGTCCTCCACGTGGGGGAGCAGTGCATCCTGCTGGGCGCGGTTGAAACGATGGATTTCGTCAATCAGGAGGAGGGTTCGCCGCCCGTGCATCCCGCGCCGCTCCTTGGCTTCCTGCACGACGCGCCGGATGTCGGCCACACCCGCCATGACCGCGCTGAGCGTCTCAAAGTGGGAGCGGGTGGTGTGGGCGATGATCATGGCCAGCGAGGTCTTCCCGGTGCCAGGCGGCCCCCAGAAAATCAGGGAGGAAAAGAGCCGGTCGGCCTCAATGGCCCGGCGCAGCAGCCGCCCTTCCCCCAGAATGTGCTCCTGGCCAATGAACTCATCCAGGGTACGGGGACGCATGCGCGCTGCCAGAGGTGCCTCTTCCCGAATCCGCTTCTGCCCGAAGTGTTCAAAGAGGTCCATAGGCCTTGCTGCTTGCACAAGTATAGCATAACCCCTCCAACCCCACAAGCCATCGGATAGATGTCCGCTGGGGCCAGTGAAAGGCGGTTCACTCCAGCAGCGAGGCCGAAAATAGATGCCCTATCCGGTCTTCCTCCTCAGAAACTACCCGGACCCCTGCTCGTCGCAGAAGGGCCACGGTAACTCCCTCTCCAGGGATGAGTCGTCCCCTGTGGCTGCCATCGTAAATTGCCAAGGAACCACAGGAGGGACTCCGGGCTTTCATCACGGCGAGCCGAATGCCGTACCGCCGGACCAGCGCCAGCGCCCGCTCGGCCCCTCGCAGGAAGGCATCGGTAACATCCTCTCCCTTCGCTGTGAGGACGCGCGCCTGCCCATCCAGGACGTCGCCGCCGCTCCCGCCGACAATCTCCATCGGCGGGCGGGGGATGGGAAGTCCGCCCGCGACCTCCGGACAGATGGGGATGACCGCTCCCAGCGCGGCCAGCCGAATAAGGTCCGCCACCGGGTGCCCGCCTCCGTGATACGCAGTGGGAAGCCCCAACAGACACGCGCTGACCAGGATCACTGAATGGTGATTCATCGGTCCCTCCCGACCATTAGGCCGACTTCGGATCAGGCCTCAAGGCTGATCCTTTCTTCGAACGGTGCGCCCCTGCACAGGCAACATGATTGTACAACAACCTCCCAGGCGAAGTCCAGAGGTGTCTGTCGATTTCATCCGTTCATCGGAAGTGAGGGAGCCAGATGGCCCTCTTGCTTCCAGTTGCACGTAGCGGGAATCATGGTATAACCTCCCCCGATGCGTCGGCTCACCGTCGGCTACGGCATCCTCCTGGGCCTGGTAGTGGCTCGCTTCCTGCTGGAGATCCCGGACATTCCCCTGCCGGTTTGCTTCATCCTGGCACTGGCACTGGCCGGAGGGGCGGGGGGATTTCTCCTAACCCGCCGCCGGGCTCCGATCACCGGGTGGTCCGCGCTGGTGCTCCTGGTCGCCGTCCTCTGGCCCTGGCGGCTTTTGCCTCTGGCATGGGCAAACATTGCCTGCCTGGTCTGGGCCATAGAATCGTTGCGGGAGAGCGCTCGCCTGCCCCTCCTCTCCGACCGCCAGGCCGACCATCTGGCCGACGCGGGAGTCTGCGTCCTGTTTTCGGCCCTCTACCTGGCCACGCTTTCCCGGGACGTCCTCCCCGCCGATAGCGGCGAGTTCCAGTTGGCCGCCGCGCTCCTGGGTGTGGCCCACCCGCCCGGTTACCCCCTCTATACGATGGCCGGGCATCTCTTCATCCGACTGGTCCCCATCGGCCCCCCGGCGCTGCGGCTAAACCTGATGAGCGTGCCGATGGCGGTCGTTACCCTGCTCTGGCTGGCCCGAGCGACCCGCCTTTGGGCCCGCCACCTGGGCGCCTCCCCCCTCCTGGCCCGCATGGGGGGCCTCGCTGCCGCACTGACGCTGGGCTCCGCCACTACCTTCTGGGCCCAGGCCGCTATCGCCAACATCCGTATGCCCACCCTCTTCTTCGCCGCCCTGGCCTTTTACGCCCTAGCCCGCTTCGCAACGGAGAGCCCATGGGGAATGGGTGGGCGGGACCAGGCGCTGCTCCTCCTGGCGCTGGCGCTGGGACTGGGTATCGGGCATCATCCCTCCCTGGCCTTCGTCGGCGTCTTCTTTATCCTCTATCTGCTGAACGTGGACCCCCGCCTGCTCCTGCAACCCTGCCGGTGGTGGCGCCCTGTCCTGGTCTTTCTGGCCGCGCTGCTCGTGCCGCTGGCCTACCTGCCCATTCGCGGCGCGGCCGGCGCGCCCCTGGCCCCGCCCGACCTGGATACCCTCCAGGGCTTCCTCTGGCACGTCCTGGCGAAAGGGTTCGCCGGGGACATGTTCGCCTTTGCCAATCCCCAGGACTTCCCTCACCGTCTGGCGCTGCTCCCAACGCTCCTCACCTTCCAGTTCAACGGCCTCCTCCTGGCCCTGGCGGCTCTGGGCTTGCTGGCTGTCCTCCGGCGAGATTGGCGGCTCTTCCTCCTGCTGGCGGGCAGTTTCCTCCTCCACACCTACGTTACCCTGACCTACCGGGCCCCTCAAACGGTGGAATATCTGATGCCCGCATACCTCCCGATTGCCCTCTCCGTCGGCCTCCTCCCCGCCGGGTGGAGAAATCGTACAAACCAGGAAGACACAAAGACACAAAGAAAATATAATCAATTTACTTCGTGTCTTCGCGTCTTCGTGGTGAAACTCCAACTTCCTCTGGCGGCGCTGGCTCTCTGGGGAGGGGTCCTGAACCTCCAGGCACACTGGAGCATCACCGAACTGGCCGCCGATACATCTACCCGCCAGACGGTCGGGCCGCTTCTGGAGGCCGCTCCTCCGGGCGCCGTCATCCTGGCCGACTGGCACTGGGCGACCCCGCTCTGGTACCTCCAGCAAGTGGAAGGACGGCGTCCCGATGTGCGGGTGGAGTACGTCTATCCCGTCGTCGGGGAGGACTACGGGGCCACCTGGCTGCGGTGGGTGGAAGAGATCGGCACCGACCGTCCTCTCCTGCTGACCCACTTCTACGACTTCCCCGGTTACAGCGCTGAGCCGGTGGGCTGGGGCTTTCGCCTCCACCGGCGACCCGCTCGGGAAATCACTGCGCCCATTTTCCGGACGGACATCGCCTTTGCCGAGGGCGTCCAGTTGCTGGGATACCGCTTGCCTGCCCCGCCGTTCCGGGCTGGGCAGGCCCTGGAGGTTGTCCTGGCCTGGAGACGGACGGCCCCCTCCGACCGCGCGCCGTCCTTCACCCTGCGCCTGGCCGATGCCGACGGGCGCGAGGTGGCCCAGGCCGACCGTTACCTGGGCACGGACGTCGCTCCGGGCGAAATTCGCTGGGAGCGGCTGGTGCTTCCTCTCTACCCTACTCTCCGGCCCGGTCGTTACCGGCTGCTCCTGGGCGCGTACACCGTCTCCGCAGCCGGATTTGAACCGCTGCTCACGGCTGGCGGGGAGTCGTTCACCCTTCTGACCGAACTGGACGTGGAGTCTGCGACCCGTATGCCTTTCACCCTCCATCCCCAGCGCGTTCCCTATGCGGGAGGGCCCGTCCTGGTCGGCGCCGACTACGACCGGACGGCGCCGGACACCTTGCGGGTTTATCTCCACTGGCGCGGCCCGACGGCGGGCGGGACTCTGCATCTCCGGGCTTCCGGCGGGGCGGAGGGGACTGCCACCCTCCCGGCCCTCGCCCCGGGCGCATATCAGACCGTCGCGGTGGACCTCCCCGGGACGGTGCGCGGCCTGCTTCTCCTTTCCCTAACCGACGGACCCGGCCAGGTGCGAACGGCAGCGGGCCCGTGGGGCTGGCCCCTGCAGCGGATATCGCTGGTCATCCCGCCAGGCGACCTCCGCTTTGTGCCCCTGGGGGACGAGATGGCGGTGGTGGGCGTGCGGGCCTCCCCCGTCGCTCCAGGCGCGGGGATGACGGTGGACGTGATGCTGGTGGGGCTGCGCGCGCTGACGACCGACGACGCCACCAGTGTTCGACTGACGGACGAGACGGGCCGCTTCCTGGGCGCGCATGATTGCCAGCCCGCACTGGGCACCGTCCCCACACTGAAATGGATTGCAGGCTCCCGGGTCCGGGATCGCCACCTCATCCTGATTCCGGCGGACTGGACGGGCGGCAGAGTGCGGGCCACGCTGGTCGCCTATGAGCGCTTCCGGATGACCCCGCTCCCCCCGATGGACGACCGGAGGTGGGAGGCCGTCCCGCTCTGGAGGTAGGACACCGATGGACACTCATTGCGTCTGCGATACCTGGATCGGCTGACGCCTATGTTGGATCCTACTGAACCTTATCCGCCCTTCGTTGTCCGACGAGAGCGAGGGTTGCTCCTGCTGGCCCTCCTCTTCGTGGCGGCAGGCACGGCCACCCTGCTGATGGCCTCTCCCGCTCTGGGTCTCGCGCGGGCCATTGGCCTGCTCCTTTCTTTCATCCTCTCCTTTGCCGCTGCCCACGCCACTTTCTCCCGTTGCCTGCCCCACCGAGACCCGTTGCTCCTTCCAGTGGCCGCTTTCCTGAGCGGTTGGGGCCTGCTCATGGTGGCCCGTCTGGCACCCAATTTCCTCCCCCGCCAGGCGACCTGGCTTCTCCTCTCCACTCTAGCGATGATCGCCGTCGTCCAGATCGGGGTGCGGGAGCCGGTTCCCCTGCGCTGGCTGCGCCGTTACCGCTACACCTGGCTCTTTGCGGGTTTGCTCCTCTTGGCCGCCACCCTGGTCCTGGGCGTCAACCCCGGTGGAGCCGGCCCCCGTCTCTGGCTGGGCATCGGCGGCGCGTACTTCCAGCCCTCAGAGCCTCTGAAACTTCTCCTGGTCGTCTTCCTGGCCTCCTATCTGGCTGAGCGGCGGGAACTCCTGAAGGCGACGGGACACCGCATTGGTCCTCTCAACCTTCCCCCGCTGGCCTACGTCGGCCCGTTGCTGGTGATGTTCGGCCTCACCCTTCTCCTCCTGGCCGCGCAGCAGGACCTGGGCGCCGCGATGCTCCTCTTCTTCACCTTCCTGGCCATGCTCTACCTGGCCACCAGCCAGTGGGGGTATCTGATCGGGGGACTGGCGCTCTTCCTCCTGGTCGGGATGGCGGGATACTATGGCTCCGAGCGAGTGGCGCTGCGGATTCAGATATGGCTCTTCCCCTGGCCTGCTGCCCCTGACCAAGCCTTTCAGATCGTCCAGAGCCTGCTGGCCTTCGGGGCCGGGGGGATTTTCGGCCAGGGCCTGGGCCTGGGCCGCCCTACCTATATCCCTGCCGTTCACACTGACTTCGTTTTCGCTGCCGTTGCCGAAGAGTTTGGCCTCCTGGGAACGCTGGCCCTCATTGCCCTCTACGGGGTTCTCCTGCTGCGGGGACTGCGGGTCGCCCTGCGGGCCCCCCGCCCCTTTGAGCGATTCCTGGCTGCTGGGTTGACCGCTGGTTGGGGAGTCCAGGCCTGGATCATCATGGCCGCGAACGTCAAACTGGTGCCCATTGCCGGGGTAACCCTGCCCTTCCTCTCGTACGGAGGCTCTTCCTTGCTGGCGACGTTCATCGCCCTGGGCCTGCTCCTGGTGGTCTCTGGGGGAACCACCCCGGCTCCCCGCGATCGCGAGTGGGTCCGGCCCGTTCGCCACCTGGCCCTGGGACTGAGCGCCGCCCTGGCCATCCTGGCTTTGGCCTGCGGCTACTGGTCGGTTCTGCGGGCCGGATGGCTGGTAGCGCGGGAGGATAACCCCCGCCGGGTGGAATACGAGCAACGCATCGTCCGGGGCCAGATTCTGGACCGAAACGGAGTTGTCCTGGCCGACGCGACGGTGAGTCCAGACGGGTGGGTTACCCGCGTCTATCCGGAACCGACGGCGGCGCCGGTGGTCGGCTACGCCAGTCTGCGCCACGGCACCAGCGGGATCGAGGCGGAATGGGACCGGGTCCTGCGCGGCGAGGCCGACCGTTCCGCCTGGGAGACGGCATGGGATGCGCTCCTTCATCGCCCTTCCCATGGCCAGGATGTGCGGCTGACACTGGACGTTGTCCTCCAGCGGCTGGCCGCGCAATCCCTGGCGGGCCGGACGGGCGCAGTGGTGCTGCTGGACGCTTCCAGCGGCGAGGTGCTGGCGATGGCCTCCTCGCCGACCTTTGATCCCAACCGTCTGGAAGAGGAATGGGAGCAATTACGGGAGGACCCGGGCGGCCCGTTGCTGAACCGGGCCCTTCAGCCCTACCAGCCCGGGGCGGCGCTGGAGACGGTGGTCCTGGCGGAGGCCCTCCGGCGCGGCCTGACCACTCTCTACAACCCTGCTCCTAACCTGACTGCGACCCTGTTCATCAACGGCGTAACGGTAACCTGCCGGGGGGAGGTCTCACCGGAAGATTGGATGATCGGCGCGCTGCGGGCCGCCTGCCCGGGCCCTTTCGCCGTCCTGGGGGAGCAACTGGGCCCAGAGAGGCTGGAGGAAGGCTTCCTTCGCTGGGGGTTGATGGAGGCCGTGCCCGCAGAACGGCCTCCTGAAACCCGGGCGCGACCTCCGGAGGGCATGTCGCCGGCTCTTCCGACCCCTCCCCCCCGGGTGGCGGGGATGTCCGCTGATGCGGCGCGGGAGGCGATCGGTCAGGGCGACCTGACCGTCTCCCCGCTACGGATGGCGCTGGTGGCGGCGACGCTGGCCAACAACGGGGTGATGCCGGTGCCGCGCCGGGTGCTGGAGGTCCAGGCGCCGGATGGGACATGGCAGACGCCAGAGGTCCCGGGCCGCCCCCGGGAAGTCCTGCCCCCGGATGCAGCGCGCGTCCTGCTGGCGGCCTGGGAGTCTTTCTCGCCGGATGCCCTTGGCCACCTGGGGACGGCGATGGCAGGGGCAGGCCGACCGCCCCATGCCTGGTTTTTGGGCGTCGCGCCGGCGAACGCGCCCCGCTATGCGGTCGCCGTCCTCCTGGAGCATGCCTCTATCCCGGAGGATGCGGCCCGGATTGGGAGTCTGCTCCTGCGGGCCGCGCAGGGACGGTAACTTCGGCCAGGCCCTTCACTCCATCTGAAAGAACAGGGCCATACTGCGACAGGAGACAGGGGAAAATCGGGAGCAATTTCACTTGACCGGAAGTCGCTTCCGGGGTATCCTTGCATCCGGTCAAGCGTTGCTTGGGCAGGTGGAGCGGTCCACCTGTTTCTCAGGGAGGTGGCTGTGTACCGGATTCTGGAAAAACAGGTTCTCAGCGATGTAACCAAACTGATAGTGGTGGAAGCCCCCCATGTGGCGCGCAAAGCGCAGGCCGGGCAGTTTGTCATTGTCCGGATAGACGAGCAGGGCGAACGCATCCCCCTGACCATTGCCGACTATGACCGGGAGGCTGGCACCATCACTCTCATCTTTCAGGAGGTGGGCAAGTCCACCATGCATTTGGGCACCCTGCGAGTAGGCGATACGCTGGCCACGCTGGCCGGCCCTCTGGGCCACCCCACCGAAATCGCCCATTACGGCAAAGTCGTCTGTGTGGGCGGCGGCGTGGGGATCGCGCCCATCTTCCCCATCGCCCGCGCGCTCAAAGGGGCTGGGAACTCTGTCATCTCCATTATCGGTGCCCGTAATAAGCGTCTCCTCTTCTGGGAGGAGCGGATGCGCGCCGTCTCGGACGAACTGATCGTTTGCACCGACGACGGCTCCTACGGGCGCAAGGCGCTGGTGACCGAACCTCTGAAAGAACTGATGGAGGCGCGCGCGAAGGAGATTGCCCGCGTCTGGGCTATCGGCCCCGCCATTATGATGAAATTCGTCTCGCTAACAACGAAGCCCTTCGGCGTCCCCACCATCGTCAGTCTGAACACGATTATGATTGACGGGACGGGGATGTGCGGCGGGTGCCGCGTCCTGCTGGAAGAGGGCGCACAGTTCGTCTGTGTAGACGGCCCGGAGTTTGACGGCCACAAGGTGGACTGGGACAACCTCCTGGCTCGTCTCTCCTTCTACCGGGACGAGGAGCGGCTGGCCGTGGAACGCTGGGAGCACGAGTGCCGCCTGGAGGGCATACTGAAGGAGCAGGAGGCGACCTGATGACCCCTCTTACCCAACGAGAACGGCTCCGCATCCCCCGCCAGAAGATGCCCGAACAGGACCCGGTCGTCCGGCGGGGCAACTTCCGCGAGGTCGCGCTGGGATTGACCGAAGAACTGGCTGTGGCGGAAGCGAACCGATGCCTTCAGTGCGCACGCCCTCCCTGTGTGGATGGGTGCCCCGTGGGCGTTTTGATCCCCGAGTTTATCCGCGCGCTGCGGGAGGGGGACATGGTCGGCGCGGTGGCGACGATGAAGGTCAAGAACAGCCTTCCCGCCATCTGCGGGCGGGTCTGCCCCCAGGAGACCCAGTGTGAGGTTCGTTGTGTTCTGGCCAGGAAGGGCGAGCCCGTTGCCATCGGACGCCTGGAGCGGTACGTGGGCGACTACGAACTGGCCCGACGGACCTGCCCGCTGGAGCGCAAGCCCTCCACCGGCCGGAAGGTCGCCGTCGTCGGCACCGGCCCGGCGGGGCTCACCTGCGCGGTGGACGTGGCCCGGGAGGGCCATGAGGTGGTGATGTTTGAATCGCTGCATGCCCCCGGCGGCGTCCTGGTCTATGGCATCCCGGAGTTCCGTCTGCCCAAGAGCGTCGTCCAGGCGGAGATTGACTACGCGGTGGAGTGCCTGGGCATCCAGATTCGCACTGACCACGTCATTGGGCGGACGCTCACGCTGACCGAACTCCTGGCGGAGTACGACGCGGTCTTCCTGGGGACGGGCGCCGGGCTCCCCTCGTTCATGCGCATCCCGGGCATCAACTACAACGGCGTCATGAGCGCCAACGAGTTCCTCACGCGCGTCAACCTGATGAAGGGCTACCTCTTCCCAGAGTACGACACGCCGGTGAAGGTGGGGCGGAAAGTCGCCGTCATCGGCGCGGGGAACGTGGCAATGGACGCCGCCCGCTGCGCGCTCCGTCTCCAGACCCTGCGAGGGAAGGACGGCGAAGTCCACATCGTCTACCGCCGTTCCCGCGACGAGGTCCCGGCGCGAGCCGAAGAGGTCCATCACGCCGAAGAGGAAGGGGTCATCTTTGACTTTTTGACCAATCCGGTGGAGATTCTGGGGGATGCGAAGGGGAATGTGGCGGGGATGCGCTGCATCCGGATGACGCTGGGCGAGCCAGACGCCTCTGGTCGGCGCTCTCCGATCCCGATCCCCGGCTCGGAGTTTGAAATGGATGTGGACATGGTGATCTTCGCCCTGGGCACCAGCCCGAACCCGCTGGTCTTCGTGGACGCGGAGGGGTTACAGCGGACGAAGCACGGGACGGTGGTGGTGAAGGACGAGGAAACGGGCCGGACGACGATGCCCCGGGTCTGGGCGGGTGGGGACGTGGTAACCGGCGCGGCGACGGTAGTGAGCGCGATGGGCGCCGGCAAGCGGGCCGCCGCCGACATCAACCGCTTCCTGGCCGATGGCCAGAGGGAGTGGTGAGATCGTTCTCACCGCCGAGGTGATGAGAACGCAGAGGGATTCTGGAAGGAGGATCCGATGACCGATTCCGTTCGGGAAAACGTTCGCCGTTACTACGCCGAACGGGGCCGCACATCCACGTCCTGCTGCGGGCCAGTGGCCCCTTCCTGTTGCGGGCCAGCGGCTATCCCCTGCTGCGGGCCGGAGGCCCTCTATCCGGCGGACTTGCTGGCGGGGCTGCCAGAGGAGGCACTCCTGAGCCTAGGCTGCGGGAATCCGTTCGTGGGCGTTGATCTCAGGCCGGGCGAGACGGTGCTGGATCTGGGCTCCGGCGGCGGGTTGGATTGCTTTCTGGCCGCGCAGCGGGTCGGCCCCACAGGTCGGGTGATCGGCGTGGATATGACGCCGGAGATGGTGGAGCGCGCCCGCGCGGTGGCCCGTCAACTGGGGCTTTCCAACGTGGAGTTCCGCCTGGGGTACCTGGAGGACCTGCCGGTGGAGGACGAGAGCGTGGATGGGGTGATTTCCAACTGCGTTATCAATCTCTCGCCGGATAAGCCGCGCGTCTTCCGGGAGATGTTCCGCGTGCTCAGGCCCGGCGGTCGGGTCTCTATCGCCGATATGGTTGCCAAAGGCTCCCTGCCCCCGTCCCTGCGGGAAAACCCGGAGGCCTGGAATGCCTGTATCGGGGGCGCGCTGGAGATGGAGGAGTATGCTCGCTATCTGGAGGAGGCTGGCTTCACCGAGGTGGAAATTCGGACTGTGAATACGCCTCCTCTGAGCGCGCTTCCCGAAGGGACGGTGTTCTCGGCTCTGGTTACGGCCCGGAAGCGGTAGAGAGAAAGCGGGCGGCAACCCTTTGGGCCGCCGCCCGCCCTCCGATCTCCGGAAGCCAGGTGGCTGTCCTCTGAGGGTAACGGCCACCTTTTTGTTTTTATTCCAGCACGCACACCGAGGCTGGCACTCTGAGGTGCAGAGCCAGGCTCTCGGAGACGGTGAATTCCAGTCCCTCATCATCCGGCCCAATGAAGCCGACATGCATGTCCTGGCCCAGGATGATGGAGGCGTACTGGCGACCCACAGCCAGCAGGACGCCGCCATCTTTCAGGATGGGGACTTTGACGATACCGCCGGTTACCAGGGTCCGGACGTGATCCAGTTCGGTCATCGGGCCATCGGGATAGCGACGGAAGAGGAGGTTGTAGCGGGCAGGAGCCAGGCCCAGGGCGTAAGGGCCGTGAAAGCCCGTCTCGTCCAATATGGTAACGGCTCGGATAAGATCATCCATCGCTGCGCCGACCGGGCTCCAGTCGGAGAGTTTCATCTTCTGGACGCCCGAAGCGTTCAGGAGGCCAGGCACACCCGCCGCACCGTGGAAGATCCATTCGTCCTCCCGACAGGCCACGGCAAGGGCGGCCTGAGCCACTGGCTGTAGGTTAAGGGCCAGGCCTTCCCGCTCATAGGCCGCGATATCGCGCAGGGGTATTACAAATTCCTCCACCAGGAAGACCAGAGGGAGGGTTTTGCTCACGAACACCCCTGAGGCTACCTCTTCCTCGGGCAAGAAGATCGCTTTCAGGCCCAGGCCGTAGGGTCCTTCCAGGGGCAGAAGCCGGCGGCCCGCCAGTTGGCTTTTCGCCGCCTCTATCATCGCTGCGTCCAGCGCGGCCCAAACCTCCTCTCCAAACGGAGCACCTTCGCGACCCAGATACTTGTTCGCCATTGGGGCCTCCTCTCACGACTCGCGCAAAGCGCCGATCGTCGGCTCTTCGCCCGCGCCCTTCGCGGGGGAGAAACCGACCAGTTCGGCGGCCATCTCGTCCACTTCTGCCTTCCCCTCCGCCAGCCATTTCGCCTCGTCGCCGGTGAGAATCTCCAGCAGGCGCTCAAACTCACCGATGTGGACCCGCTCCTCGTTGGCAATGTCAATGAGAACCTTCTTGGCCAGAGGGTGGTCGGTGGCATTGGCGTGGGCCATATAGAGGTGGACGGCCTCGTGTTCGGCCGCAATGTTCAGGCGGATGGCCCGGATCAGTTCCTCCAGGGTCAGTTTCCGCTCGGGGACTTTCCCGCTGAATGGATTGACGAATTCCGGCATGGGTCACCTCCAGAATGATTTGGGACTGGTTTCATTATATTCGGGCTGAAGGGAATGTCAACTGACCGCGCGGGCCAGCAACTGCTCAAACAGCGCTTCGTACGCGGCGGCGGTCTGTTCGGTGCTCCAGCGCTGGGCGATTTCCTCCCGGGGACGGACGTATCGCTCCCGGCGGCTCACGACCCGCAGGATGGCTTCCGCCAGCGCGCGGGGGTCTCCCACCGGCACAATTTCGCCCATCCCGGTCTGGAGGACCGGCTGGCGGACGCCTGGCAGGTCGCTGGCGATAGACGGGGTGCCGCAGAGCATGGCCTCCACCTGAACCAGTCCGAAGGACTCGGTGGAATTCAGGCTGGGGACCACAATAACGTCCAGGTTGGGGTAAAAGGCGGCCATCTCTCGGGGGGAAAGGACGCCCAGAAAGGTCCAGCGGTCCCGGTGCCGTTCCAGGAGCGGGGCCAGCCGCCGGGCGTACGCTTCCTCACCCAGGACGTTCTGGTATTGTCCGGCGAAGAGCACCCGCGCGGTCGGGTAGACTTCCAGGACGCGCGGGAGGGCCTCCAGCAGGACTTCCACCCCCTTTTCTGTCGCCAGCCGCGCCGCCATACCGATGACTGGCCCCCGTCCGTCCAGCCCGACCCGACGGGCAAACCTGGCCACCTCCTCCGGGGTAGCCGAAGGCAGTTCTACCGGGGGCGGGATCACCACCATTTTGTGGGCGAATCGGGACAGATAAGGGGAGTGGATCGCGAAGTCCTCGGTGTAGGCCACTACCCGGTCGGCCAGCAGGCCCGCCAGATAGTTCATCACATCCACGACCCGGTTGACAAAGCCGTTAAAGGGACCGGCCGGAAGTTTCAGGTCGCAGTGATAGGTGAGGGTGCAGGGCTTGCCCATCAGGCGGGCCCGGGCCGCTACCCCAGCGGCATCAAACTGGGGCAGGTGAAGGCTGACCACGTCGTGGCGGCGGACCAGCCGGGTGGCGATGAAGCCGAAAGTGGGCATGATAACCCCCTTACTGACCCGGAACGCCACCGGCACCCGGACGACGCGGACCCCCTCATGCTCCTCCGTCAACGGAAGGGAACGATCATAACGGGAGGTCATCACGGTAACCGCGTGGCCGCGCCGGGCCAGCCCCCGAGCCAGTCGCTCGGCGTAAATGGTTAATCCACTGGTATGGGGACGGTAGTATGTGAGAACGATGAGGACGCGAATCGCTCACCTCCGGGATCCCTGCAGGGTTTGCGGAACATCTGTATGCAGGTTATCAGGCCTTGCTGAGGGGGTAAGGAATAGCGCCCCCACGTCTGCCCTATGCTGGCGAACTTCCTCCGGTCGGCGGCCAGGGGACGGCCTGGCCGTCCCATACCGAAAGCGTCAACGAATGGACGCCTGGTGTGAGCACACCCAGGAAGGCGGATTTCCCATCTGCGCGACAGCGAGGCCGGAAAAGGTTCTTGCCATTCGGCGATTGACGCTTGGGTCCAGGCAGTTTTCATGGTACGGCAGAGTGAGGAGGTTGTCAAGAGGATGCAGTGTGATACAATGGTCGGTGAGAAGCGGCCTGGATGATGGGGAACCCGGGAAATTTCTCCTGTCCGTTGTCGGTGCCTCCGACTTCCATGCGCGGGTGGGACGGCCCGGAGAAAGGGGAGATCAACCTGGCCCCGGCCTGGCTGAACCTCCCGCCCTCCCCGGCGGAAACGCCTGCTGAGCGGGCGCCCCAGCGGATAGAGTGGCTTCTCCAGGCGAAACCCTGGGTGGGGCCCCTGCTGAACCGGTACCAGGCCGCCATCTACGGGAACGGCCCGATGGACCACCCGGCGGCCCGCTTGGCCGGGCGGGCCATCCGGCTTCTCTCGTAGCGGGCCCGGCTGGGATGGAGATAAAATGGATACCGGTATGAGGCGATGGGTTTCCCGGTCCCGGCGACATATGCCCTGCTCCCTGCTGGGCCTCTTCCTCCTCTCCGCCGCCACGTTGGCTTTTGAGGTCAACCTGGTCCGCCTCTTCTCCGTCTCCCAGTTCTACCATTTCGCCTTTATGACCGTCAGCCTGGCACTCCTGGGCTTTGGCGCCAGCGGGACGTTTCTGAGCCTGGCCGGGGGACGGATCCGCCGTCCGGAGCGGGCCCTGGCGCTCCTGGCCTGGGGGTTTGCTCTCAGCGCTGTCGGCGCCTACGGGCTCACTCAGGCGCTCCCCTTTGATTCCTTCCGCGTTACGCTGGACCCCGGGCAGTGGGGCATCCTGACCCTCCACTACGTGGCGCTTTCGCTCCCCTTCTTCTGCGCGGGGGCGGCGACCGGGTTGCTCCTGGCCATCCGTCGGGGCCAGGTGGGACGGACCTACGCGGCCAATCTGGCCGGGTCGGCGCTGGGGTGCCTGCTGGCCGTGGTCGTACCGTCCCGCACCGGCGCCGAGGGCATGGTCTTCCTGACCGCTGCGCTGGGGGGACTCTCGGCACTCCTCTTCTACCGCCCCCGCTGGCCCGGCGCTCTGGTCCAATGGCTCGTGGCCGGGGGCCTGGTGCTGACCGCCTTCCGGCTTCCCCCCGTCCTGGAAATCCGCCTTTCCCCCTATAAAGGTCTCTCCTATGCCCTCCAGTACCCGGATAGCCGTCTGCTCCTGCGCGCCTGGAACGGTATCTCCCGGGTGGACGTGGTGGAATCCTCCCTCATCCGCAGTCTCCCCGGGCAGGGGATCGCCTGCCGGGGACAGCCGCCGCCCCAGCGCGCGCTCTTCGTGGACGGGGACGACCTCAGCCCGATCACGCACGTCTCCGACCCGGCGGAACTGGCCCCGCTGACCGATTGTCTGCTGACCGCGCTGCCATACCGCCTGCGGCCCGGGGCCCGGGCGCTGGTCCTGGACCCGCGCGGCGGTTGGGACCTCTGGGTCGCGCTGGCGGAGGGGGCCCGTTCGGTAACGGCGGTGGAACCGAACCCGCTGGTCGTTGCCGCTGTCCGCGCGCAGGGGGCCTGGGCCGGAAACCTCTATGACCGCCCGGATGTCGCTCTGTTTATAGAGGACGGGCGGGCCTTTCTGGCCCGGGCTGGCCCGGAGTACGACGTCGTCCTTCTGGCCCTCCCGTCTCCCTACCACCCCGTTACCTCCGGCGCCTACAGTCTGGCGGAGAATTACCGCTACACGGTGGAGGGCTTCGTCGCCGCGATGCGCCGCCTGGCCGAGGGTGGCCTGCTGGTCGTCGTCCGCTGGGCCCAGTCGCCCCCCTCCGAGGAAGTGCGCGCCTTCGCGCTGGCCGTGGAGGCGGTGGAGCAGACCGGGGGCAACCCGAAGCGGAGCCTCGTCGCCCTGCGCAGTTACAACCAGGTGCTGATTCTGGCCCGCCGGGGGCCCTTCACCCCGCCGGAACTGGCCACTGTTCGGGCCTTTGCGGCCGCGCGCTCGCTGGACCTGGTCTACGCACCGGACATCCGGCCCGAGGAGGCCAACCGCTACAACGTGATGCCCACCCCGGAGCACTATCGGGCCTTCGTCGGGCTGATGGAGGCGGAAGACCAGGCCCGCTGGCTGGCCGACTATCCCTTTGACGTCTCCCCGCCCACCGACGACCGTCCGTTCTTCGGCCACTTTTTCCGGTGGCGCCAGATACCGGAGGTGCTGGCGATGGCTGGCCACATCTGGCAGCCGTTCGGCGGGGCCGGGTACCTGGTGCCGCTGGCCCTCCTGGGGATCGCCGTTGGCGCGGCGGTCGTCCTGATCCTCATGCCGCTGGCGGGGGGGCAACCGGCAGGGAGGCAACCGGCAGGGAGGCAACCGGCGGGGGGGCAACCGCAAGGGTTGCCCCTACGATTGGCTCCTTTTGGCTTTCTGGGGCTGGCCTTTATGCTGGTGGAAATTCCTCTCCTCCAGCGGTTCATCCTCTTTCTGGGACATCCGGCCTACGCGATGGCCGGGGTGCTGGGGGCGCTGCTCTTGTTTTCGGGACTGGGGAGCCTGCTTTCGGCGCGCGTCCCGCCGCGCCGGGCGCTGGAGGGAGTGGTGGGGGTGGTGGTCCTCTACGGGCTGGGGATGCCCCTGTTTTCGGGGCCGCTATTGGGGCTCCCGTTCGGGGCGCGCGCGGCGGTGGCGGCCCTGGGGCTGGCCCCGCTGGGACTGGCGATGGGGATGCCCTTCCCGCGCCTGCTGGGCGCCCTGCAGGAACGGGAGCCGGCGCTGGTGCCCTGGGCCTGGGGGGTGAACGGCGCGCTCTCCGTCGTCGCCTCCGTTCTGGCGGCGCTGATGGCCCTCTCCTGGGGCTTCCGGGCCGTCCTGCTGGCGGGCGCGGCGGCCTACCTGGGGGCCTGGCTCACTTCGGCCTGGGCGTGGCGGTCTCCTGCATCCGGTACTGCTGAACCCCCGGCCCGGTGAGGGGGACGAAGGCCACACCGCCGTAGTTGTAGGCCTTGATTTCCCCGTCCGGCTGCTTGACCAGTTTCCAGAGCACCTGGTACCCGCCTGGCGGCCCCACCGGGATGACCATTCGCCCGCCCACGGCCAGTTGCTCCACCAGCGGTGGAGGGATGTGGTCCGGCGCGGCGGTAACGATGATGGCATCAAAGGGAGCGTACTCCGGCCAGCCGTAGTAGCCGTCCCCCTGTTTGCAGGTTACCCGATAGCCCAGCGCCTTCAGCCGTTCTTCCGCGCTCCGGGCCAGTTCGGGGATAATCTCTATGGAGTAGACCTCCACGCCGGGGATGGCGGCCAGGACGGCGGCCTGATAGCCGGAGCCGGTGCCGATTTCCAGCACCCGGTCGCCCGGCTTCAGGTCCAGCAGTTCCGTCATCAGGGCGACGATGTAGGGCTGGGAGATGGTCTGGCCGAAGCCGATGGGCAGCGGATAATCGCCGTAGGCATGGGGACGCTCCTCCTCCGGCACGAAGAGGTGGCGGGGGACGGTGCGCATCGCTTCCAGTACCCGTTCGTCCCGGATCCCCCGGGCCTGGATGGTCTCAATCACCATTCGCTCCCTCATCTGGGCGTAGCGGGCGTCGTCCGCTGGCGCGGCCGTCGGCGGCGGGGTGGGCGTGCCCGCTGGCCGACACGCAGTCGCCACCCACAGCAGGCAGAGAAAGAAAACGTTTCTCCACATCGTGAAATCGGGCGGTCGCCCGAACGGCTCGGGCACCGTTCGGCTGTGAGGGTACCGCAATGAGAATTATACTCCGGTGGGCGGGGGAGGCAAGCGGGTTCCGTGTTCCGTGTTGCGTATTGCGTGTTGCGTATTGCGTGTTGCGTGTTCCGTGTTGGGCGGCCTGCGCTACGTTTTTCCGGTTGCTGCCTCCGCCAGGGCCGCCAGCAGGGCCCGCACCTGCTAATCCTTCAACGCCTGCTCTGCCAGGGCGAGGGCCTGCTCGTCCACCTCATCCAGCGCCAGCCCCCAACGGAGAGCCTCCGGTTCTCACTTCCCTGCCGCCAGCCGTTCCAGCGCCTCCGCCAGCGCCCGCCACTCCGCCCGCTCCCGCATCCGGGCCAGCGCTTCCCCCACCCTGCGGGCCACCTC
>JANXCY010000139.1 GCA_025060135.1 Anaerolineae bacterium | reverse complement strand
CCCCCCCCCCCCCCCAAAAAAAAAACCCCTCCCTTTCCCAAATCACCCCCGCGTGGGTGGGTGTGCGGCCCCGCCCCCCCCCCCCCCCCCCCCCCCCCCGGGCGCGGCGCGGGGGGAGGGGGGTGAGGAAGAGGGGCGGGCGGCTTCACCGCCCCGTCACCCCAAATCATAAGTTTGCGACAGAGCGAAGCAAAACTTCCCTCCTGGGAGACTACCTTCGGTGACCTTCCAGGCCCCCAAAAGATTTATCCCCTTTCCCACCGCCCTTCAGGCCGAGGGAAGGGGGGATAAGAGAGTGAGGCCCTACCCACCTGACGAGGGCAAGTTGCGTTAACGCTTATTCCAGGAGGAAACCATGATCAAGCGGGGAGGAGTAGCGATCACGATCGTTGGGTTGCTGGCGACCCTTGCTCTTGCGATGGGTTGCGGGCCGCAGGCAACCCCGGCGGCCCCGGCTCCGGCAGGGGAGATTCCCATCGGAGCCATTATGGACACCACAGGGCCAACCTCCGATGTGGGCAA
>JANXCY010000138.1 GCA_025060135.1 Anaerolineae bacterium | reverse complement strand
CCTTGTTGCGAACGAAGTGAAGCAACCAGGCCGAAGGCCCAAAAAGGACGACGCCTCGGGCGAGCCCTACGAGGCGAGGCCTCTCGGGCCGTGGCCTTCGGCGTGGCCCTTCAGTCGGCGCCAATGGCGGCCGCAAGCCTCCTGCACGCCAGAATGTTAGCACCATTGGGCTTACAGCCTGCGCTACGCCCTGGAGCGCAGGCCGCCAGGTCTGTTTGTAACGCAGCCGCCAGGAATGCACAGGCTGTGTCCCAGATAAACATTCAGCGTATCGCACCGGAGAGCCGATCTCCCATCAGCGCAGCAGGAGGTTCGGATGACGTATACCAAATCGGAGATTTACGCCGCCGCGCGCCGGATGCTTCCCGACCTGGAGCCACCCCTGCGCGGGGAAATTGAGGCCCTGCTGGCCCGCGCGGAGCAGGGAGAGGAGACTCATCTGACGATTTTGGAGCGGCTGGCAGCGGACGAGGCCCGCCGTTCTCGCCTCCGGGAACTGCTTCGGGAGCAGGAACTGCGGCT
>JANXCY010000137.1 GCA_025060135.1 Anaerolineae bacterium | reverse complement strand
GCGGCGCAATCCCGATTCTGTCCTGCGGCGTCCACTCCCTACTCTCCAGACCTCATCGGCCAGTCCCAGGCCGATGATCAGTAAACCTATCAAGAAGGAGCCGTGGCAGTTGACCCAGAGGACCATTCCCAGGGGGAGGACAGCCAGCCATGGTTGATGCCGGTTCCCCTCCTGGCGAATCTCGTTCACACCCCATAGAAATAGCGGTGCCAGAAAAAAAGTAACTGCCTGGGGGCGAACGTTCCAGTCATCTATCCCTAATGCGGCGGCAAGGAGCGTGGTCGCCGCCGCGATGCGCGGACTTCCGGAGATCCGCCAGGCCAAGGCCAGCGTGAGCCCGTAGGCGGCGGTAACCACCAGGCTATGAGCGAAGACCACCAGCGCTGGTCCGCCCAGGGAGTACAGTAGATACAACCCCACCTCTGCCAGCCAGAAAGCCGCGTAGGAGGGATACGGTGTTCCGGTCGCGGTGAACGAAAATGTATCCACCTTCGGGATATGCCCGGTGGCGAGGATTTCCCGTCCTA
>JANXCY010000136.1 GCA_025060135.1 Anaerolineae bacterium | reverse complement strand
GCCCTGGACGGGCCCCGTCGTCCCGGCGACGATGCCCACGTCCCCCGGCCCGACGGCGCCGACGGCCAGCAATGCACACTGGGTATCCGCTCCGCCCACGGCCACGGGGATCCCCGGCGCCAGCCCCAGGTCGGTGGCGGCGGAGGTGGAGAGTCGCCCCAGGAGCGTTCCCGCCGGGCGGACGGGCGGCAGCAGCGATGCCGGAAGCCCCAGTTCCGCCAGGAAGTCCGTCATCCACTCCCGGCGGGCGACGTCAAAGAGCATCGTCTCCCCGGCGTGGGAGAAGTCCGTCGCCATTTCCCCGCAGAGCCGCCAGGCGACCCAGTCGCCCACGGTGAGCGCGACCGCGCCCTCCAGCCACTGGGGATGATGCCGGGCCAGCCAGACCAGGCGGGGAGCCATAAAGACCGGCGCGGGCCAGCATCCGGTCCGGCCGCAGACCCGCGCGCCGGGCCCGGCGGCCATCTCGCTCCCCTCGGCGGCCGCGCGGGCGTCCCGATTGGGGACGGCGAAGAGGACCTCTCCACC
>JANXCY010000135.1 GCA_025060135.1 Anaerolineae bacterium | reverse complement strand
TCTGCAAACATGTGTTCAAAACCAACGGTGTTGTAGGGCTGGTAGATGAGGACCCTTCTGCAAATTTGCCTGCTTGGTTCAGACCATACCGTCCGGAGGAGTATGCGGAATGGGGGTTGAAGGTATATCGCTGGGAGCACAGCCGACTGGTGATTCTATGTCCACGGTTAGAAGATTGGATCCTTATGCGGCAAAGGAAGTGGAACTGGACCCAGCCATGTTTCATCTCCCTGCCAAAGGCGAGGATTTGCACGAAGTTGTCTCTAAGAAAGACGAACGCAGATTAAAAAAGTTCTCCGACTTCGTTCAAGAAATCTGGAACCGGAACAGTTGTCGCCTGCGACAATTGCGAGACTTGCTGGTCATCTGATAATCCCTGCCTGCGAGGTAGCGATGACTATAAAAAATATTTCTTGGATTCCCGCCGACGTCATCCCTCACCTTCAGGAACGATTCCCCGGCGCAGTCCAGCCCGCCCCGGCGCCCTATCAGGGGGTCGTGGTCGCGCGGGACCGGCTGGTGGAAGTCG
>JANXCY010000134.1 GCA_025060135.1 Anaerolineae bacterium | reverse complement strand
ATGCGTTTGCGAGCGATGCGTCGTCTTGTGCTCTGCACTGCGCCGCTCGCAAGTTTCCTGCGCTGTTCTTTCAGCCAGCCTTGAAACATTTGCGCATGCGACCACGATGCGGCTGATTGCAACGACTTGATACGCGCCTAAACGAACCTATACAAGCATAGCAACAAGATTGGGGACACGCCGTGTGGAACATTCCGAACATGCTTCAACGAACCTATGCTCATTGCGAGCATGGCAACAGCGGTTCCCGCACGCCGAAATTGCGAAAGACGCAGCTTAAACGAACCTATGCTCGTTACAAGGCTGAGCAAGTAGCGGGAGCAGGATTCGAACCTGCGACCTTCAGGTTTTCAGTCAGGCCTCTCCGCTCAGCACCGATCGAATCGGCGAGGCCCGTCTGTGCGCTTCCCGCAGGTCCTCATCCACCAGCTGCACATACCGTTCCACCATCGCCAGCGTGCTGTGTCCCAGAAGGCGCTTCAGCGTCAGCGGATCCCCGCCGTTGCGCAGATATTCTGTGGCGAAGAAGTG
>JANXCY010000133.1 GCA_025060135.1 Anaerolineae bacterium | reverse complement strand
AATCCACGATGCGCTCTTTCTGGATGTCGCTGAGGTTATCCGAGCGGTAAACGTAGACGAGGGCCTCCCGTTCCCGGAAGAGGGTGGGGCTTTCCCGCAGGACCTGGGGGTATTCCCGCAGATCTCGCAGGAGAATCCAGGGCTCGCCTCCGCCCCGGTTGAATTCCTCCACGTGGCGCCGCAGTTGTTCCAGCAGGTCGTCCCGATGGGTGAGGACGAGGATGGGATGGGGGGGAATCTCTCCCCGCCGGATGAGACGCCAGAGGATTTCCACCAGTTTGACGATGACCAGGGTGGCCATCCAGAAGCCCATGCGGTTGAGGAAGGATTCATAGGGAACGACGCGGTGTCCTGCCCGGTACCTGGTCTCGTACCGATCCGTCAGGAGGCCGCTGAGGCGGCGGTCCAGCCGATCGGGGTCCACAGAGAAGTCTTCCCGCAGCCCGTAGGCCTGGTACCAGTCCCAGAGCCGGGCCTTGCGGTAGCGGTTGGCCTCCCCGTCGTTCTCTTCGGGCCGATAGTCCCGGAAGTCCTC
>JANXCY010000132.1 GCA_025060135.1 Anaerolineae bacterium | reverse complement strand
CGCCACTCATTTTTATTTTTTGCGCCCCCCTCCTCTCGTCCCCCGCCTTTCCCCCCCCACCGCCCCCCCCCCCCCCCCCCCCCCGTTGGGTTTGCCGGGGGGGGTGGTGGGTGGGGGGCAAAACGAACGTCAGGATGCGGCAAACCCATTTCGCACCCTAAAAAGCCTCCACTTGAGAACTCTCCCCTGGTGGGAGCGGGGGGCCGGGGGGGTGTGGGGACAGAATACCTCCCCCTCTACGAAGCCAAACTGATCTGGCACTACGACCACCGCTTCGGCACCTACGAGGGCGTCCGCTCCCGCTCCGATACCCACCTTCCCACCCCCGACGAGGCCGACCACGCCGACCCGGCCTTCTTCGCTCAGCCCTGGTACTGGGTGCCCGCCGAGGAAGTGGAGGCCCGCCTGGGCGACTGGCCCCACGACTGGCTGTTGGGGTTCCGGGATGTGACGAATGCTACCAACGAGCGCACCGCCATTTTCAGCCTGTTGCCCAGGGTAGGGGCAGGACATACCGCGCCCCTTCTGTTCGCTGAAAACA
>JANXCY010000131.1 GCA_025060135.1 Anaerolineae bacterium | reverse complement strand
GTAGCCCACCACCCGCTGGCGGTGCTCCTCCCGGATCAGGGGGCCCACCTGCACCCCTTCCTCCCAGCCCGGGCCCACCTTGAGCCCCCGGGCGGCCTCCACCACCCGCTCCAAAAGCTCCGGCCCCACCCCGCCCACCCCCACGGCCACGCTCCCCGCCAGGCACCGCTCCCCGGCGTTGCCGAAGGCGGAGTTGAGGATGGCGGGGACGGCCAGGTCCAGATCCGCGTCGGGCAGGACCACCAGGTGGTTCTTGGCCCCCCCGGCGGCGGAGACCCGCTTGCCGTGGGCGGCGGCCAGGGCGTAGACCCGGCGGGCCACCGCCTCGGAGCCCACGAACTGGACCGCCCGCACCCCGGGATGGGCCGCCAGGGCCTCGGCGGCCTCCCGGCCCCCGTGGACCAGGTTGAGGACCCCTTCGGGGAAGCCGGCCTCCAGGAAGAGCTCGGCCAGGCGCACCGCCCCCAAGGGGGTGCGCTCGGAGGGCTTGAGGACGAAGGTGTTCCCCGCCACCACGGCGATGGGGAGCATCCACAAGGGG
>JANXCY010000130.1 GCA_025060135.1 Anaerolineae bacterium | reverse complement strand
GGTCTCCGGTGCCTGTATGTTCGTGCGCCGGGAAGTGATTGAACAGATAGGGCTTTTAGACGAGCGATTTTTCCTTTATTTTGAGGATAACGATTGGTGCCTGCGGATGAGAAAGGCAGGATGGCGTGTTCTCTACGACCCGCGCTTTGAGGTGGTGCACCTGGGAGGTGCATCCCTGCCGCAGCGACGACACGCCAGCCAGATCTACGATCAGAGCCTGGTCCGGTTTATAGCAAAGCATTATGGCCCACTAAAAGCCTGGGGAATTCGGGTCCTGCTGACGGGCTATCGCGGCCTACAAAGGTGTCTCCATTCATTAGGGTATATCTGAAAAATGTTGAAGGCGACATAGCGCAGGCTGTTAGCCTGTTCCTGCAATCTTGGCGGCCTGCGCAAAATCGCTGCAATTCCCAGGAGGCCTGAATTTTCGCATCTGCTCTTACACGAGGAACCCATAGGGTGATGATGAACCTCTGCCTGGACCTCTCCCCCGTCGTCCATCAGAAAGCCGGTCTGGCCTCTTACGCCCGGGAACTGGCAAC
>JANXCY010000012.1 GCA_025060135.1 Anaerolineae bacterium | reverse complement strand
GCGGACCAGTTTCGTCATTGCCCACCGCCTCTCCACTATCCGTAACGCCGACCTGATTCTGGTGGTGCGGGACGGCAACATCGTAGAGCAGGGAACCCACGAGGAGTTAATGGCCCGCGGCGGCTTCTACGCCGAATTGTACAACAGCCAGTTTGAGCCCCTATAATGGCTCAGCGGCAGGGATTCGGGGAGTTCCACGGCCAATGGCACTCCTGATCCCTGGGGGAGGATAGAGCGCCCCCGGCGCGACTCGAACGCGCAACCAACGGATCCGAAGTCCGTTGCTCTATCCAATTGAGCTACGGGGGCTGACAAAAATAGCACGGCCATGCCGTGCCTGTTGTGGGTGGATGGTGGGACTCGAACCCACAATCTCCTGGGCCACAACCAGGTGCCCTAACCCTTAGGCCACATCCACCATTAGTTACTCTTATCTTACCACAAATAGGGAATTTGGCAACTTTCCATCCCTTCGGTCGCTCACTTGACACCGCAGCGTTAATGAGATATAATTATACCGACCGGTCGGTATGAAAAGAGGAGAGATACCTGTGCGTTCTAAAGCCGAGGAGACACGGGAGCGGATCCTGGCGGCCGCAGAGGAATGTTTTGCCCGTCAGGGGTACGAAGCCACGGGCGTGGCCGCAATCTGCCAGCGGGCCGGGGTCAGCAAAGGGGCGTTCTTCCACCATTTTCCCACCAAACAGGCCGTCTTTCTGGCGCTGCTGGAGCGGTGGCTGACGGGGCTGGAACAGCAACTGGAGGAGTTGCGCCATGCAGCCCCCACCATCCCCGAAGCCATGTTGCGAATGGCAGCGATGGCCCGGCAGGTCTTTGAGGTCGCGCGCGGGAGGCTCCCCATTTTTCTGGAGTTTTTGAGCCAGGCCGCCCATGACCCCAAGGTCTGGCAGGCGACCATCACTCCGTATCGTCGCTATCGGGTTTTCTTCGCCCGGTTGATGGAGGCTGGGGTGGCCGAAGGGAGCCTGCGGCCTATAGATCCCGAAGTGGCGGCTCACGCGATCCTCTCTATGGCCATTGGGCTGGTTCTTCAGGCCACGGTGGACCCCGATGGGGCCGATTGGGGTCAGGTGGTATACCAGAGCATCCAGATGGTTCTGGAAGGAATCGGTTAACCCTCAGGGAAGCGGACGCAGATGGGCACGGACATTTCCGGATATGCGGCAGATGGCCCGATGAGAGCCTTCCTGATCCACCTGCCAGTGGTCTCCGTTGTCATTCCGGCATATAATGAAGAGCGCTTTATCGGACAGACGTTGACCTCTATCCTGGAGAGCGGATTCCCCTGTGAGGTGGTCGTCGTGGATGATGGTTCCACAGACCGGACGTCCCAAATTCTGGAAGACTTCAGACCCCGGATCCGAATTGTTCGCCATCCGGTCAACCGGGGAAAAGGAGCCGCCATGGCCTCCGGGGTCCGGGCGGCCACCGGGGAAGTCGTGGTCTTCTGCGATGCTCATCTGCTGGGGCTCCAATCGTATCATTTGCTTTCTCTTGTCCTCCCCCTGGTACAGGGGCCTGCCCGGGCCGTGCTGGGCGTCGGTCTGCCCGGGATCACGGTTCGTCCCCAGTTTCTGATGCCCCTGCTGACCGGACAGCGGGCCTATTTCCGGCGAGACCTGGAACCCCTTCTGGAGGAAATGGAAGGTCTGGGCTACGGCGTGGAACTGTTTCTCTTTCACCGCTTTCCCCGCGAGCGAACCGTGGTGGTGGTACTTCCCGGCCTGGTTCACCTGCTCAAACCGCAGGTTTCTTCCCCACAGGCGGCAGCCAGGGGGTATCTGCGGGAATCCTTGGAAATTCTGAGAGCCCTGGCATCCCTGGGAGAGATTTCCCCGACCCGCTTCAGCCGATGGCGGCAAAAGGTGATCACGGCCATGGGGCGGTACATGTACACAATCCGAGACGGGTTCCAGGGTTGATGGGCCCTTTCCGCTCTTTCGGCACGGCGAAGGGCAGGGCTTCCGCCGTTTGCCCTGGAATCGCAGACTGCGGGGCCTGTCATACAGGTTGCCCGGCCTGTACCGTGCCAGCCCATAGCCTGCGCTACGAAACATCGGTGTTCCTATTCCTCTGCGTCTCGCTCTGACTTTTTCGGAGATGCGCGCCTTCAAAGGGAACGTGGGACAACGAGAGACTGCCGAAGTTCATCCGCTACGGGTGAGCGTCATCATTCCGGCTCTGAACGAGGCAGGCTACCTGCCCCATTTGCTGGAAGCGCTGGCGGCTCAGACCCGCCCTGCCGAGGAGGTCATCGTCGCCGATGCGGGCTCCATCAACGGAACCCCCGACCTGGCCCGAAAGTACGGCGCCCGAACGGTGCGGGGAGGGAGTCCCGCAGCGGGGAGGAACGCCGGAGCCCGGGTGGCAACGGGGAACCTCCTGTTGTTCCTGGACGCAGACGTGGTGCCTCCTCCCGATTTCATAGAGCGCGCGCTGAGGGAGTTTCTCCAAAAAGGGTACGACGTGGCGACGGCCCGGGTGGCCCCATGGGACGGCAACCTGATGGAGCGGGTGGCCCACGATATGGCCAACCTCTACTTTATCCTGATGCAATCCATCCTCCCCTACGCTCCGGGCTTCTGCATCCTGATCCGGCGGGAGCTGCACGAGACAATCGGCGGCTTTGACGAAACGCTCCGGATGAGCGAGGACATAGATTACGTCCGGCGGGCCGCTCGTTTCGGTCGCTTTGGCATTCTGACCAGTACGTATATCCCGGTCTCTATGCGGAGATTCCGCAAAGAGGGTATGCTCCGGGTGGGCGTCAAATATCTGTGGTGTGAGGCGCAGATGCTGAGGGGAAAACCCCTTCGGGAAATCCCCTTTGAGTATGAATTCGGGTCATTCCCCCCTCCTGCTCCGGCGGGACCTCGGTCCCGACGTCATCGGCACATACGGGCCGTCCCGGTTGCCCTGGAGGCCGTTCAGCGGGTGGTTCAGAAAACGTTGTCGGTGCCGGGGTGGTTCCCGCCTAAGGGCATCGGCCTCTCCCCGTTCTCATCTGCCCTGAGGTGGATGACCCGGGAGCCTTCCAGCCGGTTGAAGTCGCTGCTGGGGCGCTCCGGAAGGCCAAGGTCCCCTTCTCCAGGCAGTGGGGCAACTGGCAACTCCCTCTCGGGCATTTGAACGGTTCGTAAAGAGATGCATTTCGGCAGTGATGGGATCATCGCCGCGTCATTCCATAAGGAAAGGAGTCTCGTGAACGTTCTCGTAACTGGAGCCTTTGGCAACGTTGGGCGGAGCGCGCTGGAGGAACTGCTCCGCCAGGGGCATCGGGTGCGCTGTTTGGACCTGCGGACGCGGGCCAATGAGCGCGCGGCCCGCCGCTACGGCGACCATATAGAGGTGATGTGGGGGGATTTGCGCCACCCTGGAGACGTCGCCCGGGCGGTCGTTGGACAGGACGTGGTGGTCCACCTGGCCTTCATCATCCCCAAACTCTCCGCCACGGGGATTGAGTCCGAGGCCCGGCCTGACCTGGCCTACCAGGTGAACGTGGAGGGCACCCGTAACCTGATAGAGGCGATGCAGGCCCAGCCCCGACCTCCGCGTCTGGTTTTCTCTTCGTCCCTGCACGTCTACGGACGGACACAGGATCAACCTCCGCCTCGCCGGGCCGACGACCCGGTCTGCCCGCTGGAGCATTATTCCCGCCACAAGGTCCTCTGTGAAGCGATGATTCGGGAATCGGGCCTGGAGTGGGTGATCCTTCGCTTTGGTGCCGTCTTTCCTCTTGCTATGCGTCCCGACCCGGGGATGTTTGATGTCCCACTGGATAATCGGATGGAGTTCGTCCATACCCGGGACGTCGGCCTGGCTATCGCCAACGCGGTGAGCCATCCAGAGGTGTGGGGAAGAATATTGCTTATTGGCGGCGGGCCGCGCTGTCAGTTCTACTTTCGGGAGATCGCGGAGCGGATTCTAGAGGCGATGGGGGTGGGGATGCTCCCGGAGGAAGCCTTCAGCACCGTCCCGTTCTGTACTGACTGGCTGGACACCGAGGAAAGCCAGCGGCTTCTCCAGTATCAGCGACGGACGCTGGATGATTACATTCGGGATATGGTCGCCGTGCTGGGCTTCCGGCGGCATCTGATTCAGGCCTTCCGTCCCCTGGTGCGCTGGTGGCTTCTCCGGCAGTCCCCCTATTGGAGACGGCGGGAGAAAGCGCGGCGAGCCCGTCGCGCGCGGCCGGTCCGCAAACCCTCACCGGCCCTCTAAAGGCAAAGCCGCCGATACCCCAACCGTCTTTCCTTCGCGAAAGGAGCATTATGAATGTTCTGCTAATCTACCCCCGCTTTCCGGATACCTTCTGGAGTTTCAAACACGCGCTGCGGTTCATCCGCAAGGCGGCATTCGGGCCGCCGCTGGGATTGCTCACCGTCGCGGCCCTGCTGCCGAAGGAGTGGCCAAAGCGGCTGGTGGACCTGAACGTGAGCGACCTGCGGTCCGCCGACCTGGAATGGGCCGATATGGCGATGGTGAGCGGGATGGGTATTCAGCGGGAGTCGGCAAGAGAGGTGATCGCCCGCTGCAAGGCTGCCGGATTGGCCGTTGTCGCGGGTGGGCCGTTGTTCACCGAGGAGTACGAGAAGTTCGGAGAGGTAGACCACTTCGTCTTGGACGAAGGGGAACTGACGCTACCGCGCTTTCTGGCCGACCTGGAGCGAGGGACACCCCAGCGGGTCTACCGAGCCGACGGCTTTGCCGACATGCGCTCTTCGCCGATACCGCTTTGGGAACTGGCAGACATGCGCCGCTACGCGTCTATGGTGGTCCAGTTTTCCCGGGGCTGTCCCTTTGACTGCGAGTTCTGCAACATCACCGCGCTGCTGGGCCGGATACCCCGCACCAAAAGCGCCGAACAAGTGGTCGCCGAGTTGGACGGTCTCTACAGCCTGGGCTGGCGGGGGAGTGTCTTCTTTGTGGACGACAATCTCATTGGCGACCGGCGTGCGGCGAAGAGCGAACTGCTCCCCGCGCTGACGGAGTGGCGGAAGGACAAAGTCGGCGTTACCTTTAGCACTCAGGTCTCCATCAATCTGGCCGACGATGAGGAGTTGCTGCGCCAGATGGTGGAGGCGGGGTTCACCGCCGTTTTCATCGGGATCGAGACGCCCTGCGAGGAGAGCCTCTCGGAGGCTCACAAGGCCCAGAACCTCCGCCGGGACCTGCTGGAAAGTGTCCGGCGCATTCAGCGAGCAGGGATACATGTGGAAGGGGGCTTCATTGTCGGCTTTGACAGCGACACGCCATCGGTCTTCCGCCGCCAGATGGAGTTCATCCAGCAGAGTGGTATCGCGGCCGCAATGGTAGGGCTTCTCCAGGCCCCCTACGGAACGCGGCTCTACGAGCGGCTGAAACGGGAGGGGCGGCTGGCGGGGGAACCCTCGGGCAACAACGTGGTGGACTTCACCAACATCATCCCGAAAATGGGGCTGGAGGTGCTGAAGGACGGATACCGGGCTCTCCTGCGATACATCTATTCCCCTGCCGCCTACTATGAGCGGGTGCGCACATTTCTAAGAGAGTACCGGCCCCCGCGCCTTCAGATGCCTCTGGACCGGGAGGCGATTCTGGCCTTCTTTCGGTCCATCTATCACCTGGGAATTCGGGGGGTGGAGCGAGTGCACTACTGGCGACTGCTCCTGTGGACGCTGTTCCGGCGGCCGCGCTCGTTCCCTATGGCAGTGACGCTGGCGATTTACGGTTTCCATTTCCGCCGGGTCTGCGAGGAGCAGGTGTTGCGAGCCCCTCGCGGTCTACCGCAGGCTTCGTTTTAGTTTTCGGGCCAGGCCGATGGGCGGCGCGGCGGCGAAGCCACCGCGCCGCCCCCTCCGCGCCCCATCGCCCCGCGTCGCGGAGAGGAGAACGGGTGGGCTATCCCCGCTCCCTGACCCGCACGCGTACCCGCCCCACCGCTACCTGACAGCGCAGACCACTTTGGGACGCGAGCTCTGTCTGAACACGCTCACTACGGTTATCGACACGCTCAGCCGCGCCGCCAGAAAGCCCCTCAGCGCTTCGTTGGCCCCTTCTTCCACCCGGGGCGTCTTTCCCCTATCCTCAGCGCATCCCTATAGAGCCCCCATTTCCGCGGCAGTATACGGATAGCGCCGGATGGGTATCGGGCCACCTGGTGTTAGGGCAAGCAGAAAGGCTTCTTCCCTCCCGAAACTAACAGGATGCGTGCATCGGGTCCCCAGGGCTTTTCTATTCTCCCGAACCCAATTGCTGATTGGAGATTCTGGAGTATAATTGGCGGCGGGGAAGAACCGCAGACCCTATCGGAAAGCGCACCGGGCGGAGCGGATACGCCACCTCCGCTTTTGCTGAAGTGTCCGACGTAGGACTCCCCGATGGGTGCGCAGCAGACAGGAGCGAAATGGAAATCGTCTGGTACGGATTGAACTGTTTCCGGCTGACAGAGCGGGGGATGGCTACGGTGGTGACCGATCCCTACGGACCCAACGTAGGGCTGGCCCTTCCTCGCCCCAAAGCCGATGTGGTTACTATCAGTCGGGATGTTCCGGAGTGCAACTACACCCGCGCGGTGAGGGGGCCGTTCCGGGTGCTGGATACCCCCGGCGAATACGAGATCGGCGGCGTCTTCATCACCGCTATCGCCGCCTACGCCGACAAAAAAAAGAGTGCCCTGAGCACGATTTTCCACTTGGATTACGATGGCCTGACGGTCTGCCATCTGGGCCATCTGGGACATGTGCCGACCCAGGCACAAGTGGAGGCCCTGGGAACAGTAAACATCCTGCTGATTCCTGTTGGAGGAGATGGAGGACTCACCCCAGCCGAGGCGTCGGAAGTTGTCAGCATGCTGGAGCCGGCCATCGTGGTGCCGATGTGGTACAAAATCCCGGGCCTCACTCTCCCGCTGGGAACCCTGAACCGCTTCCTCAAACAGATGGGGGTGGAAAAGGCGGAGGCCCGGGAATCTCTAAAGGTTACCCCGGGGAGTTTGCCCGAGGAAACTGAAGTAGTTGTCCTGGCGCCGAAGCAGGAATAGCATCCATACACCTACTCTTCTTCCCTCCTCCGGATGTCGGGCAACATCCCATCCATCGCCGGGTAACACACGGCATACGTTTTGTCGCGCGGGCCGCCCGGCCTGTCCGGAACCGGTGAGCATCAGCGCGCCACTCCCGTCGGTAACGGGAAGCAAAATTCCTGTAGAAAGGATTCTCAGGAGGGAGACATGACGCCAGAAGAACTGGTCCAGAAACTGCACTGGCTGGGGCATGATAGTTTCCGCCTGGACGGACCCCCCGTCATCTATTTTGACCCCTGGCGGCTGCGGGGCAAGCCACCGGTGGCCGACCTGGTGTTGGTGAGCCACGAGCACTTTGACCATTGCTCACCCGAGGATGTGGCGAAAGTGGCCGGACCGCATACCGTTATCCTGGCGGGTGGGACCGCCGCCGGGCAACTGCGGGGTGCCCAGGCCGTCCGTCCCGGCGACCGGCTGACGGTAGCGGGAGTGGAAGTGGAAGCAGTACCCGCGTATAACCTCAATAAATTCCGTGCTCCAGGTCAGCCTTTCCACCCCAAAAACGCCGGGCATGTGGGTTACGTGATTACCATAGAAGGGGTACGGTTGTACTTCGCCGGTGATACCGATGCCATCCCCGAAATGGGCCAGATTGGTTGTGATGTCGCCCTCCTCCCTGTCAGCGGAACCTATGTGATGACGGTAGAAGAGGCTGTGGGTGCCGCTCAGAGGCTGAACCCCGAGATTGTCGTCCCCATGCACTACGGGGCCGGTATCGGTACGCCGCAGGATGGAGAGCGGTTCGCCATTCTCTATCCGGGCCGAACGGTGATGCTGAGCGTGGAGTAGGGGGCAGCGACGGGGGTTGTCCCTCCAGAAGAAGCGATGGCCGATTCCAGTCCCTCGGCCCCTGTCGGGGCTGCTCGTCCGCCCACCGAATCGCGCCCGAAACGACGGCGTCGGGGAGAGGTGACCGTCTTCCCCAACTGGTGTAAGGGCTGCGGTCTATGTGTGGCGTTCTGCCCGATGCAGGTTCTGGAGCAGAAGGAGGATGGGCGGGTCATTGTTGCCCATGCGGAGCGGTGTACGGCCTGCCGGTGGTGTGAGTTGCGCTGTCCGGATTTCGCGATCTTCGTTCACGAGGTGGAGGAGGAATGAGCCCTGTGCTGATGCAGGGAGACGAAGCCTGTGCCGAGGGCGCCATTGCCGCCGGTTGCACCTTCTTTGCTGGATACCCGATCACTCCGGCCACCGAAATCGCCGAGCACATGGCCCGCCGGCTGCCCCAGGTAGGCGGTGTCTTCATCCAGATGGAGGATGAAATCGCCTCCATCGCAGCGGTCATCGGAGCGGCGGTGGGTGGCGCCAAAGCCATGACGGCCACCTCCGGCCCGGGCTTCAGCCTGATGCAGGAGAACATCGGTTACGCAGCCATGGCGGAAATCCCCTGCGTCATCGTGGATGTCCAGCGGCTGGGCCCCTCCACCGGTCGGCCCACCAGCCCCTCCCAGGGGGACGTGATGCAGGCCCGCTGGGGCACCCACGGCGACCACCCCATCATTGCTCTTGCCCCCGCGTCGGTCCGAGAGACCTTTGACCTCACCGTGGCGGCGTTCAATTTCGCCGAGAGGTACCGGACGCCCGTGATTCTGCTGATGGACGAAGTGATCGGTCATATGCGCGAGGGAGTGGAACTCCCCGACCCCGCCGCCATAGAACGGATAGAGCGGGCAGAGACGCTGGTCCCTCCCGAGTGGTATAAACCATACGAGAACCTTCCTTCGGACGTTCCGCCGCTGATTCCCTTCGGGCAGGGGTATCGCTACCACATTACCGGCCTTCATCACGATGAACGCGGGTATCCCACCGAACGGCTGGATGAAATTAACCCCTGGCTGGAGCGCATTTTTCGCAAAATCCAGCGGAATCTCTCGGACATCCTGCTTTATGAAGAGGACGGAGTGGAGGGCGCGCGGACGCTGGTGGTGGCCTACGGGGTAGTGGCCCGGGCGGCCCGCCACGCGGTGCGGATGGCCCGACAGCGAGGCCGCAAAGTGGGCCTCCTGAAATTGCAGACCCTCTGGCCCTTTCCCGAGGAGGTGGTAGAACAGGCGGCCCGGAGTGCCCGCCGGGTCATCGTCCCGGAACTGAATCTGGGACAACTGGTGCTGGAAGTGGAGCGAGTGGTAGGCCGGGAACGGGTCCGTCGGGTCAACCGGGCCGACGGCGAACTGATCAAACCCTCCGACATCCTGGCGGCGATGGCGTAAACAGAGACTGCACACGTAGCGCAGGCCACCAGGCCTGCCGGATACGGGCGGACAGTCAATGGTGCTAACATTTTGGCGTTCAGGGGGGCTTGCCGCCGCCATTGGCGCCCACTGAAGGGCCGCCCCTCGCTCAGGCTCGGGGCAGGCCACCGAGGTCGCTTCGCCCTCGGCCTGAGAGCCACGGCCCGAGGGCCCTCGCCCCGTGAGCCTCGGCCCGAAGGATTCGCTCGCGATGACCTTGCTCGCCTGAGGAGTCGTCCTTCCTGGGCCTACGGCCAGGTTGCTTCTCTCCGCAATTAGTGCCTTGGGCTGACAGCCTTTGCTGCCTGTTCCCTCCGCCCTGCGACTGGCGCCCTGAAACCTGTATGCACATTGGCATTGACTACACCGCCGCCATCCAGCAGCGGGCGGGAATCGGGAGATACACCCGCGAACTGGTCGGCGCGTTGCTCCGACTGACGGAAGCCGAGGGGGCCGGCCATCGCTATACCCTCTTCGCGGCCGCTGGAGGGCGGGGCCTCCCCCCCGACCTGCCGTCCTCCCCGACCGTCCGCCGCTGCTTCCTGCCCATCAGCGACGAATGGGCCGCCCGCCTCTGGCATCGGGCCCGCCTGCCCATCCCGGTGGAGGTTTTCACGGGCCCGGTGGACCTCTTCTATTCCCCGGACTTCGTCCTCCCTCCTACCCGTTCCGGCACCCGGACCCTGCTGACCGTCCATGACCTGTCGTTCCTCCGATACCCGGACCACTTTGTCCCCAAACTGGTGCGGTATCTGGAGCGGGTGGTGCCGGCGTCGGTAGCCCGGGCCGACCGGGTGCTGGCGGATTCGGAGGCCACCCGCGCCGATCTAATCCGACTGCTGGGAACGCCCCCGGAGAAGGTGGAGGTGCTTTATAGCGGGGTAGATGCCCGCTTCCGCCCGGAGGCAGCACCGGGAGAGCGGGAGCGGTTGCGCGCCCGCTACGGCCTGGACCGGCCCTACGTCCTCTCTGTGGGGACGCTTCAGCCGCGCAAGAACTACGTCCGGCTGATCCGCGCCTTCGCCCGCCTCCCGGACACCGGACGGGTGCTGGTTATCGCCGGGGGGCGGGGCTGGCTCTACGAGTCGGTCCTGGAGGAAGCCGCCCGCCACCCCGACCGGGTGCGGATCCTGGGATTTGTGGAGGATGAGGACCTGCCGGCCCTCTATCGGGGGGCAGACCTCTTCGTCTTCCCGTCGTTCTATGAGGGGTTCGGGTTGCCGGTGCTGGAGGCGATGGCCTGCGGGGTACCGGTGGTTTGCTCGGGGGTCTCCAGTCTGCCGGAGGTGGCCGGAGATGCGGCGTTGCTGGTGGACCCGGAGGACGAGGAGGGGCTAAGCCGGGCCATGGGGCAGGCGCTGGAGGACGAGGGGCTTCGGCAGAAAATGACGGCGCGGGGGCGGGCGCGCGCCGCCGAATTCACCTGGGAGAAGGCCGCGCGGCAGTTGATGAGAGCATTAGCCTGAACATATGATTGAGTCCACTACAAAAAGCTTGTCTCACCTCTGGGGAGCAGAGCATTCAAAGACTTTATTCGTTTATAACTCTGCGCTCTCGGTGTCTCTGGGGTGAGTTTTGCAGGTGAGTCCTGATTTCGGTTTTGGGATCGGCTTGGCTGCTATCATATCCCCGATTTGACAGAACCGCAGGCCTGGCTATACTATCCCCGGGGTAATGCTATGGTCACCGATGATCACCGGCCAATGGTAACGGTAGATGTGGTGATGTTCACCCTGCGGGAGGACGACCTGCAGGTCCTCCTGGTCCAGCGCCGTCATCCACCCTTCGCAGGAATGTGGGCCATCCCTGGCGGATTTGTGGATATGGGCGAATCGCTGGAGGATGCCGCGCGGCGGGAACTGGAGGAGGAAACGGGCGTTCGGAGTGTTCCCCTGGAACAACTGGGCGCCTTCGGCGACCCCGGGCGAGACCCGCGCGGGCGGGTCATCACGGTGGCCTACTTTGCCCTGATCCCACCGGATCGGGTGCAACCGCGCGCGGGGGATGACGCGGCCGAGGCCCGGTGGTGGTCGCTCCGGGCTCTGCCGCCGCTGGCCTTTGATCACGACCGGATCTTGCACTGCGCGCGCAAGCGGCTCCGCCGCGAATTGATGTCCACTCCCATTGCCTCCGAACTTCTCCCGGAGACCTTCTCGCTGGATACTCTCCAGAGGGTGTACGAGACCCTCCTGGGAGAAAAACTGGACCGCCGGGAGTTTCGCCGTAGAATCCTTGCCGCAGGCCTCCTGCAGGAAGTCCGGCCTTCCCAGAGGAGTGAGAGCCGTTCTGTCCGACACTATCGCTTTCGGGAAGATACGATCGCAGAATGGAGAGCGCAGTGTTAGTGAGCAGGCGAGTCGGGAGCATTCCCCGTGCCATCGGATGTCTCTTCCTGCTGGTACTCGGTCTGCTGGGAACGAGTTGTACCGGTACTTCTTCTCCCTCCCTGTCTGCTGTTCCCCCCTACGGTGATCTGGAACGGCTGGACCCCCAGGGAGTCATCGTAACCATCTGGTACCCTGAGTCCCATGAAGCGGTCCTATTGACGATGCTGGACCGGTTCAACCAGACCAATCCTTGGAGGATCGCAGTCCGGGGGGAGCGTGGAGAGGATTCCGCTCACCTGTATCAGCGTCTCCGGATCAGCGCCCCCACCGGGAAACTCCCAGACCTGGTGATTGCTTCGCCCGGATACCTGGCAGCCATCGCTGCCGATGGACTGGCGGTGGAGTACTCTCCGTACGTTCAGAGCACCCGTTGGGGATTTCCCGCTGAGGCCCGGGAGGGCTTTTTCCCTTTCGTCTGGGAGATGGGGACGCTGAGCCAGCCGAAAGGACAGTATGGCTTTCCCTTCGCCCTTTCCGCAGGGCTGCTGTTTTATAACCGGGGGTGGCTCCACCGATTGGGTTCCGATCACCCTCCGCACACATGGGAGGAGTTCCAAAGGATTGCCTGTGCGGCCTCCGATCCAGCCAGCGGCATCTACGGCTACGAATTCCTCGCGGATGACCGCACTTTTGTGCGCTTGCTGGTAGGATGGGGAGGCCGGTTGATGAACAGCGAGGAGACGGAATACGCTTTTGGAAGCCCGGAAGGGTTAGAAGCGCTGACTTTTCTCCACGCGCTCATCGCAGAAGGGTGCGCAGTGCGCGAACCCCGGTGGGAGCAGGCAGAGGCGGATTTCGGCGCTGGACGGGTGCTTATGGTAACCAGCCAGACCTTTCACATCTCGCACTATCGTCAGGTGGCGGCCGGGCGAAGTGGGCTGGATTGGGACGTGGCACCCCTGCCGACTACCAGCGGCCTGCCGCTCAGCGACATTTCCGGTCTCTTCTGGTTGATCCCACCTACGACCCCTCAGCGGCAACTGGCTGCCTGGCTGGTGGTCCGCTGGATGAATGACTCCCCCCAGCAGGAATGGTGGGCGATCCACTCCGGTTATCTGCCCCACCGTCGCCTCTCTCCGGAACCCTTAGCGGCTCTGGCGGAGGACATCCCCCAATGGGCCCATGCGCTGGCCCTGATGGACCTCCCGGACCTGCAGGTGGTGACCGAGCCGGAAGTCATAGGCTACGAGGCATGCCGACAGGCCATGCAGGCTATGGTTAGCGCAGTGGTGGCGGGAGAAGACCCCGCCCCCTGGCTGGCCCAGACGGTGGACTTCTGCAACCACACTCTCAGCCGAAGGCAATGACAGAGAAGCCATAACAGGTCGTACTCCCCATCGCGCGAAATGTTCGTGGGCAGGCCGAGAACGCAGAAGGAGATGGCTTGGGTTGTCGGTTTTTTTGCATGTTTGGAAAAATATTGTACAATAGAACTACCATTAACGATTCCCTGCTCGTCCCGACGAAAGGAGGTGCTGGATGCGAAAAGCCTACCTATGGCTGATGGGCGCATTGCTCCTGGCGTTTACCGCCCAGGCTGTCTCTGCCGCACCTGTCCCGGGGACCATTCTGGGGTATCATGTTGTCCGTTCGGGAGAGACGCTTTTCTGCATCGGCCGCGCGTATGGAGTGGACCCATGGGCTATCGCATGGCAGAACGGCATTGTCCATCCGGGTCGTATCTACCCCGGTATGCGCCTGGCAATTCCCGCCGTTTATATGGCGTTGCCCCCTGGCCCGACCTGCACCCCGCAGTTCGGAGTTCCGTCGTATCCTCCCGGTTGCATCTGTGGGGCATACTACACCATCGTGTATGGCGATACCCTCACCGGCATCGGCCTGAGGTTTGGAGTAACCCCGTGGCGTATCGCAGAATGTAATGGTATTTATAACCTGCATTACATTCGCGCAGGAGATACCCTCTGCATTCCTTCCCCCTGAGCCACCGGATCGCGCTGCCTGTCAGCCCGGCCTCCCAATGGGCCGGGCTTTTCTTGTATCTGGAAGGAAGGGGCTGGTGAGGAAATGTCGCCACAGCCTCGGGCTATTGCCGACTCTTCCCCGCTCCGGAACGGATAGCCCGGCCCGCCCCTGGTCCGACAGCGAAGATATGTTATAATTTGGAATAGACAGGAAGATGGGCTCGGCCAGGAAACAGATTCCGAAAGGAAAAAAGGAAGGAAAAGGGGAGAAAAAGAAAACGCGTCGGCCGCGTCGAGAAAGGCCCCCAATCCGGTTGAGCCGGGACACTTGGCTGGACATCCTGGGCTCTGTCCTGGTCATTCTGGCGGTAACGACGTTGCTGGCGCTCTTTTCCGCGCAGCGAGGAGCGATTCTGGGGCCCTGGATCCATCTACTGGGCCGTGTTTTCGGCTGGGGCGTGTATTTCGTTCCCTTATTCACCGGTGCGGTGGGGCTCTATCTGATCCTCCGCCGTTTCGGCGACCGGATTCCCCGCCCTCAGCTGGAACAGGTGGCCGGAGCAGGGATTCTCTTCCTGGTCTTTCTGGCCACTGCCCACTTTGCTGGCCTTTGGTTGACCGGTCTTCCCCCAGGCGCGATGGCTGAAACTGGCTACGGCGGGGGGCATCTGGGCCGTTACTTGGGCACCTATCTGTTGGAGGGGTTGGGGGGCATTGGTACTGCGCTGGTCCTGCTCGCCCTCTGGCTTCTGGGTTTCCTGTTTACATTCGGGATCTCTCCGGCGGAGATGGTCCAGGGAGTCATGACCTGGCTTCGGGAGCGGCGTCGGATTCGGCCTCCGATTCGCTCGGCGGCTCCTTCCAGAAGCCCGTCCGCGCGCCCGGCTGCCCCTGCGGAACAGGCACCTCTGCCTCCTCCCTCGCCTTCTTCTGCTCCTCTGCCGGCTCCGATGGTCCCTGCTGCTCCGGCCTCGGTGTCCCTTCGCCCCCGGGTAGTGGGGGGCGGGACCGCCTGGGCCCTCCCACCGGTAGACCAGATTCTGGAGCCGGGGAGCGAGCAGAACCTGGATCAGGAACTCATCCGGCAGCAGGTGCGAATCATAGAAGAAACCCTGGCCAGTCTGGGGGCACCGGTGAAGGTCCGGGAGATCAACCGGGGCCCGGTGGTTACCCAGTTCGGCGTGGAGCCGCTTTTTGTTGCCAATAGTCGGGGCAAGGAAACCCGCGTGAAGGTCGCCAAAATCGCCAGCCTGGCCGACGACCTGGCGCTGGCTCTCTCGGCCCGGACGGTCCGGATTCAGGCTCCCGTGCCGAATAAAGGTCTGGTAGGAATTGAGGTGCCCAACGAAGAAGTCGCGCTGGTGGCTCTGCGGGACATTATAGAAAGCGAGGCATGGGAACGGGTCTCTTCTCCTCTCCGGTTGGGGCTGGGACAGGATGTGTCCGGGGCTCCCTATGTGGCCGACCTGCGCGCGATGCCGCACCTGCTGATTGCCGGAACCACCGGGTCAGGCAAATCGGTCTGCATCAATGCCATCCTGACCGCGCTGCTGCTCCAGAACACCCCGGATGACCTGAAACTGCTGATGGTAGACCCGAAACGGGTGGAGTTAACCCCGTACAACGGCATCCCCCACCTGCTGGCTCCGGTGGTGGTAGATATGGAGCGGGTGGCCGGCGCCCTGGGCTGGGTGCTGCGGGAGATGGATGGACGGTACCGTCAATTTGCCGCCGTCGGCGCCCGGGACATTGGGGATTACAACGAGCGGGTGGTCCCGACGCGTCCGGAACTGAAGCGCATTCCCTACATCGTGGTCGTGGTGGATGAACTGGCCGACCTGATGATGTTGGCTCCTCAGGAGACGGAAAAGGCCATCTGTCGCCTGGCCCAAATGGCCCGCGCGACAGGCATCCATCTCATTATCGCCACCCAGCGGCCCAGTGTGGATGTGGTTACCGGCCTGATCAAGGCCAACTTTCCGGCCCGCATTGCCTTCGCGGTTGCCTCGTCGGTGGATTCGCGGGTGATTCTGGATATGCCCGGGGCCGAGCGTCTCCTGGGGCGGGGGGATATGTTGTTTATGCCTCCGGATTCCCCCCAGCCTATTCGCCTCCAGGGAGCCTTTGTCTCCGATGCCGAGTTGCAGCGGCTGATCCGTTACTGGAGGGGGGCCGCACCGCCCCTCTCTCCTGTCCTACCCTCCGTAGAGGAAGCGCGCCCGGTCCAGTTGCCCCTTCGTCCCGACCTGGTTCCGCCTCCAGCGCGCTTTGAAGACGATCTGATCCCCGACGCAGTAGCCGTGTTGCTGGCGGAGAATCGGGCATCCGTCTCCCTGCTCCAGCGCCGGTTGCGCATCGGTTATACCCGCTCCGCCCGAATTATTGAACTTCTGGAAGAGAAAGGGATTGTGGGCCCTCCTCAGCCCGGCACCCAGTTTCGGGAAGTGAATCGGGCAGCCGCCGAAGCATTGCTGCGTCAGGCGGGGATGGAGCCCGAGAACTCGCGCCCAGGAAGTTACTGATTACTTCATGATTCAGGTCTATAAAGAGACCTTTTCCGAGCGCCAGGTATATCGCTATCGGATCACCGATGAAGAGGACCGACTGGTCTATCTGATGGAACCAACCGGTCTGTTTCTTCCGAATCCGACCTGGCAGATTACCCTTCTGGGGGCAGATGGCCTGCCCATAGGCCGGGTAGAGCCCCCCGATCCCGCGCGCGGGCCCTGGGGTGGGGAGTACACGGTAGCGCTGGAGGGCTGGGCATCTCCCCTGGTCATCCGGGAGCACTGGGAACTGGTAGACCTGATGCTCCTGCGGCTACCCCGATACCTTTTCTGCTGGGAAGGGGCCCCCTACATGGCTCGGGGAAGCCGATTCGGCGAAATCTTCTACGCTATTTTCCCATACGCGCCCGCTTCCGGGGAGACACTTCCTGAAGGAACGCCAGCCGAGGGGGTCCCCGGGGACATCGCGGATCTGGACCTGGCGAGATGGGAAGCGGTGGTGGAGGAAGAAACCCGCCGATGGGGAGAGCCGGTCGGGGCCATCTGGCGGCCTTCCCGGGGCCCGCACTATCAGGCTGAGGCTTGGACCCCCTTGTTGCAGGATGCCTCACTGATGTTGGCGGTCCTGGTGGTACTGGCCGATCTGCATCTACAGGAGCGGGAGGGCGAATAGGGGGAAAGACGAAAGGAGCGTATGGAGCGGCTGGCCATTGCCACACGCCGTCCCGACATCGCCCCTTACGTCGCACTGGCCCGGAATTATGGCGTTGGCATAGAGATTCAGGTCTATGGATACACCCCCGACCTTCTGGACGGGGATTGGTCATCCCTGGTGAAGGAGCACCGGCGGCTGCTGCGGGGGTTTGGTAAGGAAATCGCCCTTCACGGCGCTTTCTACGATATGAACAGCGCCAGTGAAGACCGGCAGATCGTCCGCCTGACCCGGGAGCGGTATCTCACCTGTCTCCGCATCGCGGCGGAACTGGGAGCTCATCATGTGATCTTCCATGCCAATTACCTTCCCTGGATTCGGAATCCCGCTTACCTGCACCGCTGGACCGGACAGCAGGTGGAATTCTGGTCCGGGATGGCGGTGGAGGCCGAGCGTCTGGGAGTAGTGGTAGCCCTGGAGAACATGTGGGAGCCCAACCCGGACCTGGTTGGCCGTGTCCTGGACGGGGTGAATTCCCCGTTCGTAACAGCCTGCCTGGATGTGGGGCATGTGTATCTATATTCCGATTCTGTCCCTCTGGCGCAGTGGGTAATCCGACTGGGCGACCGGCTCACCCATTGTCATATCAACAACCATCGGGGAGCAGAAGACGAGCACTTGGCGCTCAACGTTCCAGGAGGAGTGGTGGACTACCGGACGGTTTTTCCCCTCCTTCGGAACCTTCCCTCCTCGCCGTTGCTTTCCCTGGAGATGGACCGGCTAGAGGATATGGAGCAGAGCCTGCGGTTTATTCTGGAAATGCAGAGGTCCGAATGAAAGGCATCATCACTATCGCTGGATACGGTACCCGCTTCCTGCCCGCCTCCAAGGCGTTACCGAAAGAGATGATCCCGATCGTGGGGATTCCATTGATTCAGTACCATGTGGAGTCGCTGGTGGCTTCGGGGATCACCGACATCATCATAGTGGTCCGGAATGGCGCTGAGGCGGTGGAGCGGCACTTCGCCCCCGACCCCGCCCTGGAGCAGTACCTGGAGGCCACGGGCAAGCAGACATTGCTGGAAGAAGTCCGGCGCCTCTCCCGAATGGCGAACATCGTCTTCGTCCGCCAGCCGGAGACGCTCCCTTACGGGAATGCGTCTCCGGCGCTGGCGGCCCGCCCCTGGCTCACGCCCGGCGAGCCCTTCTATTATATGTTCGGGGATGACTTCTTCCTCTCCGACGTTCCGGTGCCGAAGCAATTGCTTCAGGTCTACGAACGCTATCGCCCAGCAGCGGTCCTGGCCACCCAGCAGGTCCCCGACGAAGAGACCGTTCTCTACGGTTGCATAGAGTTCCGCCCGGGCACCACCAATGTCCTGGCCCGGATCGTGGAAAAGCCGGAGCCGGGGACGGCGCCCTCCAATTGGGTGCAGGTGGGCCACTTTGTCTTCACGCCGGAGATTTTTGAGGTTTTGGACCCGCGCCAGACCGGGAAGGGAGGGGAATTATGGATGGCGGACGCGGTGGACCGGCTGGCGGCTCGGGCCACTGTGATCGCTCAACCGATAGAGGGGCTGTGGTTAGCAGCGGGTGACCCGCTCCATCATCTGAAGGCTTCCATCCAGGCCGCCCTGCGGCAGAAGGGCATGCGAGAGGAACTGGTAGCATATCTGCGCTCGCTCCCGCTGGGGGAATAGGCATCAGGCCGATTGTCCTCGGGACGATTTCGGGGTATAATATATCTTGTCCGCCCCTGTAGCTCAGAAGGATAGAGCAGGAACCTCCTAAGTTCTTGGTCGCGCGTTCGAGTCGCGCCAGGGGCATCCGGTGCGCGGGGATGGTCCTTCCGGATGGCCATCCCCGCCGTTTATATCACCAGCACACCTGCCCCGTTGATCCGGCCCTCTTTCAGGGCCCGCAGCGCCTCGTTGGCCGCTTCCAGCGGAAAGGTCTGCACGGCCACCCGGACGGGGATTTCCGCTGCCAGCCGGAGGAATTCCTCCGCGTCCTGCCGGGTGAAGTTGGCCACGCTGCGGACTCCCCGCTCCCAGTAGAGCAACCGGTGGTAATCCAGTTCCGGAATGGGGGTCATGGTAACCCCGGCCAGGGCCAGGGTGCCGCCCCGCTCCAGGACCCGCAACGCCTCCGGCACCAGACTTCCGGCTGGTGCGAAGATGATGCCGCCGTGGAGGGGCGCGGGCGGGTCGTCCTCCGCGCGTCCGACCCAGGCGGCTCCCAGTTCCAGCGCCAGCCGCCGGTGCCCCTCCCCCCGGGTGAAGACGTAGACCTCGCATCCCCGATGGCGCGCGACTTGGAGGGTGAGGTGGGCCGATGCACCGAATCCCCACATCCCCAGCCGCTCCCCGGGCCGAACCCCGCTCATCCGCAGGGCGCGATAGCCGATGATCCCCGCGCAGAGGAGCGGCGCAGCCTCCACGTCCGAGAACCCCTCCGGAAGCGGATAGGCGAACTCCTGATGGACGACGGTCGCTTCGGCGTAGCCGCCATCAGCATGGAGGCCAGTGAACCGAGCCTGACGGCAGAGGTTTTCCAGCCCCCGTCGACAGAACTCGCATTCGCCACAGGTCCGGTAGAGCCAGGGGACGCCCACCCGCTGCCCGGGAACAAACCGGCTCACTCCCTCCCCGACGGCCTCCACCTCCCCGACAATCTGATGGCCAGGGACAACAGGCCGTTTGGGGAGAGGCAGGTCTCCTTCCACTGTGTGCAGGTCTGTGTGGCAGATACCACAGGCCCGCACCCGCAGGCGGATTTCCCCCGGGCCAGGCACCGGAAGCGGCAGGTCGGCCATCTCCAGGGGGCGCTCATGGATCGGACGGGGTGAGGATAGAAGCATAGCTTTCATCGTTCCCTCCCCATCACCACTCTCATCGGAAATCGGACGCGGATGAACGCGGACGAGAGCGGATTTTCTTAACCTGCGCTACGTGCGAAAGGTGGTGCCTCTGGGCCGACAGCCCGCGCGATGTCCACATCACCCGGCCAGCACGACCGGGCGCCCCAGGGCCTTCTCCAGATCCTCCCGCCGCATCTCGTCCAGTGCCTGCCCCTCGGGGCCCCGAAACATTACCGCAGGCAGGACAACGGTTCCCTCCGGCAGGCGCTCCCGCAGGACCGCCAGCACGTCCTGGCCGGTGAGCAGACCAGCCACTGTTACCGTTTCGCCGAAGAAACGGTTGGGAACAGAGACGACCTGGACCGGGATGCCGGTGCGGTTGGTGAAGTCCCGGGCCAGTTCTTCCAGGTGCGGGGCAAAGAGCCCGCCAGTGGCCCAGGTCTGGGGGCCGCCATAGCGGGCCAGGCTCCGCCGGAGGCGGGGCCACGTATCCAGCAATGCCCGTACCAGTCCCACCCCGTTCTCCCGCAGGTCCAGGCCGTCGTAGGCCGCGCGTGGGGGAATCTCCTCCCCCAGGCAGAGCATCCACTCGTCGCTCAGATAGACAAAACGGACGCCCAGCCGCCGATACAGCCGCTGCTGCCAGGCCGTTACCTGCTCCCAGACCCCGCGCATCTCCTCCCGGGTGTAGGGTCGGCAACTGCCTCGGTGGTACTTCGTCAACCCCACCGGAACGACACTGACAGAGCGAACGGAGGGGTACAGTTCGGCCAGGTCACCGATGGAGCGATCCAGGTGAGGGCCATCGTTCCGGCCCGGCACCAGGACCAGTTGGGTGTGAACTTCTATGCCCATGCGGGCCAGGCGACGCAATCCCTCCATCACGTCCGGGGCGCGGGGGTTGCCCAGCATCTGCCGCCGGAGGTCGGGGTCGGTGGCGTGGACAGAGACGTAGAGGGGGCTTAAGTGTTGCTCCCCGATGCGTCTCCAATCTTCCTCCGTCAGGTTGGTCAGGGTGATATAGTTGCCAAAGAGGAAAGAGTGGCGATAGTCGTCATCTTTGATGTAGAGGGAAGGGCGCAGGCCTGGGGGTATCTGGTGGACGAAACAGAACTCGCAGCGGTTGTCGCAGCGGCGGATGTCCGTATCAAAGGTGGGTCGGGCGAACTCCAGGCCCAGGGGCTCATCGTACCGGCGACGCGCCCGCAGGGTCTGATCTTCTCCTCCCCGACGGACGCGCAGGGTCAGTTGCTCCTGGGCCCCGTAGAACTGGACGTCAATGACGTCCCGGAGAGGGTGGCCGTTGATACTCAGCAGTTCGTCGCCGGGGCGCAGGCCCAGGCGCGCGGCCAGACTATTGGGATGGACCGAGGAGATCACACCAGGCATGACCGGTATAGCCCTGGGGCACCGAGAGGGTTGGGGGGCAGCGGCCCGGCCGCCGCCCCTCAAATCCTATCTATCGGTGAGTACCGCCCGTGCGTTCCGCTTCAACCGCTCCACTCCGATACGGGCAATCGGGCTCCCGCCGAAGCGCCGCTGGAAAGCCGCTTCGTCCAGTGCCAGCAGGTCGGCCAGGGGCGGGGCGGTCCGGTCGGGGGAGGTGGGGAGGAAGTCGGCGACGGCGGTGGGGTGGGCGAAGCGTCCCCACGGGCAGACCTCCTGGCAGACATCACATCCGTAAACCCAGTTCCTCAGCCGGGGCTGCAGGTCGGAGGGGATATCCCCCCGATATTCTACCGTCAGGTAGGAGATGCATCGGCGGGCATCCAGCACATACGGGGCCACCAGCGCGCCGGTCGGACAGGCGTCCAGGCAGCGGGTGCAGGTGCCGCAGCGGGATGGGGCCGGCGGCCCCGTGAAAGGCAGGTCCACGTCCACGAGAATCTCTCCCAGAAAAAGCCAGGACCCGAAGCGGGGATGGATGAGACAAGTGTTTTTGCCGATGAAGCCCAACCCGGCCTGCGCTGCCAGTGCCCGTTCCAGAAGAGGGCCGGTATCCGTGTAGGCGCGATGGCGGGCCGTGCCGCCCGTCCGCTCTCGGATGAAGCCCGCCAGCGCCTCCAGCCGCGGGCGCATCCAGTCGTGATAGTCCGCTCCCCAGGCGTAGCGAGAGATGCGACCGACCGGTCCGGCGTTCTCCGGAGAGGGCGGCGCGTCGCCAGGATAATAGTTGACGGCCACACAGACGATGGCCCGGACTCTGGGCAGGAGGAGGGCCGGGTCCTCCCGCCCGGCGACCCGGTCCGGGCGGGCCATATAGGCCATCTCGCCGTGGTAGCCGGCTGCCAGCCACGCCCGGTAGGCGCGGACAGCCTCCAGCGGCGGAACCGGCGGAGCCACACCCAGCAGGTCAAACCCCAGAGAGCGGGCCTGGGCTCGGAGTTCTTCTATCATCAGAAAAACGAGGACGCGTGGGAATTTTGAACTCTTGGGGTTCCATCTACGTCGGTTGGCGTTTCTCAGTCCTCCACTGTCCGCCAGACCTGAGTCTCCATCGCGCGCTCACGGAAACGCGGGAGCACCGTTGCTGTTACGGGCAGAATGGCCCGGTCAGTCCCCACTGCCTCCTCCAGAGACTTTCCGCCCAGCGGGAAGATGGCGATCTCCGTCCCTGGCACATTGTATTGCTTCTTCAGGATGGCCATTCCTATCAGATACCCCTCCCCATCAATGGAGCAACTGGTAACGTGGCCGATGAGTTGTCCCCGGCGGTTGACTACCGGGTCGCCGGTCTGGGGGCGACGGACGCCTTTCTCGGCGACGCGAAAGCGAATGACCTCCCGGTCGCGCGTTCCTTCCCGCGCGAGGAGCGCGTCCCGACCGATGAAGAAGGGCTTGTGGTACTTGACGTATCCGGCGAAGCCCGCTTCTATGGGCGAGATGTGGAAGGGGCCCGCCAGTTCGTGGCCATAGAGGGGAAGACCGGCCTCAGTGCGGGTGGAATCGCGCGCGCCCAGACCTGCTGGTCGGACGCCGTACCGCTCTCCGGCCTCCAGAATTTTCTCCCAAAGCGCAGGCATCGGGTCGGGATGGACGAAAATCTCGTAGCCCCACTCCTCGCCCGTGTAGCCGGTTCGGGCAACGACGACGGGAATCCCCGCCAGCGACCCCTCCAGCAGGTCCGTCCGACGCAGGCGGGCCAGTGCGGTGCGGAACCGGTCTCCGTCGGCCAGTGCCAGCAGGGTGGGGAGCGACGCGGGGCCCTGTAGGGCCAGGTCCCGCTTCTGGCGCTCACCGGAGGCCGGGTCCTTGAGGTTACGCAGGATGGCCGGGGCCTCTATCCGCACCCAGGGGCGGGCCCGGTCAATGAGGACCCGGCGCTCGTTCACCCCGTTCAGCCAGTCCCAATCTTTCTCCTCGTTGGCGGCGTTGACGACCATCAGATAGAGGTCGGCCCGGCGGCGGTAAATCATCACGTCGTCTATGACGTTGCCGTCGGGGTCCAGGAGATAGCCATAGAGGGACTGGCCGTCCTCCAGCCAGGCGACGTAGTTGGTGCAGACGGCATCCAGAAAGGCGGTAGCGTGCGGCCCGGCGATCTCAAAGACGCCCATATGGGCCACATCAAACAGGCCCGCCGTCTCCCGCACGGCGCGGTGCTCTTCCCCCACAGAGGTGTACCAGAGGGGCATCTCCCATCCGGCGAAGGGAGCCATCCTGGCGCCCATTTGCTTATGGGTCTCGTAGAGAGGAGTGCGTTTGAGGGGGGATTCCCGCTCCTCCCAGTGCCACTCCGGGTATGGCATGTTGCGTACCGCGTTTTTCGTGAGGGCGGATTGGCCGATGAAGTAGGGTTTGGTGAGGTCTATTTCCTCACCCCACTCTCCGGCGAAACCGCCAGGCGGGGGATGAGGAACCTCCTCCACCACCACCGGCCCCTCAATCTTGCGGTGGATGTCGGTTTCGTCAAAGAGGATGTAGCCGTCGGAGAGGGCCCGGAGCCACGCTGCGACCCGGCCTCCGTCGGCCTTCGGGAAGATGAGGTAGCGATCCCGGCCCCAGGGGTCCGGCTCTTCTCGCTGGACGACCACTTCGGCGATGAGGCTGCCGTGGCGATCCAGCATCCGGGCCTTTTTGGCCCCGCCCGGCTCCAGGTCGGCAATGTTGGCAGTAACCACCTGCTGGACGAACTGCCGGGCCCGCCAGCCGACCACCCGCAGCGCCGGGGGATTCTTCCCATCCGGACCGAAGGAGTAGAAGTGGGGGTAACCGGAGGGGGTGTACTCAACGTCAATTCCGGCCTTTTCCGCCAACTTCGCCACGCCCGCCCGGACCTCCTCCAGGACGTCTAGGTCCACCTTCCCGCGCGGGAGGGTGCCCACCAGGCCGTTGTAGGCGAAGGGCTGGATGGCGAAGAGGAGTCGGGCGATAAGGTTGGCCAGGGTCTCCATGTCCTCCTCGGCCAATCCCCGCTGGGTAACCCACGGGGTGCCCATGCGGATGCCCGTGGCCAGCGCGGTCATCGTGTCGCCTGGAATGGTGTTTTTGTTAACGACGATACCAGCCAGGTCCAGGATGCGGGCCGCCGGTTCCCCCCAGAGGGGATAGCCCGTTCGGGTGGGGATGGACTTCAGGTCCACCACCAGCAGGTGGGTATCTGTGCCGCCGTAGGCCAGCCGAAGCCCCCGCTTCCGGAGGGCCTCCGCGAGGACCTTGGCGTTGGCGACGATCTGGTGCTGAAGGCGGCGGAACTGTTCCGTCTGGGCCAGTTGGAAGGCGACGGCCATCGCGGCGAACTTGTTGACGTGGGGCCCGCCCTGTTCGCCGGGGAAGACGGCCAGGTCTATGGCCTGGGCCAGCACCTCATCGGTGGTCAGGATGCAGGCGCCGCGGGGCCCGCAGATGGTCTTGTGAGTGGTGAAGACGGTGATATGGGCGATGCCAACGGGATTGGGATAGGCTCCGGCGGCGGCCATCCCGGCGGTATGGGCAATGTCGGCGACGAGATACGCTCCCACCTCGTCGGCGATGGAGCGAAAGGCGTGCCAGTCGGGTGCCCAGGGGTAGGAGGTGTATCCGGCGACGATGACGCGCGGCCGGTGCTGACGGGCCAGGTCCCGAATCGCGTCGTAGTCCAGCCGCTCCGTCTTCGGGTCCACGCCGTAGGAGACCCGGCGGTACCAGCGGCCGGAGAAGTTGAACTCGGAGCCGTGGGTCAGGTGGCCGCCCTGGAAGAGGTCCATCCCCATCAGGATGTCGCCGGGTTTCATCAGGGCCTGGTAGATGGCGAGGTTGGCCGCAGCGCCGGAGAGGGGCTGGACGTTGACGAAGATGTGCTCCGGGCGGACGCTGTCGTGGGCGAAGAGTTCGGCACAGCGGCGCTGGGCCAGACACTCCACCAGGTGGACGTAGTCCACCCCCTTGTAGAAGCGGCGGTCGGCGTAGCGGCGATAGAAGGCCAGTTGCCAGGCCACGTCCCGCAGCCGCTCCTCCGGATCGCGGGTCATCCGCAGGGGCGGATAGCCCTCGGCATAGACGTTCTGGAAAACAGAACCCTCGGCCTCCCGAACGGCTTTCGGGGCGTAGGACTCAGAGGGGATAAGGATGAGTTTCCGGGCCTGACGCTCCTGCTCCCAGCGGATGAGGTCGGCCATAAAGGGGTCCAGTTCTTCCAAGTTACCGCGAAAGAGAAAATCGCTGGACATGGGGCCTCCTGAAACGTGCCACCAGAATGGGGTTCGAAACGGACTTGTCTACCATCAAGACTGTGCCGTTGTCAGATTTTGTATTTTCAAGTATACTCTTCAAAAAGCCAGTGCGCAAGCCTTTCCATTCTGCTCAGGCGGCCATCCTCAGGGAAGGGAATCTGTGCATCCAAGGTTGAACAATGGGAAACGGAATACGGATCGTCGTGGTGGCGATGGGAGCCGCCCTAGTGCTTGCTCCGGTGATTGGGGCATACCCGCTGTTGGAGGAGATGGATATGCCACTATCCGGAATATCTCTGGGTCCGGTTCTCCTCTGGGCGGTAGTGGGCTTCTTCTCTGGTTCTCTGCCGTTTTCGGTCTGGCTGGGGCGACTGGTGGCCCGGGCTGATGTCCGCCGCTACGGGGATGGCAACCCCGGCGCGGCCAACGCCTGGCGGGCAGGCGGCTGGCGGGCCGGCGTTCCAGCCCTGCTGCTGGACTACCTGAAAGGTGCGGCGCCGGTGGGTCTGGCCCGATTCGGGGTCGGTATAGACGGCTGGGGGCTGGTCCCGGTCGCGCTGGCACCGGTTCTGGGGCATGCCTTCTCGCCCTTCCTGCGCTTCCGGGGTGGCAAGGCCATCGCCGTTACCTTTGGGGTCTGGAGTGGGCTGACCCTCTGGGCCGGCCCCACGCTCATGGGGCTGGCCCTGGCGCTGGCTGTTGCTCTGAACCAGACCGATGCCTGGTCGGCGGTCTTCGGTGTGGCTGTCCTGGGAGCCTATCTGCTGTTCACGGGCGCAGCCGGGTTCCTGCTGGCTCTCTGGGCAGGGAACATGGCCCTGATCCTCTGGAAGCACCGGCGCGACCTGAGAACGCCGCCCCGGGCCCGGCCCTGGCTCCGGCGATTGATCGGGAAAGGGTAATCGCCACTGCGAAAACGCTTTGAGCGCTGGGAGATTTCGTTGACTTCTTTCTGGTTTCGCCATCAACTCGGCATCGTCGTTTTTCTGGGCGTCCTGCTCCTTATCGCGGTCAGCAACCTAAGGGCTCTACGATGTCTGGGTAAATATGCCGTTCCCCCGTGTTTGCCCCGCGTCTCCATTCTGGTTCCTGTACGCAACGAGGAGGCGGTCATCCGCCATTGCCTTCGTTCGCTTCTGGCTCAAGACTATCCGGATTTTGAGGTTCTGGTGCTGGACGATGGCTCCACGGATGGGACGGGGGCGGTTCTGGCTGCGCTGGCGCGGGAGGAGAGCCGGCTTCGGGTGCTGGTGGGCCGTCCATTGCCAGAGGGGTGGCTGGGCAAGCACTGGGCCTGCCAGCAACTGGCCGAGGCAGCGACAGGGGAACTCCTTCTCTTCACCGACGCGGATACCATCCATCATCCCTGGGCTCTCCGGCTGGGAGTCGCCGCGCTCCTGGAGGAGCAGGCCGACCTGCTGAGTGGTTTTCTCCATCAGCGGCTCATCACTTGGGGCGAACGGCTAACCGTGCCGACCATTTTCTGGTGCTTTTTCTCCTTCCTCCCCCTGGCCCTGGCTCACCGGGTGCGCATGCCCGCCCTTTCCCTGACCAACGGGCAGTGGATGCTCTTCCGGCGGTCGGCGTATATGGGCATCGGAGGGCACGCGGCCGTGCGGAACCATCCCGTGGACGATATTGCGCTGGGCCAACGGGTGAAGGCGCGGGGACTCCGCTGGCGGATTGTGGACTTGGGGGACTTCGTCTCCTGTCGGATGTACGCTAGTTTTCGCGCCGCGCTGGAGGGATTTACCAAAAACCTCTTCGCCGTGTTTGACTTCCGCCTGGCGGAATATCTCTTCGTCTGGTTGTGGATGGCACTGGTAACGGTGGAGCCCCTGGCGGTTGCCATTCTCTGGCCGCTGGGGGTCGGGCGGAACGTCTTTGCCTTCTGGCCCGCGCTGCTGGCGGTGGGGGAGATGCTGGCGCTCTGGGGCATCGCGATGGCCCGGCTACGCTTCCCCTTCTATCTGGCGTTTCTGTACCCGGTGCACATCCTGCTACTGGTCTTCATTGCCTTCCGCTCCCTTCTCTGGACGGCGACAGGTCGGGCAACTTGGAAGGGCCGCACCCTACCCCGCCATCGGATCCGGTTGGTGTGATCTCCCGAATGGATGGGAATAGCGTCCCCCGCCTCCCGCTGGGGGATCAGCGCATGGCTATGGGGGACAGAGGCGGTTCGCCATGTTGCGAAAGGCTTTTTCGCGCAGCGCAGGTTGCGACCCCAACGGCGACCTGAAGAGGTCTGCTGGTAGGTGTTCGGCGGTGTTTCCCAGGTCGGGGGCCTGCGCGGCACTCTGGCCAGTCCCAAAGGTTAGCGGCATGGAAGGGCCCCGGTATCGGGCAGGCTGGGCAGCCTGCGCCCCACGGCTGGACATCCCCAATGGCCTGAATCTTCAAGGAGGCTCTAATACGCGTTGGGGGAGCGGAAGATGTTCACCAGCGTGCGCAGGAGAATCTTGAGGTCCAAAAGGAGCGACCAGTTCTCAATGTACCAGAGGTCGTACTTGGTCCGCTCAGCGATAGAGGTATCCCCCCGCAGTCCGTTCACCTGCGCCCAGCCGGTCATTCCGGCCTTCTCCCGGTGCCGTTCCATGTAGCGGGGGATGGAGCGGCGGAACTGAGCCACATAGACGGGCCGCTCCGGACGGGGCCCCACCAGGCTCATCTCTCCCAGGAGAACGTTAATTAACTGGGGCAACTCGTCCACGTTCAGGCGGCGCAGGATGCTGCCCAGACGGGTTACCCGAGGGTCGCCAGGACGGGTCCAGCCCGGGCCCTGGGCTTCCGCGTCCTGCCGCATGGAGCGGAACTTGAGCATGGGGAACGGTCGGGCATCCAGCCCCATCCGCTCCTGGACGTAGAAGGCCGGACCGGGGGAATCCAATTTGATGAGAATGGCGGTCAGGAGCATAAGGGGGGAAAGGAGAATGAGCCCCACCGTTGCCCCGACGATATCCATCAACCGCTTGGCGGCCCGTCGCCAGCCCCGCAGGGCCACCTCGCGCACCGTTAGCAGCGGGAGCCCACCCAGGTCGCCGATGCCCATCGGTCCAGCGATAATCTGGAATAGGTCAGGGAAGACTTTGATGGTTACCCGACCGCGCTCGCATTCGGAGATCAGGGTGAGGATTTCCTGATGGGTCGCTTCCGGCAGCGCGATGATGACCTCATCTATCTGGTGCTCTTCAATCAGCGTGCCCAGATCGCGGGCATGGCCTAGGATCGGGGCCGGAAGAGCGACTGTCGGGTATCCTTCCACCTCTACCGCTCCCACCACCTGGTAGCCCAGGCTGGGGTTGCCCAGAATCTTCTGCAGAATCATCCGCGCCACGTCCCCTGTGCCCACCACCAGTACCCGGTCCCGTCCCCAGCCTCGGGCCTGGAGGGCAGCCCGCAACCGACCATGTGCCAACCGTCCCACGGTCACCAGGACGATGGTCAGAAACCAGGCGTACACCATCATCGCCCGGGGGTAATCCACTTCCATAGGGGTGTTCTTGTACAGAAAGTAGGCAAGGGCGATGCCGGTGATGGTGCCTGTGGTTGCCGCACCGATAGTCTGGTAGAATTCGTCCACCCGGGAGGGGCTACGAGCCAGGACATAAAGACGGTTGAAGGCCAGGGCCGTCAGGACGGCGGCAACGTGGGCCAGCATAATCGGCGCGTAGGCAGAGGGAGCAGCCAGGGTAATCGCCGACGTCGGGAACGGTACCAGCGCGCGCAGCCAGTAGGCGCTGTAGAAGGCCGCTCCGGCCATCAGCGCGTCGGTCAGCACCAAAGTCCCAATAAAGAACACCTGCGCGCGACGCTTTTTCATCCTCACCCCTCCGCATCCATCCGCCGGTAGAGAAAAGCGCGGTTCCACGCCGGTAGCGGACCCGGGTGGTCTCTGGGTCGCTCCGGTTGCCCAGGGTAAAAACCTGGTTCTCCCCTTGGGCCCAGCGCCTCAGCGCAAACTTCTGGTTACTCCTGCGGTTTTAAAATTGTATCCCAGGTACCCGGCTTGTCAAGTGTCGGCACTCCGGATGGGGGACATCCACTCCAGCCAGTAAGAGGTTTGAACCATCAACCTCAACCAGAAGGGTGGCGAATTTTGACCGACAATGGTATACTTCAACAGTACTTATCCATCATTACCGGCTTTGCGTAGTTTGCTCGGTAGCGCTGGTCGCCAGGCCTGGGATACAGGTGAACCACTTGCGCTATGGAGCCGCCAAGAGGGAAGGGCGTAACTCCTGATTTTCAGCCCCCATGAGGGTACCGGATGCTCCCGATCTTCGTATCTCTGGACCTGGAGACGACGGGCACCGACCCGGCGCGCGATACCATCATAGAGATCGGCGCCGTCAAATTTCGCGGCGAAGAAGTGCTGGACCAGTTCAGCACCCTGGTCCATCCGGGCCGACCCGTCCCCCACGAAATCACCGTCCTCACCGGCATCCGGGATGAGGACGTGGCCGACGCGCCGCGCCTGGCGTCTGTCCTCCCCCGCCTGGCGGCCTTCGTGGGCGACCGGACCCTGGTCGGGCACAGCGTGGATTTTGACCTGGCCTTCCTCCGCCGCCACGGCGTCCTCCAGACCAACCGGTACCTGGATACCTTCAAACTGGCCTCTCTGCTGGCCCCCGACGCCCGCCGGTACAGTCTGGGCGAACTGGCGCGCCTTTTGGGCTTTCCCCCGCCTGTCTCCCACCGCGCGCTGGACGATGCCCGGACCGTCCAGCAACTCTTTCTGACCCTCTTTGACCGGGCCTGCGCCCTGCCGCCCTCCCTGCTGGAAGAACTGGTCCGCCTGGGCGAACGGGTGGACTGGCCTCCGGCCGAATTCTTCCGCCTGGTCCTACGGCGGGTCTCCCAGGGCGTCTTCACCGGCACTATCGGCGCGCAACTGGCGGCCAAGCGTGGCCGCCCGGAGAGCGCGCCCCTCTTCACCGTCGCGCCCGAGGCGGGGCCGCTGGAGCCAGCCCCCCAGCGCACCCCCATAGACCCGGACGGGCTGGCCGCGCTCCTCCAGGAAGACGGCCTCTTCGCCCGCCGTTTCCCCAACTACGAGCACCGTCCCCAGCAGGTGGAGATGCTCCGGGCCGTCGCGCGGGCCTTCAACGAGGGCCGCCAACTCATTGTGGAAGCCCCCACCGGCGTCGGCAAGTCCATGGCCTACCTGATCCCCGCCCTCCACTGGGCCGTCCAGAACTCCGAACGGGTGGTGGTCTCCACCAACACCATCAACCTCCAGGAGCAACTCTACCGCAAAGACCTGCCCGACCTGAAGCGCGTCCTGGGCCTGGACTTCCGCGCGGCAGTGCTGAAGGGCCGGTCCCACTACCTCTGCCCGGCCCGCCTGGCCGCGCTCCGGCAGGTCGGCCCCTCCTCCCCGGAGGAAATGGACGTCCTGGCCCGGGTGCTCATCTGGCTCCCCAACACCATAGACGGCGACGGCGACAGTCTCTTCCTCCCCACCCCTACCGAGCGGGCCATCTGGCAGAACCTCTCAGCGGAGTTTGACGGGTGCGACCCGGAGCGATGCCGCTTCTTCTACCGGCGGGACTGTTTCTTTTACCGCGCGCGGGAGGCGGCGGAGGCGGCCCATCTGGTCATCGTCAACCATGCCCTCCTCCTGGCGGACGTCGCGGTGGGAAGCCGGGTCCTCCCCGAGTACCGCCACCTCATTGTGGATGAGGCCCACCACCTGGAAGCGGCCACAACCAGCGGCCTCTCCTTCTCCACCGACCGCAAGACCCTCCGCCGCCTGCTGGAAGAGGTCGGCCATCCCCGCGAGGGCGCGGCTCAGCCCCTCTCGGGCCTCCTGGGCGAAGTCCTCTCCCGCTGTCGCGCGGCCCGCCTGGACCGGTCCGTCCTCCAGAAAGTAGAAGATTTTGCCCGACAGGTCGCCCATGCGGTGACGCGGGCCATCTTTGCCGCCGACGCCTTCTTTGACCAGTTGGAGCAGTTCATGGAAGAGGCGCGGGAGGAAGAGAGCGACAATGCGTATGCCCGCACCCTGCGCATCACCCCTGCCCAGCGGGCCCAACCCGGCTGGAGCGCGGTGGAAATGGCCTGGGACGACGCCGCCGTCCCTCTGAAAGCCGTCGCTGAAGGCCTTCAGAAACTGGCCGGCGCGCTGGAGGACCTCTCCACCATGGGCCTGAAGAACACGGACGACCTCTACACTTCGCTGACGGGCCTGGCCCGGACCCTGGGCGAGATTCACGACCGGATGAGCGGCTTCATGGGCAAACCCGACCCCCAGACCATCTACTGGGCCGAGGTCGGCCCCGGGCAGATTCCCGTCTCCGTCCACGCCGCGCCGCTCCACGTGGGCCCTCTCCTGCGGGAGCACATTTTCAATAAAAAAGAGACGGTCATCCTCACCTCCGCCACCCTGCGCGCGGGCGGCAGTTTTGACTTTCTGCGGGAGCGGTTCCACGCCTGGGATGCCGAAGAATTGGCGGTGGACTCTCCCTTTGACTATGCCTCCTCCACCCTGGTCTACCTGGTGGAGGACATCCCGGAGCCGGGCCAGCCGGGCTATCAGCGGGCGGTGGAGCAGGGCATGGTGGCCCTCTTCCGGGCGACTCAGGGCCGGGCACTGGCACTTTTCACCTCCCACAGCCAGTTGCGGGCCACCGCCCGGGCCATCACGGCCCCGCTGGCCCAATCGGACATCGTCGTCTTTGCCCAGGGACAGGGCCTTTCCCGCACCCAGTTGCTGGAAAACTTCCGCACCACCGAACGGGCCGTCCTCCTGGGCACCCGCAGTTTCTGGGAAGGGATAGACGTCCCCGGCGAGGCGCTCAGTTGCCTGGCCATCGCCAAACTCCCATTCAACGTCCCCAGCGACCCCATCTTCGCGGCCCGCTCGGAGACCTTTGACGAACCCTTCACTCAGTACGCGGTCCCGGAGGCTATTCTGAGTTTCCTGCAGGGCTTCGGGCGGCTCATCCGCACCCGCACCGATCGCGGCGTGGTGGCCGTCTTTGACCGCCGCCTGCTCACCCGCTCCTATGGCCGCCTGTTCCTGGATTCCCTGCCGGGCCCCACCATCCGTCGTGGCCCGCTGGCCCGTCTCCCCTCCGCCGCTGCGGAGTGGCTCCAGAAATGAGGAGGACAAAGACACCCATCGGCTGCCGGAATGAGGAGGGTTATGGCGCCCGTTTGGATTCACACCCTAATCCGTATTCTGCTAATTCTGGCCCATCTGGCGGGGCTGGTCGTCGCTGTTCTCCTTCTGGCGCGTTATCAGGGGAAAGCACCGATTCTCGCGACGGTCGGTTTCGCGTTGCTGGTCCTGGGAGATGCCACCCAGGCTGTGCAGGTGTATATCCTGTCCCCCATCGCTCGCCAGGTGTCTGTCCTCCGCTTCTTACCCTGGCTCGGCAGTAGCCTCGCCTGTTGCTGGGGATTCCAGTACTTCATCGGCTGGGGATGCCTGATTGCCGCTCTCTGGATGGGGATCAGCCGGCCCGAAACGGAACCCGACAGAGGGACTCCGGACTGAAGATGGAAGCAAAGAGCACCGATCTCCGGATGAGCGATTTTGAATACGACCTGCCACCGGACTTGATTGCTCAGGAGCCGGTGGAGCCCCGGGACGCGTCCCGGCTGATGGTCGTGAACCGCGCCGCGGGGACCATTTCCCACCATGTTTTCCGCGATCTGCCGGAGTTGCTTCGTCCGGGAGACCTACTGGTCTATAACGAGAGTCGGGTCATTCCAGCGCGCTTGTGGGCCCGCAAGCCGACGGGCGGACGGGTGGAAGTCCTTCTCCTGCGTCCGCGCTCGGAGACGGTTTGGGAGGTACTGGTACGGGGTCGGGGGGTGCGCGTGGGGGGACATCTGGAGGTGCTGGACGGCCCGGAGGGCATCCCGACCGGAGCCGGGGCAGAAGTCCTGGAGGAAGGAGAGCGCGGGTTGCGAGTGCTGGCCTTTGACCGCCCGGCGCTGACCCTGGCCGAAGCCGTCGGGCAGACTCCACTTCCGCCGTACATCCACCAGCCACTGACGGACCCAGAGCGATACCAGACTGTCTATGCCCGCACCCCCGGGTCCGCTGCCGCACCAACGGCGGGTTTGCATTTCACCCCCGAACTCCTCTGGCGGCTTCAGGAGATGGGGGTGGAATCGGTCTTCGTTACGCTCCATATCGGGCTGGATACCTTCCGCCCAGTGGAAGAGGAGCGACCGGAGGAACATCGGATGCACGCCGAATTCTGCCGTCTACCGCCAGAGGCGGCGGAACGGATCAACCGGGCTAAGGAGGAAGGGCGACGGGTCATCGCCGTAGGCACCACATCGGTGCGGGTGCTGGAGACGGCCGCACTGGCTGCAGTGGGCGGGCGCGCCGATACCGAATCCGGCGCCGGGCCGGTAGTGATTCCCTATGAGGGTTTGACCGAACTCTTCATTTACCCGGGCTTTCACTTCCGGGTTGTGGACGCGCTGATTACCAACTTTCACCTGCCCCGATCCACCCTGCTCCTGTTGGTGGCGGCTTTCTGCGGCAAGGAGTTAATGGACCGGGCCTACGCGGAAGCGGTCCGCCTCCGTTACCGGTTTTACAGTTTCGGAGACGCTATGCTGATTCTGTAGAAGACACTGCCCCAAACGCACCACAAAGACAAGACGCCGAGGGCCCAGCGTTTGACCATCGTTGCGTCTCGGCGGTGAAATGGGCTTTTGCAGTAGACTCAGTGTTGATCCAGCGCGGAGAGATAAGGCTCCCGCCCCGTTCTATAATTCCACACCGAACACTGTCCGCATCAGGATGCCGATGCCGAAACTGACCACTGCCACCGCCAGGCTCAACCCGGCCATCTCCAGAAACCGCTGTCGGAAGGGCAGGTCGCGGGCCACCGAGATGTAGTAGTTGAAAAAAGCGATAATGACGACTGCCACCGCCAGTGTGGTCGTCAGGCAGAGGTACGGGTTTTTCAGCAATAGATACGGCAGGACCAAGGCCAGAACAGTGAAGATATAGGCAATGCCCGTGTAGAGAGACGCCCGCAGCGGGTCTCGCCTGTCTTCCTCCGCCTTCGTGGAGAGATACTCCGACGCTCCCATGGAGAGGGCGGCGGCGATACCGGTGATAGCCCCGGTCATCGCTACCAGTTGGGTGTTCTGCAACGCGAAGGTCAATCCCGCCAGCGCGCCCGTCAATTCCACCAGTGCGTCGTTCAGCCCCAGGACGATGGAGCCGGTGTACCGGAGCCGCTCCTCGTCCAGCATGGCCAGCAGGGCCTCCTCGTGCGCTTTCTCCTCTCGCGCAATGGCCCCAACGTCAGGGACCACGCCTTCCATCCGGGCGTAGTTGTCCTGCGCCCCTTCCTCCCCTCGCTCCATCAATTTGACCGCGAAGGTGATGCCCAGGACCCGTCCGGTCAGCGTGTAAAACCAGATTTTGAGCCGGTCGGGATGGACCTCCTGGCCGGTGATGCGGCTCCAGTAGCGAGAATGGCGCAGTTCGTCGGCCGCGATGCGCTCCAAGACAGCCCGGTTCTCCGGCGATCGCACCGTCCGCGCCAGCCGGGTGTAAATATGGTATTCGGTCAACTCAGCCCGCTGGTAAGCCAGCAGGGCCTCTCGGTCCTGCGGGGTCAGGATGATTTCGGTCATCTTTCGTACTCCGGGTTTCGTGTCCGTTTAGCCGCCAACGGAGAGTCCTGGCAAGCGGATCCAGGGTGGGATGGGCATACGGCGCCGCCGGTCCGTTATCGCCAGGACAGCCATTTCAGGGTCCGGGGGTAACCTGGTCGGACCAGCCCGTCCGGTAGCACTGTTGGATGGAATGCCGGACTGGAGCCAACGATTCCAGAAGAGGTACAGACCGGTACGGGCTACGGCTTCCGGGGTGCCAAAAAGATTTATCCCTTCTGCTGCCGGGCTTGGAGTCGGGACAGGCGGAGGTCGGGTCGGCTCTGCCGTGTGGGTCGGTCTTTCCAGGTGGCCTCCCAGCGGTTCAGGGCTTCATCCAGATTGTAGCGGGTCCGGACGAACTCCTGTCCGGCTCGTCCCAGTTGCGTGCGCAGGTCCGGGTCCCGCAGTAACTGCACGACAGCCGCGGCGAACGCTTCGGGCTCGTCGGCGATGAGCAGATGGCGGCCCGGGCTGGCCCCGATCCCGTGATTGCTCACCGACGTCGCCACCACCGGCACTCCCATGGCCAGCGCGTCCAGCACTTTTTGCAGCAACCCTCCCGCCACCCGCACCGGAGAGACGAAGACCGTCGCGGCCTGATACCAGGGGGTCAGGTCGTCCGCGTAGCCGGTAACGAATATCCGTTCGCCGTCGGCATGGGCCAGGATGTGCGGCGGCGGCGCATACCCCACCGCATAGAAGCGGGCCTCCGGCACCTCTGCTGCCACCTTTGGCCAGACCTGGCTCAGGAACCAGTTCACCGCCTCTATGTTCGGTCCCCGGTACATGGCTCCGACGAAGAGGACGTTCGCCCCAGGGGGGACAGCGGGGTGGGAGGGAGCCCCAACGGAAAGCGTGGGTGCCAGCGGGAGCAACAGGATGGGGGTGGGGCGACAGCGCAGGGTCAGCAGCCGCCGGTCGCCCTCGGAGATGGCCAGAATCTGATCGTAGCGCCGCAGGAGGCCAGGTTCCAGTCGCCCCAAGAGCCAGGCCAAGGCCAGCGTTCCCCATCGCCGCAGCCCCCGCTGATATTGTGCCCGCTGTTCCATCAGGAACCAGTTCACGTCGTGGGGCCGGAGCGCGGTGAAAGGGCGACGGATACCCAGCAGGACCAAGGCGGTCTGGGTGAACTCCACCAGCATCAGGTCCGGTCGGGTCTCCTGGAGGATGCGTGCCACGGCCCGCCGCAGAGCCAGGTAACTGCGCGCGATCCGCAGAGGGAGCGGTCCACCGAGAGCCTGGTGGTGAGGGACGGTAATGATGCGTTCGCAGAAGGGACGGGTCGCTTCCACCAGAGGGGCCTCTTCCCGTCGCAGCCGGGCAACCAGTACCACGGAGTGGCCCCGCCGGTGGAGGGCCTGGATGAGGCGGAAGACTCCCTGGCCACCTGCATGTCCGACCGAAGGGGCCGGGAACTCTTTATAAGCGATCAGGATGCGGGTTTTTCGGGGGTCTTCTTCTCGGGGAGACTGTTCTCCGTCCATTTTGCGTCGCATTCTCGTAGGGAACTGAAAGACGTTATACGGACGACGGAATACCGACTGCGCCCTATTCCTCCACCGCAATCACCATCACTTCGGGCCGGTTTTTGGTCTGCTGATAGAAGAATTCGGAGAGGGCGGATTGAACCTGTCGTTCCACTGTAGCGGAAGGAGTGCCTGGGCGGGCTTCCTGAAGGGTGCGGCTGACCACTTCTGTGGCTTCGGCGATGAGTTCTTCCACTACGTCGCGGGCGGCGAAGCCCCGCACGGTCAGCCGAGGGGTCCCCAGCAGTGCGCCGCGCTGGGGGCTATACCGGAAGACGACCACGCACACCCCGGCCATCGCCAGCGATTCCCGGTCCCGGATGACCGCCGGCCCCACCGCGTTCCCCACCCACGAGCCGTCCACGAAGACGTACCCCCCCGGCACCCGCTCGCCGATCCGAATCGCATCGTCCTCAAAGTAGAGCACGTACCCGTTCTCCACCACGGCGATGCGTTCCTGGGGGATGCCCAGTTCTATGGCCAGTTTGGCGTGCTGTTTCAGGTGGCGGAGTTCGCCGTGGATGGGAACGAAGTTGCGGGGGCGCAGAATGTTCAGCAGGAGTTTCTGTTCCTCCTGGCTGGCGTGCCCGGAGACATGGACGGGAGCCAGGGGGTGGTAAACCACGTCGGCCCCTTTCTGGAACAGGCGGTTGATGACCCGATGAATCATTTCCTCGTTGCCGGGGATGGTGTGGGAGGAAAGGACGACCGTGTCGCCAGGCTGGACCCGCAGGGAGGGGTGTTGCCCCAAGGCCAGGCGACTCAGGACGGCGGTCGGTTCGCCCTGCGCGCCAGTGGCCAGGATCAGGCAGCGGGACGGGGGGAGCGATTCGGCCTCCCCCAGGCCGACCAGCATTCCTTCCGGGATCCGCAGGTAGCCCAGGCGGATGGCCATTTTGACGTTTTCCGCCATCGTCGCGCCCGCGATGGCGACCCGGCGCCCGTAGCGGGCAGCCACATCTATCGCCTGCTGAATCCGGGAAATCAGGGAGGCGAAGGTGGCGATGATGACCCGTCCCGGGGCCTTCCGCATCACCTCGTCCAGGGCCTGGGTAACCACCTGCTCAGAAGGAGTGGTACCAGGTTCGGTGGCGTTGGTGCTGTCGGCCAGCAGGACCAGGACGCCCCGCCCGGCAAATTCGGCCAGTTTGGCGAAATCCGTCGGCCGGCCATCCACGGGAGTGTGGTCAAACTTGAAGTCTCCGGAGTGGACGATGAGGCCAGCCGGAGTGGTAATGCCCAGCCCCACCGTGTCGGGGATGGAGTGGCAAACGTGGAACGGTTCGATCTGGAAGGGGCCAATCTGTAGGACGTCGCCCGGCGCGCAGATGTGCAGGTCGATCTCCTGCCCAAGGTGAGCCTGACGGAGTTTGACCTCAATCAGGCCGCAGGTCAGCCGGGTGGCGTAGACAGGGACGGGGAATTCCCGCAGGAAGAAGGGCAGGGCTCCAATGTGGTCCTCGTGGCCATGGGTAACGAAGACGGCCCGCACACGGGCTTTCTTATCCCGCAGGTAACCGTAGTCCGGGATAATGAAATCCACCCCGTACATATCCCATTCGGGGAACATCAGACCGGCATCTACGACCAGGATGTCCTGGCCGTATTCCACGGCCATCATATTTTTGCCGACTTCCCCCAGTCCGCCCAAGGGGATGATGCGGAGGTCGCTCATTCGTGTTCCGTTCCTTCAGGTAGCGGTTTCCTGCGCGAGCGACAAGGCCCGCCGCTGGCGCGCGGCCTCAAAGAGCAACACCGCCGCCGCGACCGCTGCATTCAGGGATTCCACCCCATCGGCCATCGGGATCGCGACGGTCGCTCCGGCCAGCGCATGGGCCCGACTTCCTGCTCCGGCCGCCTCCCCACCCACGACCAGCGCCACCCGGCCTGTCCAGTCCACATCAGTGTAGATGGTGGCTCCCCGAGCGTCCGCCAGGTAGACCCGGCATCCGGCGACCACACGGGCGATTTCCTCCCAGTCCATCGCGACCACTGGCAGGTGGAAGTGGGCTCCCATTGCTGCCCGGACCGCCTTGGGATTGGTGGCGTCCACCGTGCCCGGCGCCAGAATGACGCCTTCCACGCCTGCTGCCCACGCGGTGCGCAGGATGGTTCCCAGATTGCCGGGGTCGCGCAGCCGGTCCAGGATCAGGGTCAGGGTAGGGTGGGGCGGGAAGGGCAGATCGGGGATGGGAACGACGGCCAGAATCCCCTGCGGGGTTTCCGTATCCGAGCAGGCGGCCATAACCGCTTCGCTCACCTCCTCGCAGGGGACTCCGGCTTCCTGCCAGGTGGCCAGCAGAGCCTGCCCCCGGGGGTCCTCCTGGAGGCGGGCGGTGTAAAAGACAAAGTGGGGACGTAATTTGGCAGTGGCTACCTCCTGGCAGAGACGGATCCCTTCCACCACCCATCGCCGCTCCCGTTGGCGGACCCGCCGTCGCTCCTGAAGCGCCCGCACCAGGCGAACCCGATCGTTTTTCAGGCTGGTAATCATTCAAAGGCCGATGGTGATCTTACCCCTCAATTTCAGCAATTGCCCGAGCCGGATCCACGTTGCCAAAGGCCACCTTCATGATCCCCGGCAGGTAGCGGTCCATCATCAACACGTTGATGTAGACCATCTGCTTGATCAGCGCCGGGGTTAGGCGATCCCCCTCCACGTCAATACTGGTCTTGTACCGGACCTCGCCGTCGTTGAAGTCCATCTCAAAGTTCCCGATGACCAGGCCGTAGTTCGCGCGGGTGAGGAATTCGGCCATCGCCTGACGGCGGTTGGGAGGAACGTTCACATCCAGAATGGAATAGAAGACGAACTGGTGTTGCGGTTCGCGCGCCTGTGCGTAGCAGTACCAGGTACCGTTCTCCCCTCGGAAGCCCAGTCGGAGGATGGGCTTCCCGGGCAACTGTTCAAAGTACCAGTTGTCCTCTTGAAAAAAGCGTACCATAGTATCAAAGATGGGACCAGTAGACAACATGCGGATGCTCCTTTCTGGCAAATGGTGTACCTGTTCACAAGTATAGTGGAACAGGCGGATATGTCAAGCCTGTGGCATGGCTTTCTTTGACAAATCTCCCATCTGCGTTATACTGATAGGTCAAGACCTATCCAGGCTCCTGAGCCGGGTGATGGCGGGTACGTCTTCCCTTCTGACGATCGACGATGTTCTCTCCCTGGTCCGGGCCGGTCCGGAGGCCCGGGACCTGATTGGGCGCGCCTACGAATTCGCCCTGCAGTCGCATGAGGGCCAGTACCGGAAATCCGGCGAGCCCTACATCCAGCATGCGCTGGCGGTGGCCGCGTTGCTGGGGGAACTGCGGATGGATGCCGAAACCGTTGCAGCGGGCCTTCTCCACGACGTGGTGGAGGACCGGGGGGTCTCGCTGGAGGAACTGGAAGCGCGATTCGGACCGGAAGTGGCCCGGATGGTGGATGGGGTAACCAAATTGACCCGGGCGAATGACCTGGGCCGGATTCGGGAGGGGGAACGGGACGAGCGGGAACTGGAGAGCCTGCGCAAATTCTTTCTGGCGACGGCCCGGGACGCGCGGGTGATGCTGATCAAATTGGCAGACCGGCTCCATAATATGCGGACGCTGGATGCTCTGGCCCCGGAGCGGCAGCGACGGATTGCCCGGCAGACCATGGATATTTATGCCCCGCTGGCGAACCGGCTGGGAATCTGGCAGTGGAAGGGAGAACTGGAAGACCTGGCCTTCCGGGCCCTGCAGCCAGAACTGTACGGGGAGATTGCGGCTGAACTGGAAGCCCGGGCGCCGGAGCGGGAGGCGGATATTGAACGGCACATCGCCATTCTCCGACATCATCTCCGTCTGGAGGGGATCAACGCCCACATTACCGGTCGCCCCAAGCACATCTACAGCATTTACCGCAAGATGCAGCGGAAACAAATCCCCCTGGAGCGGGTCTACGACATCCGGGCCATCCGGGCCATCGTGGATACCGTCCCTGATTGCTACCACGTTCTGGGTGTCGTTCACAACCTCTGGACGCCTATCCCGGGCGAATTTGACGATTACATTGCCCGACCGAAAGAGAACATGTATCAATCCCTGCACACCGCTGTGGTGGGCATTGGCGGGAAAGTGCTGGAAGTGCAGATTCGCACCCACTACATGCACCGGATAGCCGAATACGGTATCGCGGCCCACTGGCGGTATAAGGAGGGAGCCCGGGAAGATCGGCTATTGGCGGAGAAAATCGCTGCCCTGCGGGCTCAGATTGAGGCCCGCAGCGAGACGGAGGACGCCGGAGAGTTTGTGGAGGCGGTCCAGACCGACATCTTTGAGGACCGGGTGTACGTCTTCACACCCAAGGGGATGGTGGTGGACCTGCCCGCCGGGGCGACGCCCATAGACTTTGCCTACGCCATCCACACTGAAATCGGGCACCGGTGCCGGGGGGCCAAGGTTAATGGGCGGTGGGTACCGCTGGACTATGTGCTCAAAACCGGCGACCAGGTGGAAATCATCACCGCCAAACGGGGCGGCCCTAGCCGGGATTGGCTGAACCCTGCCTTGGGGTATGTCAAGACGGCCCGCGCCCGAAATAAAATCCGTCAGTGGTTCCGACGGCAGGACCGGGAGCAGAACATCGCCTCTGGCCGGGCCATTCTGGAGCGGGAACTGAAACGACTGGGGCTGGGCGAACTCTCTCATGAGGCGGTGGCGGCCCTCTTCGGCTACGAGAAAGTGGAAGACTTTCTGGCGGCGGTGGGTTTTGGGGATATTCACAGCCAGCAGATTGCCACCAAAGTGGTAGAGGCTCAGCATCAGACCTCTCCGGAGCCGGAACTCCCTCCCCCAGCCCCTATCCCGGCCCCGGTCTCCCATGAGGTGCATGTCCTGGGAACCGGCGGACTGCTCACCCGATTAGCGCGCTGCTGTCATCCCCTCCCCGACGAGCCCATCATCGGATACGTTACCCAGGGGCATGGGATTACGGTCCACCGGCGGGACTGTCCCAACATCCTTAACCTCCGTCACCCTGAGCGGCTGATAGAGGTAACGTGGGGCACGGCCAAACAGACCTTCCCGGTGCTGGTTTCCGTAACGGCATACGACCGGACGGGTCTGCTGCACGACATCAGCGGAGTGCTGGCCAAAGAGGGGGTGAATATTGCCGGCGTTACGATTGGCCGCCAGCAGAACCTGGTGACCCTTTATCTCACGCTGGAGGTTACGGACATCGCGCAATTGGACCGGGTACTGGCCCGTATTTCCAAGGTGCCCAACGTGGTAGAAGCCCATCGGCAAACGCGGTAACATCAGCGGGGATGGGCGCTCCAGAAGGGAGGGCGTTCCAATCGCCAGAGGCCGAAAGCCCCCACCAGTGCGGTGATCCCTCCCACGATATATCCCTCCACTACCGAGGCGCGGGTTACAAACACTGCCAGCAGTCCCAGCACGAACGAGACCACATAAAGGGTCAGGACGGCCTCCCGTTGGGAGAGGCCCGCGGCCACCAGCCGGTGGGAGACGTGGTCTTTGCCGGGTGTCGTCAGCGGGTTCAGCCCCCGACGCAGGCGGGAAAGAATCACCAGCGCGGTATCAAAGATGGGGAGCCCCATCACCAGCACAGGCACCATCCAGGTAACGAAGGTTACGTTCTCCGGAAAACGGAGTTTGATCCCGATGGCCGCCAGCATGAAGCCCAGGAAAAGCGCTCCCGAATCGCCCATAAAGATGCTGGCGGGGTTCAGGTTGTAAAAGAGGAAGCCCAGGCAGGCCGCCAGGACCGCGATGGCCAGGGCCCCCACCAGGTACTGCTCACTGAAGGAGCACATCAGCGCGAAGTGAGCGGCGGCGATGGCCGCGACCCCTCCGGCCAGCCCGTCCATGTTATCCAGCAGATTGATAGCGTTGGTGATGTAGACCACCCAGAACACCGTTAGCAGGAAATCCATCACGGGCTGGCCAAACGTGCCCACCCGGACCCCCGTGGCCCAGAGGAGCAGGGCCGCCAAGATTTGCCCGACCAGTTTGACCACCGGGCGCAGCCCCCAGCGGTCGTCGACCAGCCCCATGAACGAGACAGCCGTGGCACCGACGATGATGGACCCAAACTGGGCAAAGTGATACCGCTCTCCCAGGGCGATAGCAGCGGCCAGCACGGCCAGATAGATCGCGATGCCACCCAATCGCGGGACGGGGGAACGGTGCACCTTGCGGGTTGAGGGCTGGTCCATGACGCCCAGATGAGGCGCCAGGTAACGGGCCAGCGGGGTCAGCGCGATGCTCAGCACCAGCGCGCCCGCAAAAACGAGCAGGTATGCGGTCATGGGAATGGCCTCCATTCAGGTGAATCCTTTGCGGGTACCCGACTAACGAGAGCGCAACAGCCCGCCTGTCCAAGAGGATGACCGGTAACCATCGGGTGTCGGTCCGGTGGTCTCCATAACCTCTGCCGCGTGGGGTTGAGGCCCTCCAGCCCACAACAGAGCCTCAGGGCTGCCGGAAGGTAGCGATCACCCTCCCCCCACGGGGGGGAACACGCCGATCTCATCGCCGTCGGAGAGGAGGTGAGACTCGTCCCGGGCAATTCCGTTGATAAAAACCACCCGCACGTGGTCGGCAGGCAGGCCCAGGTGGTTCACCAGTTGCCCCACCGTTGCTCCCTCTGGCAATTCCACCTCTATCCCTTCACCGATCCCCAATTCGGGATAATACCGTCGTAGAGTGGCAAAGAGTTTGACTTTTACCCGAATCATCGCCGCGAACTCCCCAGGTGTCATCTCTTCCGGTCTATTGGCATTATACCATCGGGTTACCGGTTCAGCAACCGGAGGGCGACAACTACCCCTCAGGCTCACCCTGCTTGACACTTCTCCCGAACAGGGTATAATACTCTTTGGCACACCCTTCTGGAAAAGCCTTCTGCTTCTTCCTCGTGTTTTCGTCCCTCACCGATCAAGGTCTTTCCGAAGATGCTGGTGTGACCCCCCGATATGGAAGGAGCCCGATGAACGAGCGTGTATTATCTCCGGAAGAGGTGTCTCCTCAAACTATCAAAGCGATTTTTGACGATGCGTATATCACCGCCACGTTGACACCCGATGATAAGGTCTGTGTAACCGAAGGGGGAATCAAAATCTTTATTTCTGTAGAAGAGGACAAACAGCTGCTGACCTATTTTCTTCTCTTCGGCTGGCGCAGCGGCACCCTCTTTCAGGATCAGTTGGAGTTCACTAACGCGCTGAACCAGAATGTGGTCTTCCTGCGGGCCTGGGCGTTCCCTGAGGGCATTGTCCTGGATTATTCTCTCCCTTACGACGGGGGTCTGTTGCCTCAGCAGGTTCTCAGTGCCTATCAGTGGCTCCGGCGGACAGCCATCTGGGGCATCCAGCAGTATGACCAGAAACATCTCGTCGCATAGATTATAGATAATGAGGGCTGAAGAGCGTTTCGTTTTTTCCGATCTGGACGGGCGATGAACCCCATGTTGCATCGTCCGATACCGTTTTTTAATCACTCATCCTCTCGCCTGTTTACTGGTGTTATTTGTCCTGTCCCACTGCTCCTCCCGGCCTTCTGGAGCGCCGATCCTGCGTCAGCCGAGGCTGCAGGTGCTGTCGAGCCTGCATCCACAGCCGAATCCGAGACGCCTCTCTTGCCTTCTTTCCTTCCCCAGGGTGGCCAGCGTATGCCCCTTGACAAATTCCAAGAAGTGTGGTATATAAGCGCCAAACTCCATTGGCGCCAGTCAGCAGTCGAGATGTTGGCGTACAACCTGCGCACCCCTCAGAAGCCGCGACCGAAGCAGGGTCCCTGGGCCAGGGCTCTGGGGAGTTTGCGCGCCGCAGGGTAAATATGGTTGCATCTGATTATTCCCAAAAGGCCGACTCTCTAGAGCACGAGAGTCGGCCTTTTTGTATACCTATACCTTTCCCCAAATGGAGGTGCACGATGGAGGAAGAGCGACCGGCGATTCGCGAATTCTATATCATAGAATCCACCCTGCGAGAAGGAGAGCAATTTGTGGGAGCCAGTTTCACCACGGGCCAGAAGATTGACATTGCCTGTGCCCTGGACGAGTTCGGCGTGGAGTATCTGGAACTGACCTCACCGGTCGTCTCCCCCCGGAGTTACCGGGACCTCCAGATGATTGCCAGCCTGGGGTTGCGGGCTCGGATTCTCACCCATATTCGCTGTAATCGGGAAGATGCCGCCCGCGCGATGGAGATTGAGGGCCTTCACGGCATTGACATTGTCATCGGAATCGGCCTGCCGTTGCGCCGGTTCTCCCACGGCTGGGACATTCCCCAGATCATTGAGAAGGCGATAGAAGTGATCGCTTTCATTAAGGAGCAGCGGCCCGAACTGGAAGTGCGCTTCAGCACCGAGGACTCGTTCCGGAGCGCCCGCGCAGACCTGTTTCAGGTGTATTCCGAAGTGGACAAAATGGATATCCATCGGGTGGGCATCGCCGATACGGTGGGGGTCGCTACACCGTTTGAGGTCTACGACCTGGTGCGCGCCCTCAAACAGCGGGTGCGCGCCGCCGTGGAATTCCACGGCCACAATGATTCGGGATGTGCCATCGCCAACAGTTACGCAGCGCTCCTGGCCGGCGCTCAATACGTGGACACCAGTGTGCTGGGCATCGGGGAGCGGAACGGTATTACCCCCCTGGGCGGACTGATCGCCCGGCTGTATGCACTGGACCCCAACCTGGTGCGCAAGTATAACCTGAAAATGTTAAAGAAACTGGACGAGATGGTGGCCCAATTCGTGGGTGTGGACATCCCTTTCAATAACTACATTACAGGGATCACGGCTTTTACCCATAAAGCCGGTATTCACGCTAAGGCCATTCTCAACGAGCCCAGCACCTATGAAATCATTGATCCGACCGAATTCGGGCTTTCCCGGTATATCTCTATCGCCCATCGGTTCACCGGCTGGAATGCCGTCAAATGGCGCGCGGAACAACTGGGCCTGCATCTAACCCCAGAGCAGATTCGGGAAGTTACCGCTCACATTAAGGCCCTGGCCGATGAGAAGCCGCTGACACTGGATGACGTGGATACCCTCCTTCGGGAGTGGGGAGATGGCTTTCATCCTGAACGGATGAAAGCCAAACGATATGAAAGCCTGGAGACCCGGGTCCCGCACGCGGCCAGGTCCCATGACCATTAGTAACCGGTAGCATCTGAGTGCCCATCCAGCCAGCCGGGAGGCATCGAATGCTTCACGATACCACTTTAGCCTTCATTGGGAGTGGGACGATGGCCGAAGCGATGATCCGGGGGTTGCTCCACCGTCACCTAATCACCCCGGAGCGCATCATTGCCAGTGGTCCTCGTCCCGAACGGGGAGAGGAACTCCACCAGCGGTATGGCATCCGCTGGACCACGGATAACCGGGAGGCTGCCCGGGCCGCCGACATTGTGGTGCTGTCCGTCAAGCCCCAGGTCCTGCCATTGGTGCTGGTGGAACTGGCGGGGACGATCCGACCCGAGCAACTGGTTCTCTCCATCGTGGCGGGGGCCCGCATTGAGTACATCGCGCGGGCATTGAACCACGAAGCCATCGTCCGGGTGATGCCGAACACCCCGGCCCAAATCGGGGAGGGCATGAGCGTTTGGACCGCCACGCCAGCGGTAACCGAAGCGCAACAGGAACAGACCCGATGGCTGTTGAGCGCGCTGGGCAAAGAGTTATCCGTCCATGATGAAGACAGTATTGATATGGCCACGGCCGTTAGCGGGACCGGCCCCACGTATGTCTTCCTGGTGATGGAAGCGCTGGTAGATGCGGCGGTTCATCTGGGCTTCTCCCGCCGTATTGCCCAGGAACTGGTAACCCAGACGGTGATCGGAGCGGCACTCTTCGCGCGCGAGTCCGGCAAACATCTGGCCGAACTGCGCAACATGGTAACCTCCCCGGGCGGCACTAGCGCCGAGGCCATCTACCAACTGGAGAAAGGGGGGCTGCGTACGGTCATCTCCAAAGCCGTCTGGGCTGCCTATCAGAAATCCAAACTGCTGGGAGAGATGGTGGGTGCTGGACGCCCCCGCCCCCTCTCTCCACTGGAGAGTCCAGGGCTCTCCAATATGAATCACACCGGCGCCCACCGTTAATCCGGTGCACCGGGAGCCAGGATGCCACCGAAAGCCGTTAGAGAGGAGCCTGGATATGTCCATTATCCCACGCTGTATGAGCACTCAGCATCCTGACAACGCGACGGTACCATTCTTTGCCACCGCCAGTGTGCTGGCCGGAGAGGACGAGGTCCGCGAGGCGTACTATGCTTACTCCCATCTGGGATGCGATGAACAGATGTGGGATGTGGAGGGCAAGGAAATTGATGTATATGTGGTCAAGAAACTCCTCTCGTTCTATCCGGAGTATTTTCAGGACCACGTACTGGGCCAGGATGTACGCCTCACGCTGCGAGTCCCGAACCCGCTGGTCGAGAAAGCGGAAGCCAAGATTCTCCTGGAGACCCTGGAGAGTATCCCTCGTTCCTACGATGTGGCTTCACTGTTCTACAAGGACCGAGTCGCCCCTATCTTTGAAGTCATTCTCCCGATGACGGTCTCGGCCCGGTGCATTGACCGGGTGTATCGTTACTACATGAACCACATTGTGGGACGGCAGCACCTTCGTCTTCGGGACGATGATATTACCATTGCCGAATGGATTGGGGAATTCTCCCCCCCGTCTATCGGGGTGATCCCTCTATTTGAAGATGTGCCCACGTTGCTGCGATCCGCCGACATTATGAGAGAATATCTGGCCGATAAACCGATCCGCGAACAACGGGTCTTCCTGGCCCGCTCAGATACCGCTATGAACTACGGACTGGTGGCAGCGGCACTGGCGAATAAGATCGCGCTGGCCCGGTTGGACGAGTTGTCCGCATCCATCGGTGTACGCTTCTACCCGATCATCGGACTGGGCGCGGCACCATTCCGGGGGGGCTTGTCGCCGCCCACGGTGGAACGGGTCGGGAAGGAATATCCGAGTGTGGTTACCTTTACCATCCAGTCCGCCTTTAAGTATGATTATCCTGTCCCGGAGGTCCGGGCTGCCTGTGAGTACCTCCGGACCCGGGAAATCGGCCAGGCCATGCCTGTGGATACCGAGCGCGCCCTGGCGATTATTGAGCGGTATAGCCTGGCCTATCGGCAGCAAATCGCGGAACTGGCTCCGTATATTAATCATGTGGCCCAATACGTGCCGCCTCGTCGGACGCGGAAATTGCATGTCGGACTGTTTGGCTACGCCCGCGAGATGAACGGCATCACGCTGCCGCGCGCCATTTCCTTTGTCTGTGCCCTGTACTCGCTGGGCCTGCCCCCGGAACTGATCGCCTTTGACGCTCTAACCGCGGACGACTTGGCCTTTCTGGACGAAGTCTACCCTTCTTTCCGGGCAGAAATCCGCGCCGCGCTGGGCTTCACCGACCTGGAAGGGCCCTTTATGACCCGGTCCCTGCGCACCGCGCTGGAACAGGCCGGTTTCTCTTTCTCGCCCCACCCCGAGCATCTGGAACTGGTGCGCCGGATTCGCCGTTCGCTGGAACAGAATCACGTGATGCAACTGACCGACCTGATCACCCGCGCGGCCATTCTCCGACGCTTTCTCGGTTAAACGGACCCAACCGGGTGCCTGACGTGATCCGCCCATACGGCCCGGGCAGGGTTATCATCAGGAGGCCAACGATGATCCCGTTTCCATTAGACGAACATTCTCCAGAAGAAATGCTCCATTCTCCCATCCAGCACCCGGTCTACATAGATGATACTACGTTGCGGGATGGGGAACAGACGGCCGGAGTGGTTTTCGCCAACGAAGAGAAGGTCCATATCGCCCGGCTGCTGGCCCTGCTGGGGGTTCACCAGATTGAGGTGGGCATTCCCGCCATGGGCGGAGATGAAAAAGAAGCCATCAAAGCCATCGTCCGGCTGGAACTTCCCACCAGTATCCTGGCCTGGAATCGGGCTGTCGTGGATGACATCCGCCACTCCCTGGACTGCGGAGTAGATGCAGTGGCTCTTTCCATCTCCGCCTCTGACATCCACATCCAGCACAAATTGCGCTCCACCCGACAGCAGGTGCTGGACGCGGTGAAACGGGCCACGGAGTTCGCCAAGAGCCACAACCTCTACGTCTCTGTGAACGCGGAGGATGCCTCCCGGGCCGACCCGGAGTTCCTGGTGGAGTTCGCCCGTACGGCCCGAGAAGCGGGAGCCGACCGGCTCCGGTACTGCGACACGGTGGGGGTTCTGGACCCCTTTGAGACGTACAAGCGGGTGAAATTTCTGGTTGACGAAGCCAGCATCCCGATTGAGATGCATACTCACAACGACTTCGGAATGGCAGTGGCTAATGCACTGGCGGGCCTGAAGGCCGGCGCCACCTACGTGAACACGACTGTGAACGGGCTGGGGGAACGGGCTGGAAATGCTTCGCTGGAGGAACTGGTGATGGCCCTCCGGTACTGCGAAGGCGTGAACCTGGGGCTCCGGACCTCCCTGCTGCGGGAACTTTCGGAATATGTCGCGCTGGCCTCCGGGAGGCCCCTTCCACCTTCCAAGCCGGTGGTCGGTAGCAACCTCTTTATCTACGAATCGGAAGGCCGGGCCAGCGGTGTGGTACGCGATCCGGCGACCTACGAAATCTTTCTCCCAGGAGAGGTTGGACTCTCCCGCCGGTTCAACGTGGGAAAATATTCCGGGCCCTCGGTCGTGGCCCAGAAACTCCGGGAGTATGGCTACCATCCTACCCAGGAGGAATTGCAACGACTGGTACCGATCCTGCGGTCCCGCGCCATTGCTCTGAAACGGTCGCTGTTTGATCGGGAGGTGGTGGAAGAGTATCGCATGCTGGCCAGGCAATAACCCTTTGGGTTCAATGTGCCCAGGAGGATTCTCATGGACATCCATCTGATGGATATCACGCTGCGGGACGGAGAACAGGCGGTGGGGGTGATTTTCTCCCGCTGGGAGAAGATCCAGATCGCTTCCCATCTGGCTCATATGGGAATCCCCGCGCTGGAGGCGGGTTTCCCAGCGCTGGGGCCGGAAGAGAAAGAGGCGATTCGGGCGATTGTAGAAGCCGGCCTCCAGGTAGGGGAATCCCAGCAACCCCTGGAAGTCTACGCCTTTGCCCGAGCACGCCGAGACGACATTATGGACGCGGCGGAGTGCGGGGTCCACGGGGTGGTGATCTCCATCTCCACCTCCGACATCCACATTGAACGCAAGTTCCGCACTACCCGCTCCTGGGTGCTGGAGCGCATGGAGGAAGCGGCCGAAGCGGCCCGACAGAGGTCCCTTTCCTTCATCGTCAGTGCAGAGGACGCATCCCGCTCCGATATGAATTTCCTCATCGAGTATTACCGCCGGGCCGAGGCTCTGGGTGCCCGGATGGTCCGGTATTGTGATTCTCTGGGCGTCAATGACCCTTTCACCACGTATCGGCACATCCGGCATATTTGCCAGGCCGTCTCCATCCCCATCCAGTTGCACATGCACAACGAGTTCGGGATGGCGACCGCCAACGTGTTGATGGGCCTCCGGGCCGGCGCGCGGGCGGTTGCTGCTTCTCTGGGGGGCCTGGGGGAGCGGACCGGCAACTCCCCGCTGGAGGAAGTAGTGATGGCGCTGAAACACCTCTATGGCGTGGACCTGGGTGTGGATACCACGCGCTTCCGGGAAGCGGCCGAGTACATCGCCGAAGCCAGCCGCCGGGCTATCCCCATCTGGAAAGCCATCATTGGGAGTTCCATCTTCGCCCACGAGTCGGGGATCCACGCCGACGGTATCCTCAAGCACCCCCACACCTACGAGGCGTTCAGCCCCGAGGAGGTCAACCTGGAGCGGCAGATCGTCATCGGGAAACACTCCGGAACCCACGCGCTGATCCACAAGTTCCACACCGAATTCGGCATTCAACTGGATGGCGCCACCGCCAGCCGCCTGCTGGAGCGGGTGCGAGCGGCGGCCGTGGAATTAAAACGACCGCTCTTTGATAAAGAACTGATGCTGCTGTACCACGAACTGGTCAACCATCGGCTCACCTGACTTTCATCTATCTCATCCTGGAGGAGATTGCCCTATGGGACTTACACTAGCCGAGAAAATCATCTCCCGGCGCCTCGGGGAAACGGTCCGGGCAGAGGACATCGTGGTGGTTCCGGTGGACCTGTTGCTGGCCCACGAAGGGACTGGTCCCCTGGCTCTGGACCGGTTCAGCGCGCTGGAAAGAACCCGTCCGGCGACGCAGACCCTCTTCTTCTCCGACCACGCCGCACCGGCACCCCGCCGGGAACTCGCCAACGTCCAGAAACGGCTCCGTACCTTTGCCGAGGAAGGCGGAGCCCGCTTCTATCCGCCTGGCGAGGGCATCTGCCACCAGATCGTGGCCGAGCAGTGGGCCCGACCCGGCCAGATTATCCTGGGTGCGGATTCCCACACTTGCACCGCCGGGGCCCTGGCTGCCTTTGCCACCGGCATGGGCTCCACCGATATTGCCGTGGCCATGGCGCTGGGGGAGACGTGGCTGCGGATTCCCCCCACCATTCGGGTGGAAGTGGAGGGGCCCCTCCCTCCCATGGTGATGGCGAAGGACGTGATTCTCCACGTGATTGGGCTCTTGGGCGCAGACGGTGCCAACTATCAGGCCCTGGAGTTCGGCGGCTCCACCGTCGCGGCCATGAGCGTGGAGGAGCGGATGACTCTCTGCAATATGGCGGTAGAAGCAGGAGCCAAAACAGGCCTCTGCGCTTCCGATGAGCAGACCCGTCAGTTCTTGGCCGAGCGCGGACGGGCGGAGGATTATCTACCTCTGGCCCCTGACCCGGATGCGGTCTACGAACGCCGGGTGGAACTGCATGCCCCCTCCCTTTCTCCCCAGGTCGCCTTCCCCCATTTTGTGGACAACGTTCGGCCCGTGGAGGAAGCGGGAGATGTGCCGATAGACCAGGTCTTTATTGGCACTTGCACCAATGGGCGGCTTTCGGACCTTCGAATGGCCGCCCATATTTTGCGGGGACGCCAGGTCCACCCCGGCGTTCGTCTCCTGGTCTGCCCGGCGTCCCGAGAGGTCTATCTGGCCGCGCTTCAGGAAGGATGGCTCCAAATCTTTATAGAAGCCGGTGGGCTCATCCTGCCCCCCGGATGCGGGGCCTGTGTTGGAGTCCACCAGGGCATCCTGGCAGATGGAGAGCGCTGTCTTTCCACCCAGAACCGGAACTTTCAGGGACGGATGGGCAACCCTGAGGCGGAAATTTACCTGGCCTCGCCCGCCACGGCGGCCGCTACGGCGGTCCGGGGTCGGATTACTGATCCGAGAGAATTCCTGTAGAGGAGCAGACCTATGGAGAGAATCCTTCGAGGCAAGATCTGGCGATTCGGCGACGGCATCAGCACCGATCACATCATCCCCGGCCGGTATTACCATCTGCGGGGGAATCTCCAGGCCTTAGCGGAACATGCCCTGGAGGATGCCGATCCGGAGTTTGCCCGTAGCGCTCAGCCGGGCGACTTCGTGGTCGCAGGAAAAAATTTCGGACAGGGTTCTTCCCGGGAACACGCCGCCCTGGTCCTGAAGGAACGGGGGATTGCCGCTGTCATCGCCTCCTCCTTCGCTCGCATCTTCTTCCGAAATGCGGTCAACGTGGGTCTGATGCCCATCATTTGCGATACCGGGGGCTTTGAGACCGGAGATGAGATTGAGGTGGACCTGGTAGAAGGCCGGGTGCGCAACCTCACCCGCAACCTGGAGCGGACCTTCCGTCCCCTCCCCCCGGTGATGCGGGCCATTCTGGAGAGCGGCGGATTGGTTCCCCATGTCCTGCGGTACGGAGGGTTCCGATGGCCGGATACACCGTAGTCGTCCTTCCCGGCGATGGCATCGGGCCGGAAATCGTGGACGCCACCCGGACAGTGCTGGCGGCCACGGGAGTGGAGATTGAATGGAAACCCTTTGAGGTGGGCATCGCCGCGATGGAAATGACCGGCACCCCTCTACCGGATGAAGCGGTGGAGGAGATTCGCCGCTGCGGGGTGGCGCTGAAAGGCCCCATCACCACACCGGTCGGGAGCGGTTTCGCCAGTGCTACCGTTGCGCTCCGGCAACGGCTGGACCTCTACGCCAATCTGCGTCCGGTGCGGAGCATTCCCGGGGTCCCGGCCCGCTACCCCGCCGTAGACCTGGTGATCATCCGGGAGAATACGGAAGACCTCTACGCGGGCGTGGAGCACTGGATAGATGACGACACGGTGATCGCGGTGAAGCGCATCACCCGCCAGGCCAGCCAGCGGATTGCCCGGTTCGCATTTGATTACGCGACCCGCCATCATCGCCGCCAGGTAACCGCCGTCCACAAAGCCAACATCCTGAAGATGAGCGACGGGCTGTTTCTCCAGTGTGCCCGCGAAGTGGCGGGCCAATACCCGCACTTGAAATATAGCGAGCGCATTGTGGATGCCCTGTGCCTGGACCTGGTGCTGGACCCGGGGCGGCACGATGTGCTCCTCTGTCCGAACCTCTATGGCGACATCGTCTCGGACCTGGCGGCGGGACTGGTGGGGGGGCTGGGTCTGGCTCCGGCGGCCAATATTGGCGATGGGGTCGCCGTCTTTGAGGCGGTCCACGGCTCTGCGCCGGACATCGCTGGGAAGGGCATCGCCAATCCCACCGCGCTGATCCTGGCAGGCGCCATGATGCTGGCCTACCTGGGAGAGACCGAAGCGGCCGCCCGGGTGGAAAAGGCGGTCCTGGAAACTTATCGCCAGGGCAAGGCCCTCACCCCGGACATGGGCGGCACCGCCACGACCCGCGAGTTCACCCGGGCCATCGTGGCGTGCATGGATTAAGGGTTATGGCAGCGAAACCGTCAACATCCATTGGCTGAGGAGGTCCCATGCGCGATCGGGCCATTCTGGCATTGGAGGACGGTCGGGTCTTTCACGGCTGGGCGTTTGGCGCCCGGGGCGAAGTGGCTGGTGAAGTGGTGTTTAACACCAGCATGACCGGCTACCAGGAAATCCTGACCGACCCCTCCTACAAAGGACAAATCGTAGTGATGACCTACCCCCATATTGGCAACTACGGTGTCAATGAGACGGACGTGGAATCCTGGCGACCGTGGGTAGAAGGTTTCGTGGTTCGGGAACTCAGTCCCATATATAGCAACTGGCGTGCCCGGAAGAGCCTGGAAGCATTTCTCCAGGAGCATGGGATTGTGGGCATTGCCGGAGTGGACACCCGGGCGATTACCCGCCACATCCGGCTGGCCGGCGCTATGAAGGGTGTGCTCTCCACCGTGGACCTGGATGAGGAGCGCCTGGTCCGCAAAGCGGCCGCGTCGCCGGGCCTGGTGGGCCGGGACCTGGTACGGGAAGTAACCTGCGCCGAGCGGTATATCTGGACCGAAGGCGTGCCGCCAGAGTGGCGCGTGATACCGCCGCATGAACCCCGGTATCGGGTCGTGGTGTACGATTTCGGCGTCAAACGGAACATCCTCCGGTTGTTGGTGGATGCTGGCTGCCGAGCCCTGGTGGTTCCGGCGGAGACCCCCGCTGAGGAAGTCCTGGCCCTGCATCCGGACGGTGTTCTTCTTTCCAACGGCCCGGGAGACCCGGCGGCGCTCCCGTATGCCATCCGGAACGTTGCCCACCTCCTGGGACGGGTTCCGGTCTTCGGCATCTGTCTGGGGCATCAACTACTGGGTCTGGCCGTCGGGGGAAAGACGTTCAAATTGAAGTTCGGCCATCGGGGAGCCAACCAGCCGGTCAAAGACCTGGCGACCGGCAAAATCCAGATCACCTCTCAGAATCACGGCTTCGCGGTGGACCCCGATTCCCTGCCTGGCGATGTGGAAGTTACCCATATCAACCTCAATGATGGTACTGTAGAGGGTCTACGGCATCGCTCTCTTCCGGCGTTCAGCGTCCAGTACCACCCCGAAGCGTCGCCCGGCCCTCACGATGCCGTTGCCCTCTTTGAGGAATTCACCCGTTTAATGGACGCGCAGAAGAGCCATGCCTAAGCGGACAGACATTCACCGGATTCTGGTCATCGGCTCCGGGCCGATTGTCATCGGGCAAGCCTGCGAGTTTGACTATTCTGGCACCCAGGCGTGCAAGGCCCTCCGGTCGGAAGGGTACACCGTCATCCTGGTGAACTCCAATCCGGCGACCATTATGACCGACCCGGAGTTTGCCGACCGGACCTATATTGAACCGCTGACATGGGAGGTGGTGGAGCGCATCATCGCCAAAGAGCGGCCCGATGCCCTTCTGCCCACTGTCGGAGGACAGACGGGCCTGAACCTGGCGGTAACCCTGGCCGAGAAAGGCGTCTTGGAACGATACGGGGTTCGTCTGATTGGCGCCAGTCCGGAAGCCATTCGGGTGGCCGAAGACCGCGAACTCTTCAAAGCCGCCATGACCGACATCGGCCTTCCCACCCCTCGCAGCGCGACGGTTACCAGTCTGGAGGAAGCCTGGCGCGTCCTGGAGGAAGTCGGCCTCCCTGCGATTATTCGTCCCTCCTTTACGCTGGGAGGGACCGGGGGAGGTATCGCCTGGACCCCGGAGGAGTTCCGGGACGCCGTACTCTGGGGGCTCTCCCAGAGTCCGGTGCACCAGGTGCTCATAGAAGAGTCGGTCCTGGGCTGGAAAGAGTACGAACTGGAGGTGATGCGGGACGCCAAAGACAACTTCGTCGTGGTCTGCCCCATTGAAAACTTTGATCCGATGGGCGTCCATACGGGCGATAGCATCACCGTCGCCCCGGCCCAGACCCTGACGGATAAGGAGTACCAGCAGATGCGGGACTGGGCCCGACGCATCATCTGCCGGGTCGGCGTGGAGACGGGAGGGTCCAACATCCAGTTCGCCGTCAACCCCCGGAACGGGCAGATGGTGGTCATTGAGATGAACCCTCGTGTCTCCCGCAGTTCTGCCCTGGCCTCCAAGGCCACCGGCTTCCCCATCGCCAAAATCGCTGCCAAACTCGCGGTCGGATACACGCTGGACGAAATCCCCAACGACATCACCCGGGAGACTATGGCCTCTTTTGAGCCGACGATTGATTACGTGGTGGTCAAAATCCCCCGCTGGGCCTTTGAGAAGTTCCCGGGCGTAGACGACACGCTGGGCACCCAGATGAAATCGGTGGGCGAAGCGATGGCCATCGGACGCACCTTCAAAGAAGCCCTTCAGAAAGGGCTTCGTTCCCTGGAAAGCGGCCTGATCGGCCTGGTCGCAGATGAACGACGGGTGAACCCTCATCTATTGCGGCAGCGATTGATCACGCCGAATCCGGACCGCATGCTGTATATCTACTACGCGCTCCGGACGGGGATGAGCGTGGAGGAGGTGGCGGCTCTGACCTCCGTTGACCCCTGGTTTCTCCAGCAAATGGCCGAAATCCTGGCGATGGAGCAGGCGCTGCGGGCCACCCGGCTGGATACCGTCTCCGCTGAACAGTTGCTGGAGGCCAAACGGATGGGCTTTGCGGACGCTCAATTGGCCCGTTTCTGGGACGTCAGCGAGCGGCAGGTCCGCCAGCGGCGGCTGGCTCTGGGGATTCGCCCGGTCTACAAGCGGGTGGATACCTGCGGGGCTGAGTTTGAGGCCTACACTCCGTATCTGTATTCCACCTACGAGACGGAATGCGAGGCCGACCCCTCGGACCGCCCCAAGGTCATCATTCTGGGCAGTGGGCCGAACCGCATCGGTCAGGGGATTGAGTTTGACTATTGTTGCTGCCACGCGGCCTTCGCCCTGCGGGAGATGGGCATAGAGGCCATCATGGTCAACTGCAATCCCGAGACGGTCAGTACCGACTACGACACCTCGGACCGCCTCTACTTTGAGCCGCTCACGTTGGAGGATGTTCTCAACATCGTGGAGACGGAGCAGCAAAGGGGGAATCTGCTGGGAGCGATTGTCCAGTTCGGGGGGCAGACGCCGCTGAAACTGACGCTCCCCCTCCACCGGGCCGGGGTGCGGATTTTGGGGACTCCCCCCGATAGCATTGACCTGGCAGAGGACCGGGAGCGGTTCAGCCGTCTTCTCAAGGAACTGGAGATCCCCCAGCCGGAACACGGGACCGCCCTGACGGTGAAGGAGGCCCGGCTGGTCGCGGCCCGGATCGGCTACCCGGTGCTGGTGCGGCCCAGTTACGTCCTGGGCGGGCGGGCTATGGCCATTGTCTACGACCAGGCCACGCTGGAACGGTGTGTGGCGGAAGCCATAGAGATCGACCCGCGCTCCCCGGTGCTGATCGATCGCTTCCTGGAGGATGCCTTTGAGATGGATGTGGATTGCATCGCGGATGGGGAGCGGGCCGTCATCGGGGCCATTATGGAGCAGATCGAACTGGCGGGGATTCACTCCGGCGATTCGGCCTGTGTGATTCCCACTTACATGGTCGCCCCGGAGCACTTGCAGACCATTCGGGAATACACCTATCGCCTGGCGGAAGCGCTGCAGGTGCGCGGGTTGATGAACGTCCAGATGGCGATGAAGGATGGCGTCGTGTACGTCCTGGAAGTGAACCCCCGCGCCTCCCGGACGGTTCCCTACGTGAGCAAGGCCATCGGTGTTCCTCTGGCCCGCCTGGCGACGAAGGTCATAATGGGCCAGCGGCTGGAGGACCTGGGTTTCACCGGGGAGCCAGTTCCCAAAGGGTACTTCGTGAAAGAGGTGGTGCTTCCCTTCATTAAGTTCCGGGAGGTGGATGCCCTGTTGAGCCCGGAGATGAAGAGTACCGGCGAAGTGATGGGCATGGCCGATGATTTCGGGCTCGCCTTTGCGAAGGCGCAGATGGCGGCTGGGAACCGGCTGCCGGTAGAAGGGACGGCCTTTCTCAGCGTGAACGACAACGACAAGGCCAACCTGGTGCCTATCGCGCGGGGGCTGGCCGAGTTGGGCTTCCGGTTGCTGGCAACGGGTGGGACGGCCGCTTATCTCCAGCGGCATGGTTTGAAGGTAGAAGTGGTCAACAAGGTTTATGAGGGGCATCCCCACGCGGTGGATTACATTGAGCAGGGCCTGATTGACCTGGTGATCAATACTCCTCTGGGGCGGGGGGCCTATACGGATGAGAGCGCCATCCGGAAGGCGGCGGTGGCTTGTGGGGTGGCCTACACTACGACGCTCTCCGCGGCCAGCGCGGCGGTTCAGGCTATCCGTTCGCTCCGGCAGCATCCCCTGGAAGTCCGGAGCCTCCAGGAATGGTACCGGCTTCCGGCCCCTCGCCGGTAAGGCCTGATCTGCCCGTTGTCTGTCATCTGGGAGTATGCCCGCCCACTTGGGAGGTGTGCCGTGGCGACCGGTTACGTGTACCACCCCATCTATTTAGAGCATAATCAGCCTGGCCATCCGGAGAATGCCCGTCGGCTGGAGCGGATCATGGTCGTCTTGGGGGAGGTCGGAATCCTGGAGCGGTTAGTCCCTGTGGAGGCCCGCCCGGCGACCGAAGCGGAACTGGCCCGAATTCATACGCCGGCCTACATTGCCCAGGTGCGGCGGGTTGCGGAGCGCGGCGGGGGACACTTGGATGCCGACACGTACATGAATGCCCGCTCCTATGATGCGGCTGTTATGGCTGCCGGGGGGCTTCTGGCCCTGGTGGAAGCGGTCATAGACGGAGAGGTCCGCAATGGCTTTGCTCTGGTCCGCCCGCCTGGCCATCATGCCCTTCCCGAGCGGGGCATGGGGTTCTGTCTTTTCAACAATGTCGCGGTGGCGGCCCGCCATGCTCAGACCCTCCCAGGCATCCAGCGCGTCTTTATCGCCGACATAGACGTCCACCACGGCAATGGTACCCAGGCTGTTTTTGAGAGCGATCCCTCTGTCTTTTATTTCTCCACCCACGAGTATCCCTACTATCCCGGCACGGGACATTGGAGCGAAGTGGGTGTAGGGGCGGGAAAAGGCTCTGTTCTTAACGTCCCGCTGCCCGCTGGGGTAGGAGACCAGGGGTACCAGCAAGTGTACAGAGAATTGGTCTGGCCGCTGGTTCGCCGCTTTCGTCCTGACCTGCTCCTGGTCTCCGCTGGGTATGATTCCCACTGGCAGGACCCGCTGGCGATGATGCAACTCTCGCTGGGGGGGTACGCACACATCGCGCGCGAACTGGTGGCGATGGCGGAGGAACTCTGCGGAGGACGCATCGTCTTTACGCTGGAGGGAGGCTATCACTTAGATGTGCTGGCCCATGGGGTGCTGAACACTTTCTACGCCCTGCTGGGCGAGGAGACACTTTCTGATCCTTTTGGCCCACCGTTTCCGGCCAGCGAGCCCGACATTATGCCGGTGCTGGCCCGTCTGAAAGAGCAACATCCCCTTTTGCAACCGGACTTCTGAGGTTGGCCAGTGGTTTGCCGGCGTCGGCCCGCCCTGGGGGGTTCCGAAGCAGAGAGTCTCACCTTCTCGGTTGGGGTCTGTGGATCGCAGTGGCTGTGCATGGGCTTCGGGCCGGCTCCTGTGGTCTCAACGGGTTGCGGCGGGGGGCGCAACCCCCGCCGCAGCCCGTCGTCCCGGCCCGAAGGAGGCTCAGCGGAGCATCGGGGGGCTCCCCGGGGGAGGGACCAGTGCGGCGACCAATCGTGCCCAGAGGGGCGGACCCAGGATCAGCAGGCCTACCACCACGGCGACAATCGCCGTTAACAGGACGGCCCCGGCCGCTATGTCTTTGGCCCGTTTGGCCATCGGGTGGTACTCCGGGCTGACCATGTCCACCACTGTCTCCAGGCTGCTGTTCAGTAACTCTGCGCTCAGGACGATGCCAATGGTCAGCGCCAGAATGGCCCATTCCATTCGGGAAAGGTCCAACCAGAGCCCCAGCGCCATCACGCCTGCCGCGATGGTCAGGTGAATGGGGATATTCCGCTGGGTTCGGAAGGCATGGAAGAGGCCAGCAAAGGCATGGCCAAAGGCGGACAGGAGGCGGGAACAGCGGTTCATTCGGGAAGAAGGACAGAAACTCCCAGATGGCGGAGGATGGCTTCCTGGACGGCCCACATTCGGGCCCGCTCCGGTTCACTCTGGTCGTCGTAGCCCAGGAGGTGCAAGAGGCCGTGAACTACCAGGAGTTGCAGTTCGGCCTGGGTGGAGTGGCCGGCCTCGGCAGCCTGTTCTTCGGCCCGGGGGTAGGAGATGGCGATGTCGCCCAGATAGCGGGGGAATCCGGGCGCGCTCACAAAGGGGCCACGCGCTTCGTTGGGGAACGCCAGGACATCGGTGGGGGCATCCACGCCGCGAAACCGCCGGTTCAGTTCCTGCATGCTCTCGTCGTCAGTAATCACAATGGCGACTTCCACATCCGGCGCGTTCTGGTGGGCCAGCGTCGCCATCGCGGTCTTCCGCAGAACTTCCAGGTTCAGCGGCCAGTTCCCTTCGCTCTGTACATCCACCCAGTACACTGGACGCTACCTCACCAGGGGGAGGAGTTGCTGGAGGCCCATGACCACTGCGTAGACCCGCCCGACCAGAACGGTCAGGCTGGAAATCAGCGCGGTGGCGAAAGCCGCGCCCAGGGCGGCCAGCAGGAACAGGCGTCCCACCCGTCCCCAGAGCCCCAGTGTCCAGTTCCAGAGGCGCTGGATGGCGGGCCGGCGGGGAACCGTGAAGGTGAATGCCAGGAGGGTGCCTACCGTTCCCACGAACAGCAGGATACTCCATGGGCCTGGAGCCCCGACGGCAGCACTTTGCGGGAGGATGGTCCCCAGCAGTGCCCCGCTCACAGCCACCGCTGAACCCACGCCGACCAGGAAGGCGGTGGAGAGATTTCCCCATCCTGCCCAGCGCGGGAATCCCTTGAAAAGGAGCAGGAGGCCCAGCACAAGCGGGAAGACGGTACGGGCCTGTTCATCCGGGTTGCTCTGGAGGGCCGGGAACACAGTCTGTACCAGGACGGTTACAACGGTAACGGCCAGCCCATATCCCACTGTCGTACCAATGAACAAATGAAGTGCCAGGCGGTAGAAGGGATTATCCCCGATGATGTAACTGAGCACCATCAGGGTCAGCAGGGTGCCAACCATTAGCCCGAGCAGGTCTACCGTCATCGCTTCCGTCCTCCCAGCAGAGAAATCAGGGCCCCGAGCACTGTCAGAGCAGCAACCGCCCATAGGGCCAGCCCCAGGGAGTTCAGGTAGTATTCATACTCCCGCCCCCGACCAGTATCCAGTCGCTGTTCATAGGCCGCGCCACCGGTCAATCCGGAGAGGGCCCCCTGAATCTGACCGGCGGCCAGGTAGGGCCCCATCAGGGGCTCTGCCCGTGCACTGATACCGGCCACGATGGGCACATCCGGTCGGGTGGCGGATACCTGCTCTACCCAGACGCGCAGGTCTTCGGGCTGCGCGGCCAGGATCACGACCATACCCACATCGGCGACCGACTGGACTCCGGCCATCGCTTCGATCTGCTCGGCTGGCGCACCGCTCCCCCATTCAGTTCGCCCATCTAGGTTGCCAATGGCTTCCCGTACACCGGTGGCCTGTCCGGGGATATAACCCAGATTGGCGACCCGACGAAGGCGCTCCTGGGTATCGGCCAGCCGGGAGGTGAGCAGGGCTTCTGCCGTCGCGGGCCCCTCCATACGGGTGCTCACGATCACCAGACGGGCCTGGCGGCGCAGGAGATGGTCCATCAGGGGGCCAGCGACCCGATCCATCTCTTCGGCTTCGGCGGGCCCGTATTCCCATGCCACCAGAACAGGGGTTTGGGGAGCGATCCCTTCTACCAGCGCAAAGAGGTTATCGGCGGTCGGAATGAGGGGAGGGCCAAACAGACGCCATTGGACCAGCATCGGAGCCACGATAGCGACCAGGAGCACCAATCCCACCAGCAGGCGCGTGAGCATCCAACCTTCCCGCCGGACAGCCTCTCGCGCTTCTGCGTGGGGCAGAACCAGGGGGCGGGACAGCAGGCTCTGGAGGAGTTCTGCCCGGGCAACGGCGGCCGGGCTGGGCGCCACGGGGAGAGAGGGCCCGGCGGTGGACACCTTATCCAGCCCTCGGGCGACCGGAAGGAGTCCCCGCAGGCCAGCCAGGAATCCCTCTGTCTCCACTGGCTCTACCTCAGCGGGCATCTCCGCCCGGGGCTGTAATGCCCGCAACCATTCAGGAATTTCCGCAGGCACCAGCCCGCCAGCCTCTATCGGTGGCGCAGCCGGCTCTTTTTCTGCCTCTCTTAACCAGTCCGGAATCTCTGCTTCTGAAGGAGCGGGAATTTCCGTTTCCTCCAGAATGAGCGGAGGTACCACTGCCGGTGGAGGGGGAGAAGGCGCGGAGGTGGCCTCGGCCATCACTGGCGGGACGGGAACCGATAAGCCTTCTGAAGGCAAGGGGGAGGGTTCCAGGTCTTTCAGCCATTCGGGAATCTCTTCTGCCGAAGAGGCAGGCTTTTCCAGGGGCTGGATAGGCTCTGGAGCCACCGGGAATATAGGAGGTACCTCTGGTTTGGACGGGCCTCCTGGTGGTGCGGCGGGGCTTAGTTCGGCCAGCCACTCTGGTATTTCGGCCTGGGTTGGGGCCTCCGGTGCGGTGGGTGCGGTGGGGCTTAGTTCGGCCAGCCACTCTGGTATTTCGGCCTGGGTTGGGGCCTCCGGTGCGGTGGGTGCGGCGGGGCTTAGTTCGGCCAGCCACTCTGGTATTTCGGCGGCCTCCCTGGTTGGGGAAATGGAGGGCAGGGATATTCCCCGGATCGGGGAAGGACGTTCCGCTGGTCGCTCTTCCTGGGGAGGCGGTTCGGCCGGGACCAGTCGGGTGTGGCAGCGGTCGCAGTAGACATTGCCTGCCGGGTTCGTTGCGCCGCATGCGGGGCAGCGGATACCCGTTGCAGGTAGCGGGGCTCCGCATTCGTTACAGAATCGGCTTCCCTGACGATTGACGGTGCCGCATTTCGGACAGTAAATCATTGGTCCCTCAAGTGAGCTAATCGGTATACGGGCGATCGGCGCCGACCAGTATGCGCAGGCCTACCACCAGAGCGCCCAGGCCCACACCGATCAACAGGCCGCGCATTCCGGCCATGGCTGGGACCTGAATCCACCAGTGGCGGAGTTCCTCCAGCCAGCCGCTAAAGGGGAGCGGTAGCGGGAGTGTTCCCATCAGGACCACCAGGACAGCGACCAGAAAGACCAGGGCTTCCCACTGCCGGCGATGGCGAAGGAGGCGAACCGCTGCCACCGCCAGCACAAAGGCCACCAGTCCCATCACAGTGGCCTGGAGGGGAGCGATAATGGAGCGGAACCACCAGTCTCCCCAAAACCGCAGCGGCGGGAGGAGGAGAGCGGCCAAAGTCAGGCCCAGGCTGGCCAAAGCGGCGAGAATCAGGAAAAGGCTGTAGATACCACCGGAGGTCCGGGCGCGTGCCAGATGGACCCGCAGGAGGTTGAAGAAGCCCAGGATGAAGGCGAAGGCGGCGATAATCACTCCCCAGTGGATCAGTTCGTCCCGAACGGATGCCAGCACCGTGTGGGGAAAAAGGTAACCCAGGAGAACCAGAATCCCTGTCCCAATGGCCACGGAGGTCGGGAGGGCTCTTCGGACGAATCGGTCCATCAGTACCTCGCTACCAGATTCCCAGGGTCTTCAAGAAAATGAGAAGCACTACCAGAAGACGAAGGAGGTCCTGAACCTGCAGACTTCCCAGATACCGGGGGAGGCCAGTAACCCGCGCGGGGCCTGCATACAGTTCCTCTCCAGCAGCCAGTGCCGCTTCGGCGGGGTAGAGCGCTCCCAATGCTGGCAATCGGTCCACCGCGATGGATTGAGGGATTCCCTGCCCTTCGGCCGCATGGGTGATCAGAGCGGCTTCTTCATCTATAGAACCCATCAGGATGTGGGCATGCACTCGCTCATGTCCCAGTATATCGGCGACGCCCGCGGCGTAGGCCAGCGGCTGGACCCCAATGAAACGGACCAGGTTCGGGTTATGCCGTTCCGGGAAACCTCTGCGATTCCATGCTCGTCGGAGGATGTCCTCAGCCAGGGGGAGGAGGGTGGGGTCTCCCACTGCAACCAGAGGAGGGGCGCTGTAGGCCACCGCAGCATCGGCCAATCCGTGAAGAGTCTCCAGGGCGGCAATGGAGGCCAGCGTACGATCGCTCCCGACCGGGCCGGTGCCCAGGGTGAAGAGAAGGGGGGCTCCCCTCTCAGCGGAATAGCCCAGTTGATCCGGCAAATCATCAAAGGCTTTCAGGGGACGGGTCTGAGGAGCCCGGCCCCGACGGATGCGGATGGTGGTCCACAGGAGCGCAAGGACTGCCACCCCTATCAGCAGCCCAGATGCCATCAAGGTCATTCTTGCTTCTCCACGCTTTGCGGCCAGGAGCCTTCCAAGCGACGAATCGCCCGATCTATGATGGATTCATCCACCCAGCCTGCCAGCAGTGGCTGGACCAGAAGGAGTGCCTGGGCGGCGACCCAACCCAGGGGGTGAAGCAGGTCAGCCAGAAGGGATTCCAGGACATCCAGGCTGCTCTGGTTCCGATCCATTGCCAGGCGGCACGGGTTCGTGTCGGTCATCCGGTTGGTGATCTGGACGTGTACCTCTATGAAGTTTGTCTATCATATCATATCCCATTTTGGCAGAAATGGCAAGTATAGGGGGGCGGTTGAGAGATTGGCGAATTCGGTAGAGGGCTAGGCTCAGGGCCAGTAGGGTGATCTGGACGGCCCGGTGGGCCAGCCGCCACTGGCCGTAGGTCAGCGGCGGGGCCAGGAAGGTCGTCAGCCAGACCAGGGCATACAGAGCCCGCCATTCTCTGCGTCTCTCGGGAACCTCCTCCCAGAGCAGGACGGCAGGGATGAGAAGGATGGCCCAGTCGTATATCATTGCGTGGGGGGTGATCCAGAGGGTCAGGGCGACGGCCGCCGCGAAGGTGAGCGGGGGGTGAAGCCGGTGGCACCGCCAGAACCGGTATCCCTCCACTAGCCCCAGTCCGGTCAGCAAAAGGGTCAGGACATCCCCCAGGAGCGGCGATTCGGGGAGCAGTAGCCGCCAGAAGCCCCGGACGGTGTGCAGGTGCCAGAGGGGAAAATCCTGCCAGTTGGGCAGGTCAGGCAGGATGGTCCGGGCGAAGTGGAGGTAGGCCTGGCTGGCCTCGGGCCAGGCAACGGCGCACAGAGCGGTGAGGGCCACAGTCCCCAGCGCCCATCCCCCCAGTGCCTTCCATCCGTCCCGACCGCTCACCAGCCAGAGGAGGGCCAGGCCCAGGGTCAGTTGCGGTTTGTACATCAGCCCAGCCAGGGCCAGCCCGGCGGCCCAGGGCCGTCCGTCCCGCCAGAGCCGGAAGGTCAGGGCCAGGAGGAACAGGCTGAGCAGGCTGTTCTGGCCGTAACTGACGGCGGCGAAGACGGGAAACCAGGTCAGCGCCCACAGGAACGGGCGGGACGAGCGGATGCCCATGAGACGAACGCTGGCCCAGAGGGCCACCAGTCCCAGAAAACTCCAGAGCGCGAATGCCAGACCGTACGGCAACAGGGCCAGGGGGACAAAAAGGAGGGCGAAGAAGGGCGGGGTGATGAACGCGTAGTAGGCCTCCAGGCCGGGGCCGATGATTTCCCGCTGCAGGCGGGCCTGGTAGTCCATATCGTAGAGGCGGGCGCTCTCTCCGCGCAGGAGGGTCGCTCCGGCGGCGTAGAATTCCAGAAAGTCGGTCCCCACCGGCTGTCCGGCCAGGTCCAGGTTCCCCGGGCCGAGGAGGACGCTGACCAGCCAGGCCAGCCAGAGCGCGCCGCCGGCCAGCCATGCGTAGGAGAGACGCCGGGGGGTGAGCCAGCGGGTCATCGTGCCCGCCTCCAGATTTCGGTCCGCTCGTCTGCGTACTCCTGCTCCCAGCGAGGGTCGTCCTCCAGCGCCCGGATCAACTCTCCCTGCAGTTCCCGGTCCACCATCAGGCGGTCCGCCCCATAATGTTCCAGCAGTTCATGGTACCGTACCCCCCGACCGATGCGAATGTAGTCCATCCACTGGTCGTACGGGTAGAGTTCCACGCGGGGGTCCACGAAGACTTTCTGTTCGGGCATGGCCCAGATGAGGTAACTGCCGTAGCCCATTTCGTGGAAGAGACGGCCTCCGGGGTGAGCGCGCAGGTACTCCACAGCCGCGATGGGGGTCTCCCGGCCCACCAGAGGCCCGATGGGGCTTCCCCGCCAGACCTGCTGCCAGTACGTTTCGGGCAGGGGCATCTGTTCCACCCACCAGGGCTGAACCAGGAGGACGGGGACCGTTAGCAGGAGGAGCAGGATCAGGTTAATGGGATGGCGGCGGGCGGGCCGAGCCACCAGATGGGGCCAGAGGGCTGCCCACTCCTGGGCCAGGATGGGCATCACTACCATCCCGTACCAGACGACGTAGCGCATCCCACTCCAGGCCAGCCAGAGGAAACCGACGGTCAGCAGGAGGTCGGTGGGCGTGGGGCGACGACGGGAAAAGGCCAGGGTCAGCAGCAAGACCAGGATGCTGACGTAGAAGATGACGTTGGCCATGCCGGATGGGGTGGGGGACTGCCACTCCACCACCAGGGCCTGGCTGGGCCGGTCGGTGAGGAGGTCCACCACGTAGGCGGCGATGCCGACACCGCGCGGGTTAGCCAGGGTGGCCAGGGCCGTCAGTGCGCCGATTCCCCAGAGAAGGCCAACCCGGCGCCAGGGGAGGGCATCCGGGCGGCACTCCGCTTCGCTGATGCGGCACTCCGCTTCGCTACGTGCCTGACTACGAACGGCTTCGCTCTGTGCCTGACTACGAACCGCTTCGCTTCGTGCCGGACGACACGCCGTCCGGAGCGTCTCGCCTACGGCGAAGATGCCCACCAGCACCAGCCCCAGGACGAAGGAGCCGTGGACGTTGACCCAAAAGGCCATTAGCAGGGGGAGCAGAAGGAGCCTCCTCGCAGGGATACGCCAGTCCGATGGACTCCGCGCCGAACGAGAGGCCGTTATATAACGGGTCAGCCACCAGAGGTAGAGGGCGAAAAGGGGAAAGACCCAGATTTGCGGGCGGATGATGAGGTTGTTCAGGGACATGCCCCCGGCCAGGGCCAGCGCGGGGGCCGTCAGCCGCCAGGAGCCGGAGCGCTCCCGCGCCGTCCGCCCCACCAGCCAGAAGGCCATCAGGAGCAGGAAGTTGCGGGCGAAGGTAACCAGGGGAAGCCCCCCGGCCCGGTAGACCAGGTAGAGGAGCAGTTCCCCCAACCAGGCGCCGTAGGTGAAGGGAGCATCCGACGGCAGGGTCCAGGAGAACATATTGGTGGTCGGGATGGCGCGGGTGGTGAAGATGACTTCGCCGATTTTCAGGTGCCACCAGAAGTCGTTGGGTGGGAGGGGGATCAGGGAAATCAGGAAGCCTAACCCCGCCAGGACGACAGCCGACCAGAGGGCATCTATGGATGGTAACCAGCGGTATATTCCCGGAGAACGTCGCATCCCGCTCCTTAAAATTAACAATTAAAAATTAACGATTCTTTGTGCCTCTGTGTCTTTGGGTGAGCGCCATCCCTCCGCATGGCTCCACATCGGATAAGGGCGAAGAGGACGCCAACGGGGATCAGAGCCGGCAGGGCCAGACCCAGGGGCGCCCCGAGGAGTGGGAGAAACAGTCCCCCCAGGTAGACGGCGACCGTTGTGGGGAGAAGACACCGGGAGGGCTCCCGGGCGGCCCAGAGGACCAGCAGTGGCACCAACAGCAGCAGGTCGTGCAGTTGGGTGTACGGAGCGACCAGGAGGGGAAAGAGGAGCGCCAGCATCCAGCCGGAGGTGGGACGCGGGGAAACGGACTCTGGTCTGCAAAGCGCAAGGTACATCGCAAGATAAATCTTGCGCCACACGGGATGAATCTTGGGCCCCATTCTCCGAGGGGGTTCCTGGGGCTGTTCCCGGAGGGCCGGGGGTTCTTTTCCCTCGCGCGCGTCCGCCCCTCTCAGTGCCACTCCCGATACCATCTGCTGAATCCCCCAGGAGCCCATCGCCAGGCACCCCGCCAGAAGCCAGAGGCCGCTCAGGGGCGACCAAAGGGGCTGAGAACGGCCGGGGAGCAGGGTGACCAGCAGGCTGAACGGGGTAACCTGGGCGAAAGCCGGGAATCCCCCGGTCTTCAGAAGGCCCAGCAGGGTGGGGTTGAGGGCCAGGTACTCCCCGTAGCGGGCCGGGCCGTGGAGGGCCAGGTCGGCCCCCACCCAGGCCCCAGCCACCGCGCCAAAGCCTGCCAGCGCCCGCCATTCCCGCCAGACCGTCCAGAGAATCAGGAAGCCCAGGACGAAGTGCGGCTTGTAGAGCAGGAGGCCAGCCAGAATGCCCGCCAGGAGCGGGCGCCCCGTCCGTTCCATCTCCAGAATCCCCACGACCAGCCAGAGGGTCAGGGCGTGGTTCTGCCCCATCCGCCAGCCGACCAGGAAGGGGAAGAATGAGAAAATCAGCACCAGGAATTGGGGAAGGGGCAGGGGGCCAGAGCGCAGGTCGGGGGGCAGGAGGTACCAGAGGCGCCAGGCCGCGTGGAGGGTCAGCAACAGGGTCAGCCCCCACCAGGTGACCAGGGCGGCGGGGAGGGGGAGGACGGTCAGCACCCGGCAGGCCAGGGCGACGTGGGGCGGGGAGAAGAAAGGGGTCAGTCCAGGCAGCGGGGTCGGCGCGGTGAGGGTCTGCTGGACCTGATCCTGAGTCTGGAAATCGTAGAGGAGGTCGGGATGGAAGCGGTCCAGCCATCCGGCCTGGTAGTAGGCAATGAAATCGCTTCCGATGACCTGGCCCAGGCCGCCCAGCCAGCCGTGGCGGAGGAGGACTTCCAGCCCCCATGCGGCCCACAGCGCGATGCCGATCAGGCGCGGGTAATCCCGCAGGCGACGGGGGGTCAGGAAGGGTATCTTGTTCATCCGATCACCTCCGCCCCGATCCAGCCCAGCAGGACGACCATCAGGAGAACCGGGAGCCGGATGCCCAGGGCGCCGCGCAGGACAAACCCTTCCAGGAGAAAGAGGACAGGCCAGGAGAGCAGAAACGCGGCGATGGCCCGGGTGGGCCGACCGACGCGGCGCAGAGCGTCGTAAAAGAGCACGGCTGGCAAAAGAAGAACCAGGCTATCGTGGGGGTTCTGGTGCGGGCTGAGCAGCGCGCCCAGGACCAGGGTGAGGGCCAGGCGGAGGTCAAACTCAGGCTCGCCAGGCACCCAGCGGGACCGGGCCCAGAGGGCCAGGACGACCACCGCGCCCGTTGCCAGTGCTCCCATACTCACCCCCTGGATGAGGGATGCCCGTTCGGCTCCCCACCACAGGGCCAGCGTTCCCCTAAGATTATCCATCGCCTCCGGATAGATGCCGAAGCGGTCAAAATACCCGCTCGTGGTCGCCAGCCAGCGGAGGTAGTCGGGCCAGATGGTGGGGCCCAGGAGGGCTGCGGTTCCTGCGATGATGAGCAGTCCGGCTGCGCTGGCGCCGGCCAGGGCCCGCCAGCGGCGCCCGCCCAGCAGGACCAGGGCCGGGAAGAGGGCGGCCTGGGGCTTGACCGCTGCCAGCGTCAGCCAGATTCCGGCCCGGAGGTCGTTCCCTTTCTTCAGCGCCAGAGCCCACTCCACCAGGCACAGGAGGACGAACAGAGTGAGGCTCCCGTATAGGAAGTGCAGAAAAAGGGGGAAAAAAGCCAGCAGGCCGCTGAGCAGGACCCATCGTTCCGTTGAATTCCACTGGGCCACCAGCGATGCGCCTCGCCCCAGCAGAAGGCCGAGTAATCCCACCTGGAAAACCGCCCAGCACCCGAACGCCAGGTCCAGGGGGAGCAGGGAAAGCGGGGCCATTATCAGCGCAAAATGGGGCGG
>JANXCY010000129.1 GCA_025060135.1 Anaerolineae bacterium | reverse complement strand
TCTGGGCAGGGTGAGTGTAAAAGTTCTTGTTCCAGGGGTCAGAGCCGGACTGCGGAACCCAACCTTTCGCCCAGTTGGGGTTGGGCACCAGGAGATGAGGGAAGTCGTTCATATCGGCCCAGCCGATCAGAAGAGCACCCAGAGTATAGTAAAGGGGCGGGGCGTAGAAGACCCGATTCTCGGCATATTCCAGCGATCGGGCCACGTCCGCGCCGGTCATCAACGGACGTTCGGGCATCACCCGGGGCGGCAGGGTCCGGTAAACCGCGATGTATCGGACAGTATTCAGATGAAAGGGTTCATCGGGAGATTCAAAGGGCGGGATGGTCAGGCCATAGGTGGTCCCCAGTGCCAGAAAGAGGCCGGTCAGCAGGTAGATGCCCCATCTGGGAGAAACGAGTGTTTTACTTCCAGCGATGTTCATCGTTGTTTGGCTCTTTAGTCCATTACCAGGCGCCCCATAAACGCGGCAGTCCGGCGGGCGATGCGGTCCCAGGAGAAGTCGGCGGAGAGAAGGCGCGCGCCGGCCTCCAGGTGGGCCCGCAG
>JANXCY010000128.1 GCA_025060135.1 Anaerolineae bacterium | reverse complement strand
CTATATTCGCGCCTACATCGCTCCTTACAACCGGGTGCGCCTCTGGACGGATACCCGCACACCGCTGGATATTTACCTCCTGCTGCTGGGTCAGTTCCTCTTTCCGCTGAGCACCCTTCTGGTCGTGGACACCTGGCGGACCTTCCGGCCCCGGCGGCTCCTGCCCTTCCTCGTCGGACTGGGTGGGCTACTGCTCTGTGGGCTGGCTGTTGCTGGGCTGGGCGTTCCGGTGGCAACGGTGGCCCTGCCGATGGGCGTACTGGCTTTTGTCCTGGCCCTGGGGTTGTCCCCTTCCCGAGCGCTCCCATCGTTCTGGGTGGCGGTCGCACTGGCACTGACCCTGGGGGTGGAGGTCCTGGTGCTGGAAGGGGATATTGGCCGGATGAACACCGTCTTCAAGTTCTACTTCCAGGCCTGGACCCTGCTCGCGGTGAGCGCGGCGATCGCGCTGGTGGAACTGGCCGATGTCAGTCGTGCCTGGCCCCGGGACATCCGGCGACTCTGGTGGGGGGGAATGGGGGGACTGATATTCGCGATGGCCCTATTCC
>JANXCY010000127.1 GCA_025060135.1 Anaerolineae bacterium | reverse complement strand
AAGTACTTGCGGCGGGGGGGGGCCCCCCCCCCCCCGCCCCCCCCCCCCCCCCCCCAACCCCCAGACGCCCACCCCACCCCCCACGCCCACCCCCACGCGCCCGGTCGACGAGACCGGGTGTCCGGCGGATCCGCGGGACTGGACCCTGGTGGATCCGGCCCCCTGGGAAGGCCCCCACCGGTGGCAGCGGATCGAGCCCGTCTGCGTCTATCAGGGCCTGGCCCGCAGCATGGCAGCCCTGATGCTGATCGACATGGGCTGGACCCACGAGGAAGCCCGGCAGGCCCTGGGCCTGCCCCGGTTCCCCATCCGGTATCACCCGGTCATCACGGTGACCGGGGAGCTGGACCGGCCAGGGGTGCCGGACTTCTACACCGTGCCCCAGCCCGGCCTGCTCAGCGGGGCGGTGTGCGATCCTTCGGGATGCCCGCGCTTCTGGGCGCTGCGGATGGGCGCGCCGCGGCCGGAGCTGTCGTTCTACTTCTTCGTGCGGGGCTGCTTCTACCCCCGCAGCGTGGTCGGCGGGCAGGTCCGGGACTGGGGGATGCC
>JANXCY010000126.1 GCA_025060135.1 Anaerolineae bacterium | reverse complement strand
ACCTCCCGCGCGGCCGCCGCCAACACCTTCTCCCCCCGGCGGATGCCCCCGCTGGGGAGTCGGTAGACCCCGTCCGGGTAGAAGGTCTTGGTATGCAACAACAGGGAGCCGTCGGCGCGCCGCAGGAGCAGGACGACCTCCCCTTCCCGGTCTCCGTTGTTCAGGATGGAATCCCGCGCGCTCCCGAAGAATTCCCGGCCGACCCGCAGGGCGTGGTGCCGATACGGCAAGGGGCCGAACTGCCCTTCCACCTGGGCCCGCTGGCGCAGCGCGTTGCCGCCCAGAGGGGAAGAAGGCTGAGCAGGAGGACAGCGGTGGAAATAAGCCCACCCTCCGGCCCAAACGCGCCCCCGGTCAGGAGCACGGGGCCATCCGTGGGCAGCGCCAGAAGTCCTTCCCAGGCCATCCCGCTCACCGGGAGCCCCAGAACTGTCCCCTGAAAGAAGTTCCAGGCGAAATGGTAGGCCACTGCCAGCCAGAGGGTCCCTGTCCATTCCACCGCCAGCGCGAAGACGGCCCCCGCCAGGGCGATGTTGGCCAGTGCCAGCGGGGA
>JANXCY010000125.1:286-554 GCA_025060135.1 Anaerolineae bacterium | reverse complement strand
ACGCGATGTCCCGGCACCTTGCTGCTTCCCCAACCACTCCTTCAGAGCTTTAAACGACTGTCCCCAATCCAGATTGGAGTCCACCAGATAGTGATGTCCTCCATAAGGTCCCCCGGCCAGTTCGTTGAAGAAGGCCAAATAGTGGGGGAAGAGGCGCAGAGTGCCGAAGGTCAACCAGGCCAGGCAGAGCAACAACGGGATACGGAACACGAAATACATAGACCGGATCGCATGTTGCGTGTTCCGTAGAAGGCGGCCCGTTATGACA
>JANXCY010000125.1:0-276 GCA_025060135.1 Anaerolineae bacterium | reverse complement strand
GAAGAGGATACAGCCAGAGGTCCCGGTCCGGCCACCAATGCCGGAACGAGCGGCCCGGGACGATGAGAGCGGCTCCCAGCAGAAGCAGCGTGGGGAGAGGAGTCTTCAGGAGAAAGGCCAACGGGTAGTAGTACCACCAGCCGTGATGCTCCACCCGACCCATCAGGAACGCCATATGGCCTTCGGCGGCGTGCTTTCGCAGCATCTGCCATAGCAGGAGATGGGTAGCAAAGGGATAGGGTCGAACCTCAAAGCCGTAGAGGGACCAGAGAGTCA
>JANXCY010000124.1 GCA_025060135.1 Anaerolineae bacterium | reverse complement strand
TATGTAGGAGATCAAGGTCCAGCCCTTTGTGACCCAGGAGATTGTTTATCTCACCGCCGATGAGGAGGAGCGCTACGTCATCGCCCAGGCGAACGTGGAGCTGGACGAGAAGGGACATTTCCAGCAGGCCCGCGTCCCCGCCCGTCATATGGGCAAGTTCATGATGGAGGTCCCGGAGCGGATCGACTACATGGATGTCGCCCCGCGGCAGATCGTGGGGGTCTCCGCCTCCCTGATTCCATTCCTGGAGCACGTCGACGCCAACCGCGCCCTGATGGGCTCCAACATGCAACGTCAGGCGGTGCCGCTCCTGCGCCCGGAGGCTCCCATCGTGGCGACCGGGATGGAGCGGGTAGCCGCCCGGGATTCCGGCCACGTCCTCCTCTCCGAGGTCGATGGAGAGGTCGTCCAGGCCACCGCGGACGAGATCGTGATCCGGGGCGCGAACCGGCGGCTGTATCGCTATCCGCTGCGGCGTTTCCAGCGGTCGAATCAAAGCACCTGTATCCACCAGCGTCCTCTGGTCTTCAAGGGCCAGAAGGTGAAGAAGGGCCAGG
>JANXCY010000123.1 GCA_025060135.1 Anaerolineae bacterium | reverse complement strand
GAGGCGCAAAAGAAAGTTCAGCAGCGTGGGCGTGAGCTGCAACCGATCGCCGCCAAACACTGTCTGAGGGCGCGCTGCCAGTTCCTCGTGGAGTTCCTTCCGCGCCGCCTGCCACACACCGTCCTCAATCTGCCCCAGCGCAATCCGCCTGAGTTCGCGGAAGAATAGCTCCAAGTCCGAGTCCTCTGTGCTGACCGAGTTCACCAGCGTCAGCAGCAACGGGTTGTGGTAGGCGTCGCGGCGGGGCAGTTGCTGGTACGCATAGCGCATCAGCGCAAGGCACATGAGAGTCTTCAGAACCACCTTCTGCTTTGCTTCGCCCGTGAAATCCTGCTTGTCGCGAAAAGCGTTCAGCTCCTGCTGCAGGATTACGATGCGCTTCCCGTAGCCCTGCGCAAGGTACTCCGACAAGTTGAAGTTGTAGACGGTTGTGGCGATGTCGCGCGGGTCGGTAAAGGTCGCCGAGAAGTTGCTTCAATGGGGCCGCGCTTTTTCACGCGGATCAACTTCGGGATCTTCCAATGGCGCAAAGACGCCAGTGAAGCTTCAATGGGGCCGCG
>JANXCY010000122.1 GCA_025060135.1 Anaerolineae bacterium | reverse complement strand
ATCCTCCTCCGGGAGTCCCAGGGCGACAGCCATCAGTTGAGTGAAGTAAAGGACGGGGATCTCATCGCCCGTGCGCCCGAACTCCCTCTCCCGCTGGGGCCAGTCCAGGTTGAACTGGCAGAGGGGACAGGCCGTCACCAGCACCTGTGCGCCCGCCGCTCGCGCCGATGCTACGATATCCCGTGAAAGGGTCTCCGAGATAGTCGGGTCCTTTACCGTCAGATAGGAGCCACAGCACTCTATGCTGTAGGGGAAGTCCACCGGCTCGGCCCCCAGCGCCCGGATGAGGTCGTGCAGGATTGTTGGCGCCTCGGGGTTATCCAGGCCGATTTCGTCGTACGGGCGCAGAAGCAGACAGCCATAGTAGGGAGCCGCGCGCAGCCCCGTCAACGGGCAGACTACCCGCTGGGCCAGTTCCTCCCAGCCCAGGGCGTCCCGCAGGAGTTCCAGCAGGTGGACCACCCGCACTCGGCCCCTGTACTCCTGTTCTGTAAACCAGTTGATGCGGTCCCGCATCACTGGATCCCGCTCCAGCGCGGTCTGAGTGCGCTTGAGGACAT
>JANXCY010000121.1 GCA_025060135.1 Anaerolineae bacterium | reverse complement strand
GGTGACCCGCGCAGGACTCGAACCTGCAACCAAGGGATTAAGAGTCCCCTGCTCTACCGTGTTGAGCTAGCGGGCCACGCTATAAATTTTACCACCATCCGCAAATTTGGCAAGTGCAGTAGGCTGAGGTTCGGACATAAGTTGGGCAACTGGCGTAAGACACCGGATTGTGGGAATATCGGAGGGAAAACCTCATCTGTCGTCAGGAGGTGTGCTGTGCCTCCCATCCGGATGCGCCCTTTATGCGATGGCCTTTTTATGACGAGCTCGGACCGATCAGGCCGACGAAGTGCTTCTTGACATGCCGCTCCTTTTGTAGTACAGTTTACCCGGCGATCACACAGCGTCTCCGGAGTAGGTTTACCGTGGCGAACCAGGGTCCTCGTATTGTCTTTATGGGTAGCCCGACTTTTGCGGTCCCTGCCCTTGAAGCACTGGTCCGGGCCTATCCAGTGGTCGGCGTCATCACACAGCCAGATCGGCCCGCTGGACGCGGTTCTCATCTTCGCCCTCCTGCAGTCAAAGTAGCTGCGGAACGGCTGGGCCTGCCTGTCTTTCAGCC
>JANXCY010000120.1 GCA_025060135.1 Anaerolineae bacterium | reverse complement strand
CACGGGGAGGAACGCCAACCTCCTTCTCCTGGACGAGGAAGGGCGGATCCTGGGGGTGGACCGGGTCATCACCCAGGAGGTGAACCGCTACCGCGAGCTGCGGCCCGGCCGCCCCGACCCCCCCCCCCCCCCCCCCCCCCCCCCCGGCCCCCCCCCCCCCCCCCCCCCGGCCCCCCCCCCCCCCCCCGGGCCCCCCCCCCCCCCCCCCCCCCCCCCCGCCCCCCCCCCCCCCACCCGCCCCGCCCCTACGCCAAGCTGGACCCCAGGACCCTTACCCCAGAGGACCTCCAGGGGCTTCTGGGCCAGCCCCTCAAGGCGGTGGTGCGCCACGTGGACGGGGTGGGCCTGGAGCTGATGCGGGAGCTGGCCCGGCGGGCCGGCCTTACCCCCGAAACCCCCCTGGACCCACCGGGTCTGGAAAGGCTCTACCAGGCCCTGAAAGGCCTGGTGGAAGACCCCAGGCTGCGCACCACCCTTTCGGAGGAGCTTAGGGCCAGGTGGGCCGAGGAGGAGAAGGAAGCCCTAAGAAAGCCCCTCCTCGAGGCCCTGGAACGGGAAAAGAGAAC
>JANXCY010000011.1 GCA_025060135.1 Anaerolineae bacterium | reverse complement strand
TGGGCCGCCAGGGCCTGACGGAGTGGCGCTTCGCCTGGGAGGTCCTGACCCTGCTCCGGGACCGCCGGGCCGACCTGGGCGACAAAAAGCGCGCGTCCTTCCTGACGCTGGTGGACGATGCGCTGGGGGCGCTCTTCGCCGTGCCCGAAAATGGCGCCGGACCCGCAGAGGGTGGCATGCTCTTTCGGCTGACCTGGGAGACCCGGCACGGGCTGGTCCCCGCGCCGTCGCCGGAGGCGATCTTTATCCTGGACACCCTGGGATTTCCCCCTGAAGGGGAGGAGAGCGCGGCCCGCTGGATCGTTCGGGCGTACCGGCTGGGGTGGCGGCGTATCATCGCCTACCACTGGCGGGGAGGCCGTTTCGCGGCCTGTGGCCTGGGGCCCGATACGCGCGGCGTCCGCATAGACCTCTACGGCGACGTGGGGGATTACGCCGCTTCTGGCCTGGACGGCGCGGAGGTCCACCTGCACGGCGACGGGCAGGACCAACTGGGGCAGATTCTGAAAGCGGGCAAACTGGCCGTCTACGGCGACGTGGGACAGACCTTCCTCTACGGGGCAAAAGGCGGGGAGGTCTACGTCCTGGGCTCCGCCGCCGGGCGCCCCCTCATCAACGCGGTGGGCCGGCCCCGGGTGGTCATCAACGGTACCTGCCTGGACTACCTGGCGGAGTCCTTTATGGCGGGAGACCCCCACCGGGGCGGGGGCTTTGTCGTCCTGAACGGGGTCGTCTTCGGCCCGGACGGCCGCCTGGAAGACCTGCCCTCTCCCTACCCGGGGGGCAACCTCTTCTCCCTGGCCTCGGGCGGGGCCATTTTCCTGCGGGACCCGCATCGGGTCGTGGACGAGGACCAACTCAACGGCGGGGTCTTCGTGCCCTTCACGGAGGAAGACTGGGGCCTGATAGAGCCGTACCTGCGGGAGAACGAGCGGCTCTTCGGGATTGCCGTTGCGGACCTGCTGACCGTTGACGACGCGGCGCGCTCTCCTGCCGAGGTCTACCGGAAGGTTGTGGTAGACCCGGAAGCGTCGGTCCTGACGGACCAGTGAGCGCCAACGTGCCGGACCCTTTCGGGGGGAGAGCCGCGGGAACGGGAGGGCGGTGGCTTTGCTGCCGCCCTCCAACTGTTATTCCGTTATTCCTTGCGCAGGCGGAGAGTCCAGCGTACCAGTTCTTCCAGAAGCAGACGAATCAGTTGCCGGGCCATCTCGTCGGTCAGTTGGCCGTCTTCGCGGAATTTCTCTTGGGCGAAGGCAACCAGCACCTCCGGCCGGTTCAGGGGGAACATGTTCAGGGCTTGGCAGACCTGGCGCAGGTGCGTCTGGGCGCGCACAGTTCCCCAGGTGCCGGCGGTGGCTCCCATGATGGCGACTGGTTTCCCGCTGAACGGGGAGGTTTCCGGCGGTCGGGAGGCCCAGTCCAGCGCGTTCTTCAACACGCCCGGAATGGAGAAATTGTATTCTGGAGTGGCGATAAGGAGTGCGTCGGCCTGGCGGACCGCCTCTTTCAACGCGGTTACCGGGGCCGGTTCGCCCCGCGCGCGGACGTCCTCGTTATAGGGCGGAATCTGGGCCAGGATTGCCCGGTCCAGGATTTGAATCTCTGTGCCCGGCGGCGCCAGTTCCTGCGCCGCGCGCAGTAGATCGTAGTTATAGGACTTTTCCCGCAGGCTTCCGGCGATGCCGAGGATCCGAATAGGAGATAGGGGTTTCATCGGTTGGTCCCTCCTTCAAGGGGAACGGGTTGCTGGGGCGACGCTGGATGGCCGAAACATCGGCCCGCTCCTGGGTTCCGTGCCCGCCTGCGAACCGGATAACGGGGTGCTCTCGTGGCCGGAGGCCCTCACTGCCGAGCCCGGCATTCCTACAACATCCGGCGAATCTCCTCTGCCGTCTCCTTGGCCCGATGACGGATCATCCCCAGGGGAACTTTGCCCGTTACCACCACGGAAAGGATGAGGTCTTCGGTGATCGCCAGAGAGTAGAGCAGGTATTCGGCGCCCTCAATACTCTGCTCGAAGCGAAGTTGTTCTTTGCCCAGAATCTGTGCGACGCGCGTGGATGCCCGCCAGGCATCGGCGACCAGGGAGGTGAGAGCGGAGACGCCATTTTCGCTCATCCGGCCCGTATGGGCGATCAGTTCGCCGCCCCGGATCAGGAGGACAGCCTCAGCACCCACTTCCTGTGCCAGCCGGGACATCAGGGATAGCGCCGCGGGCACAGACGCTTCGGCTGGCGCGTGAGCCGGGATGGCCTCTGCCGATCCCGGGGTCGTCAGTGGCCAGGATAAAGCCTGCTGGATGCGCGCGGGCAATTCGGGGAGAAAGAACGGTTTAGAAAGGGTGCCCTGGATCGGGAGATCGGCCAGTTCTGCCGGAACCGCGTCTCCCTCCAGCGGGATGACCATCAGCCGGAGGTTCGGGTGCTCCTGGCGTAGCGCGCGGACCAGTTGGACCGCGGGCAGATCGGGCAGGCCCATATCCACAATGGCCATCGCGTAGTCCGTCCTGGCCGTCGCCTGGAGAGCCTCTTTGCCGCTCACTACCACATCGGCGCTGAGGCTCTCCATCCCTTCGATCTCTTGCTGAAGGAGGGTGGCAAACGCCTGGTTAGAATCCACAATTAACACACGACGCCGCGCCATTTCTATGCCCTTATTGCCTGCAGGAGGTTCACCGAATAGCGCAAGCCGGATCGTCCACCCTTGCTGGCTCTGCGCGATGGGCTGAGAAGGCTCCCGGCAGAAAATTCTAATCCTGCCGTAATCTCTTTGATAATAGCATGGAAGGGAGATTTTGGCAAAAGAGGCGAAATCGCACGGGGAAGAACACGGGCGTTCGCGAAAAACCGATCCTATCGGTGCCCATCCGCGCTCTATCCGGAAATCGGAACGCGGAGACACGCAGAGGGCACGGCTTTTCCTTCCTGTGGATGCCGATCCGGCTTCCTTCCACCGGTATCGCCAACAAAGTCTCCAGTTCAGGAGGGGAACCAGCGAGGGGGCAATGTATGGAAGACCGCCATCCCTTCCTTAACGCCTGGAAACGCGCTTGCATTTTTCCTGATCTGGGATATACTAATTTCACCCTGCCCACACGGATACCCCCAACGGTCGGGTCAGTATTGCGAATGGGCTACAAGAGGCAGGGACGCGGTGCTATGAGGACGAGGGGACGAGCACACGGGATGACCCCCGGCTATCACCGCCGTACCTGACTGGAAGGCTGGGGCGCTGGTTGGCGCCTGCGGATCGCCGGGCCTACGTCCGGGAGCGGCGGGGATACCGCACCGTAAAGGGTATGGGGTGTGTTTCCCGAAGCCGCCACTGGCGTGGGCCAATGGCGGCTTTTGTTTGTCCACACCGAGCCCGGGCAGCCGCCTGGTCGCCGGTGGATGGGGATCGGAACTTTATCCATATAAGGAGGTGCGCACCATGTCCATATCCGAACGTCTCACCCGTTTCTTTGCCTCACGCTGGGGTATCCTCTTGGTGGGGGCCGTTATCGGCCTTCTGGCCCCGCTCCTTCAGAAGGCCGGCAATCCGCCCAACATGGGCATCTGTATGGCCTGCTTTGAGCGGGACATCGCTGGGGCCCTAGGCCTTCATCGGGCGGCTACTGTCCAGTACATCCGGCCCGAAATCATTGCTTTCGTCCTGGGTGCCCTGATCGCCGCCCTGGTCTTCCGGGAATTCAAACCCCGTGCTGGTTCTGCTCCTCTCGTCCGCTTCTTTCTGGGGATGTTTGCGATGATCGGCGCGCTGGCCTTCCTGGGATGCCCCTGGCGCGCCCTTCTGCGGCTGGCAGGCGGCGACCTGAACGGCCTGGTGGGCATTGCCGGGCTGGTCTCCGGCATCGCGATCGGGATCCTCTTCCTGAAGCAGGGCTATTCCCTGGGTCCCAGCCGTCCAGCACCTGCCCCCGTCGGGTGGATTATGCCGGCCCTTATGCTGGTCCTCCTTCTGTTCCTTCTCCTTCGCCCTCAGTTCGCCAAAGATGGCCCCATCTTCTTCAGCAAGGAAGGGCCCGGCTCCCAGCACGCGCCGATCCTGATCTCCCTGGCTGTAGGGCTGGTGATCGGCTTCCTGGCCCAACGCACCCGTTTCTGCACGATAGGTGCCTGGCGGGACCTCCTGTTGATGAGGCATACCCATCTCCTCACCGGCGTCGGCGCGCTCTTCGTAGTGGCCCTGTTCACCAATCTGGCCCTGGGGCAATTCAAACTGGGCTTCACAGCCCAGCCGGTGGCTCACTCCAATCACCTCGCGAACTTCCTGGGAATGGCGCTGGCCGGACTGGCTTTCCTCCTGGCTGGCGGATGCCCGGGCCGTCAACTCTTCCTCACCGGCGAGGGCGACAGCGATGCGGGCCTCTTTGTCCTGGGGATGATCTTCGGCGCGGGCTTTGCCCATAACTTTGCCCTCGTGGGCGTCCCCGACACCCTGACCCGGGGCGCGTTAACAGTGGGCGGCCCTGGCCCCTATGGACAGGCCGCCATCCTGATCGGACTGGTCTTCTGCATCGCGCTGGGCTCTACCATGCGCGAGCAGCAGAAACCATCGTAGCCCACCCGCGAACCTGCGCGGATGGGCCAGAGGCGTTCCATGGCAAAAGTCGTAGACGCGCGCGGCCTCTCCTGCCCCCAGCCGGTCCTCCTGACCCGCCGGGCCATAGAAGAGGGGCAGTTTCCCATTGAGGTCCTGGTGGATACTGCTACCTCCCGGGAGAACGTGCGCCGGGCCGCCGAACAGGCCGGCCTGCAGGTGCAGGTAGAGGTGATCGGAGACGAGTTCAAACTGACGCTGAGGCGGTAGCCCTCACCCCCTTCCCTGCTCCTCCCGAAGGGGATGGGGGTGAGGGCTGGGAGGTACCGTGCCCAAACGGGACTTCACCCGGCTGACCCGGATTGCTTCCTGCGCGGGTTGAGCAGGGAAACTGGCCCCCGGGGCCCTGGCGCAGGTCCTGCGCCCCCTGCTGGATTCGCACAAGGAGGACGAGCGCGTCGTCGTGGGACTGGGCTCGCCCGACGATGCCGTTGTCTATCGGATGGAAAACGGCACCCTTCTGGTTGCCACGGCGGATTTCTTCGCGCCGGTGGTGGACGACGCCTACACCTACGGCGCCATCGCCGCTGCCAACTCCATCAGCGACATCTACGCGATGGGCGGGACCCCCTTTCTGGCCCTCAACCTGGCAGCGATCCCTTCGGACATGCCGCCGGAGATCGCCGCCGAAATCTTTCGGGGCGGGATGGAGAAGGCATGGGAGGCGGGCGTCGTCGTCGCCGGCGGACACACGATGGACGATCGGGAGCCCAAATACGGCCTGGCCGTGGTCGGGACGGTGGCTCCGGAGCGGCTGCTCCTGAAAAGCGGCGCGCGGCCTGGAGAACGGTTGATTCTGACCAAGCCGCTGGGATCCGGCGTCATCACCACGGCCTACCGGGCCGGGCAGGCCTCCCCAGAGGCGCTGGCCCAGGTGGTCCCCTGGATGTTGCGGCTGAACCGGGACGCAGTCCGGGCGATCCACGCCACCTCCGCCCGGGGCGCCACCGACATCACTGGCTTCGGCTTCCTGGGCCACGCAGTGGAAATGGCGCTGGCTGCGGGGGTCCGCTTCCGGGTCCGGGCCGAGGAGGTGCCCATTCTGGAGGCGGCCCGTCCTCTGGCCGACCTCTGGCTCTTCCCCGGCGGAACGGCGGCCAACGAGATGTACTTTCGCCAGTGGGTAACCTTTGACCCGTCAGTCCCGCAGGAGGTCCGGATGCTCCTGTACGACGCGCAGACCAACGGGGGGATGCTGGCCGCCATCCCCGCCGCCGAGATGGCGCGCTTCACCGACGCGTGCCGCGCGCTGGACCAGCCCTTCTGGGAGGTCGGAGAAGTCATAGAGGGAGAACCAGGTATAGAAGTTGTCCGGTGAAAGAACCCCATTCGTTGCGACGGCCAAGCCGTCGCGACGAACTTTATCCTCTCCGGGAAACGGGATGATCTACCTGGACAACGCGGCTTCATCCTGGCCCAAACCGCCCCAGGTCCTGGCGGCAATGGCCCGTTTCCTGACCGAAGTCGGCGCCAACCCGGGCCGCTCGGGCCATCGGCTTTCGGTGGAGGCCGGGCGGGTCGTCTACGCCGCGCGCGAGGCGGTGGCCGAACTCTTCAACATCTCCGACCCGTTACGGGTCGTCTTCGGCCTCAACGCCACCGAAGGGATCAACCTGGCCCTCCAGGGCCTCCTGCGGCCAGGCGACCACGTTGTGACCTCCAGCATGGAGCACAACTCCGTGATGCGCCCCCTGCGGGCCCTGGAGCGAGAGGGAGTGGCCATCACCGTTGTGCCCTGCTCACCGGAGGGGGCGCTGGACCCGCAGGCCGTGCTGGCGGCCCTACGGCCCAATACCCGAATGGTTGTCCTCAACCACGCCTCCAACGTAACGGGAACCCTCCTGCCAGTGGTAGAGGTAGGACGGGCCCTCCGGCAGATGAACGGGCCCCTCCTGCTGGTAGACGCGGCACAAAGTGGAGGCGCTATCCCTATAGATATGCAGACCAGTGGGATTGACCTGCTGGCCTTTACCGGACACAAGTCGCTCTACGGGCCAACGGGCACGGGCGGGCTCATCATCGGAGAGCGAGTTCCGCTGGAGGAATTCCGGCCCCTCATTCGGGGCGGGACAGGAAGCCGGTCGGAGCGGGAGGAGCAACCGGATTTCCTCCCGGACCGGTATGAGAGTGGAACACCCAACGGAGTAGGGCTGGCGGGGCTTGCGGCTGGGGTCCGCTGGGTGCTGGAACAGGGTGTGGAGGCCATCCGCGCCCGGGAAGTGGAGTTCAACCAGTACCTCTCCGACGGCCTGCGGGGCATCCCGAACGTGATTGTCTACGGCCCCCCGGACGCGCGGTTGCGGACGGCCATCGTCTCCTTCAACATCGCCGGGATGGAGCCATCGGAGGTGGGAAGGCGGCTGGACGAAGAGTATGGTATCCTATGCCGGGCGGGGCTCCACTGCGCGCCAGCGGCCCACCGCACCATTGGCACCTTTCCCTCGGGCACTGTCCGCTTCTCGCTGGGGGCCTTCAGCACACGGGAGGATGTGGAAGCCGCGCTGCACGCCGTTGCCCGACTGGCCCGGGGATGCGATCCAGGGCCCTGCTTCGCGCATTAGCCCCGCGCGACCAGTCGTTCGTACAGACCCTCCAGTTCCTCGTCAGAGTAATAATAAATGATAATCCGCCCCCCTTTCTTCCCCGGGCGGACCTGGACACGCGTTCCCAGCGCCTGCCGGAAACGGTCTTCCAGCGCCTGCACCTGAGGAGCCGTGGGCCGGGCCGTCGGTTTCGAGGGCCGGGCTTGCAGTATCCGCCCCACCAGTTCTTCGGTCTGGCGGACGGTGAGGCCCTGGCGCAGGACGATACGCAGCGCGGCGACCTGGGCTTCCGGGTCCTCCAGCGCCAGGAGCGCGCGGGCGTGTCCCTCCCCGATGCGACCATTGAGGAGCGCCTCCTTGACTGCATCGGTGGCCTTCAGCAGGCGCAGGGTGTTGGTCACGGCGACCCGGCTCCGGCCCACTCGCTGGGCCACCTCCTCGTGGGTCAGCCCGAACTCCTCAATCAGTTGCCGGTAGGCCGCCGCCTCTTCCAGCGGGTTCAGGTCTTTCCGCTGCAGGTTTTCCACCAGCGCCAGTTCCAGCGTCTGCTGGGGAGCCAAGTCTTTGACAATGACCGGGACCGTCGTCCGGCCGGCCAGTTTCGCGGCCCGCCAGCGGCGCTCCCCCGCCACTAACTGGTAGCCGTCCCCCTCCCGAACGACGATGAGCGGCTGGAGGATGCCATGTGTCTGGATGGAAAGAGCCAGTTCGACCAGTTCATCGTCCCGGATAAGCATCCGGGGCTGGTGGGGATTGGGCCGGATGTCCTCCACCGGCACTTCCAGAATGCCCGTCGCCTCCGCCCCGACCGGAATCAGCGCTTCCAGACCTCTGCCCAGGCCGAATTTACCCATCATTTTTCACCTCCGCCTTGGGTGCTCGTCCATCGCCGCTGAGCAGTTCCCAGGCCAGGGCCCGGTAGGCCAGGTCGCCCGGGGAACGGGGAGCATAGGCCAGGATCGGGAGTCCGTGGCTGGGTGCTTCGCTCAGCCGGACGTTGCGCGGGATGACCGTCCGGAAGACCCGGTTGCCGAAATACCGCCGGACCTCCGCCACCACCTGCTGGGAGAGATGGGTGCGGGAATCAAACATGGTCAGCACTAGGCCGCGCAGGCGCAGGTGAGGGTTCAGAGAACGGCGGACCAGGTCCAGCGTGCGTATCAATTGGGAGAGTCCATCCAGCGCCAGGTATTCGCACTGGACGGGGATGATAACGCCGCTTCGGGCGGCGACCAGCGCGTTGACAGTGAGGATGCCCAGGCTGGGAGGGCAATCTATCAGGACGTAGTCATACCGTTCGTCCAGACCCGAGAGGGCGGTTTCCAGTCGCCGCTCGCGGTTCGGCAGGGAGACCAATTCCACGGTTGCACCGGCCAGGTGGGCCGAACTGGGCACCAGGTCCAGCCGCACCCAGCGGGTGAGGGTGATGATCCGATCCAGCGGCACCTCGCGCACCAGCACATCGTAGACGGTCATCGGAAGCGCGGCGCGGTCCACCCCCAGGCTGATCGTCGCGTTGGCCTGGGGGTCCATATCCACCAGCAGGACCCGCTGGCCCCAATGGGCAAGATATGCGGCCAGGTTGACGGCGGTCGTGGTCTTGCCCACGCCCCCCTTCTGGTTGGCGAAAGCGTAGATGATCATTTTGGATTTTCACTACGAAGGCACGAAGACACGAAGAAATGAACCATTAAAAAATTAACAATGATAAACTTTGTGTCTTGGTGTCTTGATGGTTTTCCATGCAACGGGCGACTTCGGCCGGGGTAGGGGTACCGGAGAGGCCGGGCCGGGTAACGGAGATGGCGGCCATGCAGTTGGCCCGACGGGCGGCCCGAACCGGGTCGTCGCCCTTCCAGAGGCAGACGAAGAAGACGGCGGCGAAGATGTCCCCCGCGCCGGTGGGGTCCACTTCGTGGGCCGGGAAGGCCGGCAGGTGCCAGACCTGGCCGTTGGCGTAGACAGAGCACCCGCGCGCGCCCCGGGTGAGGGCCAGAATGCGAGTCTGCGCGGCCCAGCGGGCCGCCAGGGTTTCATCTCCACCGATGTCCTCTTCACTCAGGACGACAGCATCGGCACGCGGGAGCCACTCCTCCGCCCCCTCCCACGGGCCGGGGGATACCCGCCCGCTTCTGTCCCAGCGGCGCATCCAGCCCTGAGGCGTCAGGCCCAGGAAGTCGGCGGGGATGTGATCGGCCAGGGCGGGGTCGCATTCCTGCGCCACAGGGCCCAGGTGGAGGATGGCCGTACGGCGCTGCAAGATCAATCTTGCGCTACGGAGCGTCTCGGGCGTCAGGAGAGCGGCGCGGGCATGAAGGAACTGGACCCGTCCGTCTGCGGTGTAGCGGTTTTCAAAGACGGTGCGGGTAGCCGCCGGGACGCGGTAAATCTCCACATCGGGAAGAAGGGCATGCAGGTCCAGGGCGTCGTCGGCGCTGGTGAGGACAGCGGTCCGCAGGCCCAGCGCGCGGGCGGTACGGGCGGCGTAGGCCGCCGTGCCGCCGGGAGTCAGCGAGCCGTCCGGCAATCGGTCCTGCGTTACATGGCCGACGACCAGATAGTCCCAGACCCTCTCCACCTATTCCTTGCCGACCCGGGGGATGATGGTTACCCGGCGGCGGCTGCCCTCGCCAACGCTCTGGGTGGTAACGTCGGGGTGGTCTCGGAGCGCCAGGTGGATGATGCGGCGCTCGTAGGGGGGCATCGGTTCCAGATAGACAGTGCGCCCACTCCGGACCGCCTGGCTGGCCATCCGCTCCGCCAGACGGCGGAGGTTTTGCTCCCGTCGCCCCTTGTAGCCCTGGACATCCACCACCAGGTTGACCATTCGGCCCATTCGTCGGTTGACCAGCAGCCGCAGGATGTGCTGAAGGGCGGCCAGTGTCTCTCCTCGCGGGCCAATCAGGGTGTCTGCCCCGGGAGTCTGGACGTCCAGCACCAGAGGAGCCTCTTCCTCATCGGTCGCTGGCTCCGCCGAACGGACCCGAATCTCGGCAGAGAAGCCCAGACGCTGGAGGAGGTCTGTCAGAATCGTCCGGGCCACCTCAGCAGCGGAGGACTCCGGAGCCTCCGGGATGAGGGTTGGAGTGGGGGTCGGCGCACCCATAGCCCCGGCCGGAACCAGAGGGGTGAGCCGGACCCGGGCCATCCGGGCACCGATGCCCAGAATGCCGCGACTCCCTTCGTCCAGAACCTCAATCTCCACCGCCTCGCGCGGGAGGCGCAGCGCCGTAAGCCCGGCCGCGATGGCGGCCTCTACGGTTTCGCCAAAGAAAATCTTGCCTTCTCTGCTCATCTATGCCCTCAGAGAGATTTTGCGATTACTTTCGCCCGCTCTTCCGCCGGGAGGGCTGGGGCGGCGGTTCCTTCCGGGGCCGCTCCGGTTCCTTCGGCGTCCCTACTTCTCCCACTGGAGCGGGCTTTGGTGTTACAAAGTACTGGAGAATGGTCACCAAATTGGAAATGATGAAGTAGATAGAGAGTCCGGAAGCGAAGGAGATGGAGAAGAACCCGAACATGAGCGGCATCATAATCAGCATCTGCTGGTTGATGGCCGCCGACCGGGGATCCGTGGCCGGGGGCGTCAGGATTTTCTGCGAAAGCCAGGAGGTAACCACCACCAGAATCGGAAGGACGTAGTACGGGTCCGGCTGGCCCAGGTCCATCCATAGGAACCGGCTTTGCAGCGGGATCAGGGCATCCAGGCCGGGGATAAAGGAGTAGATGTTCTGGGAGAGACGAACCAGTTCCAGCGGACTGGCAGCCAGGGTGCGCATGATAGCCTGCCAGAGGCCGTAGAGGATGGGGAGTTGGATCAGGAGCGGCAAGCACCCTCCCAAAGGATTCAAGCCAGCCTGCCGGTAGAGTTCCATCTGTTTCCGGGCCAGGGCTTCTCGGTCGCCAGCAAACTGTTTTTGCAATTTCACCAGTTCCGGTTGCAGTTCTTGCATCCGGCGGGCGGCCTGCTGCTGTTTCAGCGTCAGTGGCAGGACGGCCAGCCGCACCACCAAGGTGAGGGCAGTGATGGCCAGCACCGTCTGGTGGCCCAGAAGGCGATAGAACAGCAGCAGCAGGTTCACCATTGGGTTCAGAATGAGGAAATCCCACATGGTATCGTACTCCGTATTCTGTTACCGTTGCGGCGGTGGGTACGACCAGATGGGGCGACCATTTTCCACGTAGAAGGACTGAACGCGCTGGGGGGCGTTGATGCGGGTCACGTAGACTTTTTCGCCGCCGATCACCATAGAGCCGATCTGGCCCTGCCCGGCCTGTTGCCAGAGGACGAAGCCGTCGGCGGTATCCAGGCCGAAAAGGGTGCCATTTTCGCTGGCCACCAGCAGCCGTTTCCCGTCCGGGCTCAGCGCTGGTCCCAGCCGGACGGTTCCTGCCACCTGGCTGCGCCAGATTTCCTGTCCGGTGGCGGCGTCCAGGGCATAAACATTGCCATCCACGTCGGCCGCGTAGAGGCGGTTGCCGTCGCTGGCCGGGGTACCCCAGAACCAGTTGGCGCCCGTGAAGCGCCAGATTTCGGCTCCGTCGGCCCGCCGGAGGGCATACAGGTTCCGGTCAAAGGAGCCAATGTAGAGGGTATCGTCCAGAGGAAGGGGACGGTCAGCCATCGCGCCGCCGGCTCGGAACTGCCAGCGCCGCGCGCCGGTCTGCAGGTCCAGCGCATAGAGGTGATGGTCCAGCGAGGCAACGTAGACGGTATCCGAGATCACCAGGGGGGTGGCCCAGACCCGGCCCCGGGTGGGGTACTGCCAGGCCAGGGTGCCGTCCGCTATTCGCAGGCCGTAGATGTTGCCGTCGCTGTTGCCGATGACGAAGATACCGGCGCCAGCAGCGCCAGGGGCCACGAATTCCCCGCCCGCGATAAAGGGCTGGGGCCATACCAGCCGACCACCGTTGAGCGCCAGCGCGCGCAGGACGCCGCGAGAACGGGCAGAGAAGAGGCCGCCGCTGGATTCATAAGAAGTTACCAGAAGCAGTTCATCGTTCAACAGGGCCACCGTGTAGAAGGGACCATAGCGGCTCAGGTCCGGTGGGTCGGGGAATGCCCAGTCCTGCTGGCCGGTCTCCGCATCCAGGGCCCGCACCTGCTCCAGGTCGGCCACATAGAGAGTCCCATTATGAAGCATCAGGGTGGTCCAGGTGGTGGGGTGGACGCCGCCGGAACAGCCAGCCAGAAGGAGGACCAGAGTCAGGGCCAGGGCGGTGCTCAGGAATAATGGTCTATTCACGCTATAACGCTCCTGGAAATGACCGAATGACCGAAGGACGGAATGACAGCATGAGCAGTAACCAAATGGCTTATTCCAGTGTACCAATTTACCGATGGAGATCAGGGACTGGGTCGTATCCGCCAGGATGGAAAGGATGGCAGTGGGAAAGCCGCCGGAGCGTCAGCCAGCCCCCGAGCAGAACGCCGTAGCGGGTGATGGCCTCGTAGCCGTACTGGGAACAGGAAGGGTAGAAGCGGCAGGTCGGCGGAAGAACGCGCGAGAACGTCCACTGCCACAGTCGGATCAGGGCCAGCAATATGTACTTCACCGCTCATACCTCCTGCCAGAGCCCGGACGCCCGGGCCAGTTCTTCCAGCGCGGTTTCCACCTGGGGTTCCTTGACAGTCAGAATAGACGGGCGGGCGATGAGGACCAGGTCCCACCCGGGCGCCAGGCGAGGATAGAGACGACGGGCCGCTTCCCTGAGAAGCCGTTTGGCCCGGTTCCGGGCGACCGCCGTGCCCAGGCGGCGCCCGGCGATCACCCCGATGCGAGTCCATCCAACGGTGTTGGGGGAGGCAGTGAGCACCAGCAACGGGTGAGACCAGGCCTGGCCCTCCCGCCGAACGCGCTCAAAATCGGCCGACCGCCGCAGCCGAACTTTCCGCCACCGGACCGAGCGGCGCTTGATCGGCCCTATGCCCGACGTCGGGGCCGGCGGGCGCTCTCCTTCCAGTTCCACTTCTTGGCCCACTCGTACTGGACGGTCAACTGATGCCGTCCTTTCCGTCTTCGGGCCTTCAGCACCCGGCGGCCCGTTGGAGTCGCCATCCGGGCACGGAAGCCGTGGGTCCGCAATCGCTTGCGCTTTTTGGGCTGGTAGGTTCGTTTCGGCATATTCGGTGTATATCCCCATACAAAATTGAATCTCCGCACGATGGCTCCTCGGCGGAGAAGCAGTGCCATTATACCGCAGGGTCAGAAAGAGAGCAAGTGGCCGGTCCGTGCCCTTGACAAATTCGGGATTCATGGTATATTCATTACACCCATTCTGGCAGAAACGCCCATAGCGATGATGGATATACCGATAATGGGCCGGGTTGTGGCCAGCGCTCGCTACTATTATTGGTTTTACTTTTTTGGGCCCGCGGAGAGGGGCTCCGCGCTGGCTGGTAGCGAGGCGCTGACAGGCCACTGAAGCCTGAATCCCATAGATTTCCAGACCGAGCGTGGAGCACGAGCCCCACGCTCGGTTTTTTATGGAGAGGAGGTGCGATCATGACCTGCCGGGGGGTCCGCGGCGCCATTACGGTCCGGGAGAACCGTCGCTCCGAAATTCTCAGCGCTACCGAGGAACTACTGCGCGCGCTGGTCGTTGCTAACGGCCTGCAACCATCCGATATTGCCAGTGTCATCTTTACTGTTACGCCCGATCTGGACGCCGCGTTTCCGGCCGAGGCCGCCCGGCAAATGGGCTGGAATCATGTCCCCCTTCTGGACACCGTTGCGGTGAATGCCCCCAACGGGCTACCTCGCTGTATTCGGGTCCTCATTCACTGGAACACGGACCGGCCTCCCTCGGCGATTCGCCACATCTACCTGCGGGACGCCGTCCGCTTACGGCCTGACCTGCAAGGAGAGGAGGCTGAACCGGAATGGATGGAGCCGATGGAGGAGCACCGGGTGCCCGGCATACAGGAAGGAACACCTGTTGCCGCGACTCGCATCCCCCCAACCCTTATCGTGGCCTACCAGGGCGAACCGGGAGCATACTCCCATGAAGCGATTTACCAGCACTTTGGACCTCAGGTGGAAACTCTCCCCTGCGCCACTTTTGAGGCCATCTTCACGGCCGTGGAAGAAGGCCGGGCTACCACCGGATTGCTGCCCGTGGAGAATTCCCAGACTGGGTCCATCACCCAGGCATACGACCTGCTCCTGGAGCGGGATCTGCGGGTGGTGGGGGAGGTGAAATTGCGCGTGCGCCATTGCCTGCTGGCTCTGCCCGGCACCACCCTGGCGGACATCCGGAAGGTGCGTTCCCATCCCCAGGCGCTGGCCCAGTGCGAACGGTATCTGAAGAACCGGGGCTGGGATGCCGTACCCGCGTACGACACCGCCGGGGCGGCCCGGGAACTGGCGGCCACCCGAGAGCCGGACACCGCAGTGATTGCCAGTGCACTGGCGGCCCAGATTTATGGCCTGGAAATCCTGGCGGCAGGGATTGAGGATTCTCCCGAGAATACCACCCGCTTTTTCCTCCTGGGCCGGGAGGAGCCACCTCCGGGGCCCAATAGCAAGACTTCCATTGTTTTTGCCACTCCCCATGTCCCCGGCGCGCTCTACAACGCCCTGGGCGAGTTTGCCCGCCGGGGCATCAACCTGACCAAAATAGAAAGCCGACCCCGGCGGAACCGCCCCTGGCACTACGTTTTTTACGTGGACATGGAAGGCCACTGGAGAGATGCGGCGGTGCATCAGGCCCTGATCGGCCTGCTGACCCGAACGGCGTTTGTAAAATTGCTGGGGAGTTACCCCGCAGCGCCGGAGGTCAACGGGCAACCAGGGGAACCATCCCAGGAAAGGAGGTAGCGTGATCATTGTGATGAAACACCAGGCCACACCAGAAGAGGTCCAGCATGTGGTAAATCAGGTGGAAGCCCGGGGCTATCGGGCCCACGTCTCCCATGGTACCGAACGCACCATCATCGGCGTGGTAGGGGATGACCGACCACTGGAAGATCACCACTTTGAACTGCTGCCGGGCGTGGAGAAAGTGTTGCGCGTGCTCCAACCCTTCAAACTGGCCAGCCGCGACTTCCATCCGGAGGACACCATGGTGAACGTACGGGGGGTAACCATCGGCGGCCGGGAGATCGTGGTGATCGCCGGCCCATGCGCAGTGGAAAGCCGCAGCCAGATTCTGGAGACCGCATTTGCGGTGAAGGAAGCGGGAGCCCGCATCCTGCGCGGGGGGGCCTACAAGCCCCGCACCTCCCCTTACTCTTTCCAGGGTCTGGGCGAGCAGGGCTTGGAACTGCTGGCCGAGGCCCGGGAAGCCACCGGCCTGCCCATCATCACCGAGGTCATGTCGCCCGAAGATGTCCCCATCGTGGGCAAGTATACCGACATCTTCCAGATCGGCACCCGTAACATGCAGAATTACGCCCTGCTCCAGGCAGTGGGCCGTACCTCCATCCCGGTTTTCCTGAAACGAGGCATGATGAACACCGTGCAGGAATGGCTGATGTCGGCCGAGTACGTGCTGAGCAGCGGTAACTCCCAGGTCATCCTCTGCGAACGGGGCATCCGCACCTTTGAAACGGCCACCCGGAATACCCTGGATATTAATGCGATCCCATTGCTCAAACAGTGGACCCACTTGCCCGTCTTCGCCGATCCCAGCCACGGCACAGGCAAATGGGACCTGGTGGCCCCAGTGGCTCGGGCATGTCTGGCTGCGGGTGCGGATGGGCTGATCATTGAGGTCCACCCCCATCCCGAGCAGGCCCTTTCCGATGGGTCTCAATCCCTCAAGCCCGAGCGCTTCCGGGAACTGATGGAGAGCCTGCGGCAACTGGTGCCGGCCCTGGGGCGGACGATGTAAGCCCCCTTCCCCCTCTGCGGGTGCGTCGCCGATGGAGAGCGGTTTTACCCTGTGTGTGGTCGGCCTGGGCCTGATGGGTGGGTCGCTGGCGCTGGCCCTGCGGGCGGCCTCCCAGACCCGATCTGAGTCCCAACCCTATCCGTTGCCCGCCCGGATCGTGGCGGTGGGACGCAACGCGGCCACACTCAGCATGGCCCAAGCCGCCCGGGCCATTGATGATTGGACCCACGACCTGGCGGCAGGAGTGGCGGACGCCGATGTGGTGATTCTGGCGACTCCCGTACGCACCACCCTGCGTCTGTTGCCGGAAGTGGGGCGCCACGCGCGCCCGGGCGCGCTGGTGATGGACCTGGGCAGCAGCAAGGCCGAGATCTGTGCAGCGATGGCCGCGCTCCCTGAAGGTCTGGAGCCCATCGGAGGGCATCCGATGTGCGGCAAAGAGGTCTCGGGTTTCGCCGCCGCCGAAGCCACGCTCTTTGTAGACCGACCGTTTGTCCTCTGCCCCCTCCCCCGGACCTCTGTCGCCGCGCTGGAACGGGCAGTGGCCCTGGTCCAGGCCATCGGCGCCCGACCGCTGATTCTGGACCCGGTCCTCCACGATTGGGGAGTGGCCGCAATCAGCCATCTTCCCTACGCGGTGGCCGTGGCACTGGTGAACGCCGTAGACGCCCCGGGAGACCCGCTGCCCTGGTCCCTGGCCGCCTCCGGCTTTCGGGACACTACCCGGGTGGCCGCCAGCGATGTAGAGATGATGCTGGACATTTTGCTGACCAACCAGGCCGCCATCCTGGAGTGGTTGCAACGGTTCGCGGATCAGATGGCCGCGTTGCAGAGGGCGCTGGCGGAGAACGACGAAGAGCGCCTGCGCACGCTGCTCTCCGCCGCCCGGGAACGCCGGAGCGGGCTGCGGTTATAATCCCTCTCTCCGGTATACGGGTTGTGGCGGCGCCTGGAGACCACTGCTGCGAGACCCTTTGCCTCGCCAATCTCAGTGTGCGGAGAAGGAGCGATGAAGCAACTGGTGATTCGCCCTGGAGAGGCCCTGCGCGGCGACGTCGTGGTGCCCGGGGACAAATCCATCAGCCATCGGGCTCTGCTCCTCAGTGCCCTGGCCCCCGGCCCGACACGGATCCGAGGCTGGCTGCCCGCTGAGGACTGTCAGGCAACGCTCCGGTGCGTCCGCGCCCTGGGCGTACCAGTGGAGGAGGAAACCCAGTTCCAGGAGCGGCCCCCCGGATCCGCCACCGACCTGCGGGTACAGGGCGTGGGAATGCACGGCCTGCGGGAACCCGATAACGTGCTGGACTGTGGCGGTTCCGGGACCACCATGCGACTGCTGGCCGGTATCCTGGCCGGCCAGCCCTTCACCAGCCTGCTGACCGGAAATGCATCCCTGCGCCGACGGCCTATGGATCGCGTGGCCGAGCCCCTGCGCCGGATGGGAGCAACCGTCCTGGCCCGCGAGGGGGGTCGTCTGCCCCCTCTGGCCATCCGGGGCGGCCACCTGCGGGGCATCTATTATCCCCTCCCCGTCGCCAGTGCCCAGGTCAAATCGGCCATCCTGCTGGCCGGCCTCTTCGCCGAAGGGGAAACCATCGTCGTGGAGCCGGGCCCCACGCGCGACCATACGGAGCGGATGCTGCGCGCCTTCGGCGTCCGGGTGGAACGCGATGGTTCCACCCTCCACCTGGCCGGCGGCCAGGCCCTCCAGGAAGTGGAAGGAGGGGAACTGGAAGTGCCCGCCGACATCTCCTCCGCCGCCTTTCTCCTGGTGGCCGCAGCCATCGTGCCCGGCTCCGAAGTGCGCGTGCGAGGAGTGGGCATCAACCCGACCCGGACCGGCCTGCTGGACCTCCTGGCAGCGATGGGGGCCGAACTGGAGGTGATGACACCCGGACAGGAAGCCGTGGGAAGCCAGCGGTGGGACGCGCGGGATCCAGCCTCCCTCTCCCGGATCGGTGAGCCCATCGCCGACCTGAGAGTGCGGCCCGGCCCCCTGCGGGGACTGGAGGTCGCGGGCGACCTGGTGGTGCGGACGATCGACGAATTCCCCGTCTTCGCCGTCGCAGCCACACAGGCCGAGGGGATGACGACCATCCGGGAGGCAGCCGAGTTGCGCGTGAAAGAATCCGACCGCATCGCTGCAGTAGCGGCGGAACTGACCCGGATGGGCGCGCAGGTCCAGGAGTTGCCCGATGGACTGATTATTCACGGCCCCACCCCTCTGGTCGGCACAGAGGTGAATAGCCACGGCGACCACCGACTGGCCATGGCGCTGGCAGTGGCTGGCCTGGTCGCCCGGGGCGAGACCGTGGTCCGCAATGCCGAGGTGATCCACGACTCTTTCCCGGGCTTCGTGGAGACGATGCAGGCGTTGGGAGCAGACATCCAGTGGCAGGAGCAACCATAAGCCATTCCTGGCCATCCATCCCACCCGGCCAGCCGATGGTCAACGGCTCCACCCGCTTGCTGGGCGTGATCGGCTGGCCCGTCGCCCATACCCTCAGCCCGGCCATGCAGAACGCCGCCCTGGCCGCGCGGGGGCTGAACTACATCTACGTGCCCCTGCCCGTGCCCCCCGAGCGCCTTCCGGCCGCGCTGTACGGGTTACCGGCTCTGGGCTTCGTGGGCGTCAACGTTACCGTCCCCCACAAAGAGGCCGTGTTGCCCTATATGGCAGAACTTACTCCCATCGCGATGGCGGTGGGAGCGGTCAATACCATCGTGGTACGGGAGGATGGCTCCCTCCTGGGCGACAACACCGACGGCGCCGGATTCCTGGATGACCTGCGGGCTCACGGGATCCGGGTGGGTGAGTCTCCAGACGAAGCCCCCAGCCCATATCGCCGCGCGCTGATCGTCGGCGCGGGCGGCGCCGCGCGCGCAGTGGCCTACGTCCTGGCCGGGGCCGGCATGGAAGTAGCCGTGGTGAACCGCACCCTGGAACGCGCGCTGGACCTCTGTGCTACGATCCGTCGGGCGTGGCCGGAAGCCCCAATCACCGCTCATCCCTTCCCCTCCGCGTTGGCCCGGCTGGCTCCGGAGGCGGACCTCATCGTGAACGCCACCAGCCTGGGGCTCCACGAGGCGGACCCGCTGCCCTGGGACCCGGCCGTACCATTCCTTCCCCGGCAGGTCGTATATGACCTGATTTATACGGGCCGGACGCCCTTCCTGGCCCTGGCGGAGCAGTACGGAGCGCGCGCGATCGGAGGCCTGGGGATGCTGATCTATCAGGGAGCGCGGGCCTTTGAATTGTGGACAGGCGTCCCCGCTCCGGTAGAGGTCATGGCGGCGGCTCTGGAAAAAAGGAGAAACGCTCCATGTCAGCCCTTCGCCTTCTGACAGCAGGCGAAAGCCACGGCCCCCAACTGACGGTCATCCTGGAAGGGATGATCGCCGGGGTGCCCGTTCCGACGGATGCTCTGAACCGGGAACTGGCCCGGCGGCAGATTTCCTTCGGCGCCGGTGGCCGGATGCGCATAGAGCGGGACCAGGCCCGGATCACGGCGGGAGTGATGGCCGGCCGAACCACGGGCGCGCCGATTGCCCTGGAGATCGCCAATCTGGACTACTCCGCCTGGGCCGACCGGGAGATCGCTCCCATGACGATCCCCCGGCCGGGCCACGCCGACCTGACCGCCGCCGTGAAATACGGCTACCGGGACCTGCGGCTGGGACTGGAACGGGCCAGTGCGCGGGAGACCGCCGCGCGGGTCGCCGCAGGCGCCATCTGCAAATTGTACCTGGCCCAATTTGGTATCGTTGTGGGGAGTTACGTTACGGCCATTGGCGAAGTGGAAGCCATACTGAGCGAGGACCTCCCCTACCCCGAACGGCTGGAGCGAGCGGAGCACAACGACCTCCGTTGTCCCGACCCCGCTGCTACCGAAGCCATGCGCCAGCACATCCAGCAGATGGCGGAACAGGGAGACACCGTGGGGGGGGTATTTGAGGTAGTAGCCCTGGGCGTGCCCCCGGGACTGGGCAGCCATGTCCACTTTGACCGCCGATTGAGCGGGCGTCTCCTGGGCGCCCTGGGCTCCATCCCGGCGGTCAAAGGAGTGGAAATCGGGCCGGCCTTTGCTAATGCCCGCCTGCCGGGCACCCAGGTCCATGACCCCATCGTCCGCGACCCCGATGGGACCCTTCGCCGCCGCTCCAACCGCGCAGGAGGACTGGAAGGGGGCATCACCACAGGAGAGCCTATCGTCCTGCGGGCGGCCATGAAGCCCATCAGCACCACCCGGACCCCACTCCCTTCCGTAGACCTTTCCACCGGAAACCCGACAACGTCTCGCTACGAGCGATCGGACGTCTGTGCGGTCCCCCGGGCGGCCGTGGTCGGTGAGGCCATGGTGGCCTGGGTCCTGGCAGACGAACTTATCCGCAAACTGGGTGGGGATTCCCTGGAAGAGCAGTTGCCCCGCTTCGCCGCGCTGCGCCGCTCCCACCTGGCCGACCTGCCGATGGATAACACCCCATGGCGCTTCGGGTATCCGGGCGATACATCCTGAAGGGCCGCCGGGGAGGAACCGCCATGCCCGAACCCAACATTATCCTGACCGGATTCATGGGCACCGGCAAGACCAGCGTGGGCCGGGAAGTGGCCGACCGATTGGGTTGGCGCTTCGTGGACCTGGACGACCTGATTGTGGCCCGGGCTGGGAAACCCATTCCGCAGATTTTTGCCGAAGACGGTGAACCGGCCTTTCGGGCTCTGGAGGCCGAAATCTGTCAGGAACTGCGTGCTCCGGCCAGCCTGGTGGTCGCCACGGGCGGGGGCACTGTGGTCAACCCGGCCAACCGCGAAGCGCTGGCTGCTGGAGGCATCCTGATCTGCCTGGATGCCCGGCCCGAAATTATCCTTGCTCGCCTGGCGGGCAAAGACGACCGCCCCCTGCTGGCCGGGCCGGATCGGGAGCCGCGCGTGGCCGCGCTGCTGAGCCAGCGCGCCGCCGCCTACGCCGCTATCCCCCATCACATCGATACCAGCGACCTCTCAGTGGCGGCCGTTGCCGAACGAGTGCTGGGTATCGTCGCCGGACTTCCGGGCGAAGGGTATCGCCTGATGGTCCGCCTTCACCCGGATCCGATACTCATTGGCCCTCCCGGGCCTGGCGACCCGCATTCTGCGCAGGCCGGACGGCCACCGGGTTACGATATCCTCATTGCCGATGGCCTGCTCCATCAGGCCGGTCTGTACATTCGGCGGGCCGGGATTCTCCCCGGGCGCTGCGCGGTGGTAACAAACCCCACGGTGGGACAATTCTACGCGGCCCCGCTCCAGGCCGCGCTGGAGGCCGTGGGCTTTGAACCCCTGGTTTTTGAAGTGCCCGATGGGGAGGCCTACAAAGCGCTGGATACAGCCGCCGACCTGTACCAGCGCTTCGCGGATGCCCGCCTGGCGCGGGGAGAACCGGTGATTGCCCTGGGGGGCGGCGTCATCGGCGACCTGGCCGGATTCGTCGCGGCCACTTGGCTGCGAGGCGTGCCCCTGGTCCAGGTGCCGACCAGTTTGCTGGCCATGGTGGATGCCAGTGTTGGCGGCAAGGTGGCGGTTAACCTGCCCCAGGGCAAGAACCTGGTCGGCGCTTTCAAACAACCAGGAGTGGTCCTGATAGACCCCCAGGTCCTGCACACACTACCGGAGGCGGAGTACCGGGCCGCGATGGCCGAGGTAGTAAAGGCTGCACTGATCGGGGATCCGATGCTGTTTGAGCGGCTGACCAGTGGCGGCGTCCGTTCCACCGCTGCAATGATTGCCGACGCGGTGCGAGTCAAAGCGCGGATCGTGGAGCGCGACCCCTACGAAACGGGAGAGCGGGCCTGGTTGAACCTGGGCCACACCTTCGGTCATGCCCTGGAGTTGCTCTCGGGGTTCACCCTCCGCCATGGAGAGGCAGTGGCTCTCGGACTGGTGGCGGCGGCCGAATTAAGCGCCGCTCTGGGCTACTGCGAACCCACCCTTCCCGCGAGGGTGCGCGACCTGATCGGCCGTCTGGGCCTCCCAGTTACCTGTGCCTACGACCCGGAGCGAGCGTACGCAGCCATGGCCACCGACAAGAAACGCCGGGGACGGACATTGCGTTTCGTCCTGCTGCGACAAATCGGCCAAGTGGAACTGGTGGAAGGCGTACCCGAATCCGCCGTCATCGCCGCATGGCGGACTATCTGTCAGACATGAGGAGACCAAGATGGCAAACATCCTGGTTCTCCACGGGCCCAACCTCAACCTGCTGGGGACCCGGGAGCCCGAAGTATACGGTTCGGTGACCCTTGCCGAGATCAACGCCCAACTGGAGGCCGTTGCGACTGCCCGGGGGGCCACCCTTCGCATCGTCCAGTCCAACCATGAGGGCGCGTTGATTGATGCGATCCACGAAGCCAGGGACTGGGCGGATGGCATCCTGATCAACCCCGGCGCGCTGACCCACTATTCCTATGCGTTGCGGGATGCGCTGGCCGCCGTGAACCGGCCGGCGGTGGAAGTGCACCTCAGCAACATCCACGCACGCGAGCCCTTCCGACATGTCTCGGTGATTGCCGGGGTATGCGTGGGGCAGGTCTGTGGCTTCGGGGCTCGGAGTTACCTCCTGGGCCTGGAGGCACTGCTGGCGCTGTTGAGCGATCCAGGCCGGTCATCCCAGTGAGGAGAGAACGACGGGCCTCTCTGCAGCGCGGTCGCCGGTCGCCCCTCAAGGGGGTATGGTGATGGCCGTCCACTCCGGGCAGAACATCGAGGAGAAGATCGGGGTTCACGCCCCCAGTGTCTTGCTCCCGCAGGCCTGCCGGGCCGGACAGCGGTGGCACGTCCGACAATGGCTCGCCACCCCCTGGGAATTTGGGAAAGCAAAGGACGCTGGGGGATAGGGATCATCGCATAGCACAGGCCGCCAGCCTGTTGGCCACCGGCTCAGCCGCCTGTACTATGATCGGGACCAGTCGGGCCGCAGTTGAGCGCGGCCATGGAGATACCGGTCGGCGGCCATCGCGGCTACCGCCCCTTCGGCCGCCGCGACCACGGCCTGCTTCAGGTGGCGACATAGCACGTCGCCCACCGCAAAGACACCAGGCACAGCGGTCTGAAAATGCTCATCCACCCGGAGACAGCCTCCTTCGCCCAGAGGTAATTGCCCTTCCAGAAAATCCGTCACCGGGACGTTCCCCTGCAAATAGACGAACACCCCGGCCACCGGAAGGACCTCTTTCCCCTCCGGCGAAACGATCCGCACCCCCTCCACCCGTTCATTGCCCAGAATCTCCTCCACCTGGGTGGACAGCCGGATCGCGACCTTTGGGTGATCAGATAACCCCTGGGCCAGTTCGGGTGAGGCGTGGAGTTCAGCGGTCGGGGACAGGAAATGGACGCGTGCGGCAAAACGGGCAAGAGTGAGAGCTTCCTCCACTGCCTCGTCGTTGTTGCCCAGAACGGCTACTTCCCGGTCCCGGAAGAAGGCAGCGTCGCAGGTGGCACAGTAACTGACCCCGCGCCCCACCAGACGTTCCTCTCCGGGGAGATAGCGGCTCCGTCCCATGGAGCCGGTCGCGATGATAAGGGCCCGTCCCTGGTAGACCCCCTGGCCTGCCCAGACCTGACGCGGGTCAGTGGATAGGTCCACCCGAAGAACCTTGTCAGTAACGAATTCGGCCCCAAAAGACGCGGCCTGCTTCCGAATGCGACGGACCAGATCCGGACCGGAAATAGGCCCCAGACCGGGGAAGTTCACAATCTGCCCGGCCTTTCCGGCCGCTCCCGCCGTCAGGCCCTTATCAATGACCAAGGTCTTCAGACCGGCGCGCGCCCCATAGAGCGCGGCAGTGGCACCCGCTGGCCCCCCACCGATGATGAGAAGATCATATACTGGTGTTCCCAGAAACGACATACGGCCTCTCATTTTATCCCGATGCTCCCGACATCATCCCTGCCGATGGGGACGTCTCTCTCCGTCGGGTAGCAGACTACCAACGGTCTGACCCTTGAGGGCTCTGGGGATACAGCTCCAGGTACTTTTCCACCTCCATAGCAGCGATCGCGCCGGTGCTGGCAGCGACCACCAACTGTCGGTAGAAAGGGTCCTGGATATCTCCGGCGGCGAAGACCCCCGGCACGCTGGTCCGCTGGCGGCGGTCGGTTATAATATAGCCATGCTCGTCCAGTTCCAGTTGCCCGACAAAGAGCTGGGTCTGAGGCTCCATGCCGATATAAACGAAAACGCCGTCGGCCTCAATGATGGAGGTCTCACCGGTTTTCAGGTGGCGCACCCGGACTCCGGTTACTGTCTGCTCGCCCAGGATTTCCTCCACTACCGAATCCCACAGGAAACGCATCCTGGGATTGGCGAAGGCACGTTCTTGATAAATCCGTGTTGCCCGTAGTTGATCCCGCCGGTGGACGACGATCACCTCGCGGGCGAAGCGGGTCAAATAAAGGCCCTCTATAATAGCGCTATCGCCGCCGCCCACCACCACGACCCGTTTATCCCGGTAGAAGAAACCATCACAGGTGGCACAAGTGGAGACCCCTCGCCCAAAGAAACGGTCCTCCCCTGGCACGCCCAGGCGGCGCGGAACGGCGCCCATCGCAATAACAAGGGTGTGGGCCCGATAAGTCGCCCCATCGGTGCGGATAATGAAAGGCCGGATAGAAAGGTCCACGCCGGTAACGGAAGCGGGGATCAGCCGCGCTCCAAACCGTTCTGCCTGGGCGAGAAAACGCCGGGCCAGGTCCGCTCCCCCGATCCCCTCTGGAAAGCCCGGGAAATTTTCCACCTCCTCAGTGTTGGCGGGCTGGCCACCAGGCAGCGGACCGAGAATCACCAGGGTTTGAATACGGGCGCGGCCCGCATAGATGGCTGCCGTCAGGCCCGCCGGTCCGCCGCCCAGGACGATGAGATCATACACCCCCTCCGATGGATGAGCCTCTGGCTGGGACAGCGCCAGTTGAAAATCCAGCATCTCACGCCTCACACATTATGCTTCACGCCCCATATTCCGCGTCGCGTTATCCCCCCAGCGCTTCCCGCAATTTGGCGACCACTATGGACTCCGGCGCGGCGCCCTCGATATGCACCGTCTCGTTGATCACCGTGCGGGGAACGCCCATCACCTGGTATTTAAAGGCCAGATGAGGGAACTCCGTGGCCTCTATCATATCGGCCCGGATCAGAGGACTGGCTATAGCCATTTGGTGGGCCAGCATCACGGCCTGCGGGCAATAGGGGCATGTCGGCGTGACAAAAACCTGGATATGCACCGGCTGCCGGACTTCTGCCAGAGCGTGGAGCGTGGCATCGCTCAGGTCCGGCTTGCCCACCGCCACGCTCTGAATGGCATGAAGAAACGAGGTGAACTCATAGCCAGCGGGAATCCCATAAAACCGGACCCCGTAATCTTGCGCACCAATGACAGCGATAGCGGGGATTTTATCTATGCCCAGTTCCTCCGCCTTCGCCCGGTCGGCCTGGAAATCGTAGATTTCGGCGGTAATCCGGTCGGAGAGTTCAGCGATCTCCTCTACCAGCTGGCGAGTCTCGGCGCAGTAGGCGCACTCCACCTCCTGAGTGAACATAACCAGCCGGACCGAGCGGGGCAGGTTGGCCAGAATTTTGGAGACTTCCTGACGAATCTCATCGCTGAGCAGCGGCATAACAGACCTCCCGGCGACAAAGAGATGGAGACCTCAGGCAGAGCAGGTAACGGCCCGAACAAGGGCTTCAGCCATTTCGGTGGGCGAACTTCCGGCGGTCTGGATGCACTCCAGCACGTAAGAACGCATGACCTGTACGCTGGCCTGACGAACAGCGGCCCGGATGGCCGCCAGTTGCTGAAGCACCTCCTGGCAATCCCGACCCTCTTCGATCATTCGAGCCACCCCGCGGGTCTGTCCTTCAATCCGCCGCAACCGCCGGATCAAGTCGGCTTTGACTTTCGGGTCCTGAATGGCCATCGTTCCTCCGGGAGCCTCCGGCTCCCCACTCCTATGAAACCCCTCAAAGCGACCTTTCGGACGAACAAGCGGACCTGACAGAGGCCCGATGGCCCCCAGCCAGGCCCGCGAAAAGGGAGACCGCTTTTTCCACCTCGGTGTTGCCACAGCGAGGGCACATCACCTCACCCTGGAGGCTAAATGACCGCACCCATTGCTCAAACCGCTCGCCGCACTTGGGACACCGGTATTCGTAGATGGGCATGGAGCATCCTCCTGGCATACTCTACTGGAGTAGAGTATATCATAACGATGAAATTTGTCAAGGAAGGTAACGTAACGAACAGGTTGTAAATGGCTTGACAGAAACCCGTTCTGATTTATCATGCTTTTCTGAAGGAGGGGAAGGTGCCCCGATTGCTGGCTCCCGGGACCGTTCTGCACGCGCGCTACCGCATCCTCGCCTGTATCGGACAGGGGGGAATGGGCGCGGTATATCGTGCTGCCGATCTGCGGCTGGAAGGCCGCATCTGCGCGGTCAAGGAGATTTATACCGATCCCGACCTTTCCCCGGAACTCCAGGCTCAGGCCCAGCAGCAATTCTACCGGGAGGCCAGCATCCTGGCCCGGCTGGACCACCCCCATCTGCCCAAGGTCTCGGATTATTTTACCGAGGGAGGGCGGGAGTATTTGGTGATGGACTACGTGGCCGGGCCGGACCTCCGGCAGATCCTGGAAGAAGCCCGGCGCGCCGGTCGGATGCTGGAAGAGCAGCGGGTACTGGGATGGGCCATGCAATTATGTGATGCTCTCGCTTACCTCCACAGCCAGAATCCCCCCATCCTCCATCGGGACATCAAACCGTCCAACATCAAAGAGACGGCGGGAGGGTTTATTAAACTGGTGGACTTCGGGCTGGTGAAGTTACTAACCCCCGATGATGCCCGGACCATCACTGTGCTGCAGGGCCGGGGGACGGTTGCGTACACGCCCCTGGAGCAGTACGGAGGCGATACTGGCCACACCGACCCTCGGTCCGATATTTATGCTCTGGGAGCCACCCTGTACCACTTGCTGACAGGACAGCCCCCGGCGGATGCTCGGGAACGGTTTCTGCGACCAGACTCACTCCTCCCGCCCCGCATGTTGAACCCGCGTATTTCCCCCACCACCGAGCGAGCCATCCTGGCCGCGATGGCCCTGCACCCCGATGACCGTCCCCCCACGGTGGAGGCGCTCCGGCAGATGCTCACCGATACCTCCCTCTCCGACGCGCTGGCTGTCTGGGTTCCCCCGGGCCGGGAATGGAAGCGGGCACTGGAGGAAAATCGGCGCTGGATCCTGCTGGCGGCGTGTCTCCTCCTGCTGGCCATTCTCCTGACCATTGGGCTGTAGGAGAAAAGCCCGCCGCCGACGGTCCGATCTACAGTTCCTGTCCCCCCTCGTGTCCAACCTGCGTACCGGGCTTGCCTGCGGGAGAGGCGGTGTTATAATATCCAGTACATCGGGAGCCGGAAATGATGAAGGGAACCACAACCACCCGCCGCGTCGCCGTTTTGGTGGCTACCTGCAGTTCGTTCCTCACCCCCTTCATGGGCTCGGCGCTGAACATTGCCCTCCCATCCATCGGTCGGGAGTTCGCGGCCGATGCGATGCTCCTGGGATGGATTTCCACCGTGTACCTGCTGACTTCGGCCATGTTTCTGGTTCCCTTTGGGAAACTGGCTGATCTGCGGGGGCGAAAGCGTATCTTCGTCTGGGGACTGGGGGTCTACGCGGCCGGCGCGCTGGTTTCCGGCCTGGCCCCGTCGGCCGGAGCGCTCGTCGCCGCGCGGGCTGTGCAGGGGGTCGGCGGAGCGATGATTTTCGGCACCGGCGTCGCCCTTCTCACCTCTGTCTTTCCGCCTCAGGAGCGCGGACGGGTGCTGGGCCTTAACGTCGCCGCCGTCTATGTAGGCCTCTCTGTGGGCCCGTTCCTGGGCGGTGTGTGCACCCAGCAGTGGGGCTGGCGGAGCATCTTCTACGTTAACGTGCCACTGGCAGCCCTGGTCGCCGCGCTGGCGGCCTGGAAACTCCGGGGTGAATGGCGGGCCACGGATGGCGAGAGCTTTGACTGGCCTGGCTCCATCCTCTACGGCGTAGGACTGGTCGCCCTCATCTACGGCTTCTCCCGTCTCCCCTCAGCCTTCGGCGCGGGGCTGACCCTTGCTGGCCTCCTGGTCTTGGCCCTCTTCGTCTTCTGGGAAGGGCGGGCCCGAACGCCGCTCTTGGAACTAAATCTCTTCCGGCACAACCTGGCCTTCACTTTCTCCAACCTGGCCGCACTGGTCAACTACAGCGCCACCTTCGCAGTGGGCTTCCTGCTCAGCCTGTACCTGCAATCGGTGCGCGGGATCAGCCCCCAGCAGGCTGGGATGATTCTGCTGGTCCAGCCCGTGGTCCAGGCTCTCTTCTCCCCTCTGGCAGGCTGGGCGTCCGACCGGGTGGAGCCGCGCATCGTCGCTTCGGTCGGTATGGCCCTGACGGTGATCGGGCTGGCCCTGCTCTACCCCCTGGGACCGGGGACCGCTGTCCCCTACATCGTTGGTGTCTTGGCCCTGCTGGGTTTCGGGTTCGCCCTCTTCTCCTCCCCCAACACCAACGCGGTGATGAGTTCAGTGGACCGGGCCCACTACGGTGTCGCCTCGGCAACCCTGGGAACCATGCGGCTCACTGGTCAGATGCTCAGCATGGGCATCGTCATGCTCATTTTCGCGCTCTTTATGGGCGGGATGGCCATCACGCCCGGAACCACCGCCCGCTTTCTGAGCAGCGCGCGAGCGGCTTTCGGCGTTTTCGTCGTCCTCTGCACCCTGGGCATCTTCGCCTCGCTGGCCCGGGGGGACATCCGGGCCCGGCCAGCCCCCGCTGGCCATCTGCGGTAACTGGAACTCACCCTTCCTGGGCCTTCTGGCCAACGGGCGGCCTGCGCCGCCCTTCCAGCGTCCGCGCAGACGGACGCCGAGGCCGAAGGCCCACAGAGGCCGACTTCCAGTCGGCGCTACCGGCGACGCTGTCCCTGGGCGTCCGCGCAGGCGAGCGCCAGGCCGAAGGCTCACAGAGGCCGACTTCCAGTCGGCGCAAGGAGGAAAAATGTACGCCGTCGCGCTCTTCCGTGTCCTGGCCACCCTGTTCTGGTTGGCCCTGTTCGCCCTGATCGCGCTGACCCTCTGGCGCGTGGTGGTCCGTCGGGCCTCAAAGACCCTGGTCTCTCTGACCATTGTAGCGCTGGTCGGCGCCCTGGCCTTCACCCTCATCAGCGCGGGCCTGGTCTTCATTGAGCCCTACGAAATGGGCGTGGTCATCACTGTCCTGGGCAAGGGTGGCCTGCGCCCGGAACCCCTCTCCCCCGGCTTGCACTGGATCATCCCCTTCGTGGAACGGGTGGAGACCTACCCTATTGCCCGTCAGACCTTCACTATGGCCAAAACTCCCAGCGAGGGAGAGACGAGAGGCGAGATGACCGTGGAGGCCCGCACCCTGGACGGACAGCGCATCTTCGTGGATTCCTCGGTCATCTACGAAATCAATCCCGCTCAGGTCATCAACCTCCATATCCGCTGGCAGCACCGCTATGAACAGGACCTTCTCCATCCGGAGACGCGCGGGATTATCCGGGATGTTGTCTCCCAGTACCGGGTGGATGAGGTAGTCAGCACCAAACGGTTTGAGGTAACGGCCGAAATCTCCCGCCGTCTGGAGGAAGTCCTGGCCGCGAACGGCCTGACTCTGGTGGACTTCGTCCTGCGGGACATCACGTTCACCGAAGAATACGCCCAGTCCATTGAACAGAAGCAGATCGCTGAACAGCAGGCGCTGCAGGCGAAGTTCGTGGTGGAACAGAAGAAGCAGGAGGCAGAACAGGCGCGGCAGATTGCCCAGGGCCAGGCCGATGCCGCCGTCATCCAGGCCAAAGGCGAGGCGGAGGCCCGGCTGATTCGGGCCCGGGCGGAGGCGGAAGCCCTGAAACTGATCGCCGAGGCCCTGGCGGCCAATCCCAACCTTCTCACCTACGAATACATCTCCAAACTGGCCCCCGGCGTCCGGGTGATGCTCGTGCCTGCTAACGCGCCGTTTATCCTGCCCCTCCCCGAAATGGAAACGGCTGGTCCGTAAGGAGCGGCTGATGCACATCCGACACGTCTATGGAGAACGACAATGACCCCACCGGTTGACCCGATTCTGGTACAGATTGGCCCGATCGCTATCCGCTGGTACGGGGTTCTCATCACCATTGGCATCCTGCTGGGCGCCATCTATGCGGTCCGGCAGGCCCCAAGGAAGGGTATCCACCCCGACCATATCTGGAACGGCCTGGTCGTGGCGACGATCCTTGGCCTCATTGGCGCCCGGCTGTATCACGTCTTCTCTAGCCCCCGGGGCGGCGGATTCGGCTGGGAGTGGTACCGGCAGCACCCGGAGGACATCCTGAAGATCTGGCAGGGCGGCCTGGGCATCTACGGTGCCATCATCGGCGGTATTCTGGGTGTGGCTATCTATGCCTGGCGCCACAAACTCCCGCTGCTGGTCCTCCTGGACCTGGGCGCGCCGGGGCTGGCGCTGGGGCAGGCCATCGGCCGCTGGGGCAACTTCATCAACCAGGAACTCTACGGCCCACCCACCGGCTCCTCCTGGTGGGGCGTCAAGATCGACGCCGAACACCGGCTGGCGATGTACCCCCTCAGCCAGTACCCGCCGGATACCCTTTTCCATCCCACCTTTCTCTACGAATCCCTCTGGTGCCTGATGCTTTTTCTGGTGCTGGCCTATCTGGCGAAGAAGCGGGCGGACCGTCTGCGGGACGGGGATATTTTTGTGGGATACATCGTGGGTTACGCGCTGGGCCGGTCGTGGATTGAGTTTTTCCGCCCGGATGCCTGGATGATTGGCCCGCTGGCAGCCGCGCAGTGGTTCGGCCTGGCCCTGGCACTGGCAGGAATCGCCCTGCTGGTCCTGCGGCGGCGTATTGCGCCCCAGCCTTCTCCGGCAATGAGCGACGTTGAGCAAGGAAGAGAAAGTTCGGAATAAAAAGGGGAAAGAGCAGGTTCGCGGAGGGACCAAGTACCGGGCGGCGGCCATTGCTGTGGAGGAGCCGCCGGAGATTCGGGACTTTGTCAACACCATCATCGTCGGCGACGCGGAGGAGGTCCTGCGGGCCCTGCCCGCCGGAAGCGTGGATATGGTCATCACCTCGCCCCCCTACAACTTCGGCCATTCCTACGCCGGAGACCATACAGAGGACACCCGCGAATGGAACGAGTACTTTGACAAACTCTATCGGATCTGGGCCGAATGCTACCGCATCCTGAAGCCTGGGGGCCGTATCGCTGTCAACGTCCAGCCGCTGTTCTCCGACTACATCCCGACTCACCACATCATCTCCCACCAGTTGCAGCGGCTGGGGTTCCTCTGGAAGGCAGAAATCCTTTGGGAGAAGAGCAACTACAACGCCAAATACACCGCCTGGGGCAGCTGGCAATCGCCCTCCATGCCCTACATCAAATACACCTGGGAGTTCATTGAGGTTTTTGACAAGGCCACCCATCGCAAAGTCGGGCCCCGGGAGGCCATAGACATCACGGCCGACGAGTTCAAGGAGTGGGTCTACGGCCGCTGGAACATTGCGCCGGAGGGCCGGATGAAGGAGTTCGGCCATCCGGCGATGTTCCCGGAGGAAATCCCGTACCGCCTGATGCGGCTCTTCACCTACCGGGGGGACATCGTGGTGGACCCCTTCAACGGGGCCGGAACGACAACGGTGGTCGCTTATCGGCTCCGGCGGCGGTTTATCGGAATAGACATCTCCCCGGAGTACTGCCGGACCGCCTACGAGCGGGTCTGCCGGGAGGCCGCCCAGAAACCGCTCTTTGAGTACAGCGAGGGAGGAGAAGTGATCCTGTCCGCTCCGTATCCGGACCCCAGACTGCTGGCGTGGGAAAACCAGCCCAACCCACGCAGCACGGAATACGCAGGACGCAGTAGGTCATAACAATGACCCGCGCCGCTAACCTTTATCGTTTGCAACAGTTAGACCAGGAGGAAGAATCCCTCCGCCGTCGCCTGCGGGAGATCACGGCGGCGCTGGGGGAGACCCCGGCGCTGCGGGAGGCCCGCCAAGCCACCGCGCGCGCTGCCGACGAGGCCCACCGCTGGGCCGTCCGCCAGCGGGACCTGGAACTGGCCGTCCAGGGCCTCAAAGACGAAATCGCCTCGACGGAGCGAACCCTCTACAACGGCAGCGTCCGCAACCCCAAAGCGCTGGACGATCTCCAGAAGAAAGTCCTCTCCCTGAAAAAGTTGCGGGAGAAACGGGAGGAGGAACTCCTGGAGGCCATGATTGCCCGCGAGGAGGCGGAGGAGGCACAAAAGCAGGCTCAGGCCCATCTGGCGGAAGTGGAGGCGGCGTGGACGCGCGATCAGGCCGCATTGGAGGCCGAAAAGGGACAACTGGAAGCGCGCCTGGCGGAAATTGGCCGCGCCCGCGCGGCTCTGCTCCCTGCCATCCCCCGGGAGGACCTGGAACTCTACCGCAACCTCCGTCGGACTAAAGGCGGGCTGGCCGTCGCCGTAATGCGCTTTGGGGCTTGCACGGCCTGCGGGATGGAGGTCCCCTCGGGCCGCCTGGAGCGGGCCCGGGAGGCCGCTCTCTTCTTCTGTGGCAACTGCGAGCGCATCCTCATCCTGGAAGAGGCCTTCTCGTAGCCTGTGCACCCGCGCTGTGCGATCTGCGACCTGCGAGTTGCGTCCTGCGCCTTGCGACCTGCGCCTTGCACCATGGGTACCAAAACCAGCGCCTTCGGCTCTCCCGGACGGATTGCCCACGATTCCACTCCCTTCTACGCCAGCCGGCTCTACGAAGGGCTACCGCAGGAGAACCCGGTCCCGTACATAGAAAGCCCGATCCCGCCGGAATTTCTGGACCGTATCCTCTGCAAATCCAGCGAGCAGATGGAGGAATTGCCGGATTGCAGCATCCATCTGATGGTAACCTCGCCCCCCTACAACGTGGGCAAGGAGTACGACGAGAACCTTACGTTGACAGAGTACCGGGCCTTCCTGAAACGGGTCTGGAGTGAGGTCCGGCGGGTACTGGTCCCCGGGGGCCGGGCTTGTATCAACATCGCTAACCTGGGCCGTCGGCCCTACATCCCGCTCCATGCCTTTATCATTGAGGATATGCTGGACCTGGGCTTTCTGATGCGGGGGGAAATTATCTGGAACAAGGCCGCCAGCAGCAGCCCGTCCACCGCCTGGGGGACCTGGTGCTCCCCCAGGAATCCGACCCTGAGGGATACCCACGAGTACATCCTGGTCTTTTCTAAAGGGACGTTCACCCGGGATTCCCTTCCTGGCCGAAACAGTACGATTTCCCGAGAAGAGTTTCTGGAATTTACCAAAAGCGTCTGGACGTTTCCGGCCGAGCCGGCGACGAAAGTCGGGCATCCGGCCCCCTTTCCGGTGGAATTGCCGTACCGGCTCATCCAACTATACACTTTTGAGGGTGAGGTTGTCCTGGACCCGTTTATGGGCAGCGGGCAGACGGCCATCGCTGCAATCCGGACGGACCGCCACTATGTGGGATACGAGATCAACGAAGAATACGTCGCCCTGGCGGGGCGAAGAATCCAGGCCGCCCTCGCGGCAGCGCAGGGGGTGCAACTGCCATTGATAGAACTTCCCAGAGAGGTGGACCCGACCCAATTGCCGTGGATGGAACTTCCTGGGGAAAGCGAAGGGAGCTAAGGAATCCTGGCAATCTTCCCCAACCGGGCTACGCACTGACCGATATAGCGCAGGGCGCCAGACCCCTTGCAGGCCGACAGCCCAATGGTACTGACTTTTGTGGCCACGCCGCTGCGCGGAGGGGAAATCAGCCTTCCCTGGGCACTCTGGTGGCTTCGCCTTGGCGCGAGCGCCTTCGGCCACGCCGCGAGCGGCACCTCGGGCGAGCCCCACGAGGCGAGGCCTCTCGGGCCGTGGCCTTCGGCGTGGCCCTCGCCGCGTGGCGGCGCGTGGCGCTGTCCGCCGCGCTTCGCTCTCGGCTTCGGCTCACAACAGGCCCAGGCGTCAGCTTTTGCTGCTGCCCCATAGAAGGTCGGCGCAGGCCGACCTCGTTGCGAACGAGGCGAAGCAACCGGGCCGAAGGCCCAGGCAAGGGCGACTTCTCGGCGCCAATGGCGGCCGCCGCCTCCTGTATGCCCAAACGTTAGCATCCTTAGGTTGATCGCCCTGCGCTACAACTGACCGTAGCGCAGGCGGCCAGGCCTGGCTGCCAGAAGAAAAATCCGCGTGATCTGCGTGAATCTACGTACAGGTTCATATGAAACTCCCTCTCCATCTCGCCGACCTGCGGGGCCTCCTCCAGGCCCTGGACTGGGACGAACTCTCTCTGGCCGTCCAGCGAGAGGCGGCCACGCGCCTGGCCATCGTCGGGCCGGTCAATTCCGGTAAATCCACCCTTTTCAACCAGATGATGGGCCGCCGGGTCTCCCCGGTTACCGCCGTCCCCGGCACCACCCAAACGGTGCTGGAGGAACGATTCGGCCCCTTCGTTCTGGTGGATACCCCGGGATTCGGCGAGGTGGGCGGGATGGACCGGGCGGAAATCGCCCGCCGCGCCGCCGAGGAGGCCGATGTGATCGTTCTGCTCTTGGACGCCGCCGCCGGTATCCGCCAGTCCGACTACGAACTGTACCAGTCTTTAAAGGCGACCGGGTTGCCCGTCATCGTCGCGCTCAATAAGATGGATCTGGTGCGCCGGGAACTCCCGGCGGTCTTGGATGATGCCCGGCGCAAACTGGGTGTGGAACCTATTCCGGTCTGTGCCCGCAGCGGGGCCGGGGTGGCAGACCGGCTCATCCCGGCCATTGTGGAATCCCACCCCTGGATCGCCGTGGCGCTGGGGCGGGCCCTGCCCGCCTATCGCCATCAGTTAGCCCGGCGCCTCATTCGCAGCGCGGCCACCCTCAACGGCATCATCGCCGCCGAGCCGGTGCCCGGACTGGATGTCCCCCTCCTCCTGGCCGGACAGGTACGGATGGTCCTGCGCATCGCCGCGATCTACGGAGAATCCCTCTCCGTCCGCCACGCCAAAGAACTCCTCACCACCATCGCCGGAGGAGTGGGATTGCGCTTCCTGGCCGGGCAACTGGCCAAAATCCTCCCCGGCCCCGGCTGGGTCATCTCGGGAGTGGTCAACGGGTTGGGCACATGGGCTATCGGCGAGGTCGCTCTGCTCTATTTTGAGACCGGCAAACGGCTGACCCCGGCCCAACTGCGCGCCCGTTACCGCCAGATGCGTCGTCATCCCCGCGGGGAGAATGCCTCGCTGGAAGGAGAGTTGTCATGAAAAAGCAATTCGTTCGGGACCTGCGCCCCGGTGCCCGGGTGCTCAGTTTCTTCCTCCTGCGCCGCAAACAACTGGAGCCCTTCCGGGACCGCACCCGGGGGGAATTCCTCACCCTCGTGCTTTCCGACCGGACAGGGGACATCCTGGCGCGCGTCTGGGAAGGCGCGCCGGAGGTGGAACGCCGTCTGGAGACCGGCCAGGTGGTGAAAGTCCTGGGTCGGGTGGAGGAATATCTGGACCGCTGGCAGGTGGTCGTGGAGAAAATCCGCCCCGCAAAGGAGGGAGAGTACGACATGGCGGATATGATCCCCGCTACCGAGCGGGATGTGGACCAGATGCTGGAGGAGGTCCGGACCGCCATTGCCGAAGTGGAGAACTCCCACCTGCGGGCGTTGCTGTCGGCCTTTTTTGATGACCCGGAGTTCGTTGCCCGTTTCTCCCGTGCCCCGGCCGCGCGACGGATCCACCACGCCTATCTGGGAGGACTCCTGGAGCACACGGTGGAGGTCCTCTCCCTTTGCCGCCACCTGCTGACCCTCTACCCGCAGATTCACCGGGACCTGCTGCTGACCGGAGCGCTGCTGCACGACATCGGCAAAATCCGCGAGTACACCTGGGAGACAGGCATAGAGTACTCCGACGAGGGACGGCTGCTGGGGCATGTGGTGATGTCCCTGCAGATGGTGGACCGGGTTCTGGAAGGGATGCCGGACTTTCCCCCCGACCTGGCTCTGCGGCTGCGCCACATGATGGTGAGCCATCACGGCCGACACGAATGGGGCGCTCCCCGGCGGCCCCAGACTCTGGAGGCGGCCGCCCTGCATTACGTGGAAGACCTCAGTGCTCAGGTGAACCGATTCCACCGTATCATTGCCACCCGCCGCGACCCCACCAAACCCTGGACCGAGTACGACACCCTCCTGGGTCGCTACCTCTATGCTGGTCGGGAGGAGGAAGACCTGACGGTGGAAGAGGAAGCCCGGCTGGAGTGAATCGTGTTGCGTATTCCATACTCCGTACGCCGTATTCCGGATTGGCCTTGCATCCTGCATCATGGAGGAACCATGTGGCACCGAGATTACCGAGATGTCCCTGTTGAACCGGTGGCGGAAGGGATTACCATCCGCTGGGTGATCGGGAAACCCCAAGGAGCGCCTCACTTCGCCCTGCGGATCATAGAGTTCGCCCCCGGGGCCGTTTTCGCCCCCCACCAGCACCCCTCCGAGCACGAAATCTTTGTCCTGGAGGGTGAGGGGGTCGCCGAGGGGCCGGAGGGCGAAATTCCTATGCGGCCCGGTGTGGCCCTCTACATCCCCCCGAACGAGCGCCACGGCTACCGCAACACCGGCCCGGGCCCCCTGCGCTTCATCTGCGTCATCCCCCACCCGGAAGAGTAACAGCGCGCGGGAATGGACAGGATTCACAGGATCAATATGGACAGGATTCACAGGATTTACAAGATTAAATATGGACGGGATTTGCGGGATTTAAAAAATTAAAGGCTCTCTGGGAATTTCCGTGGTTTGCGATTGGCTTGTGGGCAACGTGGCGCAAGATTTATCTTGCGCGGCGCAGGCTAAAGCCTACGCTACGCACAGCGGCCGTTTTGTGGGCAACTTGCTCCCCACGCACGGGAATTCCCAAAGAACCAAATTAAATCCTGTAAATCCTGTAAATCCTGTAAATCCTGTCCATTCATCCCCACCAGGGAGCATCTGATGGCCATACCTGACTTGACTTTTCTTCACCCTCCCAGCCTCTACGACTTCCGGCGGCGGGCCACCCTCTGGGGGCCCATCTCCGACGTCGTCCCGTCCACCCCCATCTACGACATGTACCCCATCGGCTTTGCCGCCCTCTGCGACTATCTGGAACGGCACGGCTTCCGCACCCGCATTGTCAACCTGGCCGTGCGGATGGTCCGCTCCGACCGGTTTGACGTCGAACGCTTCATCGCCCGCCACCTCTCCCGCGCCTTCGGCATAGACCTCCATTGGCTTCCCCATGCCCAGGGCGCGCTGGAAATCGCCCGCATCGTCCGGGAACACCACCCCAAAACCCCCATCATCTTCGGCGGCTTCTCTGCGAGTTACTACCACGAGGAACTCATCCGTTATCCGCAGGTGGATTACGTCCTGCGCGGCGATTCCACCGAGGAGCCGCTGCGGATGCTGCTGGAATGCCTGCGCGCGGGCCGCGAGCCCACCGAAGTCCCCAACCTGACCTGGAAGGACGCCCGGGGCGAGGTCCACATCAACCCCCAGACCTACATCCCCGCCGACCTGAGCCACATCCGCCCGGGGTTCCTGCACATGGTTCGCTCCGTCATCCGCGATCGGGACCTCATCTCCTGCACGCCCTTCGCCCACTGGCTGGATTATCCCATCATGGCCACGCTGACGGTGCGCGGCTGCACCCAGCACTGCTCCGTCTGCGGGGGGTGCGCCGAGGGGCATGTCCGCATGTCCGGACGGGAGCGTCCGGCCTTCCGCGACCCGGAGGACCTGGCGCGGGACGTGCGGGAGGCCCGGCGGCTGAGCAAGGGCCCCATCTTCATCCTGGGCGAACTGCGCCTGGCAGGAATGGACTACGCCCGCCGTTTCCTGCGCGCCGTCCGGGGCGTCCCCGGCCCTTTTATGCTGGAGTTCTTCTGGCCCGTCCCCCGGGACTACGCCGAAGAACTGGCGGAGGCACTGCCCGACTTCATTGTGGAATTCTCCCCCGACTCCCACGACCCGACCGTCCGCCAGGCCCTGGGCAAGCCCTACAGTAACGAAGGGATTGAGGAGACAGTGCGCAACTGCCTGGCCGTCGGCTGCCGTCGCTTTGATCTGTTCTTTATGATTGGCCTGCCCCAACAGACCGCCGCCTCGGCCCTGGAGACGGTGGACTACTGCGACGACCTCTTGCAGAGGCTGGGCGGCGATCGGCGACTGGTCCCCTTCATCGCCCCGCTGGCCCCGTTCCTGGACCCCGGGAGCCCGGCCTTTGAGAACCCGGACCGGTTCGGCTACCGCCTCTTCTGCCGGACGTTGGAGGACCACCGGCGGGCCCTGCTGGCCCCCACCTGGAAGCACATCCTCTCCTACGAGACGGTCTGGATGGACCGGGATACCATTGCTGCCACCACCTACGAGGCCGGTCGGCGGCTGAACGCGCTGAAGGCCCGCTACGGCATCATCTCGCCCCAGAAGGCGGCGGAGACGGAGGAGCGCATCCGGCAGGCCACCTCCTTAATGGCCCAGATAGACCGCCTGCTGGCAACAGCCTCGCCGGAGGAGGTGGAGCGGGAGATGCTGCGCCTGAAGCCTCAGATTGACCGCGCCAACACCTCCACCGTCTGCGACAAGACGGAACTGGACGTCCCGGTGGGGCGACTCCCCTTCAACGTGGGCGAACTGACGAAAGTCGGCGTTCGGGAAGTCTGGCGGATGATGACGGAGGACGGTCGGCGCAGGTAGAGAGTGAGTTTTGGGGGGGGGGGGGGGGGGCCGCCCCCCCCCCCCCCCCCCCCGGGGGGGGGGGGGGGGGGGGGGGGGGGGGGGGGGGTGGGGGGGGGGGGTTGTTTGTTTTGTTTTGGGGGGGGGCCCGCCCCCCCCCCCAAAACCCAACCTGGTCTGCGGTTCGTGGTCCGTGGTCTATGGTCCGTGGTCTGTTGGAAATCCGACCTGCCGTCCGGGCCGATGAGGCTGCCATCCGGCGGCTGCTGGACCGGAGTGCCCGCCCCTGCGTTCGCTCCTGGTGGTGGGAAGAGCACCTGGGCACGGAGACTTTTCTGCTGACCCTGGCCGATGGCTATCTCGTCGGCGCTCTGCTGGCTCTGCCCGACGACAGCCCCGTAGCCTGGGTTCGCCTCGGCGTCCTGGCCCCCGAAATCCCGGCGGGCCTCTGGCTGGATGCCACCCTCCCCCACCTGGAAGCCCCCCTGCGCGCACTGGGCGCCCGCGCCCTGGCCTGGACCGATGTGGGCGGCTGGATGGGAGAGGCCCTGCGCACCCGGAGGTTCCGTCTTCTGGCCTATCTGGTTACCCTGAGGAAGGATGACCGTTTCCTTCCTCCTATGCCCTCCAGCGCGCCATGCACCGTCCGGCCCGCCCAAGCCGAGGACATCCCCCACCTGGTCTGTCTGGACCACGATGCTTTTCCGTCCCCATGGTGGTTCAGCGCGGCCACCCTGGAGCACATCCGGCAGGAAGCGGCCTGTTTCCTGGTCGCCGAACGGGACGGTCTCCTCGTTGGCTACGCAGAGGCCCGCTCTGCCAACCACGGCGCGCACATCGGTCGCCTGGCGGTAGCCCCGGGGTTCCAGCGCCGAGGCGTGGGCAGTTACCTGTTGCGGACAGTGCTCTTGCGGCTCTGGCAGCAGGGGGTAAAAGCGGTAACCCTGAACACTCAGGTAGACAACGTCGCGTCGCGGCGCCTTTACGAACGATTCGGTTTTCAGCCTGTCGGTTCCCGCATCACCGCCTGGTGGCGGGCCCTGGACAAAACAGAAACTGGTCGCTGAAGGAGGTACCATGACCCGACTGGCGATTCTTTCCGATACCCATGGCAATCTGCCTGCGCTGGAGGCAGTCCTGGCGGACATAGAGCGCCAGGGCCAGCCAGACTTCTATTGGGTTCTGGGCGACCTGGTCGCCTTCTTTCCCTGGCCCAGAGAGACCTTGGACCGTCTGCGGTCGCTTCCTAACGTCTCGTTCCTGCAGGGGAACACCGACCGGTACCTGGTTACCGGGCGCCGTCCCCTGGCGCCGGTCCGCTCTCCGGAGGACTGGGCCCGTATGCCCGGCTTCCTGGAGATGCGGGACGGGCTGTTTCGCTGGACGGTAGAACGACTGACATGGGAGGACTATCTCTTCCTCCGCGACCTCCCAACGCGCCTGGCGATGGACTTCCCCGGATATGGCCGCGTGATGGCCGTCCATGCCGTCCCTGGCGACGATGAAACCAACATCCTGCCCGACACCCCGGATGAGCAGATTCTCCCTCACCTCTCCGGCCTGGACGCGCGCCTCCTGGCCTATGGCCACACCCATCGTCCGTTAGACCGGCAGGTGGGCGGAGTTCGGCTGGTCAATGGAGGAAGCGTCGGCCTCTCCCTGGACGGCGACCCCCGCGCGGGCTACGCGCTCCTGGATTTCCATGGGCCAGAATGCACCGTTACCCTCCGGCGGGTGGCCTATGATGGGGAGCGCGTGGTGGCGGAACTGGAACGGGTGGGGCATCCCGCGCGTTCCTGGCTGACCTCTATGCTGCGCCGGGCGGCACCGTAAACTCGGGACGGACGGCGAGCCGGATGCCGAAGAGCCCTTCAGGTGAGCGGGCGCGCGTTTCTTGACAAACCCCGTATCCAGGCATACAATTGAAAAGAGGACACGGGATACGGAACACGCCCCACGGACATGGAATACAAAGATTACTACCGAATCCTCGGCGTAGATCGCAACGCCAGCCAGGACGAAATCAAGAAGGCCTACCGCCGCCTGGCCCGGCAGTACCACCCGGATATGAACCCGGGCGACAAGGCGGCCGAGGAACGGTTCAAAGAAATCAACGAGGCCTACGAGGTCCTTTCCGATCCGGAAAAGCGCCGCCGCTACGACCAGTTCGGCGCCGATTGGAGCCGCTGGCAGGCGCGTGGTGGCCCTGGCGGTTTTGAGGACTTCGCCCGCCAGTGGTTCGGACAGGCAGGGCCCCACGTCCAGTATGTGGACCTGGACGAACTCTTCGGGCAGGCGGGCGGCCTGGGCGACCTTTTTGAGTTCCTATTTGGTGCCCCGCGCACCCGACCGCGCACGGGCACTCGCCGCACGGCTACCACCAAGGGCCAGGACGTGGAGATGCCGGTGGAGATCACCCTGGAGGAGGCCTTCCACGGCACCACCCGGCAGGTGGAGCGAGCCGATGGGCGTGTCGTTACCGTCAAAATCCCACCCGGAGCCCGTACCGGTTCCCGGATCCGCTTCGCGGGTCTGGGCCAGCCCGGACTCTTCGGAGGGCCCCCGGGCGATCTGTATCTGAAAGTTACCGTCCGTCCCCATCCGGTCTTTCGGATGGAGGGGAGCGACCTCTGGCGGGACCTGCCGGTGGACCTGTACACCGCCGTCCTGGGGGGCGAAGTGCCGGTGGAGACGCTGGACGGTACCGTGGCGCTGAAAATCCCTCCCGGCACCAGCAGCGGCACCAAGTTCCGGCTAAAGGGAAAGGGAATGCCCAAACCGGGGAATGCGGAACGTCGGGGCGACCTCTACGTCGTCATCCAGGTGCAGGTTCCCCAGCGGCTGAGCCCCCGGGAACGGGAACTCTTTGAGGAACTGGCCCGCCTGCATCGAAGCGGGCGGTGATTCCTCTTGGCGCTCCATTACCAGCCAGATAACCCGATGATTTGCGGATTCGGACGGGGTGTTGGATGCAAACGAGGAGGACCCCGCTGATACAGGTTGCGGGGCACCTCTACCATTCGCCTGCATCGCCTGATGACCACAACGGCGGCCCTTACCTCGCGCGAGCAAAGTTACCGCCCCGAGTTCGGGATGAAGTGCGGGAAAAATTGCGGAAACGGTTTGGCCGATGAGGAATCAGCATATGTGGCGGGTGTTTTGTTGCATTTGCTCCATTTTTTGCAAGTGGCATCCTGCACCCGGCGCCCTTTGTCCTGTGCCTCGCACCCCGCGCCCTGTGCCCTTCGATATACGACTGGGGGTGGGAGTGGGCCTTCTGCTCCTGGCAACTCTGGCTTGCACATTCTCCCTACCGACCCTGCCACCTTCATCCGTGATAACCGCGCCTGCTACTGCGCCCGTGCTGGTCGTGGTCGCCACGCCGACCCCGCTGCCGGATTTCCTGGTCACTGAGGCCACCGCTGAAGACTTCCTGCTGGTCAATCTCTACGCACGGGTCAATCCCGGCGTCGTCAACATTGACGTCGCTGCCGGAACGGGAGACGAGGCCAGCATCTTCGGGAGCGGCTCCGGGTTTCTCATAGACACCGAAGGGCACATCGTTACCAACCACCACGTCGTGGAAGGGGCCGATACCATCTGGGTTACCTTCAGCGACGGGAGCCTGCGAGAAGCGCAGGTCCTCGGCTCCGACCCTTTCTCCGACCTGGCGGTCCTGCAGGTGGAAGACCTGCCGCCCAGTGCAGTGCCGCTGGAACTGGGAGATTCAGATACCCTTCAGGTCGGCCAGCGGGTGATCGCCATCGGTAATCCCTTTGGCCTGCAGGGGACGATGACAGTAGGAGTAATCAGCGCACTGGGGCGGGTGCTGCCTACTGTCACCACGGCGACTGGTGGCTCCTTCTCCAACCCCGAGATCATCCAGACCGACGCGGCGATTAACCCTGGCAACTCGGGCGGCCCCCTCTTGGATTCAGCAGGGCGGGTGGTCGGAGTGAACACCGCCATCCGGACCACCACCGGGGGCAATATGGGCGTCGGTTTTGCCGTGCCGGTGAACACGGTCAAACGCATCGTCCCGCGCCTCATCGCGGAGGGAACCTACCGCTACCCCTACCTGGGCATCACGGCCGATAACCGCTTCACCCTGGCTCAACTGGCCCATGAATTGAACCTGCCGGCCACCCGGGGCGTCCTGGTTTCGGCAGTGGAGCCTGGAGGACCCGCAGACCAGGCGGGCATTCGGGGCGGTAGCCGCTCTGTGCGGGTGCTGGGGACCACAGTGCGGGTAGGCGGCGACATCATCATCGCCATTGACGGCCATCCGGTAGAGGACTTCAACGATCTGATCGCCTACCTGGTCCGAGAAACCGAGGTCGGCCAGGTGGTTACCGTTACCATCCTTCGGGACGGGCGTCCGATGGATATCCCCGTTCGTTTGGGCGAACGCCCGCGATAAACATCCGGCGTACAGGCGGACTGGACAGGAAGAACAGGATTGCATCTGGCGAAGCCCGCCAATCCCGTCAATCCCTCAATCCCATCGATCTTATCAATTCCATAAATCCATCAATCCTGTAAATCCTGTCCATTTTCATGGAGGCGTCCCGATGATCGACGAAACCGAACTGCGAAACCTGGCCCACTTCCAGGCAGAAGCGCCGATTCTGAGCATCTATCTGGATGTGGACCCGACCCGGCATACCAGCGAGGAGTATCTGATCTTGTTGCGGCATCTGCTGAAACAAGCCGAAGGCCAGGCTGCGCCGGAAGACATCCTCGCCGTACAGCGGTATTTTGAGCATGAGTACAACTGGTCGGGCCGGGGGGTAGCCGTCTTCTCCTGCGCGGCGGCGGACTTCTGGCGGGTTTATATCCTGCCCATCCCCGTCGCCTCCGGGGTGATGGTGGCCCGTCGGCCCTACATCTCCCCTCTGGCGGCCCTCCTGGATACCTATGAGCGCTACGCGGTAGCGATGGTCCACCGGGAGGGCGTCCGGGTGGTGCTCTTCCACCTGGGCGAGCCCGTGTACGAAGAGGTCTTTGAAGGAGAAGAGGTCAAGAAACTGAAGCGGGGCCGGGGCTCCTCCGCCGGAGCCGAACGGCGAGGTGGCGCTCCATCCGGCAGCCGTCATATGGAAGAGGTCGCTATGCGCAATCTCCGTCAGGCTGCTCGAGTTGTGGAACACTTTTGGCGCCAGCACACCCCCCGGCGGCTCATCCTGGCGGGTGCTGAGCCCACCGTCTCCCAATTCCGCGACCTGCTTCCCAAGGCGCTGCAGGAAATAGTGGTGGGGACGATCAGTGGTGGCCCCGGGGATAACGGGCATACCCTACGAGAACGCTCCCTCCACATCCTCCGTCAGGTGGAGGCCGAGCGGGAGGCCGCAACAGTGGAGGCCGTAGTTACAGCGGCCGCGAAAGGGAAAGGAGGCGTCCTGGGCCTGGATGGGACCCTCAGTGCTGCCCATGAGGGCCGCATCCGTACCCTGGTCATCCTGCGGGGCTTTCACGCCCCGGGCTACCGTTGCCAGTCCTGCGGGTACCTGACCGCCGTGGAAATGGACCGCTGTCCCTTCTGCGGCGGCGTCGTTGCCGAAATCTCCGATGCCGCTGAAGCCGTGGTCACCCGAGTGGTAGAGGACGGCGGTGAAATAGAAGTAGTAGACCACCACCCGGCACTGGAACGCGTGGGCATTGGCGCCCTGTTACGGTATTGATCCCATGCCCAATCACCGTCAGACCCGACCCATTCGGCCCTATCCCTCCCAGCGGATGGCGCCTGCGCCACCAGGCCTCGCCTCCCGCCACTATTCGATGGCTCCCCCTCGCTCCGGTAGGAGCCGCCTGGCGTGGGGCTTCTTCATCGCCGCCCTGGTGGCCTTCATCTCCTTCTTCGCTCTCTTCGCGGCGCTGATCACTGGCTACGCGCTCATTGCCGCCCAACTCCCACCACCGGAAGAACTGGTGGCCCGTCAATCTCCCTTCGTCAGTTCCAAAATCTACGCGCGCGACCACTCCTTGCTCTATGAAGTGATGGACCCTCGGGGCGGGCGACGGGTCTACGTCCCCCTGGACCGCATCTCTCCCTACCTGATCCAGGCAACCATTGCCACTGAGGATGCTGACTTCTACCGCCACCCCGGCTTTGACCCGGTCGCCATGCTCAAGGCCATCTACCGCAACCTGCAGGCCGGAGAGACCGTCTCCGGGGCCTCCACCATCCCCCAGCAACTGGCCCGCAACCTGCTCCTCTCTCCGGAGGAGCGCACCCAGCGGACTGCCTGGCGGAAGATCAAAGAGGTCATTCTGGCCTATGAGATCAGCCGCCGGTACCCCCGCAACACCATCCTGGAAATCTACCTGAACGAAATCTACTACGGCAACCTGGCCTACGGCATAGAGGCCGCCGCCGAGACCTACTTTGGCATCTCCGCCGCTGAACTCAACCTGGCCCAGGCCTCCTTCCTGGCTGGACTTCCCCAATCCCCGGCCAACTACGACGTCTTCGCCGGGGGACGGGAGCGCGCGCTGGCCCGTCAGAAGGACGTTCTCCGGCTGATGGTCAAAGAAGGCTACATCACCCAGGCCCAGGCCGACGCAGCCGCTGCCGAAATGGCCGCCTACGAATTCCGGCCTTTCGTCCCCCAGGACCGCATCCCGGCCCCTCACTTTGTGATGTACGTCCGGCAACAGGTGGAACAGATGTACGGGCCGGAGGTCCTCTACCGGGGGAGCGGCCTGCGCATCTACACGACGCTGGATCCGGACCTGCAATCCCTGGCGGAACAGATAGTGGCCCAGCACGTCGCCGCTTTGGCCGATCATGGAGCCTCCAACGGCGCGCTGGTCGCCATAGAGCCCTCCACTGGCTACATCCTGGCCATGGTCGGCAGCGCCGATTTCTACAACGAGGAGATTGACGGCCAGGTGAACATGGCCGTTGCCCCCCGTCAGCCCGGCTCCGCCATCAAACCCCTCACCTACGTTGCCGCCTTTGAGCGAGGCTGGACCCCCGCCACCCTCATCTGGGACCTCCCGACCGCCTTTCCGGATGGCGCTAACCCGCCCTACGTCCCCCGCAACTACGACGGGAAGTTCCACGGGCCGGTCCTGGTACGCAGCGCGCTGGCCAATTCCTACAACATCCCCGCCGTCAAGGCCCTTCAATTCATTGGTATCCCGGCCCTCAAGGAGATGGCCGCCCGGCTGGGCATCACCACCCTCACGCGGGAAGATTACGGCCTCAGCCTGACCCTGGGCGGTGGCGAGGTGCCCCTTCTGGAACTGACCGGCGCGTATGCCGTCTTCGCCAACGGCGGCCGACGGGTGCCCCTGACCCCCATCCTTTACATTGAGGACAACCAGGGCAACATTCTCTTGGATAACCGTCAGCCTCCTCTGGGTGAGGCGGTCATCCGACCCGAACACGCCTATCTGATCACCTCCATCCTCTCCGACCGGCAGGCCCGCTGCCCGGCTTTTGGCTGTCCCAACTGGCTGGAACTCTCCCGTCCAGCGGCGGCCAAGACCGGCACCACCGATGACTACCGGGACGCCTGGACCGTGGGCTACACCCCCGACCTGGCCGTGGGCGTCTGGGTGGGCAACGCGGATTACACGCCGATGGACCGGGTGGCGGGCTCTATGGGCGCCGCTCCTATCTGGAATCGTTTTATGGAAGCGGCACTGAAGGGCCAACCGGTGCGGGACTTCGTCCGACCCCCCGGCATCGTAGAGATGGAAATCTGTGCCGACTCGGGCACCCAGCCCAGCCCCTATTGCCCCCGGCGCCGGACAGAGATCTTCGCCGCCGATCAGCCGCCCCTGGGGCCGGAGCACGACTGGTACCAGTGGTGTAACGGCCAAGTGATGATCGTGATCCACGACCCTCAGGGCTGGGAATGGGCCCAGACCCAGGACTGGGGCGGCCTGCCCCTGGCCCCGCTGGGCGCCTGTCTCCCCGAAACGGGCCATCCGGAGGTCTACATCTCCTTCCCCTCTCCGGACGCTACGGTCTCCGGTGTCGTGGGGGTGATGGGGACAGTGAGTGTGCCCAACTTTGACCACTACCACGTGGAGTACGGCCTGGGGGAGACCCCCTTGGGCTGGGGATGGGTAAGCGGGCCGCACCTGACCCCGGTGCGGGATGGGCAGATCACCGTCTGGGACACGACGCTTTTGGCACCGGGGGTCTACACCCTGCGGGTGGTGGCATGGGATCGGCTGGGACGGACCTATGAGGCGCGCGTGCGCTGCGTCGTGGCCCCATTGCTCTCACCGACGGCCTCTCCGACCTCCACCATGCCGCCGATGGAGATATCCACACCAGCACCGCCGACGGCGACGCCCTCACCAACGTCGGTGCCGCCAACGGCGACCCCTTCACCGACGCCGCTGCCTACCGCGACGTCCACACCGATACCGCCGACGGCGACCCCGACACCGGTGCCGCTTACCGAAACTCCGACGCCTCTGCCCACGGGAATCCCGACCCCGGAGCCGACAGTGTCCCCTCCGTAATTAAAAGGAGGCCGGTGATCGCTGACGCCACCCCGGAGCGCGGGCTACCGGACCGGCTGAATGCAGGCGCAACACTTGGCGCATGGGCATCATTCCGCAAGAGATCAGTGCGTGTTGGGTCTCCTCACTACCCGCGAACGCCGAGTTCCGGAGTGTCGGGAGACGCTGCGGCGGGCGGCCGGGCCGCCCGCCGCAGCGTCCAGCCCCTCCGCCGGTTGACACCCGGCGCGTTTTGCGGCATAATCTGGAGGGCACAACGATGAGCACCTCGTCCATCCCTGTGGGGCGGATTCTCCAGGCTTCCAACCAGGGGTTCGTGGTTGGCTGCAAGGCCATGCAGCGGGAAATCCCCGCCTTCGGTTCCTTTGTGCGGGCCGACATTCGCTCTTCCGGCACTGCCGTCTATGGCCTCATCTACAACGTTGCCCTGCGGGACGACGAATTTGTCCGCCACATCGTGATCGCTGAACCGACGGAAGAAGTGGTCCGCGACCAGCAAGAGAACCGGCAAGTGCCCATTGAGGTCAGCGTGCTCACTGTGGGCTGTCGGGTGGGCGACCGTATCCTTCACTGTATCCCCCCTCAGCCACCCGTTACGATGGATTTCCTGTACCAGTGTCCTCCCGAAGAGATATGGGCGTTCACCTCCCGGTTGGACTATTTCCGGCTGATTCTGAATGCCCGAGATGTTCCGGCGGATGAACTCCTGGCCGCCAGCCTGGGGTTTGCCGCTGCTGCCCGTCCGTCCGGGGAGCGGGACGCCTTTCTCCTGGAGGCCGGACGGGAACTGGCCCGTCTGCTGGGGAGCGACCTCTTGCGGCTGGACGGCCTGCTCCGCCGGATCGCTCAGATTCGGGACGTCTCCTGACATTGCAGAACCGATGCCCTGCCCAAAATAGAGCGCACTCCCCAGGTAGTGCAGGCAATTCGCCCCTTGATACGCAATTCGCCGTAGAGCGCTTCGGCGCAAGTGGCCCGGCCACGCCGCAAGCGGTACTCCGGGCGAGCCTCGGCGTGGCCCTTGTTACATGGTGCAGGCGGTTAGCCTGTACCAGGTGATGCCTAAAAACGCCTTCCCGATGGGCGTTCACAGACCAGGCGGTCTGCACCCCAGCGGGCACGGGTGTCAGTCCTATCAGATGGACTTCTAAACCATCATCTTGTCAGAGGTGCCGCTGATGAGAGTTCCCTTCATCGCTGGTAACTGGAAAATGCACAAAACGATAGAAGAAGCCGTTGCGTTAGTGACCGAACTGCGCGGCTTGCTGGGGGAAATGGAGGGCATAGAGATTGCCGTCTGCCCGCCGTTCCCCGCGCTGGAGGCAGTACGGCGAAGCCTGGAGGGCTCCCGTATCCGCGTGGGCGCGCAGAATATGCACTGGGAGGAGGCTGGCGCCTTTACCGGCGAGGTCTCCCCGCGCATGCTGATGGGCCTGTGCGACTGCGTCATCATCGGCCACTCGGAACGCCGTACCCACTTCGGCGAAACCGATGAAATGGTCAACCGCAAACTGCGCGCCGCCCTGGCTCATCACCTCACCCCCATCGTCTGCGTGGGGGAGAATCTGGAGCAGAACCGGGCCGGGAAAACGGAGGCTGTCGTCGGAGCGCAGGTGCGGGCCGCCTTCGCGGGCGTGGAGGCCGAAGAGGCCCGCCGGGTCGTCATCGCCTACGAACCCATCTGGGCCATTGGCACCGGCGTCCCCGCCTACGGCCCGGACGCTAACCGCATCATCCGGGACGCCATTCGCGCTGTCCTGGCCCAACTTTATGGAGACGAGGTCGCCCGGGCCATCCGGGTCCAGTACGGCGGTTCCGTAACGCCCGCCAACATCGCCGAATTCATGCAGGAGCCAGAGATTGACGGCGCACTGGTGGGCGGCGCCAGCCTGCGGGCCGCCGACTTCGCCGCCATCGTCCGCCAGGGCCTGGAGGCGAAAAGAGGACGCGGATAAACGCGGACGGACGCGGATTTTTTAAACCCTATGCACCGATTGCGCCCAGCCCGCTATCTGCTCACCGGTATTGCCCTTCTGGTTTTCATCGGGTACCTGGTTGTCTTCCTGGACTACTCAGTGGCCCTCTTCCGCTGGCCGTACGATTACGATCAGGGAGAGGGGTTTGAACTGTACGACGCGGTGCTTTATAGCCAGGGAGAATGGCCATATCGGGATAACAGTACCTTCCCGTTTTACGGCTCCAACTATCCGCCGCTCTTCCATCTGCTCATCGTCCCACTGCTGGGGGTCTTCGGCCCGCGTCTGATTGCTGGGCGACTGGTCTCGTTTATGGCGACCCTCATCACCGCGGCGACGGTGGCCTGGATTGTGCGGCGGGAGATCAGGGGCCAGCGCGGCCTGCTCCTTCAGGCGGTCCCCCTACTGGCGGGGCTTTCTTTTCTGGCGGCTAACATCGTCTACCAGATTGGTCCCCTCTGCCGCCTGCATATGACGATGGTAGCCTTTGAGACGCTGGCCGTGGCCGCCATCGCGCAGTTCCAGCACCCCCGCCACGGCGATCGGTACTTCCTCCTGGGCCTCTTCTTCCTCCTCTGTGCGGGGTACACCAAACAACTGGCCATCTTCACCGTCATCGCCGCGCTGGGATTCGTCTTCCTGCGGGACATCCGTCGGGCCCTGGCCGGTGGGGCTGGCCTGGCACTGGTCGCCGGGGGACTCTTCCTGCTGATAGACCGCGCCACCGGCGGGCAGTGGACCGTCAATATTATCCACGCCAACGTCAACGAGTTTGATTACCAGCAGACGCTGGCTTTCCTGTACGGGTGGCTGCGCCTCTATCCTGTCCTCATCCTGCTGGCGACGGGGATGCTGGTATGGGAACTGTTCTGGGACCGGCTGTCGGTCTACAGCCTCTGGTTCGTCCTGGCGGTGGGGATGGGGTTGCTCAGCGGGAAGTGGGGGGCCGGACCGGCATACTTCACCACGTCCATCGCAGCGGCCTGCGTTCTGGCGGGACGGGCGCTGCTGAGGCTGACCGACGCGGTCTCCCGCCGGTGGCCCCGGTGGGAGAACGGGGTAGCCCTGCTGGTGCCCGTCCTCTTCCTCATCCAGGCCGTCTGTAACCTGCACATGCCCACTGAGGGGCCGGTCTTCGGGCCGCTGGCCCGGGCGCTGGGCATCGCCAACCGGACGATTCGGGGAGATTGTACCGTTTTCGCCTACTATGATAGCGGCGGCTACACCCAGTTGGGCCACCGGCTGACCGAAGCGGACTACCGGGCCGGGGAGCGGATTCTGGCCTACGTCCGGGATTCGGATGGGCCTCCCTTCAGCGAAGAGGCGGCCTTCAGCCTGCTGGCGGGCCGCCCGGTGGTAACCAACCCGACCCAGTTGCTGAACCTCTACAAGAACGGCTTGCTGGACACCTCGGAACTGATCCGCCGGATTGAGGCGGAGGAGTTCGGCGTGGTCGTCTTCCGGGCCCAGTTCTACCCGCAGCCGGTCCTGGAGGCCATCGGGCAGCATTACCGCCCGGTGGAACATATCTGCATGAACGGATTCTACTACCATATCCTCCTGCCGAACCGACGCATCGCGAGATAACCGACAACGAGGAGACCCCATGTCTGGCAGCCATCCAGGCGGCACTGGACAAATTTGCGAAATCCGTGTATGATTAGAACAACCATCTATTGTAACTCTTTAAAGCCACCAGTCGCGGACGGTTATTGGCTCCCATGGCTCGGGAACAGCGAATCGGCTCCATACTGGCCATAGATTGTGGCACAGTCCTGACCAAAGCCCTTCTGCTGGACATAGTGGATGGCTCCTATCGGTTTGTGGCCCGGGGAAGCGCGCTGACCACCGCCGGTGCGCCCTGGAACGATGTGGCCCAGGGCATCCAGCATGCGATTGAGCAGGTGGAAGATATGACGGGCTGGATGCTCCTGGACGAGGCCCGCCACCTCATCGTTCCCCAGCAGAAAAGCATGGTCGGAGTGGACGCGTGTGTGGCTGTCAGCAGCGCGGCCGCCCCTCTGCGACTGGTCCTGGCGGGCCTGGTCCCGGAAATGAGCATCGCCAGTGCCCGACGCGCCATCTCCCGCACGTACGCCGTGGTGGAGGACCTGATTGTCCATGCCCCTCACCGGGCGATACCGGAAGAAGAACAAGTTCGGAAGGTGCTCCGACACCACCCGGATGCGGTCTGTGTGGTCGGGGGCACGGATGGGGGAGCGACACTTCCCGTCCTGGAACTGGTGGAAGCCGTGGCCCTGGCCTGCGCCATGTTGCCGGAAGGAACGCGCCCCCAGATTCTCTTCGCGGGGAACACTGCCCTTCGCCAGAAGGTAGTGGACGTGGTCGGCGGACAGGCTCCCGTTCGCTCCATAGATAACGTCCGCCCCTCCATGACCAGCGAGAATCTGGTGGGATTGCAGACGGAACTGGACGCGATCTACCGGGAGAAACGCCTGGCCCAACTACCGGGCAGTGAGACCCTCCATCGCTGGCTGAATGTGCCGTTGATGCCTGTTGCGGAGTCCTTCGCCCGGCACATCCAGTATCTGTGGTATCTGGATGAATCGCCCAAAGGGACACTGGGCATAGACGTGGGAGCGGCCCATACGCTGGTGACGGCGGTCTTTGGCGGAGAGCCGGTGATTACGGTCGCGGCGGGGATGGGCTCGGTCTACGGGGCGGATCGCCTGCTGGCGAAGTACGGCGCCGAGGCCTTCCTGCGCTGGATGCCGGTTCCCCTCAAGCCCGAACAGGTGCCGGGGATTCTGCTCCACCGGGCGCTGTGGCCGGCCAGCGTTCCCCAGGAACCGGAGGAACTCTGGCTGGAGCAGGGGGTGGTCCGGGAGGTGATGCGGGAAGCCCTGCGGGTCGCGCAGGCGAACTGGCGACCGGATGGCGCCCGACCCTACTCCCACCTGATGCCCCTCCTGGACCCTATTGTGGTCAGCGGCGGCGCGCTGACCAGTGTGCCCCGTCCGGGCCAGGTGGCCCTCATGGTCATAGATGCTGTGGAGCCGGTGGGCATTTCCACCCTTCTGCTGGATGCCCATGGGCTGGCGACTGTCCTGGGCGCAGTCTCCCTCCTGAAGCCGCTGGCGGCGGTGGAAACGCTGGATAACGGAGGTCTGATCAATCTGGCCACCGTCATTGCGCCCATTGGCACGGCGCGCAAGGGAGAGACGGTGCTGCGCATCCGGGTCCACTACGAAAAGGGCGGTTCGCTGGATGTGGAGGTACCCTACGGTTCGCTGGAGGTCCTTCCCTTGCCAGTGGGAGAGGAAGCGGTACTGGAAATCCGGCCGCGCGGCCGGATAGATGTGGGGCTGGGGCCTGGCCGGGGCGGCAAGCGCCGGGTACGCGGCGGCCTGGTTGGCCTGATCGTGGATGCCCGGGGCCGCCCCCTCCAGTTGCCCACCGACCCCTATGCCCGGATGGCCCAGATTCAGCAGTGGCTCTGGGATATGGGAGGATGAGCAGGATGCGATGCTATCTCCCGCAGGTGGTCCTCTCACCATTGACCGTTGTGCTCAAAGAGCGCCGCCTCCCGGCCCCGGGGGACATCCTGGTGCGCGAAGGCGACCGGGTGGAACCGGTCCAGGTGATTGGCCGGGCCCTGAGGCCGGGTGAATTCCGCATCATCAACGTCTCCCAGGCCCTGGGCGTTCCCCGTCGGGCCGTCCGGCGCTACCTGAAAGTAGAGGTCGGGCAGGAAGTCCGGCGGGGCGACGTTCTGGCTGCTCGGGGAGGGCTTGTCCGTCGGGTCTGTCGGGCCCCCATAGAAGGAGCGGTAACCGGTATCGGTGGCGGACGGCTCATCATTGAGGCCCCGGCTCAACCCGTGGAGGTCCGCGCAGGATACCCGGGGATCGTCAAGCGAGTCTTTCGGGGCGAGGGTGTGGTGATTCAGGTAACCGGCGCCGTGATTCAGGGCACCTGGGGGAATCTTCAGGAAGGATTCGGTGTCCTGCGCCTCGTAACAGAAAGCCGAGAGAAGCCCCTGCGGGAACGCATGATTGATGCCTCCTGCCGGGGCGCGGTGTTGATGGCGGGCATTCTATCCGATGGGGAGGCACTGGACCGGGCCATAGAGATGCAGGTACGGGGGATCATTGTGGGCAGCCTGATGCCGGAAATGGTGGAGAAGGCGACCGTTGCCCCGTTCCCTATTGTCGCGACCGAAGGGATCGGGAACATTCCCATGTCCACCCAGGCATTCCGACTGCTTTCCACCCACAATGGGCGGGAAGCGGTGGTGGATGGTGCGTTCGCCATTGGGCGCTCACCCGTTCGCCCGGAAATCCTGATCCCCCTGCCCGCCGATAAGGGCACCGGCTTGCTGCAGGCTCCCGAGACCCCTCTGAAAACTGGCGACATCGTTCGGGTGGTCCGCTCTCCCTACGCAGGCCGGATTGGGACAGTGGTGGAGATTCTGCCGGCCGGGCGCGCCGCGGCCAGCAGCCGCCTGCCAGCAGCAAAAGTACAGGTTGCGGGAGAGGAGGAACTCCTCCTGATCCCTGTATACAATCTGGAGGTTGTCCGATCCTGAAAGGAGAGGAAGATGTTAGAGGATATGGACCTGGAATTGGGGGAGCCAGTAGAGAGAGAGGCCGAAGAGGCCGGCGAACGGCAGAACCGCACCTTCATTCTCCTGGTGGCCGGGATGGGCGGCTTGCTTCTGATCGGCATTATCGCCTTCTGCGTCTGGATGCTGACCATCGGACGGGGAATGCTGTTTGGGCGGGCCGCCGTTCCTCCTACGGCCCCCCCGGCAGAGATAACCAACGCCGCGGTTGACGCCACGGCCACCGCCGAGGCGGCACTGGCCCTGACCCCGCCCTCTCCGGAGCCGACCGCTACTCCGGAGCCTTCCCCGACACCGGTGCCACCCACGCCGACCCCGCCGCCCACCATCGCGGCGCCTCAGGCGACACCGACGCCCCGGGTGACCCCTACGCCTACGGCTACCCGTGCCCCCGCGAACGCGGCGACGCCCACTCCCACCATCACTCCCAGTCCACCGGCCCAGACCGGCATCGGAGCCTACACGGCGCTTATCCTGGCCGCAGGTCTGGTGATCCTGTTGGTCATCTCCCGCCGCCTGCGAACTGCTCCAGGTCGGTAGGTGCCCCCGGTCGGAACGGGCCGCCTGGCCGCCGGAGCCGCCACGGCTATGGCAGGTTCCTAACTCCGCGTAGAGGAGGTGGCAGGAGGAGAAGAAACACACGGTATTTCCGGGTGCCTTTGGCTATTCTGCCCGTCGGAAATTCCCAAAAGGAGGAGAGCTATGCTTCGGAAAATCCTGTTGATCATCTTTGGAGTCATGCTGATTCTCTCCCTCTTCGCCGGTTGCAGGCCGAGGGAAGCGGGCCCCATCAAAATCGGCGCGGAACTCCCGCTGACGGGGGACTACGCCTACGAGGGCCAGGGGATGCTCAAGTCTATCCAGTTGCTGGTGGACCAGACCAACGCGGCGGGTGGGTTGCTGGGCCGCAAGGTGGAACTGCTCGTGGAAGACGATGCCGGAGACCCCGGGCAGGCCTCCCAGGTGGCCCAGAAACTGGTGGATGCGGGCGTGATCGCCGTTATTGGGGCGTATAACTCCAGCGCCACCGAGCCGGCCTCCGTTATCTACAACCAGGCAGGCATTCTCCACATCACTCCCTCCTCCACCGCCACCCGGCTCACTGAAAAGGGCTTTAAGCGTTTCTTCCGCGTCTGCTTCCTGGACGACCGGCAGGGGCTCTTCGCGGCCAAATTTATGAAAGAAGTGCTGGGCGCGCAGAAGATCGGGATCCTGCACGATAACTCCACCTATGCCCAAGGCCTGGCCGAGCACACCAAACGGTATGCCGAGGAGTTGGGGCTGAACGTGGCCTTCTACGACGCTATCAACCCGGCCGATAAGGACTTCACCCCCATCCTGACCCGTATCGGCGGCGCTGGCCTGGACGCTATCTACTTCACCGGATACCACGCTCAGGGCGGCCTGCTTCTGAAGCAGACCGGCGACCTGGGGCTGAAACTCCAATGGGTGATGGGCAATGCCTGCAACAACCCGGAGTTGATCCAGATCGCCGGTGTGGAGAACGCGGCGGGGACCTACGTCACCACAGAACCGCTGCCGAAGGACGTGAACGTCCCCGAGGCCAAGAAGTACGTGGAGGACTTCAAGGCCCGCTATGGCGAGGAGCCAGCCAGCGTCTGGTGGATGATGGCCGCCGAAGCTTTCAACGTTATCCGCTACGCGATTGAACAGACCAAGTCCACCGATCCGGCGGTGCTGGCGGAGTTTCTCCACCAGGCCAAGAATATCAACGGCATCACCGGCCCCATCCTGGGCTGGGATGAAAAAGGCGACCGCCTGGGTACCATCCATGTCGCCTACGTCATCAACGAGCAGGGCGAGTTCATTCTGCACCCGCAGCAGCCTTCGCCGTAACTCTTCCGCCCGGCCGGGGGGAGTTCGGGGAGACCCCCGGACTCCCCCTTTTTTGGTAATAGAGACATGGCTTCCCATTGGGGGCGCATCACCACCGCAAGGAACAGTAGGGTTGCTTCGGCCTGTACTGTGGCGGTGATCGCCTGGTGAGCATCCTTCCGCAGGGGAGGGCTCGTGCAACAACTGCTCCAGCAACTCATCAATGGCATTACCATTGGCTCCTTCTACGCGCTGGTCGCCCTGGGCTATACGATGGTCTACGGTGTGCTCAAGATGATCAACTTCGCCCACGGCGGCCTCTTTATGTGGGGGGCCTACATTGGACTGAGCGGGCTGAGTTTCCTGATCGCTCGCCTGGGCCACGGCGGCCCGGTGATAATGGCTCCGGTCGCGGTGATAGTGATGATGACCATCGCACTGTTCGGCGTCCTGATAGAGCGCGTCGCCTACCGCCCCCTTCGCTCTGCCGGACGCCTGGCACCGGTCATTTCGGCCCTGGGAGCGGCCTTTATCCTGGAAAGCCTGGCCCGCAACCTCTACGGTGCCAGTTGGAAGACCTACCCTCCGGGGCTGGTTCCCACCGGTCGGATTGTCCTTCTGGAGAACGTCCGCATCAGCGGGATGCAGGTACTGGTCCTGGCCGTCTCCTTCCTGCTGATGGCGGCCCTCTACCTCTTCGTCTACCGCACCCGCATCGGCACCGCCATGCGCGCTGTCTCCCTGGACCACGAGGTCTCCCGGCTGATGGGGATAGATGTGGACCGGATTATCGCTACCGTCTTCCTCATCGGCCCGGGCCTGGGGGGATTGGCAGGAATGATCGTGGGGCTCTACTACGGCTCGTTTGACTTCACCCTGGGCTGGGTCTTTGGCCTGAAAGCCTTTATTTCCGCCATTCTGGGCGGAATCGGTAACATCCCCGGGGCGATGCTCGGCGGGATGATTCTGGGTATCATAGAGACCCTGGGGGCTGGGTACGTCTCCCCCCAGTGGAAGGACGTGATCGCCTATGTCATCCTGATCCTCATTCTCATCTTTCGCCCCACCGGCCTGCTGGGCGAACGGGTGGCAGAGAAACTGTAGGGGGCAACGATGGTCAGTCTGCGGGCACGTCTTCGGCAAGTTCCTCCCCTCGGTTGGCAGGTCGGCCTGCTGGCCCTGGCCATTCTGCTCCCCCTGCCCCTGAACGACTATTACCGCTCGGTGCTCTGGCGCACCGGCATCTACGCTATTTTGGGGCTGAGCCTGAACATCATCGTTGGCTACGCGGGGCTCTTCCAGTTGGGCCATGCCGCCTTCTACGCGCTGGGCGCGTACACCTCGGCGCTGCTCAACCTTCATTTTGACGTTCCACTGGTCCTCACCTGGCCGGTCAGCATCCTGGTGGCTGCAGTCTTCGGCTACCTGATTTCCCGCCCCATCCTGCACCTGCGCGGCGACTATCTCTGTATTGTAACCATTGCCTTCGGCGAAGTGGTTCGGCTGGCCCTGGTGAACAACATCTTCGGCATCACCGGCGGGGCCAACGGGCTGAGCGGTATGGACCAGACGGTCATTTTCGGCCTGACGCTCCGGTCTCCTCTCCACCACTACTACCTGGTCCTCTTCTTCCTGGTCCTGACACTCGTCGCCGTCCGACGGCTGGAGAACTCTCGCCTGGGTCGGGCCTGGATGTACGTCCGGGAAGACGAGATGGCCGCCGAGGCCATGGGGGTGGATACGACGCGGGCCAAATTGCTGGCCTTTGTCCTGGGCTCCGGGTGGGCCGGTCTGGCCGGAGCGCTCTACGTGGCCCGCATCCCCGTCGTCTCCCCCGACCTGGCCCGCTTCATTGAGTCAGTGGTGATGTTCTGCATCGTGGTCTTGGGTGGCACCGGCTCCATCCCTGGCGTCTTTGTCGGTACCCTGGGGATGATCACCCTGCCCGAAATCTTCCGTTTCCTGAAAACCTGGCGGGACGCCTGGATGGGCGGGGCGATGGTCGCGATGATGATTGCCCGTCCGGAAGGACTCTGGCCCAGCCGCCGTATCCGGATGGAGATTCGGGAGGAGGAATAGGGCAAAGGGCATGAAATGGGGGGATAGATGGCGCTTTTGGAAATCCGGGACCTGACCAAGCAGTTCGGCGGCCTGACGGCGGTGGACCACGTCTGTTTCTCCCTGGAGGAGGGAGAAATCCTGGGGCTCATTGGCCCGAATGGGGCTGGAAAGACGACCATTTTTAACCTGATCACCGGCATCTACCCTCCGACAGAGGGGGAGATTTTCTTTGACGGCCACCGGATCGCCCATCCGCCGCTGGGCGCGCGGAAGGTCATTACCCCGATCTGGTGGCTGCGGTGGGTGCCGGCCCGGTCGGTCCGGGAGCGGTGGGACGGGCTGCGGACGCGGCGGCCCCACGAAATCACCGAACTGGGCATCGCCCGGACGTTCCAGACTATCCGGCTGTTCAAGAACATGACCGTCCTGGAAAACGTGATGGCGGGGGTCCATCACCGGACCCGGGCCGGGGTTTGGGGAGCCCTTTTCCGACCACCAGCGCAGCGGAAGGAAGAAGCGTTCATCGCCCAAGAGGCGGAACGGTACATCACCTTTATGGGGCTCTCGGATTACCGGGACGAACTGGCAAAGAACCTCCCGTACGGCCATCAGCGGCGGCTGGAGATCGCCCGCGCGCTGGCGACCCGTCCCCGCCTGCTCATCCTGGATGAGCCCGCAGCCGGCCTGAACGAGCAGGAGACGCTGGAACTGATGGACCTCATCCGCCAGATTCGGGATTCGGGAGTTACCATCCTGCTCATTGAGCACGATATGAAGGTGGTGATGGGCATCTGCGAGCGAATTGTCGTCCTGGATCACGGGAAAAAGATCGCCGAGGGCCCGCCGGAAGAGGTCCAGCAGAACCCGCGCGTCATTCAGGCCTATCTGGGGGAGGAGGAGGTGTGAGAGTGCCGCTCCTGCGGGTAGAGAATCTGCACACCTACTACGGCCATGTCCATGCCCTCAAGGGGATTGACCTGGAAGTGGAGGAAGGGGAAATCGTTACCCTCATCGGGGCCAACGGGGCCGGCAAGAGCACCACGTTGCGCACGATCTCCGGCCTGGTCCGCCCGCGCGAGGGCCGAATTGAATTCAATGGCCACGTCCTCAACCAGATGCCAGCCCATAAAATTGTCCAGTTGGGTATCTGCCACGTTCCCGAGGGTCGCCGCATTTTCACCACCCTGACGGTGATGGAGAACCTGATGATGGGGGCCTACACGCTCCGGGACAAGGGGACGATTCGGGAAAATCTCCGGCGCGTCTTTGACCTGTTTCCCCGTCTGGCGGAACGGAAAAACCAGTTGGGCGGTACCCTCTCCGGCGGCGAGCAGCAGATGTTGACCATTGGACGGGCGCTGATGTCCCAGCCGCGCTTGCTGCTCCTGGACGAGCCGTCGCTGGGCCTGGCGCCCATGCTGGTCCGGGCCATCTTTGAGACCATCCGGGAGATCAACGCGCGCGGCACCACCATCCTGCTGGTAGAGCAGAATGCCCGTGCGGCGCTGAAGATCGCCCATCGGGCCTACGTCCTGGAGACCGGGCGGGTCGTCCTTGCCGGCCCGGCACAGGAACTGATGCGGGATGAGCGGGTGCGGAAGGCGTATTTGGGGGAGAGGTAGGCAGCAGAAAGCCGGGAGCAGAGAGAGGTAGAAGAGTGGGGCAGGCAGGGTTGTTTGAGATGGAAATTGACCATAGGGTCGCCGAAGCCTGGCGGCTGGAGCAGCCATATGCTCACCGGATGCGGGAAGACCTCCGCATGGGCGCCCTGGTCTCCTATGTGGGCAATAAGGACATCCCTCTTCTCCGTCTATATCGCTACCAGGAGGCGTTTGCCTTCCGGTTTGTGGACGAGGGGCTGACCCGCTTCGGGGTGAGCCGGACTAAAGAGGCCCCGCATCCGGCGGTGCGGGAACTGGTGGACTTCCTGCGGGCGCGCGGGAAAGCCCTGAACAACCCCCGAATCCCGGATATGCTGACCGGGTGCTTTGTGGACATGCTGAATATCTAACCCACGGCACCTCACTCCGTCTCGGGCCTGACTACCATACGGAATCCGTAATACGTCCATGACCGAACCCTTGTACTGCATCAACCACCCCAACGTAGAAACCTACCTGCGCTGCGCTCGTTGCGGAGCGCCCATTTGCTCTCGCTGCGCGGTGCCGATAGAAGTGGGCTACATCTGCCCTGCCTGCCGCAACCGCCAACAGCGGGTCTTCTACGCCGAATTCCGCCCGGTTTACTACCTGGTCGCGGCGGCGGTGGCGCTCCCTCTGGCCTTCATCGCGGGCTGGATCGTCCCCGCCTCTGGCTGGCTGGCCATCATCCTTGGCCCCCTGGCCGGGACGGGCATCGCTGAGGCGGTCCGCTGGGCCATCCGCCGCCGGCGCGGCCGCCATACCTGGCTGGTCGTCTCTGCTTGCCTCCTGGTCGGCGCCTTGCCGTGGCTGCTGACCCTCCTTCTCCCCACCCTGGACGCCCCCATCACCGCCGCGTTCTTCACCGACATCGCCTGGTCTCTCCTTTGGACCATCATTTATCTGGCTGGCGCCATCGGCGCCGTCGTCGCCCGATTGCGGATATGACCACCGATGACAGACGACAGAGCATTGACCACTGTTAATGAGGATGCCTTCGTGTCTTCGTGATGAAATCTGGAGGACCGATGAATGATTTTCTCTTCCCCGAACCTCTGGACGAACTGGACCCGGCTGTTGCCCATCTGATTGATCTGGAAGAAGAGCGACAGGCCCGGAAACTGATTATGATTCCTTCCGAAAGTTACACCCCGCGCGCTGTGCGAGAGGCGCTGGGGTCGGTTTTCACCAATATTTACGCCGAGGGCTACCCTCTCCCTGAAACCCGCTGGATGACGGAGGAGCAGATTTTAGACTACGAGGCGCATATGGCCTTCTATCGGCGCTACGGCGACCTGCGCTACTACATGGGCGTGGAGTACGCCGATGTCGCCGAGGCGTTGGCCCGTCGCCGTTGCGCCGAGGCCTTTGCCACTGAGACGATCCCTGCCGACCGCATTTACGTCAACGTCCAGCCCCTCTCCGGCGCGCCGGCCAACATCGCGGTCTACGAGGCGCTCCTCAAGCCAGGTGATGTCATCATGGGAATGGACCTGACTCACGGTGGCCACCTCACCCATGGTGCCCCCGCCAACGTCTCCGGCCAGCGCTACCGGGCCGTCTTCTACGGCGTGGACCCCCACACCGAACTGATAGATTACGACCAAGTAGAGGCCCTGGCCCTGGAGCACCGTCCCCGGATCATCGTCGCTGGGTACACTTCCTACCCGCGCATCCCGGATTGGGCCCAATTCCGCCAGATTGCCGACCGGGTAGGCGCCTACCTGCTGGCCGACATCGCGCACGTGGCTGGGATGGTGGCCGCCGGAGCCTATCCCAACCCGCTGGGCTACGCTCACGTCATCACCTTCACCACCCATAAAACCCTCTGCGGGCCGCGCGGTGCCTGCATTCTGACCACCGACCCGACCCTCGCCCGCCGGATTGACCACGCCGTCTTCCCCGGCCTGCAGGGTGGGCCCCATGTCAACAAATTTGTCGCCATGGCAGTGGCCTTCCGGCTGGCCCGGACAGAGAAATTCCGTCGTCTTCAGCATCAGATCATCGCCAACGCCAAGGCCCTGGCCCGCGCGCTCACCGAGGAGGGACTCCGCGTCGCCTACGGTGGTACCGACTCCCACCTGCTGGTAGTCGACTGCAAGACCGTCCGGGGACCCTTCGGCGAGCCGCTCCTGGGTGATACCGCCGCCCGCGTGCTGGACCTGGTGGGCATCGTCTGCAACCGCAACACCCTTCCAGGCGACCCCTCCCCGGCGCTGGCCAGCGGCATCCGGCTGGGCACGCCCTGGGTTACCCAGCGGGGGCTGGGAGAGCGGGAGATGGCCGAACTGGCCCGCCTCATTGCCCGAACCCTGACATCCATCCGGCCCTACACCTACCCGGGTCGCCAGGGGCCCATCCACCGGGGCAAGGTGGAGTTTGACGCGCTGGAAGAAGCTCGCCTGGCCGTCGCTGACCTCGCTGCCCGGGCAAAGGTGGATTACGAGGTCCACTGTACTGGCTACCCCCACCACTGTCTGCTCACCGATACCCACCCCCCGGCAGGCGATTGGGGCCTGATCGAACTGGAGGGGAACGCGACGCTGGCCTTTCTCAACCATGTCCTGGTAGAAGACGTCAACCACCTGCCGCCGGACACCTGGCGCCCGGCAACGCTGCTGGAAGCCGACGGACGGATAATGGCCCGGGGCGCCGTCTCCCGCCCCAACTTCGGCTATCAGCGGTACCGATTAGCAGTGCCCGCGACGGCCTTCCAGCGGGTCCTGGCCTGGCTGCGGGCCCTTTCCGATGGCTACGTCCTCTTTGACCCTCAGGACCTACAGGCCAAACTACCCGGGCCGGTGATTGTCCGCAATCTGGGGTCCATCGCCCCACCGGATGGCTTCCTGTCCAGTGAACCCTTTACACCGCCGCTTTCCGCCAAGCCGTACTACGTGGGCCTTTCCGCGCATCGGGCAGCCGAGCCCCGAGGCGAGCCGCTCCCGCCCTTTGAGTGGGAACCCCCGGAGGAACCTCTGCGGCGCACCCCCCTCTACGAGGCCCACGCGCGCCTGGGTGCCCACTTCGTCCCCTTCGCCGGATGGGAGATGCCCCTGCGCTACGGCCCCGTCCTGGACGAGCACCGCGCCGTCCGGGGCGCGGCCGGGCTCTTCGACGTGGGCCACATGGGCATCTTTGAGGTTTCCGGCCCCCACGCCGCCGCTTTCCTGGACCTGGTGAGCACCAACGACGTCAGCCACCTCCGGCCGGGACAATCCCACTACGGCTTCCTCCTGGACCCCGAAGGGCGCGTGGTAGACGACCTTATGGTCTACATGCGCGCGCCGGGGCGGTACATGCTGGTGGTCAATGCGGCCAACACCGCCAGAGACTGGGCCTGGTTGAACGCAGTGAACGAGGGAACCGTCCTCATAGACCCGGACCGGCCCTGGGCCCGGTCGCCCTTTCGAGCCGAACTGGTGAACCTGCGCGCACCCGACCAGGAGCATCTCTGGCGAGTGAACCTAGCCCTGCAGGGGCCGCGCGCCCGCGATATCCTGCTGGCCTGGCTGGATGCCAGCCCCCGGGGCCCCGCCGCAGACGAAATCCGCGGCCGAATCCTGGGCATGCAACGGGCAGAACTGATCGAGGTCCGCTGGCCCTGGCCCGAGGCCCCCGGCGGCATCTTTGACCTCATCATCGCCCGCACTGGCTACACCGGCGAAACCATGGGCTTTGAACTCTTCGTCCACCCGGAGTGGGCGCCTCTGCTCTGGGACCTCCTGCTCCGCTACGGCGCACCGAAGGGATTACGTCCGGTCGGCCTGGCGGCGCGCGATTCGCTCCGCATTGAGGCGGGCCTTCCCCTCTACGGCCATGAACTGGCCGGGCCCCTGGACATCCGGCCCGATGAGGCTGGACTGGAGGGATACGTCAAACTCTATAAACCTTTCTTCATCGGACGAGAAGCGTTCCGCCGCCACGCGGCCCAGCGAAAGATGACCATCATCCGTTTCCGGCTCTCCGAAAAAGGCGTGCCCGTCCCCAACCCGGGCGACCGGGTGACGGACCGGCATGGTCGGGTGATCGGGCAGGTAACCTCCTGCGCAATGGATACGGAGGGATACCCGGTGGGAATGGCCTACGTGGACCGACGCTTCGCGGAACCGGGGGAGGACCTCTTCGTCTTCGCCGTCTCCCAAGCCCCCGCGGAGAAACCCCTGGAAGAACTGGAACTGGACGACCGGGTGGCGATGGCGACACCGGGGAAAGTGCTGGAGCGCTTCCCCCGGCGGTAAATTGGGATTCGCCGCAGAGAACCCAGAGGGCGCAGAGAGTTTATAGAAGTTTCCCCGCGTTCTCCGCGTGTTCTGCGGTTAGAAAACCCGTAGCGCAGGCCGCCAGGCCTGTCTTCCCCACCAGCAGGGGGCGGGGGCGAGAACATCGGGAGGTGATCCATGGGTCGTCTCTTCCAGCCCCTGTTTGCTATGGCTGTTGGTCTGCTGATTGTCGTGGCTGGGAGAGCGGCGGGGGCGGCGGTTGCGGAGAGCGCCCCTCCCGCCGTTTCTCCCGCAGACCAGGGGCACCTGGTCTATCTGCCCCTGGTCTCCAAGGCCCCCAATGCCTGTGTGCCGATTCCGGGGGTGAGTTATCTGGCCCTTTCGGTCGTTGACCGGTACGATCCCGCTAAACCCCCGCCGGAGAACAACCCCGACTACCGGCTCACTCTGCTGGGATACAACCCGGTGGATCAACATAAGGGCCTGGTGATCTATAACCCTCCTGGCTCTGAGGTTCCCCCTCAGTTCACCACCCTGTTGGAGGGATCGTGGACGCCCGTGATCCTCAACACCTACCAGGCCAATGGCTGGGATTGGGATCACCATCAGCCGATTCCGACCCCATGGACATGGCCCCCGGTTTCGGTCATCGGGGTTCCAGCGACGCCGACCGCCATCATTCGGGTCCCCGATAGCGGCTATACCATCGGCCATGAGTGTGGCAATGGCGGATGCGACGCGCTGGTCATCTACGCTTCCCGGCAGGAAATCACCCTGAAGTACACGCGAGACGATCGAGTCTCCTACCCCCCACCCGGAAACGCGGGCTATACTGTCCACATCGCGGGACTCTGCGTGGAGCCATCGTTGCTGACCCTCTATCAGCAGAAACATACCGAAGGGCGTTTCTACCTGCCCGCTGTTCGGGGTGGACAGCCCATCGGTCGGGCCTGGGGGCACGAGATCGTGGTCGCCATCCGCGATAACGGCCCCTTTCTGGACCCTCGGGACTGCCACGCGTTCTGGCAAGGGCGTTGCCCGTAGCCATCAAGGGTGATTGTCCGTCGTCCGGGGTCCGTCGTCCATGGTTCATCGTCCGGGGTCCGTCCGTGCTCCATCGTCCGTGGTCCGTCATCCATCGTCCGTGGTCGGTGAAAAATGGCAAAGCGCCTCTCCGTCATAGATGTTGACCGCTGTGTCGGCTGTCAATCCTGCATGTTCGCCTGCGCGCGCCGGTTGGGAGAGGGCGGCCTGGCGGGTGCCTGCATCGGCGTCCGCTCCGCCGGGGGCATCCGGCGCGGCTTCGTCGTCGTGGTCTGCCGGGCATGCCCCGACCCGCCCTGCGCGCGGGTCTGCCCCACCGATGCTCTGCTCCTCCGGCCCCCGGGCGGGGTTCGCCTGCGGGCTGACCTCTGCATCGGCTGTGGCAACTGCGCCGAAGCCTGCCCCTTCGGCGCCGTCTTCTGGGACCGGGCCCAGAACAAGCCCCAGATTTGCGTCTACTGCGGCTACTGCGCCCGCTACTGCCCCTATGAAGTCCTGGCGCTGGAAGACCTCACCCCTCCCCCCTCCATTAGAGGGAGGGACGGCGAAGCCGCCGGGGGTGGGGTGAGGAAGGAGGCCCCCCATGCTCCCCCATGACCCCCTCCCTCGGATTCTCTACATTGACCTCTCCCGTCGCCGCTTCTGGGTGGCGGAACGCCCTGACCTCTTTGAGGACGGCCTGGGCGGCGCGGGCGTCGCCATTCGCCTGCTGGAGGAGGAATGCCCGCCCGGCGCCGACCCGTTGGGACCGGAGAACCCCGTCATCCTGGCCGTCGGGCCGCTGGTGGGGCTTTTCCCGATGGCCTCCAAGACGGTGGCGATGTTCCAGTCCCCCCACACTGGCAACCTGGGCGAGAGCCACGCCGGAGGCCGCTCCGCCGTCGCTATCCGTATGGCCGGGTACGGCGCGATAATCCTCCGGGGCGCCAGTCCCACCCCCGTCTACGTCGTCGTGGAGGACGATAGCGTCTATTTCCGGGACGCTTCGGCCCTGTGGGGACTACGCTCCAGCGCAACCGTCGGGCGGGTCATCCGTGAGCGGGAGCGCGGGGCGGGAGTCCGCACCATCATGCGCATCGGGCGGGCCGGGGAGCGGGGCGTTACCTACGCCTGCGTGGTTACCGAGACCTATCGCCACTTCGGGCGGCTGGGCCTGGGCGCCGTCTTCGGGAGCAAAAAGTTAAAGGCGCTGGTCGTCTCCGGGCGGCGCGCGCTCCCTGTCGCCGACCGGAGAGCCTACCGGGAGGCCTACGACGCGATCTTCCAGGCCGCGACCGACTCCCCCCTGATGCAAAAGTACCACGAACTGGGGACCGCCATGAACGTCCTCCCGCTGGACGCCATCGGCGCGCTCCCCACCCGCAACCTCCGATCGGGCCGGTTTGAGGGGGCGGAGGCCATCTCCGGGGAGAACCTGGCCCGGAACTACCTGGGCCGCCGGGTGGCCTGCGCGCACTGCCCTGTCGCCTGCATCCACCTGGCCGCGCTGCGCATCCCCTATCCCAACGACCCGTACTTCTACAAGACGGTCATGGTCGGCTACGACCACGAACCCATCTACGCCGTCGGCTCCATGTTGGGGATTGCCGACGTCGCGGGAATGTTGCAGGTGCTGGATGAAGTGGAGGCGGTGGGGCTGGACGTGATGAGCGCGGGCGTCGTCCTGGCCTGGGCGACAGAGGCCATGGAGCGGGGACTGATTTCGCTGAAGGAGACGGACGGCCTGACCCTAACCTGGGGGGACTGGGAGACCTACATCCGGGCGGTGGGGCGCATTGTGGACCCGCCCAACGATTTCTACCAGGCCCTGGGGCGGGGGGTGGAGCATGCCGCGTCGCTCTACGGCGGTGCCGACTTTGCGCTGGCCTTCGGCGGCAACGAGATGCCCGGTTACCACACCGGCCCAGCCTGCCATCTGACCTATCTGACCGGTGCGCGGCACAGCCACCTGGATAGCGCCGGATACAGCCTGGACCAGCGCGCGGCGGCGAAAGGGGAAGCATTGACACCGGAGGGCGTGGCGGAGACATTACTGGAGGAGGAGCGCTGGCGCCAGGTGCTGGCGAGCCTGGTCGTCTGCTTCTTCGCGCGCGGGGTCTACACACCGGAGATCGTCCAGCGGGCGCTGGCGGTGGCGGGCATACTCCGCTCTGCCGACGACCTGGCCCGGATTGGCGCGGAGACGCTGACTCGCAAGCACGCCTTCAAGACCCGTGAGGGGTTTGACCCGGCCCAGTTGCGCATTCCCCGCCGCATCCTGGAGACCCCCTCGCCGCTGGGAAGGTTGGAGGAGAACTTCCTGCGGCAAGCAATCGTACGGTTCTTTATGGGGACTGAGGCCAACGGACAATAGAACCTGGACGGAACGGGGTGCGTCCCATTACTATCGGAATCGTCCTGGCCAGAGGCGCGGATGGGAAATCCGCCTTCCCTGGGCACGGAGTGCCCCGCGTCCGCCTTCGCGGACACCCAACAGCGAGTCGGCGAAGGCCGACCTGGTTGCGAACGAAGGGGAGCCCCCTGGCCGAAGGCCCAGGCAAAAGAGACTGTATCGGCGCCCCGCAGCGGCTGATCGACACCGGACAAAATTGGGACACACCCAAGGGAACGCGGAAAGTTGACAGTTACCCACTTGTCGTTATAATGACGGTCAAACCCCCTGGAAGGGCTCGTTGGCCCGAAGGAGCCTTCTGCGATGATAGACCTGACCATCCATGAAGCCGGACGGGAACGGGCCATCCGGCGGGCCCGAGAACGGGGCATCATCATCCCTACCTTTGCGCAGATGCGGGACCCCAGCCGTATCCCGGAAGCCCTTCGCGCCCGTCTGCGGGAAGTCGGTCTTTGGGACGTGAACCCCCTGAACCTGTTCCGCATTACCTGGAAGAACGAGCCGGTTCCCTTTGGTGGCGGGTTCGGGGATGTGAACGTGCTGGAATTCCCGCCAGCGCTCACCGGTGTTCCGGCCCGCATCATAGCCTTGGTGGGGAAGTGGTTTCCTACCGGCTCCCATAAAGTGGGTGCGACCTTCGGTTGCCTGGTCCCCCGGCTGGTAACCGGGCAGTTTGATCCCACGTACCATAAAGCCGTCTGGCCGTCCACCGGCAACTTCTGCCGGGGGGGAGCGTACAATTCCGCGTTGCTGGGCTGCGAATCCATCGCCATCCTGCCCGAGGGGATGAGCCGAGAACGGTTTGAGTGGCTTTCCCGCCTGGCCGGGGAGGTCATCGCTACCCCGGGCTGCGAAAGCAACGTCAAGGAGATTTTTGATAAATGCTGGGAACTGCGCCGAACCCGTCCGGACGTGTTTATCTTCAACCAGTTTGAGGAATTCGGTAACTACCTCTGGCACTACGCAGTAACCGGCCACGCGATGGAGGAGGTACTGGCCCGGGTCATGGGGCCGAAGGACACCTATCGGGGCGTCGTCCTGACCACCGGCTCGGCGGGCACCATCGCCTGTGGCGACTATCTCAAGCAGGTCTTCCCCACCAGCAAGGTTGCCGCCAGCGAGGCGCTGCAATGCCCCACCCTCCTGATGAACGGCTTCGGGGGCCACCGCATTGAGGGCATCGGCGACAAACATGTGCCCTGGATTCACAACGTCCAGAACACCGACCTGGTGATGGCCATCGACGACGCGGCCTGTATGGCCCTGGTGCGCCTCTTCAACGAACCGGCCGGGCGGGCGTACCTGATGCGGCAGGGTGTGCCGGAGGGACTGGTGGAGCGGCTGGACCTGCTGGGCATCTCCGGCATCGCCAACCTCCTTTCCTGCATCAAATTCGCCCGATGGTACGAACTGGACGAAAGCGACGTGGTGCTCACCGTCCTGACCGACTCTATGGAACTGTACGGGAGCCGCCTGGCAGAACTGCGTCAGGAGCGGGGGGAGTACACCGAACGGGACGCGGCGGCGGATTACAGTCGCTACCTGCTGGGGAGCACCGTGGATTTTATGGCCGAACTGGGTTACTGGGATCGCCGTCGCATTCACAACCTGAAGTACTTCACCTGGGTGGAACAACAGGGCAAGACGGCCGAAGAACTCCAGGCCCAATGGTTCGACCGGGACTACTGGACGAGAATCCAGCAACAGGTGGCGGAGATTGACGCGCGGATTGAAGAGTTCAACGCCCGGGTAGGGCTGATATAAGCCATGGCGGCTCTGCCGCCTTCTACCAGTGCATTACCTATGGTCAGAAACCGTGCGGTTTACGAAGAGGCCCTCCGACGGGGAGCGACCCGGGCCTGGGAGCGACGCTGGGAAGAGGCCATTGCTGCCTACCGCCAGGCCCTGGACGAATTTCCGGACGAGCCGGACGCGCTGAGCGGCCTAGGCCTGGCCTTGGCCAACGCTGGAAGACCGGAGGAGGCCCTGCCGGTCCTCCAGCGCGCCGCCGAACTGGCCCGGGAGAACCCCGTCCTCCATGAGCAGGTCGCTCAGGTGCTGGAGCGTCTGGGACGCCTGGGGGAGGCTGCGCAGTCCTACCTCCAGGCTGCTGACCTCTACCTCCGTCAGCAGGCAGCCAATCTGGCGATGGAACGCTGGAAGGATGCCGTCCGCGCCGACCCCTCCTGTATCCCCGCCCATGTGAATCTGCTGCGTGTCTACCTGGGCCAGGGGAAACACCGGGAGGCCATCGCCGAATACCTGGCCTTGGCCACCCTTTATCGGAACCAGGGCGAGCGGGAAAAGGCCCTGGAACTCTGCCAGTATGCCCTGAAACTGGACCCCCATCATCCGGAGATTCTGGCGCTGATGGACGCGCTCCGATACGGCATCGCACGGGTCCCCGTGGGGACAGGGCCGCTGGGAGCGCTGGCGGCGGAGGACATGCCCCTGGAAGAACCCGCTGCGGGGGGCAGTCCCGTGGAGACCGCGCGGCAGACCGCCCTGGCCCAACTGGCCGAAGTGGTCTTTGAGGAAACCCCTCCTCATACCGGCCCTCTCATCCTGCGCCCCCTCTCCAAGCGGGAACTGGATGCCCTCCTCAGCCGGGGTCTGGCCGCTCAGAAACAGGGAGAGATTGACGAGGCCATCGCCTGTTACGAAGAGGTGCTGAGGGGAGGCGTCATTGAACCGGCGGTGAATTTCAACCTGGGGCTGCTGTATCAACAGAAACTGCAACTGGATCGGGCCATTGCCCAATTCCAGCAATCCGTCTCCGACCCCCAGTACCGTCTGGGAAGCCTCTTCGCGCTGGGAGAATGCTACCGCGCGCTGGGCCGGATGGATGAGGCGTTAACGCACTTCTTGGAAGTGCTGAAAATTGTCGACCTGAGCACCGTCCGGCAGGACCAGGCTGACGACCTGATCCGCCTTTACGACGAACTGGCCCACACCTACGCCGCGCGCGGAGAACGAGAGCAAGCGGTGGATTTCATCAACGCGCTGATCACTTTCCTCAGCGAGAAGGGCTGGGAGGACAAAGTCCATCAGGCCCGGGAACGGCTGGATTTCCTCTCGCGTGAGGGACCGGTACTCAGCCTGGCGGAAATGCTCACCGTTCCCGGCTCCGAAAAGGTACTCCAATCCATCGGCCTGGCCCAGGAGTATCTGCGGCGGGATTATCCCTACGCCGCGCTGGATGAACTGTTTCGCGTCGTGGCCCGGGCCCCCTTCCTACTCCCGGTCCACCGCCAGGTGGGCGAGACGCTGGTGGCGATGGGGCGTACCGAGCAGGCAGTGGAAAAATTCCTGGCCGTCGCCGACACCTACCGCATCCGGGGCAACTTCTCTCAGGCAACAGCCATGTACGAGCGGGCCCTGCGCCTGGCGCCGATGAACATCACTGCCCGCCTCAAATTGATTGACCTCCTGGTCAGCCTGGGGGAGATTGACCGCGCACTGGAGCATTACCTGGCCCTGGGAGACGCCTACTACCAGATGGCCCAACTGGATCAGGCGCGGGAAAAGTACACCGAGGCCCTCCGGCTGGCCCCCCGGGGAAGCCCCGAGCGCCGATGGGAGGTGAAGTTCCTTCACCGGATCGGGGATATAGATATGCAACGAGTGGAATGGCGGCGGGCCATCGCGATCTACGAACGGATTCGCGACCTGGCCCCCGACGACGAAAAAGCCCGCCTGACCCTAATGGGCCTTTACGAGCGGCTGGGACGACCGGACCGAGCACTGGCGGAACTGGATGGCCTGCTGCAACACTACGTGCGCACGGACAGGGCCCAGAAGGGCATCGTGATTTTAGAGGAACGGGTTCGGGAGAATCCCGAGGCGATTCCCCTGCGAGCCCGTCTGGCTCAACTGTATCTGAATGTGGGACGAAAGGAAGATGCCCTACGCGAACTGGACATCCTGGGCGACCTGCAACTGCAGGCCGGGAAAGTCCAGGACGCCATCTCGACCATTCAGGTGATCCTGCGGCTCAATCCACCCAACGCGGAGGCCTATCGCCAGTTGCTGGAACAACTCCAGGCCGGGCAGATTCCCGGTTGAAATCAGTAAGAGGGTAGAAAAAGACCAAAGATCGCGTAGTGCAGGCCGTTAGCCTGTGCGAATGAGGGGCTTACAGGCCCGGGTGGCCTGCGCTACGGCGTCGCCAGTCTCCAGAGAACCTGAATTTCCAGACAGGCTCTAAGGGGCAGTGCAGTAACCCGAGGCCGCTGACCCGTCCCTTCCCGTTCCATCCCGGGCTACCGAAGAATGACCGCTTCCCGCTCCGGTCCGACGCCGATCAGAGTTACGGGTACACCGACGACCTCCTCTACCCGCTCCACGTAGGCTCGCGCCGCTGGGGGGAGGTCTTCCCACCGGCGGGCCGAACGGATATCCTCATCCCACCCGGGAACCTCCTCGTACACCGGTTGCCAGCGGGTTACCTCCTCGGCTCCCCACTCGGCAGGAAAGCGAGAAATCCGCTCTCCGTCCCGTTCGTACGCCACAGCCACTTTCAGTGGATGAATCCCGGTCAACACATCCAGTTTCGTCAGGGCCAGTTCGGTGAACCCGTTGACCTGAGCGGCGTAGCGCAGAATGGGAAAATCCAGCCAGCCACAGCGCCGGGGACGCCCAGTAGTGGTGCCGTATTCCCCGCCAGCCTGACGGATCCGATCGCCGACCTCGTCGGTCAGTTCGGTGGGGAACGGTCCAGCGCCCACCCGGGTCGTATAAGCCTTGGCAACGCCGACCACCCGAGCCACCGCCTGCGGCCCAAAGCCCAGCCCAGTCAGTGCTCCGCCCGCCACACAGGAGGAACTGGTAACATATGGATACGTGCCATGGTCCAGATCCAACAGAGTCCCCTGGGCTCCCTCACAGAGCACCACCTGCCCGGCGGCCAGCGCGCGGGCGACCAGTTCAGAGCCATCGGCCAGATAGGAACGGAGTCGCTGGGCCAGGACAACGGATTCCGCCACGATCTCACCGACCGGCAACGGTTCCAGACCGTAGTGCTCCTGGAGCAGACGGTTGTGGACCTGAACGAGCGCCAGCACCCGCTCACCAAACGCTTCCGGGTCGGCCATCTGGCCGGCGCGCAGACCCACACGGGCGGCCTTATCAGCGTAGACGGGGCCGATGCCCCGACGAGTGGTACCGATGGCCTCCCGTCCCCGGGCTGCCTCCCGCGCACCATCCAGTGCGCGGTGGGTGGGCAGGATCACATGGGCTGCGGCGGCCAGTTTGACCCGCTCCGGTCCTACGTCAACGCCCAGCGCGGCCAGTTGATCCAGTTCCGCCACCAGTTGGGTCGGGTTGATCACCACTCCAGCACCAATCAGGCAGACCGTATGAGGGTGCAGGATGCCAGAAGGGACCAGATGGAGACGCAGCGTGTGGCCCATGGCCACCACGGTATGGCCAGCATTGTCGCCCCCGTTGTATCGGGCGACCATATGAGCGTCCTGAGCTAGGTCATCCACCACCCGCCCTTTCCCTTCATCACCCCACTGGGCTCCGACCACGACAATGGCTGGCATCCAGGGACCTCCTTGAATCCCGATCGATGTCCCCCTTCATTCTACCGGTTCCACCACCTGAGGAACAACGCTGACCCCACAGTAGGGACAGATGGCCCAGTACAGTTGGAGGGGGCGCTTACAGGCTGGACAGGCTTGCTTGAGGCGGGTGTGACAGACGGGGCAGAGAAGGTAATCCGGCCTGGCCCGCGCACCACAGCCCGGACAGATTTCCGGCTCCTCGATGGCCTGCAGGAGTGCCTCCTGCTCCAGCGAACGCTCGTAGGCTTCCGCCAGCGTTTCGCGAGGGCGCAACATCAGGTAAACGATCAGCCCGAACAAGGGAATGAGCGCCACCAGCAAGGTCGCCACAATCCACGCCAGTACATCCCGGGAACGGGCCCGCATATCCCGGAAAGTCCAGATGATGGCTCCGCCGTGGAGAGCCGTAAAAACGACCCCAGCGCCCAGTGCCAGCCAGAAGACGACTTTGGCCAGAGTGTCCAGCAAACCTTCCATACTGCTCCTTCCAGGGAAGGAATACCCGATTCACGGCGGCTATTATACCATTATCCCGCCGGAGGGCAACTGCCGGGATTATCCTGGTTGCAACCTCAGTATCCTGTGCTATAATGTTTTTTATCGGAGGGGTGCCGGAGTGGATGATCGGGGCGGTCTCGAAAACCGCTGTGGCCCTGCGTGGTCACCGTGGGTTCGAATCCCACCCCCTCCGCCATCTCTCCATCCTACACCACGGATCCGGAGGTGAGAAGACCCCAGACTCCACCGCAGAGACCCTGCTGGCACCCGCCGACTCCGAGACCTAACGTCCCCGTAACCCTGTACTAAGGAGGAGAGATGAAAAGTCGCGCCCTCTGTCTGATGCTGACGGTCTTCCTCAACGCCTCGCTGGCCGTCTCCTGCATGCCAAAGACCGCCCCGAAAACGGCTACCTTCATCTTCACCCAAGAGCCCGACGTCCTCAACCCCCTTTACACGAACATGTGGTTCTCCGCCATCACCCAGCAAATCTGGAACTGCTGGGCCTGGGATTTTGACGACCAGAACAACCCCCACCCGGTCCTGGTCAAAGAGATGCCCAGTGCGGAGAACGGCGGCATCTCCCCGGACGGTCGGGTCATCACCCTGAAACTCCGAGACGACATCGTCTGGTCTGATGGCCAGCCCATCACCTCCGAGGACTTCGTCTTTACCTACGAGATGGTGATGAATCCCCAGAACACTGTCGCCTCCACCTTCCCGTACGACAAACTGGAGAAGGTAGAAGCGCCCGACGCCCGCACGGTGGTGATGACCTTCAAGGAGCCCTTCGCCGCCTGGCAGGCCACCCTCTGGCATGGCCTCCTCCCGGCCCACGTCCTGCGCTCCGTCTTTGAGAAAGAAGGGACCATTGACAACGCCGAGTGGAACCGCGCGCCCACCGTCGGCTGCGGACCCTTCGTCTTCAAAGAATGGGAGTCCGGTTCCTTCGCCCGCTTTGTCGCCAACGAGAAGTACTGGCTGGGCCGCCCCAAGATCGACGAAATTTTCATCCGTTTCGTCCCCGACGACGCCTCTCAGGTGGCGGCTCTGAAGGCGGGCGACGGCGACCTGGGCACCTTCATCGCCTACTCGGACATCCCCACGCTGGAGCAGGCTGGCGTCAAAATGGTCAAGGTCTTCTCCGGCTACAACGAGGGCTGGTACTTCTACCTCCACCCGGAGAAAGGGCATCCAGCGCTCAAAGATGTCCAAGTCCGGCAGGCCATCGCGCTGGCCTTTGACCGCTTCTCCATCTGCAAGGACCTCCTATTGGGTCTGACCAAGCCTCCGGCGACCTACTGGGCCAACACCCCATGGGAGGACCCGACGCTGGAGCCCTGGCCCTACGATCCGGAGCGGGCCAAACAACTCCTGGATGAGGCCGGCTGGAAGGACACCAACGGGGATGGTGTGCGGGATAAGGACGGCGTGGAACTGGTGCTGACCCTGGGCACCACGACCCGCGAGATTCGCCGGGACGTCCAGGCGGTGGCCCAGCAGCAATTGGCTCAGGTGGGCATCAAACTGGAACTGGCCAACGCCGAATCCGACATCTTCTTCGGTAGTTACGGCGATGGCGGCCCCTGTGCAACCGGCCAGTACGACATCTTCCAGTACTCCACCGTCACCAACTACCCCGACCCGGAGACTGCCGACTGGCTCTGCAAGGAAATCCCCAGCGACGAGAACCCCGCTGGCGTCAACTGGCAGTCCGTCTGCGATGAGGAACTGGACGCGCTCTTCCAGTTGCAGGCCACCCAGGTGGACTTCGCTGAGCGGCAGAAGACCTTCCACAAGATCAGCCGGATTGTCTTTGAGCGGGTCTACTGGCTTGGCATCTGGGAGGACCCAGACATCTGGGCGGTGGGCCCGCGCCTGAAGAACGTCCGCCTCTCCGGCGCGACGCCGTTCTTCAATATCGTGGAGTGGGAACTGAGCCCGTGAGATTCTGAGGCGACGTGCCAGGCACTTGGAGAGTGCCTGGCACGTCATCCCCATTGACGAACATGCTGCGCTACGTTATCCGTCGGTTGTTTCAGGCCATCCCGCTGCTGTTTCTCATCAGCATCATCCTATTTGTGCTGATGCAGAACATGGGCGACCCGCTGGCAACACTGGGCGGGCGTCAGGTTACTCGTTCCGAGGACCGACAGCGGCTGGCCCGCCAATTGGGCCTGGATAAGCCTGTCCACGTCCAGTATCTCTACTGGCTGGTGGGCAACGATTGGACGAAAATGGACCTGGATGGAGACGGTGTCCCGGAGACCCCAGGTCGCCGCAAGGGAGTCCTGCGCGGCGACTTCGGCGTCTCCCTGGTCGCCAAGAGGCCGGTCGTGGAGGTCATTTGGGACCGCCTGCCCAACACTCTGCTCCTGATGGGCACCACTGAACTGGTCATCCTTGTCGGCGCCCTGGTCATCGGGATGTACTCGGCCCTCCGCCAGTACTCCTTCCTGGACCACTTGGTGACAGCCATCTCTTTCATCGGTTATTCTATGCCCATCTTTTTCGTCGCCCTGCTTTCTATGTACATTTTCTCCGTCAACTTCAAGCGCTGGGGACTCCCATACCTGCCCACTGTGGGGATGTTTGATCCCAATGTGGGCAAAACCCCTGGCCAGATAGCGCTCCATATGGTCCTGCCCGTCTTCAGCCTCTCCTTCATCTACTTTGCTGCCTACAGCCGCTACATCCGCAGCGCGATGCTGGAGGTGCTGAGCCAGGACTATATCCGCACCGCGCGGGCTAAGGGCCTGCCCCGCCCGACCATCGTCTTCGTCCATGCCCTGAAGAACGCCTCGCTCCCTATTGTAACCATCGTCGGGCTGGACCTGCCCTTCCTGCTGGCAGGGGCCATCGTCACGGAGCGGATTTTCGCCTGGCCCGGCATGGGCCGCCTCTTTATAGACCACGTCTCCCGGGGCGACACGCCGGTGGTCATGGGCATCCTGATGATGATCGCCGTTGCCGTGGTGATCTTCCAGATCCTCACCGACATCGTCTACGCCTGGCTGGATCCGAGAATCCGTTACGAATAGAAAAGAGGTTGCGTCTGGCAGCGGCTGGAAGCCGCTGCCACAAACAGACCCTCACCAAGTAGATTCCATGCGCGCTGAAACCACCATTCCCGCCTGGACATTCCTGGAGGAAGCCGAAGCGCCGCCCCTGACCCTATGGGAGTTGTTCTGGCGCCGCTTCCGCCGCCACAAAATGGCCCTCTTCGGCCTGGTTGTCCTCTCCCTGCTGGTCCTTTATTCGCTGGGAGGTAGCCTGTTCTTTACCGAATCCTACGCCAACCATACCGATACCGGCATACGCCTCCAGCCCCCCTCCCGAGAGCACCCCTTTGGCACTGACACTGTCGGGCGAGACATTCTGGCCCGCACCATCTACGGCGGACAGATTTCCCTCCTGATTGGCCTGACCGCGATGCTGGTGGAGGTACTGATTGGCGTCGCCATTGGAGCGCTGGCAGGATACTACGGCGGCTGGCTGGATAGCCTCCTGATGCGCTTCACCGAGGCGATGCTGAACATCCCCCAACTTTTCCTCCTCCTGGTGATGGCCAAATTCTTCGGCGGGAAAGTGCCCAACATCGTCCTCTTCGGGCGCACCTTCAGCGGCAGCGTCGTCGTTATCGTCCTGATCATTGGTGCAACCAGTTGGATGTACCTGGCGCGCATTGTCCGGGCGGAATTTCTCTCCATCAAGGAGCGGGAGTTCATCCTGGCCGCACGGGCGGCTGGAACCCCAACAGGCCAGATCATCTTCCAGCACATCCTTCCCAACGCCATCGCCCCCATCATCGTTGCGGCGACGCTGGGCGTCGCCAACGCCATCACCCTAGAGGCCTACATCAGTTTCCTGGGCCTGGGCGTTCAACCCCCCACCGCCACCTGGGGCAACATGCTGGAGGGGGCCTACAACTACATTGAGACCGCCCCCTGGCTCTGGATTTTCCCTGGTACCCTGATCGTGCTGACCGTGCTGAGCATCAACTTCGTCGGCGATGGCTTGCGGGACGCCCTGGACCCCCGCTCTCTGGCTCGCTAAGGAATGAACCTACTGCAAAAAACTGACCGCAGAGACGCCGAAAGCGCAGAGTGCCCCCTCAAAGTCTCTGCGTGCTCTGCTCCTCCGCGATGAAACAGATTTTCTGCTGTGGACTCAACAATTGAAAATTTAAACTTTGCGCCTTTGGGTCCTGATGATTTTTTTTATCAATGATTACGAAGACACAAAGATATTTAAAAATTTCTTCGTGCCTTCGCGTCTTGGTGGTTTTTTAAAAACTATGGAGATCGGCACCATCCACCCCATCCCCATAGAAGACGAGATGCGCCGCGCGTACCTGGACTACGCGATGAGCGTCATCGTCGCGCGGGCACTGCCCGACGCGCGCGACGGCCTCAAGCCTGTCCAGCGGCGCATCCTCTATGCCATGCACGAACTGGGCCTTCACCCCGGCGCGCCCTACAAAAAGTCCGCCCGCATCGTCGGCGAGGTCCTGGGCAAGTATCACCCCCACGGCGACGCCGCCGTCTACGAGGCCATGGCCCGTATGGCCCAGGACTTCTCCCTGCGCTACCCTCTGGTGGACGGCCAGGGCAACTTCGGCTCGGTGGACGGCGACAGCCCCGCCGCGATGCGCTACACCGAGGCCCGCCTGGCCCCCATCGCCGCCGAGATGCTCAACGACCTGGATAAAGAGACGGTGGACTGGGTGGACAACTTTGACGGGACGCTCCAGGAGCCCGCCGTCCTCCCGGCCCGTCTCCCCAACCTGCTGGTCAACGGCTCCTCGGGCATCGCCGTGGGCATGGCCACCTCCATCCCGCCCCACAACCTGGGCGAGGTCTGCGACGCCATCGCCTACCTGGTGGACCACTGGGAGGAGCGGGACGAGGTTACCGTGGAGGACCTGATGCAGTTCCTTCCCGGCCCCGATTTCCCCACCGGCGGCGTCATCCTGGGCGGCGAGGGCCTGACCCAGGCCTATGCCACCGGTCGCGGCCTGGTAACCGTCCGGGCCCAGGCCCACGTGGAGGAAACCAACGGCGGGCGCACCCGCATCGTCATCACCGAAATCCCCTACCAGGTCAACAAGAGCGCCCTGCTGGAACGGATCGCCGAACTGGTCCGGGACGGCCGTCTGGAGGACATCTCCGACCTGCGGGACGAATCGGACCGGCGCGGGATGAGCATCGTCATAGAACTCCGGCGCGGGGCCAAGCCCCAGACCGTCCTCAACCGCCTCTTTAAATACACGGCCCTGCAGTCCACCTTCGGTATCCAGTTGCTGGCGCTGGTGGACGGCGAGCCGCGCCTCTTAACCCTCAAGCGAGCGCTGGAACTCTACGTGGAGCACCGGCGGGAGGTCATCGTCCGCCGCAGCCGCTACGAACTGGCGAAGGCCCAGGCGCGGGCGCATGTCTTAGAAGGGCTGAAAATCGCGCTGGACCACCTGGACGCTGTGATCCAGACCATCCGCCAGTCGCCGGACGTGGAGACGGCGCGGGCCCGGCTCATGGAACGCTTCCGCCTGACGGAAGTCCAGGCCCAGGCGATTCTGGACATGCCCCTGCGGCGGCTGGCCGCGCTGGAACGCCAGAAAATAGACGACGAGTACGAAGAACTCATCCGCCGCATCGCCTACCTGGAGGACCTGCTGGCCTCGCCGCGCAAGATTCTGGGCGTCATCCGTACCGACCTGGAGGAGTTGAAGAAGACTTACGGCGACCCCCGGCGCACCCACATCGTCCACGGCCTGGAGGCCGAATTTGAGGAGGAGGAACTGGTCGCCGAAGAGACGGTCCTGGTCCTCATCACCCAGCGCGGCTACATCAAGCGGGTGCCGGAGCGGGTCTTCCGGGCCCAGGCCCGGGGTGGTCGCGGCGTCATCGGCATCCAACCGAAGGAAGAGGACTCTGTCCTCTACCTGCTGACGGCGCACACGCTGGACACCCTGCTCTTCTTCACCCATCGCGGGAAGGTCTACGCGGAGCGGGTCTATCAGATTCCCGCCGCCGACCGGACGGCTCAGGGGGTCCTGCTGGCCGGGATGCTGGCGCTGGACGCGGACGAGCGGGTAACGGCGGCGCTGGCGGTGCGGGATTTCTCCGCCGGCTTCCTGACTATGGTGACCGTTGGCGGACGGGTCAAGCGGACGCCCCTTTCGGAGTTTGCCAGCATCCGCTCCGGCGGACTGGTCGCCATCGTCCTGGAGGACGGCGACGAACTGGGCTGGGTCCGGCTCACCCCGGGGGATGCGGAGTTGATCCTGGTGACGGAGCGCGGGCAGGCATTGCGCTTTCGGGAAGAGGACGTCCGTCCAATGAAGCGACAGGCGGCGGGCGTGAGCGGCATCCGTTTGGAGAACGGCGACCGGGTCGCCAGCGCGGACGTCGTCGTCCCAGGGGCGGACCTCCTGGTGGTGACGGAGCGCGGCTTTGGGAAGCGGACGCCTCTGGCGGAATTTCCTGTCCAGGGCCGCTACGGAAAGGGAGTGGTGGGTATCGGCGGCCAGCCGCAGGCCCGGGGCGCGGTGGCGGCAGCGCGGGTCGTCGGCCCGGAGGACGAGGTTACCCTGGTCTCCGCGCGCGGGGTGGTCCTGCGGATACCGGCGGCGTCGGTGCCCGTTATGGGCCGCCCGGCCCGGGGCACCCGCATCATGGAGTTACGGGACGGCGACCGGGTCGCCTCGGTGGCGGTTTTGACCACAGACCACAGATCATAGACCACAGACGACAGACGACAGACGACAGACCACAGACCACAGACGACAGGGAAACGGTGGTAGTGCATCCCAGAGCGCACTTGTAGCGCAGGTTCACCTTGTACCTTTGTAGCGCAAGATTCATCTTGCGCCCCAGCGGCACTTTACTCCGTTCCGTGCCGCGCTGTGAACGCGTTCTCTGTTCGCAGCCTGCTACGTAGCAAAGCGGAGAAAGTTCGTAGTCAGCCACGAAGCGCAGCAGCGTGGCGCTCTCGTCCATAGTTCGGGGCCATGGTCAATCATCCGTGGGCAGAGGTCTTTCAGGGCTACGCCAAGGCCGAACAGTGGACCCGGGCCGAGCGGCTCGCCCGGCTGCGCTCCCTGAAGCCGGAGGAGGCCTGGGCGATATTTGATGCCCTCTACCAGTTCTGGGAACAGACCGGTGGCCGCGTCGGCGGAGACTGGGCTGCGCTGGAGCGTCGGCGCATTCGGGAAACCCTGGCGCTCCGCCGGGCCCTGGACCGACTGGCCCGGGCCAGCGGTAAACGGGGGTCCGATGAACCGCATGATTGAGGCCCGCGTCGCGCAGGCCGTCGGGCCCTGGACCGCAGGCCGCCCAGCCTGCCCGATACAGGCTAACCGCCTGCGCCACAGGTACCGCAGGCCGCCTGGCCCAATGGCATTCACTTTTGTGGCCGCGCCGTTGCGCCGTGGAAATCAGCCTTCCTGGGCGTTGGGTTGCTTCACGGTCCGCCACGCTTCGTTCGCGGCCTCGGCTCGCAACCAGCGCCAGATGTCGGCCTGCGCCGACACAGAAGTCCTCGTCGGCGAAGGCCGACCTTGTTGCGAACGAAGGGAAGCAAGCAGGCCGGAGGCCCAGGGAGGACGACGCCTCGGGCGAGCGAGGTCATCGCGAGCGAAGCGAAGCGACCTCGGCGTGGCTCTTGAGTCGGCGCCCATGGCGAAAGAGCACCACTGGGGCCCAGCCTGCCGGAACAGACCAGACTATGGGCACGGATGAACCGCCTGATTGAGGCTGCGCTGGAACTGCACGAATTCCTTACCCGGCACGCCATTCCCTATGCGGTCATCGGCGGAGTGGCCGTCCAGGCATGGGGGGAGCCGCGCCTCACACTGGATCTGGACCTGACGGTGATGACGCCACCAGAGGGGGCGGCGGCGCTGGTCCACCGGCTCCTGGAGCGGTTTGTCCCCCGAGTACCCGACCCGGTAGCGTTCGCGCGCCGGACCCGCGTGGTTCTGATCCGGGCTTCTAACGGCTGCGATGTGGACATTTCCCTGGGAGTGCCGGGGTACGAAGAGGACCTCATCCGGCGGGCAGTGGACTACGAAGTGGCCCCTGGCCAGACAATTCGCCTCTGCTCGCCGGAGGACCTGATCATTCACAAAGCCGTGGCCGGGCGGCCCCAGGACCTGGTGGACATCACGGGCATTGTGTACCGTCAGGGTGAGCGGCTGGATGTGGCCTACATTCGCCGTTGGTTGAAAGAATTCGCGGCGGCGCTGGAAATGCCGGAAATTCCCGAGCGGTTTGAGCGCGCCTGGCGCGAGTTCCAGACCATAGAGAGCGTTCGTTCGCCAAATCAATCCTGCACCACACCGTAGCGCCAGATTCATCCAGTGCTCCAGCGGCACTCCACTCCGTTCCGTGCCGCACCACGAACCGACCCTCTGGGGTCCCTGGTCGGTCGTCCGTGGTCCGTCGTCGGTGGTCAGTGGTCCATCGTCAAACGAGGAGGTGAGTTGTGGACGGCCTTATGGAATGGGGCCTTCGGGTCATCGCCTGGTTCCAGCAGTTCAGCCCCGCGCTGGACTGGCCCTTCCGGGCCTTCACGTTCATGGGCGAGGAGGAGTTCTTCCTCCTGCTGCTGCCGCTGGTCTACTGGTGTCTGGACCGGCGGACGGGGGCCCGGCTGACCGTTGTCTTCCTGCTCTGCGCCTACACCAACGCAGTGGCGAAAACCCTGCTTGCACAGCCGCGCCCGCCGGATTACGCGCCGGGGCGAGTGAAGGTGCTCTGGGACGCAGGCGGCTACGGTTTCCCCAGCGGCCACACCCAGAGCGCCGTCGTTGTCTGGGGATACCTGGCCGCGCAGGCCCGCCGCCGCTGGGTCTGGATTCTGGCGGCAGTGATGATGCTCTTCATCCCCCTCTCCCGGGTCTACCTGGGCGTCCACTTCCCCCATGACCTCCTGGGCGGATACGTCATCGGCGCGGCGCTCCTGCTCCTCTACCTCTGGCTGGAGCCAGGAGTAGAGCGGTGGCTGGAGACGAAGGGGCTGGCCTGGCAGTTGGGAATGGCCCTGGCGGTCCCGCTCCTCCTGATGCTCCTCTTCCTCACCGAGGACGGCGTGACGGAGGGAGCGACGCTGATGGGGATGGGCGTGGGGTTTGTCCTGGAGCGCCGGTGGGTCCGCTTTGACTCCGGCGGCCCCCTCTGGAAGCGGGTCGTGCGCTTCCTGCTGGGCGCCGTTGTCCTGGTGGGCCTCTGGCTGGGGCTACGGATCGCCTTTTCTGGACTGGAGCCGGGCCTACTCTTCCGCTTTATCCGCTACGGACTGGTGGGGCTCTGGGGCGGCGTGGGCGCGCCCTGGGCCTTCCGCCGCCTGGGGCTGGCGTAAGCGCGTGTCCAGACGGTATCCGGCGACGCTCTGTCGTGGCAGCGCCTTTTTTCAAAACCGCAAAGGACGCAAAGAAATCTGAAAAATCTTTGTGTCCTTTGCATTCTTTGCGGTGAAACCTGGGCGAACTGCACAGGTCATTGGTTGCGGCGGCAAAGCCCTGATGTCCCTTGAAGGAGGCAACCATATACCTTACCCCTGCTTCCATCAACAGGACCGCCTGTTTGTGCCCTTCACGCGACTGGATCAGGTTCAGGTGAAGGGACACGGACTGGGGCTTTCCATCGTGCGCCGCATCGTGGAGAAACTGGGGGCCGCGTCGGCGTAGCGAGCGAGGGCGTGCCCGGTCGCGGCAGTCCGTTTGACTTTACCTTGCCCACTGCATCCAGGAATGCTTGAAGGGGGTTATCCGATGGCCGTCAAAGATGTGATCGCCGTGATTCTGGGAGGTGGACGGGGAACCCGGCTCTACCCGCTCACCAAAGCGCGGGCCAAGCCTGCCGTTCCCATCGCCGGGAAGTACCGCCTGATAGATATTCCTATCAGCAACTGCATCAACTCCGGCGTTACACGGATTTTTGTCCTCACCCAATTCCTCACTGCGTCCCTCCACCGCCATGTCTACCATACCTACCGGTTTGACGTCTTCTCTGGGGGGTTTGTGGAACTGCTCCCGGCGGAGCAGACACTGACCAGCGAAGCCTGGTATCAGGGGACGGCCGATGCGGTCCGGCGGCAACTGCACCGTATCGTCCCTCACAACCCGAAGGATGTCCTCATCCTGGCAGGTGACCACCTCTACCGGATGGACTATAGCGCGTTCATCGCTTATCACCGGGAGTCCCGGGCCGACGTGACCATCGCTGTCCTGCCGGTCGCGGCGCAGGATGCCTCGCGCTTCGGAATTCTCAAGACCGACAGCGAGGGGCGGATTGTCGCCTTTGAGGAGAAACCCACGGAGCCCGACGTTCTGGAGGGAATGGTCTGCCGTCACGGGAGCGAGAAGCCCTTTCTCGCCTCCATGGGCATCTACGTCTTCCGGCTGGATGTGCTGATCCGCCTGCTGGAGGAGGTGCCGGGAGACGATTTTGGTGCTCACATCATCCCGACGGCCATCCAGACGACCCGAGTCTACGCTTTCCCGTTTGAGGGGTACTGGGAGGACATCGGGACGATTCGGGCGTTCTACGAGGCGAACCTGGCGCTGACACGGCCGGACCCGCCCTTTGACTTTTACGACCCCCGCTTTCCTATTTATACTCGTTCCCGTTTCCTGCCGGCCTCCCGGATAGATGGCTGCCGGCTGGAGCGGACCGTGGTAGCCGATGGCTGCCGGCTCTACGAAGCCGACCTGGAAGAGTGCGTCATCGGGTTGCGCAGCATGATCCGGCCTGGCTCCCGCCTGCGCCAGGTCGTGATGATGGGTGCCGACTTCTACGAGGATGATGAGCAGCGGGCAGAAAACCGCCGCCTGGGCCGTCCCAATGTCGGCATCGGCCACAACGTCTCCATAGAGCGGGCCATCCTGGATAAAAACGTCCGCATCGGCGATGGCGTCATCATTCGCTCCCATCAGGGTGAACCGGATCGGGACGAAGGCCTATACGTCGTCCGGGACGGCATCGTCGTCATCCCGGAGGATACCATCATTCCCGATGGGACGGTGATTTAGAATACCCCGGGATACCCCGCGCGCTCGTGGCTGGGCGCACAGCACTGAGTGTGTCCTAATTTTGTCGGGCGTCGGTCAGCCGCTGCTGGGCGCCGATATGGCGTCTTTTGGGTGCTGGATGTCACCTATCACGAGGATCAAAACCACGCTCGGAAGATCGCCTGGCCGCCACGCTTTTCGGTGTGCGGCGATCCATCCTGATTCGCCTGCAGGGCTTCGCCTATGTGCCGGATGGTTAAAGAAGCAGCATCGGCCCGCCCAGATCGGGGCCTGGCCGGGCTCGGTATGTATTAGAGCAGTGATAAGCCCTGAGAGGAATTAGGGCACTTGACGAAAAGGCGCTCTTCCACTATAATGCCGCCATCAGGGGGGCAACCGGATGTTTGAGCACCTGAGCGACCGGCTCCAGGCCATCTTCGGGCGACTGCGCAAGCGGGGCGTCCTGCGCGAGGCGGACGTGGACGAGGTGATGCGGGAAATCCGCCTGGCCCTGCTGGAGGCGGACGTCCACTACAAAGTGGTTCGGGACTTCATTGCCCGTGTTCGGGAGCGGGCGGTGGGTGCGGAGGTGAGCCGGGCGCTCAGCCCAGCGCAACAGGTCATTAAAATCGTCTACGAGGAACTGATCGCCACGCTGGGGGCTCCGGGGCGGCTGGAACTGAAGGGGCCCATGCCCTACGTGATTATGGCCGTCGGCCTGCAGGGTTCCGGCAAGACGACGACGGTCGCCAAACTGGCCCGTTACCTCAAGGAGCGAGGGCATCTGCCCCTGATGGTCGCTGCCGATCCCTACCGTCCGGCGGCGGCGACCCAACTGGAAGTCCTGGGCCGCCAACTGGGGCTTCCCGTCTACAGCGAAGGCGCATCGGCAGACCCGCCATCTATCTGCGTTCGGGGCGTGCAGGAGGCTCGCCGCCGGGGCTGCGACGTGGTCATCCTGGATACCGCCGGTCGCCTTCAGATTGATGAGGCGATGATGCAGGAACTGGAGGCGATTGCCCGGGCGGTCCACCCGGTGGAGATTCTGCTGGTCGCCGACGCGATGACCGGGCAGGAAGCCGTCCACATCGCTGGAGGATTCCACCAGCGGCTGAGCCTCACCGGCCTGATCCTAACCAAGATGGACGGCGACGCACGCGGTGGGGCGGCCATCAGTATGCGGGCGGTTACCGGCGTGCCCATCAAGTTCCTGGGAACGGGCGAGAAAACCGACGCGCTGGAGCCCTTCTATCCGGAGCGGCTGGCCTCTCGCATCCTGGGGATGGGGGACGTGCTGACCCTCATTGAGCGGGCGGAAGCGGCCTTTGATGCCGAACAGGCCCGCCGGATAGCGGAAAAAATCCAGGAGGCGGAGTTTGACCTGGAGGATTTCTTGGAGCAACTGCGCCAGGTGCGCAAGATGGGGCCGGTCACGCAGGTTCTGGAAATGATGCCGGGGATGGGGAAGGTGGCCGGCGCGGTGGACCCGAAGGAGGCGGAGCGGCAACTGCGGCGAGTGGAGGCCATCATCCTCTCCATGACCCCGGAGGAGCGGCGGAACCCGCGCATCCTGAACGCCAGCCGGAAACGGCGCATCGCCCGGGGGAGCGGTACCACCGTCCAGGAGGTCAACGCGTTGCTGAACCAGTACCGCCAGATGCAGCGGATGCTCAAACAGATGACTCGCGGGCGCGGTCTCCTCTCCGGTCTGGCGCGGATGTTCGGAGGATAGGGCAGCGAGCCGCATCGCCCAAAAGCCCGATTTGACAAAATAAGAAAGATGGTGTATGCTGAAGATAACCGGGGATGGCCAGTTGGGGGTACCTACGGTGCCTCAACTCCCATTCCCCTGTTTTGGGTGAGCTCCCGGCGTAGCCTTTTCGCTCGCCTCTCGGCGGTGGGATAGGGGATAGGGAGGAGTGGGGGTTTGGGGGGGGGGGGTGGGTTTTCGCCGCCGGCGTGTAACCGGTTTTGGGCCAGGGCGGGGGGGGGGGGGGGGGGGGGGGGTGGGGCGTCCTCTGCCGATGGTCG
>JANXCY010000119.1:277-568 GCA_025060135.1 Anaerolineae bacterium | reverse complement strand
GGTGCCCCTAATGTCATATATCTTAATTCATTTTGCTCCCCTTTTTCAATTCAATTAAGGAGTTACGCCGTTGGGAGGGGGAGCGGATGAGGTGGAAGGGCCCCACCCCCCAAAGCCCCCCGAGGCGGCGACTGGCGTAACTTCTACGGACAGAGCGGCAATCCTGGCGCCCCCTTATGATTTCGGAGATGTCGGTCCAGCAAATACGAGCGGAGACTGGAAGGGACCTGTTTCTTATGTTAGACTCTGAACAGAACACTCCGGCGAGGAGGTCTTCGATGCGCGCCCGGT
>JANXCY010000119.1:0-267 GCA_025060135.1 Anaerolineae bacterium | reverse complement strand
TTTCTGTTTCTTGGTTGTGTTTGTTGTCCGTTCTTTTTCGGTTTTGTTTCTTTTGTGTGGCGGCCCCCCCCCCCCCCCCCCCCGCCCCCCCCCCCCCCCCCCCCCCCGCCCGCCCCCCCCCCCCCCCCCCCCCCCCCCCCCCCCCCCCCCCCACAGTGATCATCGCCCTGGGGTTGCTGATCGTCAACGGGCTCCGGAGTGCGTCCCAATATTACCTCACGGTTTCGGAGTTGAAAGCCCGGGCGGGGAGCCTGCAGGGCCGTCCGA
>JANXCY010000118.1:245-575 GCA_025060135.1 Anaerolineae bacterium | reverse complement strand
GAGGATGATGGACGAAAATCGTGCAGGGGAAACCAGAGAGCGAGTAGACACAGCCCGGTTGCTGGCCGAGGTGGTCCGGGACCTGAACCGGATCAGCCAGGTTCTGGCCGCCTGTGTGCTGGAGAATTCTCCGGAGGCGGAGGGCCTCCAGGCCACTCAGAACACGCTGGCGGACCTGGCCCAGCGGCTGGAGACAGGGGCCGCCGGTCAGAGCCAGGGGTCGGCCCGTCCGGCGGACCAGGAAACGGTCCGCCTCCGGAGGGCCGTTCTGGAGAACCTCCACCGTCGGGGCCCCGCCCTCTTCCCCGAACTGGCCGCCGCGACCCTTTC
>JANXCY010000118.1:0-235 GCA_025060135.1 Anaerolineae bacterium | reverse complement strand
GACGAAATCCGCCCTGTCCTGCGGGCAATGGAACAGGAGGGATTGGTGGAGATCCAGAAAGTGCGGGGCTGGGAAACGATCTTTCTGACCGCACGAGGGCGAGAGGCAGCACGGAACCTGTAGGGCTCCGTGTTTCGGGTTCCGTATCGGGGGCAGGTCCGCGATGAGCCTAAGCGCCGTTGCCGACGCCCTGGGCCCCTATCTGCTGGTGGCCGTCCTGGCCGCTCTCTGGGCC
>JANXCY010000117.1 GCA_025060135.1 Anaerolineae bacterium | reverse complement strand
AACCACAAAGGCACGAAGACGCGAAGAAATCTATAAAAATTATATTATCTTTGTGTCTTCGTGTCCTCGGGGTTTCTCACCACCCCAGCAGGCGCAGGATGGCCTCTATGCCGTAGTATCCGGCCAGGGCGAAGAGGATGTTCTTGAGGATTTTCCCGGCCGCGCAACTGGCCAGAAACTTCCACACCGGGAAACGGAGCGCACCCGCCATCATCCCGCCCACGTCAAAGACGGGGTTGGGGATAACGGCCAGGACAAAGATAACCCAGACTCCCCAGCGGCGCATCCAGCCCTGGATGCGGGCGTAAAGGGGACGGTCGGAGACCAGCGTCTGGCCGCTGTAGCCCAGCAGGTAACCGGAAAGTTCTCCCAGCGCCTGCCCGATTCCCGCCACGATCCCCACCAGCCAGGGGTTGAAGACGCCGCCCATCACCGAACTGACCGCCAAGCCGGGGATGGGCAGGATGATAGTGGCGTTGCTGAGCAGTCCCACCAGGAAGACGGCGGTGTAGCCGTAGGCCGCCAGTTCTTGGAGCCGGTCCCGGAAGTACACCGCTGCTGCCAGCGCGCCGATGATGA
>JANXCY010000116.1 GCA_025060135.1 Anaerolineae bacterium | reverse complement strand
GTTGCCGGGCTTACGTCCTCCCTGGAGTGGAAGATTTCTGCATCGCTCCCGTGCAGGCACAAGCCGCTGGACGACCCGTCATCGCTTTTGGCGCGGGCGGCGCGCTGGATACCGTCATCCCTGGCCGGACCGGTGCCTTTTTTCACGAGCCGACACCAGAGGCACTGGCCGAAGCCGTCCGCACCTTTGACCCGGAGTCTGTGAACCCACAGGAGTGCGTTCGTAACGCAGCCCGATTTGATCGCCGGGTATTTGAAGAGCAAATCCGCGCGGTGGTGCTGAAATCCCTGGAGACCCCCCCACGGCGCGAAGACCCAAAAAGCTTATGATCGGACTGCCCCGATTACCAGTAGCGCAGACCGCCCGGCCTGTCCGGTACAGGCTAACAGCCTGCACTCCAGAGAACGCTGCCCGGCCTCTCCGGTACAGGCTAACAGCCTGCACCCCAGGGAGCGCTGCCCGATCTGTATAACTCCGGTTCATTTCCGGCTGTCTCGTGGCCAACAAAAGAGGCGAAACGAAATGGAACTCCGCAGATTTTTAAAGGTTCTCTGGAGGCGCTGGTGGCTGGTAACAGCACC
>JANXCY010000115.1 GCA_025060135.1 Anaerolineae bacterium | reverse complement strand
GCATCACCCGCTCCGCCCCGCCCCCCTCCGAGGAGCGCTCCAACCGGTACCACCCCAGCGCCCCCAGCGGGTAGTACACCCAGCGCGGCTGCGTCTCCAGCTCCCCCGGCGCCTCCCAGTGCCCCTGCCACCGCAGCAGCACCCCCCCCCCCGGCCCCCCGCTGTTCGGCCGCTCCCCCCGGTACATATCCACCTCGTGCAGCGTCACCGCCACCGTCGCCTCGTAGTCCCGCCACCGCACGTCCCCCACCGCCAGCAACCGGTCATACCCCGTCTCCACCGGACGCACGCTCCCCTCCTCCAGCGCCCACAGCCCGTCCACCGCCTGCGCCGCCGCCCCCACGCGCTCCACCGTCCGCCAGTCAATCGCCTCCGGCAACGGCCACTCCCGCCCCGCCACATACCGCACCCTCACCGTCACGACGCTCTCATTCCCCAAGCGGTCCGTCGCCCGAATCTCCACCGTGTTCTCCCCCGCGCGCAACTCCGCTCGGTCCAATTCGATGTTGAACTCCCCCGTCTGGTACACCCGCCGCCAGTTCAACAACGGGTTCCCATAACTCCCCGGTCCCACCATCAGCGACCGCTCC
>JANXCY010000114.1:261-595 GCA_025060135.1 Anaerolineae bacterium | reverse complement strand
CTGGAGGCCTTTGAGCGGATGGAAAGGCGCCAGGGGTTCAAGTTCGCCATCGATCCGTGGTCTCCCTGATCCCAGCCCGGATCCGGCAGCGCTTTCTGTAACAGGCCTGGAGTTTCAGGGTGGCTGGGGGCAGCGGGGTGGGCGGCGAAGCCCCTTGCCCCGCTACTTGGCTTCTCTGAGCCCCTTTCCCATACCGAAGGGGACACTATTTGGGAACGTTTTTTGGGGGTGGGGGGGGGGGGGGGGGGGGGCCCCCCCCCCCCCCCCCCCCAAAAAAAAAAAAAAACAAAAAAAACCCCCGCCCCCGCCCCCCCACCCCCGCAAAAAATCAACA
>JANXCY010000114.1:0-245 GCA_025060135.1 Anaerolineae bacterium | reverse complement strand
TCGGTGTTCGGAAACGGATAACGATCCAACTCTTCGATCCGGACCCAGCGGGCATCCGCGCAGCCGATGGGCTGGAGGGTTCCCCCAACCCATCGACATCGGAAGACATGGAGCGTGATGCGCATATGGGTGTAGGTGTGCCGGAGGGTCATCATCGGCTCCAGCACCTCCACCTCGATCCCCAGCTCCTCCCGGAGCTCCCGCCTCAAACATTCCTCTAAGTCTTCTCCGGGCTCTACCTTGCC
>JANXCY010000113.1 GCA_025060135.1 Anaerolineae bacterium | reverse complement strand
GGCGACCTTCGGTCGCCGCCGCAGGCTTCTATCTCCGGATCAGCGCGGCCAGCACCAGCACCAGACCAGCCAGGAACAGCGTTCCGATCCAGAGCCAGTCCAGTATGCCCACCAGGCCCAGCCTCAACACCCCCGCCAGCAGGAGCAGCAGGACCGCAGGAATGTAGCCCCAGTTGCGCCGCGCCAGTAGGGCGACCAGCAGAAACGTCAGCCCCAGGCCGAGGAAAAGGATACTCCCGGTATCTGCCTGGCCCATCGCCTCTGAGAGCCCAGAAGTCGCCGCCAGCGTCCACAGGACACCGCCGGGAATGATGGCCCACCAGTGCTGGGGGTTGGTCAGGTAGATCACCCAGAAGGCCAGACCAATCCCTCCCAGAAAGGCCACTCCGTCCAACCTTTCGGGGAGAAATCCTGCTGTCCCCAGGCCCAGCAACGTGAAGGCCGGAATCGCCGCCCACCATTGGGCGCGAGGGCTTCTGAGGAAGACGTACAGGAACGCCGCCCCGCCCCCCAGGCCGAGGAGAGTCCCAAAGGGGTCAATCCCCGGCGGAACCACTCCCACTCTCTCCAGGAGCAGGAGCGCTCCTGCCAGGAT
>JANXCY010000112.1:271-601 GCA_025060135.1 Anaerolineae bacterium | reverse complement strand
GGGGCCAACACCCTCACCGTCACCGCTGCCAGCGCCACCGACACTGCCACGGTCGTCCGGCGCGTCACCTTCGGCGCCCGGAACGACAATGACGTCTTCTGGGATGGCCTGCTCCACGACTCCCGCAATCCCCTCTACCGGACCCCCGTCGGCCCCGTCCCCGCTGGGACGCCGGTCACGCTGCGGCTGCGGGCCTACGCGGGCGACCTGACCGGTGTCTCCGTCCGGATCTGGGATTCCTCACCCCACCCCCAGGCCCCCACCCCCCCCCCGACCCCCCGTGGGGGGGGGGGGGGGGGGGGGGGGGGCGGCCCCCCGGGGGGGGGGGGG
>JANXCY010000112.1:0-261 GCA_025060135.1 Anaerolineae bacterium | reverse complement strand
GCGCCCCGTCCCGTGTGCCCGGCCCCCCCCCCCCCCCCCCCCCCCCCCCCCGCGCCCCCCCCCCCCCCCCGCCCCCCCCCCCCCCCCCGGGGAGGGGGTGGCGGCGCAGCCGCCGGGGGTAGGGTGAGGATATACCCGATGCGCATCGTCGCCTCCGACCCGGCCTACGACTACTGGGCGGTCACCATCACTCCGACCCGACCCACCGTCCTCTGGTACCGCTTCATCGTCCGGGACGGCACCGACACCGACTACTACGAG
>JANXCY010000111.1 GCA_025060135.1 Anaerolineae bacterium | reverse complement strand
ACGAGATCGAAAAGGCACACCCCGATGTGTTCAACCTGCTGCTGCAGGTGATGGAGGATGGACGCCTGACCGACTCGCAAGGGCACACCGTCGACTTCCGCAACACGATTATCATCATGACCAGCAATGTGGGCGTGCGCTCCATCATAGAGGAAGACGGGCTTGGCTTCCGCAAGAGCCGCACCTCGCCTGAAGATCCGCGCGCCTACGAGGCGATGAAGAACCGCATTCTCGACGAGATGAAGAAGCTGTTCCGCCCTGAGTTCCTTAACCGCGTAGACGAGATTATCGTGTTCCATCCGCTGACGCGCGCCGAGATCCTGCAGATTGTCGACCTGATGGTGGGGCGTGTGCAGGAGCAGTTGCAGGCGCACCATATGCAGCTTATTCTGGAGCCAGCGGTTAAGGAGCTGCTGGCGGAAAAAGGCTACGACCCGAACTTCGGGGCGCGCCCGCTACGGCGCGTGGTGCAACAGATGATCGAGGATCCGCTCTCCGAGCAGCTGTTGCTGGGGCGGTTCGAAGAGGGCGACACGATTATCGCGCGGCTGAACGAGGCGGGCGAAATCGTGTTCATCAAGGGCGAAGCGCCTCTGCCCGAC
>JANXCY010000110.1 GCA_025060135.1 Anaerolineae bacterium | reverse complement strand
TTCCGATAGTCCTGGCAGCCCGGCAACTCCGTCGCCAGATGACGCCGACGGAGGAAATCCTCTGGCAGCATCTGCGGGACGGCCGCCTGGACGGTATCAAGTTCCGCAGACAGCATCCCTACGGCCCTTTTATCCTAGACTTTTTCTGTGTGGAGCAGCAACTCGTGATAGAGATAGACGGCAGCATCCATCAACAGCGAGAGCAACAGGCCCGCGATCGGGCGCGGGATGAGTACCTGGAACAGAACGGCCTGCGCATTCTGCGCTTTGAGGCCGACGAGGTGGAACGGGATTTGCCCGGCGTGCTGAACCGCATCCGGGAAGCGTGTGGCCTCACCCCACCCCCTGACCCCCTCCCCACAACCGGCCCGGGGGGCGGGGGGGGGGGGGGGGGGGGGGGGGCGCCCCCCCGGGCCGGGTGGGTGAGGGGAGGGGTGGGGGGGGGGGGGGGGGGGGGGGGGCGGGGGGGGGGGGCCCCCCGGGCCCCGGTCTGGTGTGGGGTGGGGGTGCCGCCGACGGGGGCGGGGGAAGGGTGAGGCCCTTCTCCTCTCCTTCCTCATCGCCACATTCGCCACACTGTTTCTTTTACTGATCCTGTTCCTTCC
>JANXCY010000010.1 GCA_025060135.1 Anaerolineae bacterium | reverse complement strand
CCCTCTCCGCCGCGCCCCGCCTCCGTCTGGCTACGCCTCTCCCCTGGGCGGCGTCGGGGTTGTGGGCGCGTCGGGGGTTCGGGCGTTGCCGCCCCCCCCCCCCCCCCGCGCCATCCCGTAGCGCGTCGCCAGGAAGCCGGTGCCGTCGTGGAGATACTCCCAGAGGACGGAGTGCAGGTCGGGCGCGTCCGGCGCAGGCGGTGGGACCTCCAGGAGCAGGACGCCGTCGGGGTGGGGAGCCGGGGGGAGCGCGTCCAGGGCCTGCCGGGCAAAGGAGCGGTCCGGAAAAAGCAGAGAGAAGAGGCGCCGCCCGTAGCGGGACGGGTCAGCCAGGAACTCTTTCGCCTGCGCTTCCGTCAGGGCCAGGTCGGCCAGGGGGAAACTGTGGCTGGGCTGGCCATCTGCCCTCACCGCAACGCGATCGCCATCGGGGGAAAGGCTCAAAGTGAACATGGGGCCTCCTCTCTTTTACTCCCGAAGACACAAGGACACAAGGATAAAGAAAAAAATCAAAACTTCGTGTCTTCGTGGCGAAGAAATCAGCCCGCGCGGGCCAGGAGCAGGAGGATGAGCGCCAGCAGGGCCAGGGTGCCCAGGGCGAAAGCAGCCTGGGCCCAGAAGAGGGAGCGGCTCTTGCGGTCAAAGAGGGCCTGCAGGAGCCGCCGCATCCCGGTCAGGCTGGAGAGGGGCACATCCAGGCGGCGGGGCATCACCACGTTCAGCGCCAGGAAGAGGGTCAGGACGTAGAATCCGGCAGCCAGGCCGCCCAGGACGCGGACGGCGGGCAGGGCCAGGTAGGTGGGGCTATCTTTGAAGGCCAGGACGCCGAAGAAGAGGCCGAGGAGCGTGGTGACCAGGGTGATCAGTTGCCGGGCCGCGCCCTCCAGCGTGTCCAGCGACTTCTGCTCCAGGTCCCGAAAGTAGGCCATCAGGCGCTCGTCGGCGGGGGAGAGGGGCACCGATTTTGCCGCCACGCCCGTTTCTTCCGGCGCGGCGGGGGGCAGGTCGGCAGTCATAGACACCTCCTGAGCAGGAGAACTCCAGGCAGTTATCTACTCCACGACGATTTTGAAGGCCCGGTGGCAGTACTGGCAGGTAACGACATACTCCTGCGGCTCCGGAGGGCGCGGGGGCCGCAGAGAACGCCACACTTTGGCACCGGGCTGGGTCTCTTCCAGTTCGGTCCGGCTGTAGGCGTTAGGTTGCCCGCAGTGGGGACATTGAGCAAAGACGCGGTCGGGCATAGGAGGCCTCCATGCTGTGTGCTCCGTACTCCGTCTCTACAACCTTCACGTTTCACTTTTCACGTTTCAGCATCGCCATCACCCGCGCCGCCGCCGCGCTGGCATGGGCTACCGTCTCCGGGATGTCCATCGGCCCAACAGCGGTGCCCGCCAGGAAGACGCCCGGACGCTCCGTCTCCATCGGGCGCAGGTCGCCGTTGGCGGCGGTCAGCCAGCCCGTATCGTCTACCGGGATGCCCAGCATCTGCGCCAGGCGGCGGGTCTCCGGGCGGGGGACCAGCGCCGGAGCCACCACCACCAGGTCCGCCGCGATGCGCACCTGCTGGCCGGAGAGGGTATCCGCGCCCAGCACCACCACCCGCCCGTTCTCCGCGAAGACCCGCGAGACCTTCCCGCGCAGGTAGACCACGTCTTCCTTCTCCATTGCCCGCTGGATGAATTCTTCGTACCCTTTGCCCGGAGAACGGATGTCAATGTAGAAAATGTACGCCTGCCCGTCGTGGACGCGGTGGCGGTAGAGAATGGCCTGCTTGGCGCTGTACATACAGCAAATCTTGGAGCAGTGGGACAGGTGCCGCACCGGCTCCCGGGACCCCGCACACTGGATGAAGACCACCTCCTTCGGCTCCCGGCCGTCGGACGGACGGAGCACCTTTCCGGCGGTGGGGCCGGACGCCGAGAGCAACCGTTCAAAGGCCAGCGCGTCTATGACGTCCGGGATTTTGCCGCCGCCGTACTCCGGCAGGTTCTCCAGGCCGTAGAGGTCGTAGCCCGTCGCCAGAATGATCGCGCCGACCTCCGTCTCCACGAACGTATCCGTCTGCTCGTAGGCGATCGCGCCGGTGGGGCAGAACTTTTCGCAAGCCCGGCAGCGGCCCTTCTGGAAGTAGATGCAGGCTTCCCGGTCTATGACGGGTTTGTTGGGGACGGCCTGCGGCGAGAGGGTGTAAATGGCTTTCCGGGGACCCAGTCCGCGCTGAAACTCCGCCGGTACTTTTGACGGGCATTTCTCCTGGCAGAGACCGCAGCCGGTACATTTCTCCCAGTCCACATACGCCGCGTGGCGGCGGATGCGGACCTGAAATCGCCCGGCCTCGCCGGTTACGGATTCCACCTCGGAGTAAGTGAGCAACTGGATGTTCTCGTGGCGCCCGACCTCTACGGTGCGGGGGGTGAGAATACACTGGGAGCAATCCAGGGTGGGGAACGTCTCCGAGAGTTGGGCCATGCGGCCACCGATAGAGGGGAGCCGTTCCACCAGCACGACTTCGTACCCGGCATTGGCGATGTCCAGCGACGCCTGCATTCCGGCAATCCCCGCGCCGACTACCAGCACCCGGGGCACCGGCTTCGTCCCTGTTGCTGTCATACTGGCTCCTTTACCACCAAGACACGAAGACACGAAGCCAATTTATTAATTTTTTAATTGTTAATTTTCTTCGTGTCTTGGTGTCTTTGTGGTTAAACCTATCTGAGCCCGCCGGCGCCTTCTCCAGGATGCCGGTCCAGCGGCCGCTGGCGGGCCGCCAGGTCATCTTCCAGGGGGAGACCGCCGGGGCCGGTGGGGTGGGGGGCTCTTTTCGCGCCTGCTCTTTCAGGCGGCGCAGGAGCAACCCGGCGACTGCCGCCGCGACGGGTTCTTTTCTCTATCGCTTGCCCTATGGAACCTATGGAAATTGTAAGGCAGATGAGAGAGTTTGTCAAAATTGTCATTGCAAGCCGCCGAGGTGCAATCTCCCGAAAGCGGTGATGAGATTGCCACAGCGCTTGCTCGTAGCAGGCTTTGGGGTGTTTGGGGATTGGTCTGGGGACTTGACAGGGGGGATGATAGGTGATATAATATGATTCGGATAGTTAAACTTATCCGAATCAAAGACCAGAACCGATCCGATAGGTACCCCACCCTGTCGGAAGTTTGACAGATTGGCTATTGGCAGCCGCTGGCATCAAGATGCGCTATCCGATGGCCTATGCCGATGCCTTCGCTGCCGCGCTGGCCCAAGAACTGGGTGCAACACTGGTCAGTGGTGATCCGGAACTGGCGCAATTGGGGAGAGAAATCTCGCTGGAGAGACTGGAGCGAAAACCAAAATGGGCGATTTGACCCTCCAGGATGCACTGCAGAAGTTCCTGGATGAGATCGCGGCCAGCCGGAGTCCGAACACGCACCGGGCTTATGCCCAGGCCGCCGATCGCTTCCTGGATGCGCTGAAAGAACACGGGGTTCCATCCTCTGTGCCCGTCAGCCAACTCTCTGTGGAGTGGATGAGTTGGTTGATCCAATCTCTCCACGGGTTTGCCGTTGCCACAGAGCGACTGTATATCACGGCGATGACGGCCTTTTACGAGCATGCAGCAGCGGAGAACTGGGCGCCAGTCAACCTGCCAGCCCTGCGGCGGCTCTGTCGGCGACGGGCGCGGCGGGAAGCATCGAGGCTGCCACCGTTCCCGCGCGCAGAGATAGAGAAGATACTGGAGACGGTTGCACAGGCCGCCACCACCCCACCCTACGATGAGCGGGAGTATCTACGGGTTTTGCGCGACCGCGCTCTACTTTATGTGCTGGCGGATACCGGCCTGCGGGTCTCCGAGGCCTGCGGGTTGACCCGGGGGCATCTGGACTGGACCGAGGCGCGGGCGCGGGTGCTGGGAAAAGGAAATCGGGAGGCCATTGTGCGCTTCTCCGAGCGGAGTTTACGCTATCTGCGGGCCTACCTGGACGCGCGGGCGGAATTGGATGGACAACAAGGACGTCCACTCAGCGGGCTTCCGATCTTTGCCCGCCACGACAAAAAGGCCGGAAAACGCATTCTGCCTTTATCTCCCCGATCGGCTGAGAAGATCGTGGAGAAATGGACAGTGGCTGCATTGGGAGACCGGGCCCGAGGGGCTATCACGCCCCACACGTTTCGCCATTATTTCGTGACAGTGGTTCTGCGAGGAAGCGGGGGGAACGTCCGGCTGGCACAGGAACTGGCCCGCCACCGGAGCATCACTACCACTCAGCGCTATACCCACCTGAGCGACGACGAACTGGATCGGGGATACCACTACATCTTCAACACTCCGGTCCGCGAGACCGAGGAAAACGATTAGCGGAAGATTTCGTATAGCCTGAAACCTTCTTTCAGAACCTTCACCCAACCCACATGGCAACGTATCAGCTATTATGACTACACGAAGTCCCGTGGTTTCCCCCACTTGACTATACGAAATAGCCGGCCCGCACTCCCCCCTCTCGCAAGGTGTGGTATAATAGAGAAAGAACCTACGCTCTGGTAAGGAGAGCCCCATGATGCGAATGGACCGATTCACCGAGCGGGCACAGGATGCCGCTCAGCGGGCGGTGGAAATCATGACCCGCTACGGGCACACCCAGGTGGATACCGAGCATGTCCTGCTGGCCTTGCTGGAACAACCCGATGGTATCGTCCCCCAGATTCTGGCCCAATTGGGAGTGGACCCCGATTGGATCGCCCATCAGGTGGATGAGATTTTGCGTCGCAGCCCCAAGGCAGGCATCTATGGGCGGGGCAATCTGGGACAGATTTTCATCACCCCCCGGGTCAAACGGGTACTGGATGAAGCCAATACGGAAGCCAACCGCCTCAGCGATGATTACGTCTCCACCGAACACATCTTTCTGGCCATTATCAGCGAACGGGGCACCCAGGTAGCCCGGGTGATGGCCGAAGCCGGCATCACCCGGGAACGAGTCTACGCGGCCCTCCGGGCCATCCGCAGTGGGCAGTCCTTCGCCGATACCCGTCCCGAACCCCGCTACCGCACCCTGGAAAAATTTAGCCGCGATCTGACCCGGCTGGCAAAAGAAGGGAAGTTAGACCCGGTCATCGGGCGCGACGCGGAGATTTTGCGCGTCATCCAGATTCTCTGCCGCCGCACCAAGAATAACCCGGTCCTTATCGGCGAGCCGGGAGTCGGAAAGACAGCCATCGTGGAAGGTCTGGCTCAGAAGATCGCTTCCGACGACGTCCCCGAAATTCTAAAAGGCCGTCGGGTAATGCAACTGGACCTGGCCGCGATGGTCGCCGGAACCCGCTTCCGAGGCGAGTTTGAGGAACGGTTAAAGGCCACAGTGGAGGAAATCCAGCGAGCCCAGGGGGAAATCATCCTTTTCATTGACGAACTGCATACCGTTGTTGGAGCCGGAGCCGGGACCGGCGCGCTGGATGCGTCCAGCATCATGAAGCCGTACCTGGCCCGGGGTGAACTCCAGTGCATCGGTGCCACAACGCTGGACGAATACCGTCAGTACATTGAAAAAGACGGTGCGCTGGAGCGACGGTTTGCGCCCGTCTTTGTGGAGGAGCCGACGGTGGAAGAGACCATAGAGATGCTGCGCGGCCTGCGGGACCGCTACGAGGCCCACCACCGGGTCCGCATCACCGACGAGGCCCTGGTGGCCGCCGCTCGCCTCTCTCATCGCTACGTCACCGAGCGTCGCCTGCCGGATAAGGCTATAGACCTGGTGGACGAGGCCGCCGCCAAAGTTCGGGTGGCCCTGCACACCCTTCCCCCGGAACTGAAGCGGATGGAAACCGAAATCAGCCGTCTTCAGATGGAAGAAGAAGCAGCCAGCAACGGACGGGATTACGAACGGGCCGCCGAGATCAAGGTCCGGCGGCTCCGCCTGGAAGAGCAGTTCCGCCAGCAACGAGAGGCCTGGCAACGGGAACATCAGTTGGATGAAACGGTGGACGCGGAGGACATTGCCCAGGTGGTCGCTTCCTGGACCGGCATCCCGGTGGCCCAGATGCTGGAAACGGAAGCAGAAAAACTGCTGCGGATGGAGGAAGCGCTTCGCCAACGCATCGTCGGGCAGGAGGAGGCCATCGCTGCCGTCGCCGACGCTATCCGGCGCGGCCGCTCCGGCCTGAAAGACCCCCGGCGACCCATCGGCTCCTTCATCTTCCTGGGCACCTCCGGTGTGGGCAAGACAGAAATGGCCAAGGCGCTCGCCTGGTTCCTCTTTGATGATGAAGATGCCCTCCTGCGCATTGATATGAGTGAGTACCACGAACGGCACACCGTCAGCCGCCTCTTTGGCGCCCCACCCGGCTATATCGGCTACGAGGAAGGCGGACAACTCACCGAGGCTGTCCGTCGCCGTCCCTATCAGGTGGTCCTCTTTGACGAGATAGAGAAGGCACACCCCGAGGTCCTCAATGCCCTGCTCCAGATTCTGGACGACGGTCGGCTGACCGATGGTCAGGGCCGAACGGTGGACTTCCGGAACACCGTCATCATTATGACCTCCAATGTGGGAACCGAGTATGCAGGCAAGGGCGGCGCGCTGGGCTTCCTGCGGGAAGGAGCAGAACGACGAGAAGAGGAAGAAAGCCGCCAGCGCATAGAGCGGGCCCTGAAGGAGACGTTCCGCCCGGAGTTCATTAACCGGGTGGACGAAATCATCATTTTCAACCGGCTGACGCTGGAGCACATGGAGCAGATCGTGGACCTGCAGATGCGGGAGATCGCTGGGCGACTGGCCGAGCAGGGGCTGATAGTGGAGTTGACCGAGGCAGCCCGTCGGTGGTTGGCCCGGGAGGGGTACGATCCGCAGTTCGGTGCCCGTCCGCTACGAAGGGCTCTTCAGCGGCACGTGGAAAGCCCGCTCAGCATTCGCCTCCTGCGCGGGGAGTTTCACAGAGGAGACCGGGTACGGGTAGACGTTGGGGAATCCGGCCTGACGTTTATGCGGGTGGAGAGTAGCCAGGGCGAAGAACATCCCTCCCCCACCCCACTCCAAGTCCCGGAGCCCGCTTTTCAGAACCATCAGTAATATTTATGTATCAAAATAAAAAGTTTTAGCGGCGATCTCGCCGCTCCAGCAAAAACTATCGGGTTATTTGAAGGTCTACCCTTACCCCTAAGTCCATCGCTAATTTCTGGAGTTCCTCCAGCACTCTGGTGGGGAGCGGGATGCCAGCCTGCCGGTATTCGCGTTCCCGGAGCCCTTCGATCTCCCCGGGCAGGTAGATGCGATCCACGCCCGGCGCGAGGGGAGAACTGCGAATTGCCTCCATCAGCAACTTCATGTGCTCCGTATACTTTTCCCAGTCGCTGAATGCGGCAACATCCACAGCCTGCATCATGAAACCCACCGATGCGCGACGGCTCATGTCGTGAAGGGAAGCCAGATATATGCTGTAGTCCGAGCCGGTCAGTACCCCGGCCAGGACATCCACCACCAACGCCAGGCCATACCCTTTCGGCCCGCCGATGGGGAGCAGGGTTCCTTTCAGGGCGGCTTCCGGGTCCTCAGTGGGGCGTCCCTCTGCATCCAGAGCCCATCCCAAAGGAATCCGTTCGCCTTTGCAGGCGGCGGAGCGAATCTTCCCCCGCGCCACCACCGATGTGGCCATGTCCAGGACTATATCCACTTCCTGGCCCGTAGGAACGGCGACGCTGATGGGGTTCGTGCCCAGCACAGGACGGGTACCTCCCCAGGCCGCCATGCTGGGCGCCGCGTTGGTGGCCGCAATCCCAACCATCCGATGGGGCAGGGCCAGCATCGTGTAGTACGCGGCCATTCCGATGTGATTCGCGTTCCGTACTGCGACGATCCCCACTCCGTGCTGGCGTGCCCGCTCAATGGCCCGGTTCATTGCATACACTCCGGCCACCTGCCCAAATCCCCCATGGGCGTCCAGGAGCATAGCGGCACCCCGCTCCCGAATGACTCCGATCCGGGTATCAGCAGCCATCAGCCCGGCTCGCACCCGGTGAATGTAAGCAGGCAACCGCAGGACCCCATGGGAACCCACCCCGCGCAGGTCCGCCGCCACGGTAACCTCCGCGATGATCCGGGCCTGGTCCACTGGTACGCCGACGCCCCGTAATATCCGCTCGCAGATTTCCAAAAGGGCGTCCGCCGTAACGCGAACGCTGTCTTCCGCCATCCTGTGTTCCCTCACAACGCCGAGAATATCCCGTCCAGTTCCGCGTCCGGCACATCAAAGACGGTATTGTGGGGCGGAAGGGGCTCCCGCTTCATATACTCCGGTATCCGGTCATCCGCCGGGGTGAAACCCGCCTGCCGATTGAACGCCAGTTCCATTTTCAACACCGTCTTCTTGTACTCCTGAAGGTCCGCCACCGACCACCCCCAGCCAAAGCGACCGTTGATTAGGTCCACCATCAACTGGGGGTCCGCAAACACCGGCGGCCGGGCAAACAGGCACAACCCGGTACTGTCCAGCATGATAACGTCCAGTTGCAGTTGGAGCGACGCTTCGCACTGCCCGGTAGCGGCCAGGGGGTTCACTTTCTCCCGGATGCCGAAAGCGTTACCGGCGGTGTGGTCGGCTCCCATGGGCGACGTGGCGTAGGTTACGCCGTTACCTTTCAGGGCGCGGGGGTCATAGGCCGGCATGGCCTGCCCTTTGGCCGCAGGAACCCGGGAGATGCCCAGCACCCGGCCTGTAATAACCGCTCCCTGCCCCAGCACCCGTCCCAACATGCTCCCGGCCGCCACTTCGTTCAGGAGCGCCTCAAAACCCGCTGTATCGCCGAAGCGGACCAGGCCCGCCTCCGCCGCAATCCCCAGCGCGGCCCCGGTCTCGATGGAATCTAGGCCCAGGTCGTTGCAGAGGCGGTTCAAACGGGCAACCTCGTCCAGCGTCCCGATGCCCAGATTGGCCCCGAGCATGCCAATGGTCTCATACTGAAGGGTGGCGACCACGGGATTGCCCTCCGGGTCTACGAACTGGTTGCAGCAAGCAATCACACAGTGAGCCATGCATCGGGTGCCAACTCTGCCGCCTCGGGCCAGGGTGATCTCCCGCAGTCGGGGTCCGCTCAGGTTTTCCACTTCCTCAAACCGACCCTCACGGAAGTTACGCGTGGGGAACGCGCCCATTTCGTTGACCGCTTCCACTATAGCGGAGGTCCCATAAAGATGCATGGAGCCCTGACGGCCTGTTCGGGGGTTCTCGGCGAGTTCCCTGGCGAAACGGCGCGCGGCAGTGCGGAACAACTCAGGCTCAGCCAGCGGGGGCGCCTCTCCCCCTGAGGCATCCAACACCACCGCTTTGAGTCCCTTGCTGCCCATCACGGCGCCCAATCCGCCGCGCGCGGCCATGCGGCTAACCTGCTCCCCATAGCCGGTGCAGGCGACACCCGCCGCGGTCATCCGCATCTCCCCGGCCGGGCCAATGGAGATGACCGTGCAGTGGTCTCCCCATTGCTCCCGCGCCCGAGCAACCGTCGCATATGTGCCCAATCCGCGCCAGTCGTCCGCAGGCAGCAACTCCGCACCCTGCTGGGATATGCGAAGCAGATACCAATGGCCATCTTCCGGCTGGCCCTCCACCACCACAACCTTGACCCCGAGACGGGCCAGACCGGAACCAGCATCCCCGCCGCAATTGGCTTCTTTCACTCCACCGGTCAGAGGGCTTTTGCCGCCAACGGAGAGCCGGCTGGAACTGGATAGATTTGTTCCGCCCAGGAGGCCGGGGGCCAGAATGAGTTTGTTATGGGGGCCGAGTGGCTCACATTGGGGCGGGACTTCTGTCAGCAGTATCTTGGCGATCAGCGCGCGCCCCCCGAAGGGCTCATACTCCACAGGGACGGGTTCCCAGGTGGCCTCCAGGCGATGCATATTAACCCGGAGAACTTTCATCCCATGCCTCCCATCAGGAAGATAAAAGATCCATTTGTTGCGATGGCCAGCCCGCCACCGCCATTCTTATGGAGGATAGGCAATAGTATAGAGATGCCGGCCGCCCCGGAAGGGCCCTCTGATCACGGCCTCAATCTCTGCGGGGTCGCGCATGGAGACTTTGTCGGCGGGAGGTAATTGCCCTGGCGGGAACCGCTCCAGGATGTCGTGGATAAGCCGCACCATATAGTCCAAAAGCGCGTTCAGGCCCGCCTCGGCCTTGGCGGGGTCTGCCAGGGAGGGTCTGCCCAGCACCCCCTCCGGCGTCAGGATGACCTCCAGACCGCCAAAGCCCACCTGCTCGTGGCCCTTAATCGGCGCATGATAGACGTCGCCGCCTTTATCCACGTGTTCAGAGGGCAAAAACCCGTGGGGGTCCGTATCTACGGCCTTCTCCCGTTTGATCATTTCCGGAAATAGCGCCATTGAGTAGGAGCATTCGGCCTCGTCCGCATGGCGAAAGGGGGTCTCAAAGGGCCCGCCGTGGGCCTTATCCTTCAGATAGTCGTGGATAACCGTGGGCCAGTGCAGGGAGATCAGGATGCACGGCACCTGGTATTTTTTGGCGAACTGATGAAGGGCCAGAGGAATGACTTCTTCCTGGCCATGGCCATTCAGGAGAATCTGTTTGCGGAATCCCGCGTTCCAAAACCCGGCAATGACAGCCCGCAGATAAGCGATGAATGTATCCTCCGGAATGACGATGGTACCCGGCATGCCCAGATGGTTCTGCGGGTGGGAGCCATACCAGATGGGCTCCGCAACGGTACAACCCGTGGCCTGGGCGACCATTTCCGCCATCCGGGCGACCAGGAAAGTATCCTCTCCAAAAGGCTGAGCATCGCCGTGGCACTCTGTACTGCCCACAGGGATGATGAGAATGTCGTTGACTCTCAGCCGTTCTTCAATCTCCGCCTTGGTCATCGTCTGAAAGTAGATGCCTGTCGGCTTATCCATATGGCCACCTGGCGGTGGCAGTTTCCACCTACTCCTCATGCTGCCCCCCATTCTCCAGGTTGGGAGCGTTGGGGCGGTGGCAAATCCGTCACCCCAACGCTTCCTTAGCTCACGCGTAGGGAATCCGCAGGTCCGGGTCTCCTCGCCTGGTCTGCTTCGCTTCGGGGTAGTACTTGCTCACCATTTCCACAACGATGGCCGCCTGCTCGGCCATACGCTTGCCGTCGGCCGCGCTGGTACGCTCGCCATGGGCACTTACCACCGAGTTGCCCGTTTTCAGGTGGACCGGAGCAGCGACACGGGCGATTTCGGGAGCCTCGTAGACGCGAATGAAGCCACCCGAACCCGGGGGGTTGTCCGTATGGACGTCGATGTGGGCCTTCACAGCCGCCCGCAACGCGGCGATCATCGGGAGTTGGAGGTCCCGCACGGGGTTGATGCTATCGGCTCCCAGGTCCTCCAACACCTTGAACGACGCCGGGTTACAGTAGCCCATGTGCGCCGAGGCCTTAAAGATGATGTCCTTAGGCAGGAAACCGTCCCTGCGCATCCGCCCGACCAGCCAGAGCAGGCCCTCGTCGTAGATGACAAATCCCCGACACCCGATGTCCATGCCGCGCCGGATGTCCTCTACCGCGCGGATCAACTGCTCCATCCCGCGCAAGCGATAGCCGATGCGGACGCCCTGGGGAGACAGCGCGGTGGCACTGGTATCGTAGGTGGCCCGAGGCCCCACCGAGAGGAGCAACTCCGCGCCGTAGTCGTGGCACAGCCGACAGAATTCTTTCAACTCCTGCCGCGTGTGCCGGAAGATGCCGTAGGTCTCCGTTACCCGGTTAATGATGATGCCCAGTTTGTCGCTGGTCTCCAGCAATGCCGCCACCGCCTCGGCGGAGTTCACCGTCGGCACCTCAATCCGGTAGACCGCCCCGTCGGGGAACCGGGCCTGCGACGTCGGGAGATCCCAGAGGTCTCCTTCGGGCAGGCCTAACTGTTTCACGTAACGCCGGATGTCCTCAAACACCTTGAACCTCCTTGGGTAAGATTTGTTGGATTTATCTATTCATAATGTTGCGGGAGCGGGGGGCAATAGACCCACACCAGTTTCAGCGGCTCGTCGCCAATATTCTCCAGCCGGTGTTTCTTCCCCGGCGGGGTATAGATGGCTGTCTCCGGGCCGATCTCCCATTCCCCCTCACCTTCCACAACCAGTTTGGCACGCCCGCTGATGATGAACATGACCTCCTCGCAGTCCTCATGAACGTGATCGGGGATCATGCTCCCCACGGCGGTAACGTTCAGTCCCATGGAGACGTTCCGGGTACCCACCGTCCTGGGGGCAAGGAGCAATTTGGAAACACGCTTGGGAATCCGCTCTTCGCCCTTCACCTCAGCGGCCACTACAAACGGTACTTTCTCCATCCCACTTACCTCCGGAAGGGATGCCCGAAATCCGGTTACGCGCGCAGGACCAGGGCAGAAATCGCTTCGGCAGTTTCCATCAGGGCCTGAGCCATTGCGGAGATGCGCCCCCAGGCCATTCGCTCCACCGGGCCCAGCATGGCGAGCGCAGCGACAGTGTTCCCAAACACATCGCGAACCGGCACTGCCACCGCCCGAATGCCAGGCTCAAACTCTCCATCGTCAATGCCATATCCCCGCTGACGGGTCGCTTCCAGTTCCTCCCGCAGCCGATGAGGGCAGGTGATGGTCTTTTCTGTACATGGAGGTATCGGCTCCTGCAGCAGGGGCTCCACTATCTCCGAGGGCAAAAAAGCTAGAAACACCCGGCCACTGGCCGTGCAGTGGATGGGCAAGTGGGTGCCAACTCGGGTCGCCACAATCAGGGTGTGGTCTCCATATACGACCTCCACCGATAACACCCGTCCCCGGTCAAAAATCCCCAGGTCGCAGGTTTCCCCAAAACGCTCCACCAGTTGCTCCATATACGGGCGAGCAACGCGGCGCAAATCCAACTGGCGTAGCGCCCTCAGCCCCAGGTCCACCATTCGCACGCCCAGACGGAATTTCTCCCCATCGGCCGTTCGCTCCAGCAGGCCGTGTTGAAGCAGGGTCATCATAATCCGATGGACGGTCGCCTTGTGCAAACCCGTAGCCTGCGCGACTTCGGTTACCCCTCGTTCAGGGCGACTGTCGTCAAAGGACAGCAGAATCTGGATCGCGCGCTCTACAGCCCGGACGTTGTATTGGTCTAGGCCCGATGCCTCTTCGTTCATCTCACTCCTCTACAAAAATGATCGCTTCTACCGGGCAGTTTTCTTCACACGTCCCACATTCAATACAGACTTCCGGATCAATCCGGGACCGGCTATCACCCTCCGTAATCGTGGCGGCACCCGTGGGACAGCCTGCCACGCATGCCCCGCAAAGGATACATTGATCGGTAACAATATACGGCATGGTCAACCCCCTGAGCCAGATGATGGAACGGGTGGATCAGCCCGCGTAGAGCCGCTCCGGATCAATCTCCTCCCGGATCAGGCGAACCTGCTCCACCGTCGGCGGTTCGGTAACCGGCAGATGGTCGGGGACCAGGGGGTGGAAACTCATATTGGCCAGAACATCCTCCAGGGTGGTATGGGGATGGATGGACTCCAGCCGCATCCACCGGGTCTGCGGGTCAAAGCCGAAGATGGCCTTATCGGTGATGACGCGGACCGGCCCGCCTCGCAGCCCGGCTGCCTCACGGGTGTCGCCTCCCCGCAGGTAGCCGGGGCTGGTAATGAAAGAGACGGCCTCTTTGAGTTTGCGCGCCTCGTGGCGGATAATGATGACGGTCCGCTTCGCGGAGGACGCGATATCGTTGGCCCCTCCACTGCCGACAAAATGGGTGAACTGGCCCCAGGGGTCGCCCAGCAGTGTGGTGTTCAGGTTCCCGTAAGCATCGGTCTCCAGACCACCCAGGAAGCCCACGTCCACCAGCCCCCGGTGCAACACCATCCCCAGCATGTCCACGAAACTGCTCATCACCGTCGCCCGGTACCAGACCCGGGGGTCCGCCAGGCCCACCCCGGTGTGGATGGGCTCGGGGTCCACAACGCCCAACTCAAAAAGAATGGTCAGGCGGGGAGCATGGGTGCGCTTAGCCAGAAACGACGCGACCACCGGCAGGCCAATGCCCACGGCAACGATTTCGCCGTCCTTTAACTCTCGCGCTCCCGCCACCGCCATCAGTTCAAAGGGTGTATAGTCTTCTGCATACATGGCTCCCTGCTCCCTCGGCAACGGGAGGTACGCCCTCTCCCCGAGATACCAGTGAATGCATACGTAGTGCAGGCGGCTCGCCTGCATCTAACCGGCCGCCAGGCCAGCGCTCCAGCGCGCCGGCCTGGCGGCCGACGCTATCAGCAACGGCGGATGTCCTCTTAGTAACCCAGAATCGGGTCGGCCATCAGGCTCGCCAGATGTTTCATCCCCCCGATCAACTCCAGGTACTCCCAGTGATCCTGCACGCTGAAGACGTACTTCTCCAGGTACGTCTGGAATCCCTCCGTCGTCCGGGTGGCTGCTGCGTACTCCCGGATGTGCTCCGCGTCGTAGTCATAGACGCGGTACACAGAAGTGGGATGGGCAGAGAAGGGCAGGTGGACCACATGGGAGACTTTGAAGCCAGGGATGACCGTTCGCTCCGGGTCGCGGCGGATGATCTCGGTGGGGACCAATTGTTCGGTGATAACAATCACCCGCTGGCTGGCTTTGACTTGTTCCTCGTTGTCCCAGCGGGGGCCATAAATCCAGGCATTGCCCTCCTCGTCCGCCACCTGCACCTGAACGACGGCGACGTCTGGTACCAGGGGCCGGAGGGCCAGCCACTGCTCGCCAGTAAAGGGGTCCTGCACCACGCCGACATTCTCCGGCGCCATTTGTTGCAGGCGGGTGAGGATATCGGACCCCCGTAGGGAACGGATGGGGATGAACGGCAGACCCAGCGCGCCCGCCAGGTACCGGAAGGCCACCGAGAGACTGCTGTATTCCTCGGCGATGAGGGTGCCGGACTCAATCCCCCGGTTCACGTTATTGAGCCGCCCGAAGCGGTCCAGCGAGCCACCGCCGTAAATCATGCGCTTCACCACTCCGGCCCCCACCAGCAGGTCTGCGTCCATCCCTCCGACGCATTGGGAGATGGTCAGGCCGCGAAGTCCCTGCCGGATGACCTCGCGGGCGAAAGCCATATTGCAGCGGGTGATGGCGAACCCCGAAAGGGCCACGTGCGCGCCGGGGGGAATGGATTCCACGGCTTCCGCGAGGGTCGCCAGTTTGCCCATACGCGCCTCCGTTCACTCAAACGTCGGGCGGGCATCAAAGACCACCAGCAGCAGGTTGCAGGCCTCGCCTTCCACTCGAATCTCCGCCAGTTCTGCTGGACGGTCCAGAACTTCCTCAATGGCCAACACTATCAGGTTAGCCGGAACACAGGTGAAGGGCTCTACCCCCTTGGCAACCAGCCGCTCTTCTACTGGCCCATGCAGACAACCGCGCACCTGAATGCGCAACAGTTTGTCCTCCCACTGATGGGAAACCCCGGCAACCAGTTTGTCTTTCTTCAGTACCCGCTGGATAACTTCAATGATCGGCTCTATTTCTCTTTGTTGAATCCGGGGCAGGCACTTATTCAGAAAATAATCCCGCCCCACGGTGGTTACGCGAAAACGGGCCCCTTTGCCTCTTTCATCCCAGAAGGCCTTTTCCAAATCGTAGACAATGCTGTTGAGGTAATCCAGGGAGACCCGGCGCTCGCTCATGACGCCTCCTTATCGTAGTAGGGAACCCCCCACTTCTCGCGGTAGACCAGTTCGTGGAGGGGGATGCGCGGCCGGGGCCGGGGATAGCGCGCCGGGTGCCCCACGGCGATGATGCTGACGATTTTCATCTCCTCGGGTACTCCCAGCAAGGCCTTCAAGCGTTCCTCGTCACGAATGTCAATGCAGGGCGCGATCACCCAGCAAGCGCCCAGGCCCAGCGCCGTCACCATCAACAGCATGTTCTCAATGGCCGCTGACGTGTCGTAAGGCAGGTCCCAAACATCTTTGCGCCCGCAGACAACAATACTGACCGGTGCCTCGGCCAGAAAGGCGGAGACCTGCCCGGAAGTCAGTTTCTCAAAGGCCGCCTTTCGCTTCGCCTCATCCTCCAGGGTGGCGAAACGCTCCTGCATCTTCTGGGTAACGAACTCTGCGGTGAACCGGCGCCCGCTGCCGCCACCCGCGATGGCGCCCATTTGTTTTCGGGTCGCCGGGTCCTTGACGACGATAAACCGCCAGGGCTGCGCGTTCTCTCCGGAGGGTGCCAGGCGGCCCGCCTCCAAAATCATCTCCAGCGCTTCCTCGGATACCGGCTCGTCCGTATACTGCCGGATGCTCCGGCGGTCCTCTATCACTTTCTTCACCGCCTGGACCAGGTCATACGTTTCTGACATCGGGAGGCCCTCCTGACGAGTCTCCGGTGGTCTGGAACGGGGATAAGAGCATCGAGAGGGATTTTGTCTCTTACAATGAGACAGGATATCATTCTATAATACATTATACACCACTGCACCAGATTTGTCAAGGCAAAGGGAGCATATAAATCCGGTGTGCCCTCTTCCTTGATCTGCTGGAATCATCCTGGCCGGAGGCGCGGATGGGCAATGCGCCCTCTCCGGGCACGGAGTGCCCCGTGTCCGCCTTTGCGGACCCGATGGGAGTCGGCAAAAGCCGAGCCAGGGGCAACCGAAAGGAAGCCCCCTGGCGAAGGCCCAAGCCAGGGCACCGGCGATCGGCTCCCATCGGCTGCCCTCGGGCGGTTGACGAAATTAGGAGTCCGCGCTATAATATAACCGCAATCCTCGGTAGCTCAACAGGTAGAGCGGCCGGCTGTTAACCGGTTGGTTGCAGGTTCGAGTCCTGCCCGAGGAGCCTTTCGGCGGGCGGCCCATCGCCGGGCTGCCGGAATTCCGGCCCGGCTCCCCAGCCGGGCTTTTTTGTTGGAGGCCCTTATGCCACCTGTCCTGGAACTGCGCGGGATCACCAAAGCCTTCCCCGGCGTCTTGGCCAACGACCACATTCACCTGACCCTGGAAGAAGGAGAGGTTCACGCCCTTTTAGGCGAAAACGGCGCGGGAAAAACCACCCTGATGAACATTCTCTATGGACTCTACTCCCCCGATGAGGGGGAGATTTTTATCCGGGGACGCCGGGTGGAGATTCGCGAGCCCGGCGATGCCATTGCCCTGGGCATCGGAATGGTCCACCAGCACTTTATGCTGGTCCCCGTCCTCACGGTTACCGAAAACGTGATGCTGGGCGTGGAATCGGTCAAACACGGCTTCTTCCTGGACCGGACCTCGGCCGCCCGGCGCATCCGGGAAATCTCTCGCCAGTACGGGCTCCAGATAGACCCGGACGCGCTGGTGAAGACCCTGCCCGTCGGCGTCCAGCAGCGAGTGGAAATCATCAAACTTCTCTACCGTCAGGCCGACATTCTCATTATGGACGAGCCCACTGCTGTCCTCACTCCCCAGGAAGTAGAAGAACTCTTCAAGGTCATCCGCTCCCTCGCCGATCAGGGCAAGTCCATCATCTTCATCACCCATAAGCTGAAAGAGGTGATGGCCATTGCCGACCGGATCACCGTCCTGCGCAACGGGCGAGTGGTCGGCACGACCACCCCATCCCAAACTACTGAGGAACAACTGGCCTCTATGATGGTCGGGCGAGAGGTGCTACTGCGGGTCAACAAGAAGCCCGCCAACCCCGGCGAAACCGTGCTGGAAGTGCAGAACCTGGAAGTGCTGGACGACCGGGGCAACCTGGCGGTGCGGGGGGTTTCCTTTGAAGTTCGGGCAGGCGAGGTGTTGGGCATCGCCGGCGTCCAGGGCAACGGTCAGACCGAACTGGTGCAGGCGCTGACTGGCCTGCGGCCCCTTTTGGGGGGCCGGGTGCGTATCCTGGGGGGAGAAGTTACCAGCGCGCCGCCGCGCCGTATCCTAGAGCGCGGCGTCGCCCATGTCCCGGAGGACCGCCAAAGAGATGGTCTGGTACTCAGTTTCCCCGTCGCCGACAATCTGGTGCTCAATACTTATTACCTGCCACCCTTTGCCCGCGCAGGGACCCTTCAGCAGGAGGTCATCCTCACCACCGCTGAACAGCGGGCCCGGGAGTTTGACATCCGCACGCCCAGCATCCTCACACCCGTTGCCCACCTCTCCGGCGGCAACCAGCAGAAGGTCATCATCGCCCGCGAATTCTCCCGCCCCATCCGCCTGCTCATCGCCGCTCAGCCGACCCGGGGACTGGACGTGGGCTCCATTGAGTACATCCACCAGCGCATCCTCGCCAAACGGGATGAGGGCTGCGCGGTGCTCCTGGTCTCACCGGAACTGGACGAGGTGATGAGCCTCTCCGACCGCATCGCGGTGATGTACGAAGGGCGCCTGATGGACATCCTGCCCGCCGACCAGGCCACCCGAGAAGAGATCGGCCTGCTGATGGCGGGGGTGAAGAAGTCGGAAAACCACAAAGACACGAAGACACAAAGAGGAATTAATTAAAAAAATTAACAATGGTTCTTTGCGTCTTTGGGTTTTCGTGAGGAATCAGGAGGCGTAAATGCAGGAACGACTCCGGGTCGGTTTCGTTACCGACGGAGGCCGGATAGACGACGGCTCTTTCAACCAGTACGCCTACGAGGGCACGATCCGGGCTGCCCAGGAGTATGGCCTGGTCGTAGAACTGATAGAGACCCGTTCACCGGCTGAGTACGAAGCCAATATCCGGCAGGCGATAGAGCGCGGATGCCAGTTAGTGGTTACCATCGGCTCCACGACTGGCACAACGGTGGAGCGTCTGGCCACCCGCTACCCGGGCGTCCACTTCGTCCTGGTGGACTACGAGCCAATCCAGGCAAGCCGCAACATCACCGGGCTGGTCTTTGCCGAAGACCAGGCAGGATTCCTGGCCGGCGCACTGGCGGGCCTGATGACAGATACCAATGTCGTGGGCTTCGTCGGCGGAGTGGATGTCCCGCCAGTTCGGAAGTTCCGGTTGGGCTTTGAGCATGGCGTGGCCTTCACCAACCGCCGGGCGAAGGTGCTGACCGTTTATACCCGTTCCTTCACCAATGAGCAGAAAGGTCGGGAGGCCGCCGAGGAACTGGTGGCGCAGGGAGCGGATGTCCTCTTTGCCGCCGCCGGTGGATGCGGCAGCGCGGCCATCCGGGCCGCCGCCGCGCGCGGCACCTGGGTGATCGGCTCCGACCAGGACCACTGGAAAACAACGTTCCGGGAAGGGGCCGAGCCTGGAGCCGACCGGCTGCTGACCAGCGCGATCAAGCGGGTGGACCAGGCGGTCTATGAGGCCCTCTCCCTGGCAGTGGCGAGAAAACTCCACGGAGGGACCCTGCGCTTTGACCTGCGCAATGGCGGTGTTGGGCTGGCGCCGTATCATGCGGCGGATGTGGCGATCCCTTCCGAGGTGCGCGGCAGAATGCTGGAGGTGGCCGAGGGCCTGCGCACAGGCCGCATCTCCACACAGGTGGGCCCAAAGGGCGAAGACCTGGAACGGCGGCTTTTGGCGCGGGTAACCGCCTGGAACTGGCAATCGGCGGCAATGATTTTCCTGGCCATTTTCACCGCGCTGGCGATCGGGGCGGTTTTCATCGCCGCGTTTGACCCGGAAGTGTGGACCGCCTTTGGAAAGGGAATCGGCACCGGATTGGCGGCCGCTGGGGCATCGGTCGCCAGAGCCTATAGAGCGTTCTTTGAGGGCGCGTTGGGTAATCCGGCCCGCATCCTGGCCGGATTCCAAATCTGGATAGAGACGGGGAATAGCGCGCGCCTCCTGCGGGCCATCTACCCGATCACCGAGGGGTTACGGCTGGCAACGCCGTACATCTTTGCTGGGCTGGCGGTGGCACTGGGATTCCGCTGCGGCCTCTTTAACATTGGTGCAGAGGGGCAGTACTTCATCGGGGGACTCACCTCGGTCTACGTGGGCTATGCAGTGAAAGGATTGCCGTGGTTCATCCACCTGCCGCTGGCACTGGCGGCAGGAATGCTGGGCGGCGCCCTCTGGGCCTCCATCGCCGGATTCCTCAAGGCGCGAACGGGCGCCCATGAAGTCATCAACACCATCATGCTGAACTACATCGCCTACCGCTTGGCCGACTACCTGCTCCAGGTGGGCGGCCCTATGGCCCGTCCGGGCGATTCCCGTCCGGTGAGCCCGGAGATTCTGCCCACCGCCTATCTTCCCCAGTTCTTCCCGAACGACCCCTCTATCCGACTCAACGCCGGGTTGCTCCTGGCCCTCTTCGCCGTATGGTTCGTCTATTGGTTGCTGTTCAAGACGACCGTGGGGTTTGAGATCCGCGCGGTGGGGGCCAACCCGCGAGCAGCGCGAACGGCGGGGATCAGCGTGGCCCGTAACATCATCCTGGCAATGTTTCTCAGTGGCGGACTGGCCGGGCTGGCCGGGGCCCACGACATCCTGGGCGTACTGCACTTTATGCCCAACGCCTTCTTCTCCGGCTACGGATTCGACTCGATTGCCCTGGCCCTTCTGGGCAAGAGCCATCCGGTGGGAGTCCTCCTGGCCGCGTTGCTCTTCGGCTTCCTGCGGGCCGGCGCGCAGCGGATGCAGGGAGTAGCCCATGTACCCATAGACATCATCTCCATCCTCCAGGCGCTGATCATCATCTTCATCGCCGCGCCGGAGATTATCCGCTTCATCTACCGGATCCGCGCCCCCAAAGAGACGGCAGAGATAGTCTTCACCCGGGGCTGGGGACGAGTGTGAATCAATCCGAGCCGATTGGATTCTTCAACCGAGACCTCTGATGCAGGGAGGACTATGAGTGTTTCACCGTCCACCTGGGAGCGTATTGCGGCCCGAGGGGGGATTTCCCCCAGGAAAGCCCGCACCCATGGTTTGATCTTTATCGGGGCTGGGCTGCTGATTTACCTCCTTTTCGCCCGGGCAGCAGCCATCGGAGAGACCAGTACCTTTGTCCTGAACTTCGGCGGGGCCGCCGAGACCGCTCCGGTGCCGGACCTGGTTCTGCCAACGGCGCCGACACTCTACGCCCTGGCACTGGTCTGTGCCTTCCTGGGCGGCTGGCAACTGGCGCGCGGGTTCCGGCGGCCCAACCTGGCCCTGGGGGTCATCACAGGCCTCTTCATCTGGGCTTTTCTCACCTGGGCTTCCCGGGGGCAGTCGTTCAACTTGACCGGAATGCTCAACAGTGCTCTCCTGCGGGCTGTCCCCATCGCACTGGCGGCCCTCTCCGGAGTCATCTGCGAGCGGTGCGCCGTCATCAACATCGGGATTGAGGGCATGATGCTCACTGGCGCGTTCACGGCAACCCTCACTGCCAGTCTGGCGCTGAATCTCTGGGGATGGCCCTCGTGGGCATCTATGCCCTTCGGGCTGATCTGCGCCCTGGTAGCCGGCGCATGGATGGGACTCCTGCTGGCCATCCTGGCTGTTCGTTTCAAAGTCAACCAGATTATCGCGGGGACAGCCATCAACATCCTCTCCGTGGGCATCACCAGTTTTCTAAGCGCGCGAATCCTCGCCCATTTCCAGCAACTGAACAACACCGGCACTCTGCAACCGGTCCCTATCCCCCTGCTTTACCGAATCCCCGTCATCGGACCGGTCATCTTTGAGCAGAACCTCCTGGTCTATCTGCTCTATATCCTGCTGGTCGTTACTCATATCGTTCTCTTCCACACCCGCTGGGGGCTGCGGACCCGGGCGGTAGGCGAACATCCCCGCGCCGCCGACACGCTGGGGATCAACGTCTTTCGGGTCCGCTACGTGAACGTAACCATCGGAGGAATGGTGGCCGCCCTGGGTGGGGCTTTTCTCATTCTGGGATCGGTAGGCCGGTTTGACGAACTGATGACCGCAGGTAAGGGGTTCATCGGCCTGGCCGCGATGATCTTCGGCAAGTGGATGCCCTTTGGGGCCTTCGGTGCAGCCCTCATCTTCGGCTTTGCCGATGCGTTGCAGACCAAACTGGCCATCCTGGAGGTACCCATCCCCTCCCAGTTCCTGCTGATGGCGCCCTATCTGATGACGATTATCATCCTGGCCGGGGTGGTGGGAGAGGCCGTTCCGCCTGCCGCCGACGGCCAGCCGTATGAGAAGCAGTGAAGCAGACCACAGACGACCGACACAATACGAAACCCGCCATACAGAATACGATGAAGGGCATTTTCCAGGGATTGGCACGGACACGGAACGCGGTCTTCAGCCGCATCGCGGCGCTGCTGGGAGCCAGCGAGATGACTCCTCGGGTCTGGGAGGAACTGGAGGAACTGCTCATCCAGGCCGACGTGGGAGTGGAGACAACGCTGGCGTTGATGGAACGGCTGCGCCGCCGTGCGCGGGATGAGGCCATCCTGCGGGCCGACCACCTGCGGGACGCGCTGAACGAGGAACTGCGCGCGCTCCTCCCCACCCCACCCCCGCTGAACCTGGGCGGACGGCCGCTGGACGTTATTCTCGTTGTGGGAGTGAACGGTTCGGGGAAGACAACCAGCATCGCCAAACTGGGCTACCGGTACCGGCAGGAGGGGCGAAAAGTGCTCCTGGCGGCCGCCGACACCTTCCGCGCAGCGGCCATGGACCAACTCCGCATCTGGGGGGAACGGGCCGGATGTCCGGTGATCTCCGGGCCGGAAGGAGGCGACCCCGGCGCAGTGGTGTACGACGCGCTCCAGGCTGCTCGCAGCCGGGGGATGGACATGGTCATCGTGGACACCGCCGGGCGGCTCCACACCCGCTACAATCTGATGGAAGAACTGAAGAAAGTCCGACGGGTGGCGGCCCGGGCAGTGGAGAGTGCCCCCCACGAGACCTTGCTGGTGCTGGACGCCACCACCGGCCAGAATGCCCTCAGCCAGGCCCGCCACTTCCTGGAAGCAGTGGAGGTTACCGGGGTCATTCTGGCGAAACTGGATAGCACAGCCCGAGGAGGGATGGTCTTTGCCATTGCCCGCGAACTGAACCTCCCGGTCCGCTTTGTCGGCGTCGGAGAAGGGTTGGAGGACCTGGCCCCTTTTGACCCGGACGCATTTATCCAGGGGCTGTGGGGATAAGGACGAGTGGCGAATCCGGGATCACCTGAGGAGACAAGGTTTTGAGAAACCACGGATTTCACAGATTTCACGGATTTGGATCCTGGTAAGATGACCAAAGCACGCATCCAGTGGGTCTGTCAAGTCTGCGGGCGGACCAGCCCCCGACCGATGGGACGCTGCCCGGGCTGCGGCGAGTGGAACACGATGGTAGAGGTAGCAGAGGAGCGAGCCATCACCGCCGCGCCTCCCATCATCCGCAGCGAACCCCAACCGTTGGCTGAGATCCGGGCCGAAGGCCTGGAACGGTTCCCCATCCCCCTGGAGGAGTTTTCCCGGGTCCTGGGCGGTGGACTGGTCCCGGGCTCCCTCATTCTGGTCGGCGGAGAACCGGGCATCGGCAAGTCCACCCTCCTCCTCCAGGTCTCCTCCATCGTTGCCACGAGCCTGAAGCGCCCGGTCCTCTACGTCTCCGGCGAAGAGTCGGTGCGGCAGATCAAAATGCGCGCCGACCGGCTGGGCATCTCCACCGACGGCCTCTACGTCCTCTCGGAAACCGTCCTGGAAGCCATCCTCCACCACGCCGAACGGCTCTCGCCAGTAATGATGGTGGTGGATTCTATCCAGACGGTTACCTCCGGCGACCTACCCTCGGCAGCAGGATCGGTTACGCAGGTTCGGGAGGCCGCTGCACGCCTGCAATGGTGGGCCAAGTCCACCGGCGTCGTGGTCTTCCTGGTGGGGCATGTTACCAAAGAAGGCGCCATCGCTGGCCCCAAGGTCCTGGAACACATCGTGGATACCGTTCTCTACCTGGAGGGCGACCCGTTCCACACCTACCGTCTTCTGCGGACGACGAAGAACCGCTTCGGGGCCACGTCGGAAGTCGGCGTCTTTGAGATGCGGGAAGAAGGTCTGGTGGAGGTGGAGAACCCCTCCGAGGCATTCCTGGCCGAACGGATGGTCCAGGCACCTGGCTCCGCCATCGCTGTTACAATGGAGGGGACGCGACCACTGCTGGTGGAGGTCCAGGCCCTCACCAGCCATACCAGTTTCGGTCATCCCCGCCGGACCGCCAACGGGATAGACATGTACCGCCTGCTCCTGATCGTCGCCGTCCTGACCCGACGAGTGGGGCTGCGGCTCTTTGACCAAGACGTCTTTGTCAACGTGGTGGGCGGGTTACAGATAGAAGAACCGGCGGCTGATCTGGCAGTGGCGGTGGCCATTGGCTCCAGCCTCCGGGAGCGACCAGTGGCGGCAGACCTGGCCGTCATCGGCGAAGTGGGCCTCTCCGGAGAGGTCCGGGCGGTGGGACAGATGGCCGCCCGGCTGAAGGAGGCAGCCCGCCTGGGCTTCCAGCGCTGCCTGGTCCCCCGCACCATCCGCCGGGCCACCTTCTCCATCCCGGAAGGGCTGGAACTGATCCCCGTCCGATCGGTCGCTGAAGCGCTGGAGCGCGCGCTGGTGTAGGAGGTCCCATGCGATTCCCCCTGGCCTGTACCTTCTCCATTGTTGCCCGTGATCCTCAGACCGGACAACTGGGGGTGGCCGTACAGTCCCACTGGTTCTCCGTTGGGTCGGTGGTATCCTGGACGGAGGCCGGGGTGGGTGCCGTTGCCACCCAGGCACTGGTGGACGTCCGCTACGGCCCGCTGGGGCTGGCCCGGATGCGCGCAGGCTACTCCGCCCCTCAGGCCCTTTCCGCCCTCCTGGCCGCTGACGACGGTCGGGACCTCCGGCAGGTCGCTATGGCGGATGCCCAGGGACGAGTCGCGGTCCACACCGGAAGCCGGTGCATCCCGGAGGCTGGGCATGAAGTCGGCGAGGGCTTCTCCGTCCAGGCCAACATGATGCGGGGGCCCGAGGTCTGGCCGGCCACATGGCCCGCCTATCGGGAATCGTCCGGCGACCTGGCGGAGCGGCTGCTGGCTGCGGGGAAGTGGAGCGGGCCCTGGAGGAATACCGCGCCGCCGACCAGATCGCTCCGGATCACGGAGAAATCCGCTTCTGGCATGCGGTAACGCTGGCTGACGCCGGGCGGTGGGAGGAAGCGCTGCCCCTCTTCCAGGAAGTCTTCGCCCGCAACCCCTCTGGGCTGCCCTGCTGGAACGTTTGAGAGCGGCGGGCCTGATCGGATATGACCCGGACACTATGAACTGCATCCTCACGGTTGCACGGTAGAGATCCGCGTGCGTGATCTTTACCCACCCGGTACCATGCCTATGAGACCGGCAGCATTCTGCATTCACGGCCATTTCTACCAGCCTCCTCGGGTGGACCCGTTCACCGGGAAGGTCCCGCGCGAACCCGACGCGGCACCGTACGCCAACTGGAACGAGCGCATCACCGCCGAGTGCTACGAACCGCTGGCCCGGCGCGGGCTCTTTGGCCGCATCAGTTTCAACCTGGGCGCCACCCTGGCCCGCTGGATGGATGAATACGCCCACGATACCTACGAGCGGATCGTTGCCGCTGAGCGCGCTGTCTACCAGGCATGCGGCGTTGGGAACGGCCTGGCTCAGGCTGTGCACCACACTATCCTCCCTCTGGCCCGTCGTCGGGATAAAATCTGCCAGGTTCGCTGGGGGATCGCCAGTTTCACCCACCGTTTCGGCCATCCGCCGGAAGGGATGTGGTTGCCGGAAATGGCGGTGGACCTGGAGACGCTGGAGGTTATGGCCGCCGAGGGGGTCCGGTTCACCATCCTTTCCGACCAGCAGGTCCGGGGCGACCTGACCGATGGGGCCGGGCCGTACCGGGTCCGGCTTTCTGGAGGACGGGAAATCGCCGTATTTGTGCGGGACCATGTCCTTTCGGACATGCTGGCCTTCGGGATGCCCGAGCCGGAGGATACGGAGAAGTGGTTGCGGGAACAACTGGAGTGGCGTTGCCGGCGTGGGGGGTTGATCCTGATTGCCACCGACGGGGAGACCTTCGGCCATCACCATCCCGAGGGCGTGGAGGTTCTGGAGCGCATCCTGGATGGCGCGGCAGCGGTGGGATGCCCCCCGGTAACGCTGGGGACGTATTTCCGGGAGCACCCGCCCCGGGCCGAAGTGGAGGTGGTGGAGAACAGCGCCTGGAGTTGCAACCACCATCTGAGCCGCTGGGCACTGGGTTGTCCCTGCACCCCTGGGGATGGCCGCTGGAAGGCAGCACTGCGGCGCGCGCTGGACAACCTGACTAGCGAACTGGATGAAGTCTTCTCCTGTGAGGCTAAACGGCTGGGGCTGGCCCCCTGGCCCCTGCGGGATGCCTATATCGCGGTCATCCTGGGACGGATCAGCGGCGAGGCCTTCCTGCGCGAGAGCGGCCTGAGCCATCTGAGCACAGAACAAACCCAACGACTCCTGTGGCTACTGGAGGCCCAGTTTTACCGGCAACGGATGTATGCCAGTTGCACCTTTTTCTTTGAGGACCTGGACCGGCACGAGCCGCGCTACGCCATCGCCAACGCTGTCCGCGCCCTGGCGCTCACGCGCTACGCCACCGGCGAGGACCTGACGGCAGGCTTCCGCCGCGACCTGCGCCTGGCAGTCAGTTGGCGAACGGGCCGCACCGGGGCTGACCTGCTGGATGAGATTCTGCGATAGTGTACAGATTCCCTTATCCATACCAAGACCGATCTTTCCTCGTGAAATAGAACACCCTCAACAACGGTGCGCGAATTGACAATATTCCCTTTTCAGTGTATACTTCCCCTCACAGGGACTCATGCAGGCGTAACACAGGCCACCAGGCCTCTCTGATGCAGGTGAACCCGCCTGCGCTACGAGTTCACTCATTCAGTATTCGGGAAAGAGTACCATGCCCGCTATTCGCCCGCCCAGCCTGCCGGCCCCGGAGCACCGGACCTGATGGTCTGGTCAGGCGTGCTGGGCCCCCTCGTGCTTCAGGCTGTGCCAGCCAGCCTCCAGACCCGGAGGCTGGTTTTTTGTAGAGGACCGGTGAACGCTTTCCCAGGGAGGAAAGGTTATGCCCGTCAAAGTAACGCCCCGAAGCGTGGACTATTCCCGCTGGTACACCGACGTGGTACAGATGGCCGACCTGGCCGACTATGCGCCGGTCCGGGGGTGCATGGTCATCAAACCCTATGGCTATGCCCTCTGGGAGAACATCAAGGAGGGCCTGGACCGGCGCTTTAAGGCTACTGGCCACGTCAATGCCTACTTCCCGCTCTTCATCCCGCTCAGTTTCATCCACAAGGAAGCGGAACACGTCAAGGGCTTTTCGCCGGAACTGGCGATTGTTACTATCGGCGGCGGCGAGCAACTGGAGGAGCCATTGGTCGTCCGGCCCACGTCGGAAACCATCATCGGATATATGTACGCCAAATGGGTGCAGTCCTACCGAGACCTGCCCATCCTTATCAACCAGTGGGCCAACGTTGTCCGCTGGGAGATGCGCACCCGCCTCTTCCTGCGGACGACGGAGTTTCTCTGGCAGGAGGGCCATACCGCCCACGCCACCGCTGAAGAGGCCATAGAGGAGACATTGCGCATCCTGGATATTTACGAGGAGTTCGCCAGAGAAGACGCGGCTATCCCGGTCATCAAAGGGCGCAAGAGCGAGAGCGAACGGTTCGCCGGCGCGGTAACCAGTTATACTATTGAAGCGATGATGGGAGACCGGCGGGCCCTCCAGGCGGGAACATCCCACTTCCTGGGGCAGAACTTTGCCCGTGCGTTTGACATTAAGTTTCTGGACCCGAACAACGAGTTGCAATACGCCTGGACCACCAGTTGGGGCATGAGCACCCGGATGATCGGGGCGGTGGTGATGGTCCACGGCGACGATCAGGGGCTGATTTTGCCTCCTAAACTGGCCCCTATCCAGGTGGTGGTGGTCCCCATCTGGCGGGACGAGGAACAGCGGACAACGGTGATGGAGGCCGTCGGGCGCGTGAAGGCAGCACTGGAGCCAGAAGTCCGACTGAAGGTGGACGACCGGGAGGGGCTCTCTCCAGGCTGGAAGTTCAACGACTGGGAGATGCGGGGGGTGCCGCTCCGCATTGAGGTCGGCCCGCAGGATGTGGCACAGGAGCAAGTGATGCTGGCGCGCCGAGACCGGCCCGGCAAAGAGGGAAAGACCGCCGTACCCATGGCCGGCCTGGGGAAGGCCGTCCGGGAGGCCCTAAAAACGATACAAGCCGACCTCTATCAGCGGGCGCTGGCCTTCCGGGAGGCCCACACCTTCCACCCAGAGGACTTGGAGAAGTTGCGGGAGGCTGTGGCGAACGGCTTCGCTGACGCCTGGTGGTGCGGGGATGCCACCTGCGAAGCGCAGGTCAAAGAAGAAACGACGGCAACCATCCGCTGTATCCCTCTGGAGCAGGAGCCGGGGACGGGTCGGTGCGTCGTCTGTGGTCGGGAAGCCCGGGAACGCGCGATCTTCGCCCGGGCATATTAGCCATCCGACTGGTCCGGCGGGAAGCACCCGGAAAGGAGGACCGATGTCCGTATCCGATCCCCCAACAGTGGAGACCCTGATTCATCTGCTGTTGCAGGCAGAGACTGCGGCCCAGACCTTCTATCTGCAGTTGATGGAGGCCTTCGCCCACGAACCAGACGCGGCCCGGATCTGGTGGAAGATGGGAGCGGACGAAGCCGCGCACATCCGGCTGCTGGAACAAATCCGGGAGTCTCTCTCCCCAGAGCAATCTCAGGCCCCAGCGGACCCGCTCTGGCTGGAAAAGGCCCGCGCGGCCACCCGCTTCTCCCCCGAGCAGACGCTGGCCCGCATCCGCACGCTGGAGGACGCCTATCAGGAAGCCCACGCCATAGAGAACTCGGAGGTCAATGCCCTCTTTGAGTTTGTGATGTCCGAGTACTTCCCCCGGCCGCTGCAGGCCGATTTTGTCCGCAGTATGCTCCAGGAGCATGTGGACCGCCTGTACGGTCTGCGGACGACCGAATGGAGGCGGGGCATTCAGAGGGCCGGAAATTATAGCATTGCCTGACCCCCATCCGCATCAGAGCACACGGGGGCATAGCCCAGGCGGTTAGCCTCTACATCAGCCGGCACAATGGAGCCCAGGCGGTTCGCCCGAGGTAGCCCAGGCGATGAGCCGGCACAATGGAGCCCAGACGGTTCGCCTGCAGGGTTCGGGGTGTCTCCCAGGCCTGGCATCTGTTGCATCAGCAGGAATCCCCCGCGCGATAAGAGTCCCCCGAGGCAAACAGCCCTCACGGTATCCACTACCCGTCAGTATTCGCGCACTCCCTTAGGGATTGAGCTGGTAATTGGGGGCCTCTTTGGTGATGATGACGTCGTGGGGGTGGCTCTCTATCAGGCCGGCGTTGGTGATGCGGATCAGCCGTCCACGCTGCCGGAGATCTTCCAGACTGGCCGCGCCCGCGTACCCCATACCGGCCTTCAGGCCCCCCACCAGTTGGTAGATGTAATCGTGCAGGGGGCCTTTGTAGGGCACCCGCCCTTCCACGCCCTCGGGTACCAGTTTCCCCCCCGGGGTCTGCCCGGAGCCGTAGCGGTCTCGCCCGTAGCCATGCATGGCCCCCAGGCTCCCCATGCCCCGGTATTCCTTGAACCGACGCCCCTCGTAGAAGACAATCTCTCCCGGCGCCTCGTCCAGTCCTGCCAGCAGGTTCCCCAGCATCACTGCCGATGCTCCGGCAACGATAGCCTTCACAATATCCCCGCTATATTTGATCCCCCCATCGGCAATAACGGGGATTCCGAAGGGCAGCGCGGCCTGCGCGCAGGTATAGATGGCGCTCAACTGGGGCATCCCCGCCCCGGCAACCACGCGCGTCGTGCAGATAGACCCTGCCCCGACTCCCACCTTCACCACATCGGCGCCCGCGCGGATGAGCGCTTCGGTTCCCTCGGCGGTTACCACGTTTCCGGCCATGATGGGCAGATCGGGCCAGTAATGGCGGATACGGTGAATGGCCCGGATTACTCCCTCGGAATGCCCATGGGCAGTATCAATCACCACGATGTCCACCCCGGCATCTACCAGCAGTTGGGTCCGCTCTTCCAGGTCTTCGCCCACGCCCACCGCCGCTCCGACCAACAGCCGCCCCTGCGCATCCCGGGCCGCGTTGGGATACTGACGGGCCTTCTGGATGTCCTTCACGGTAATCAGCCCCTGTAGGACCCCCTCCTCGTCCACCAGCGGCAGTTTCTCAATGCGGTGCCGCTGCAGAATGGCCTTCGCCTCCTCCAGGGTAATCCCAACCGGGGCAGTAATCAGCGGCGCGCGGGTCATAAAATCGCTCACCGGACGGTCCAGGTCCTCCGCTTCCAGAAAACGGATGTCCCGGTTGGTGAGGATGCCTACCAGCCGATGCCCTTCATCCGTGATGGGGACTCCACTGATATGGTAGGTGGTCATAATCTCCTCAGCCTGTCGGACAGTGGCGGTAGGGGGCAGGGTGATAGGGTCCAGAATCATCCCGGACTGCGCCCGCTTAACCCGGGCGACTTCCCGGGCCTGGGCCTGGGGGGACATATTCCGATGGATCACTCCCAATCCTCCCTCTCGGGCCAGCGCAATGGCCATCGGAGCCTCGGTTACCGTGTCCATCGCCGCTGAAAGAATGGGGATATTGAGCCGAATTGCCGGAGTCAACTGGACACTGACGTCGGTCTGAGCCGGAAGTACTTCGCTGTAGCCAGGGACGACCAGGACGTCGTCAAAGGTCAGGGCTTCAAAGTGGTTAAATAAATCGGCGTTCTGATTCATATTCCCCTCCTCACGAAATGGTCTATCAGTTAAATACTTATTATACAACCAGCACCCTGTTTGCGGAAATCCGCCAGGCAGATTATAATGCTGGTCGTCTCCGCTCACCGGCTCGGGCCGCAAGATTGATGGAACTGCTCTACGCGTTTCGCTGGTATCTGGCCCTGCAACTCTTCGGCCTGGCTGCGCTGCCGCTGGCGCTGTGCCTCTTCCGGCAGATGCCTGGCCGGGGCTACGCCTTCGCCCGTCCCCTGGGGCTGATGGTGGGAGGGTATCTCTTCTGGATTCTCTCCGTCTTCGGCTGGCTGCCAAATACTCCCGGTGGGGTTGCGGCAACCCTGCTCCTAATGGCCCTGGCTGGCGCTGCCCTGTGGCTCTTCGCCCGCCCTTCTTCCGATGACCCCGCGCTCTTGCGCGCTGCGCCCTGTGCCCGATGTCCGGCGACCCTGCGCCATGCGACCTTTGTAGAACTTCTCTTCGCCCTGGCCTTTGCCCTCTGGTGCGTCGTCCGCGCCTATATGCCCCGCATTGAGACGGCGGGCGGGGAAAAGTGGATGGAAATCGCCTTTCTGAACGCCGTCCTCCGGGCCCCCCGCTTCCCGCCCCACGACCCCTGGCTTTCGGGCTTCGCCATCTCCTACTATTATTTCGGCTACGTGTTGGTGGGCATGCTGACTCATCTGGTCGCTGTCCCCGCCCCCATCGCCTTCAACCTGGGCATCGCGACCCTCTTTGCCCTCACCGTTGCTGGCGCTTACGGGCTGGTCTACGCGCTGCTGGTAGGAGGGAAAAGCCCAGCGGATGGCGCGGATTCCCCAGAGAGCCATCCAATCCGCGTTCATCCTCGTTCATCCGCGTCCGTTTCCGAGCGCGTGGCCTGCTGGGGCGCGCTGCTGGGGCCACTGGTACTGGTGCTGATGGGCAACTTGGAGGGGGTCCTGGAAGTTCTGCACGCGCGCGGCCTCTTTCCGACCGCGTTCTGGGAGTGGCTGGATATCCGCTCCATTAATGTTCCGCCCCCACCCTTCGCCGAAGGTTCCTGGATGCCGAATCGGTTTATGTGGTGGTGGCAAGCCTCCCGGGTCCTCCACGATACGGCTCCCTGGAGCACTCCGGAGCATCCGGTGGACTGGGAAGTCATTGACGAATTCCCGGCCTTCTCCTTCATTTTGGGGGATATGCACCCCCACCTTCTCTCCCTTCCCTTCACCCTCCTGGCTCTCGCCCTCGCTTTAAACCTTTTTTTCTCACCGCAGAGGACGCAGCGACCTGCCTGGATTCTGCTGATTCTTTCTTCTCTCTGTCTGGGCGGCCTGGGTTTCCTGAACACCTGGGACCTCCCGGTTTACTTCGCCCTCTTCGCCATGGCCTTTCTCCTTTCTTCCGGCCTCCAACGCTGGAAACAGGTCTTTTCCACTCTTTTCCTACTTCTTGCTTCCTGCATCCTTCTTTACCTTCCCTTCTGGCTGGGCCTTCGCTCCCAGGCGTCGGGCATCCTCCCCAACCTCTTTAACCCGACCCGTTTGCCCCAGTTCCTGGTGATGTTTGGACCTCTGCTTTTTCCGGTTATTGTGTGGACGGTAGGACAGGCCCGGGAGCGGGGCATTCGCTGGAAAGACGTGGCGCTCTGGACGCTGACCATCGCCCTGGGGCTGCTGGTCGTCCTTCTGTTCGCCGTCCTGATGCACCCTCAGGGCCGGTTCTACCTGAGCGCGCTGCAGCGCGGTGGGCCCATCCCTGGCCTGGAGTCCATCCCCGACGCCTCTCGCCTGATCGCTGAACGACTCCAGAAGCGGTTTCTGTTCCCCTGGACGGCCCTCTTCCTGACCGCGCTGCTGACCACCGCTGGGCTGGCCCTCCGGGGACACATATCCGCCCAAAATATCTCCGCTCCCCGTTTCCCACCCCTCGCTGCCTGCTCACCCTCTCCTACCGCCTTTACTCTCCTGCTGGTCGCCGCCGGTGCCGCGCTGACCCTGGCTGTGGAGTTCTTCTACCTCCGGGACCACTTTGGCACCCGGATGAACACCGTCTTCAAGTTCTACTTCCAGGCCTGGACGATGTGGGGAATCGCTGCTGCCTGCGCGCTGGCCCATTGCTGGCTCCGAGGTCCCCGCTGGGCCGCGTGGGTGGGCGTGCTCCTGGTTGTTCTGGGGCTGGTCTATCCGGCCCTGGCGATTCCCACCCGCGCGCGGGAATACGGCGGTCCGCCCACGCTGGACGGCGCGGCTCACCTCCGTGCCCTCTACGGGGCCGACATGGCGGCCATAGAATGGCTGAACGCACACGTAAAAGGTACCCCCGTCATCCTGGAAGCCCCCGGCGACCGCTACCAAGCCTACGTCTACGAGGGACGGGTCTCTGCTTTCACCGGTTTGCCGACGCTGTTAGGTTGGGGCGGACACGAGCATCAGTGGCGCGGGGACTATGATGAGCCCGCCCGCCGCGAGCCGGACATCCAGACCCTCTACACCACCCCCGATCCCGACCAGGCCTTGACCCTTTTGAAGCGATATGGTATACAATATATCTATGTGGGCCTGGTGGAGCGATCCCGCTATCCGCCGGAGGGGCTGGAGAAGTTTGCCCGGATTGGCGAAATCGTCTACGACGCAAACGGAGTAAAGATATTTCGGATTCCGTAGTCCGTATTCTGTACTCCGTCACCTGGGGATACGCGACAGGGAATACGCAAACGCAATACGCTATGCGCAACGAACGACTTCTCTGGTTTGCCATCCTCCTCCTCGCCGCCACCCTGCGGCTGGTCGGCTTGGGCGTTGCGCCTCTTTCCTCTACTGAGGCAGTCCAGGCTTTGGCAGCATACCAGGCAGCCCACGGAAGCGGAATCCCGCCCGAAGCGCGGGAGATTTCCCCGCTCCTCTTCCACGCCAATGTCCTGCTCTTCGCTCTCTTTCACGGTAGCGATGGACTGGCCCGTCTGGTCCCGGCCCTCTGCGGGATCGGGCTGATGCTGACCCCGCTCCTCCTCCGGCGGTACCTGGGCCCCTGGGGTACGCTAGGCAGCGGCCTTCTACTGGCTCTCTCCCCCACCCTCCTGGCTCTCTCCCGCACACTGGACAGTGCCATTCCGGCCACGCTGGGAGTGATGCTCCTGGTGGGCGCGGTCGCGCGCTACCTGGACTCCTGGCAGTCGGTCTGGATTCCCCTGGGCGGGATCGGGCTGGCACTGGCTCTGACCGCCGGGCCTATGGCCTGGGGGCTACTCCTGGGACTGGTCCTGGCGCTGGCCGCTGGCCTCTGGATCTGGCGGGGCCAGACCCAGTGGGTCTGGCCCATACTCCGCCCCGCGTTGGGGCGCGCACTGGGGGCTTTCGCCCTGGGCCTTTTCGCCTTCGGCGCGGGATTAGGTCTCCATCCCGCTGGCCTGGCCGCAACGGGAGAACAGTTCCTGCGCTGGCTGGCTCCGGGGGCGGGACACAATATCCCTTTTGTGCTACAGATACTATCTGAACCCCTGATTCTGCTGACCGGCATCGCCGGCGCCGCTCTGGCCCTCTCCCGGCGCCATGGAATGGGGCTTCTCTGGCTCTTCTGGGCTGGGGTGGGAATGGCGGAGACCCTTTTGATGCCCACCCCCGCCTCCCCTGTCCTGTGGCTGGTCCCGCTGGCCGGGCTCGGAGGTCTGGCGGTAGAGGAACTGGCCCGCGCGCTCCAGAACAGCGCGTGGGGGGTCTCCGGGTGGGTCTACGGCGCCCTCTCTCTGGTCCTCTGGACCCACTCCGGCCTGGTCCTGGCCCGCTACTCCCGCTATGGGCAGCCCGCCGACCTGTTCCTGGTAGGCATCGGGCTGGCGCTTCAGGTGCTGCTGATTCTGCTCTTTGGGATGGCCCTCTCCGTCCCTGAGCGCGATGAACCCCCGGAGGAAACGACCCGGCGTGCCCTCCGCTTCGTCCTCCATCGGGCCGCGCTGGTGATGGGCGTGCTTCTGCTGGCGATCACTTTCGCGGCGGGGTGGCGAGTGGCCCAGGTCTGCCCGGGCGAGCCAACCTGCGCGCCCGGAGGGGTTCCGGAGCCCACAGCCTCCGACCTGCGTCTGCTGGTGGCGGAGACGGAGCGGGTCCTGACCCAGACCCCGGCCCGCAGCGAAGCAGGGTGCCGCCTGCGGCTGGTGAACCCCGACCCGGCGGTATCCTGGGCCCTGCGCGACCTGCGATCCCAGTTTTGCCCACACCAGGCTCCAACCCCTGCAGGGGCCGCGTCTGCGGATTCAGGCGCCTCTGCATGGGACGAGAAGCCTGCCCTCATCGTCGCTCCTGCTGGGGTTTCCATTTCTGAGGGCTACTACGGCACGGCCTTTACCCTTCGCCGGGCCTGGACTCCGCCCCGAAGCGGCTACGAATGGGCCCGCTGGTGGCTCTATCGGGCTCCCCTGTCCCCGCTCCCACCGGCTGAACAGACCATCCTCTGGGTACGGGAAGACCTGACAGTGGGAGGAGATTGACTCACTGCAAAAAACGCAGAGGGCGCCCGAAACCCGCGCTCCGTAACCTGCAACCCGCGACCTTGAGGGAAGAACATGGCCCAACCCGAAACCCAACCTTGGCTGGATCGTCCTATCCTGACAGGAATCCCTATCACCCGTGAGCAGGGTCTATATCTCCTGCTCCTTCTGGTCTGCCTGATTTCCCGGCTGGTCATGCTGGGCTACCGGGTCCAGACCCACGACGAGAGCCTGCACTGCAAGTTCTCCTGGGACCTCTACGCCGGTCTGGGATTCCAGCACAATCCGATGATGCACGGACCCTTGGAATTCCACGCCACAGCCCTGATGTTCTTCCTCTTCGGAGATAGCGACTTCACGGCCCGCCTCTTTGACGCCCTCTCTGGGGTGGTCCTGGTGGCCTTCCCCTACTTCATGCGCCGCTGGATGGGACGGTGGGGGGCGCTTTTGGCCTCGTTCCTCCTGCTCATCTCCCCCTCCATCTCCTACTACTCCCGCCACATCCGTCAGGACATCCCCTGCGTCCTCTTCGCCGTCTGGGTTCTCTGGGCAGTCTTCCGCTACCTGGAAGAAGGCCGGGACCGCCACCTCTACATCCTGGCAGCCGCGCTCTCCCTGATGTTCGCCGTCAAAGAGACCGCTTTCATTTACACGGCCATCTTCGGCCTCTTCCTGGTGGGCCTGCTGGTGGTCCAGGCCCAGAGCCAGCCCTGGGAACGCCCGGGGGCGAAAAAGACCGTCCGTGGCGCGCTGATCGGGCTGGCGGTGGGATTGCTCCTGATAGGGGTGGGCCTGGCAGGGCGCGAGGCGAACCTGGCTCTCCTGATCCGCCTGGGCGGCGGGGTGGTCATCCTTTCCCTGCTGGTGGGCGCAGTGGCCCTCCCCTATGGCCTCTGGCCCCGCCGGACGGAGTACCGCACCCTGGACCTGATTTTCCTTATTGGCACCCTCACCCTTCCCTTCCTGAGCCCGATTCCCATCCACGGCGCGGCTTGGCTGGCCGCCCGGCTGGTGGAGCGCGCCCCTCACCTGGGGAGCGTCCCCTTCTGGCTCCACCTCTCCCGGCTGCACCCCACGGACTACACTGCCCCCGCCATTTATTACTCCGGCGTCATCCTAGCGCTGACCATCGCGGCCGCGGTGGCTCTGGGCCTCCTCTGGGACCGGCGCCGCTGGCCAATTGCCGCTGCTATCCACACCGGTATCTTCCTGGTCCTCTTCACCACCGTCTTCACCAACGGCGCGGGCATCGCCTCCGGCTGGGTCGGCTCCCTGGGCTACTGGCTGGAACAGCAGGAGGTCCAGCGGGGCGGCCAACCTTGGTTCTACTACCTGGTCATCCTTCCTATGTACGACTTCCTCCCCCTCATCGGCTTCCTCTCTGCCACCCTCTTCCTGGTCGCGCGCGCTATCCGCAACGCCCTCCGTCCCCAATCCCATCATCAGTCATCCGGGCATCCGTCATCCTCTCATTGGTCATTCCGTCATTTGTTCATTCTCTCATTGCTCATTTGGTCATTCCTCTCCTGGTTCGGCTACTCCTACGCCGGCGAGAAGATGCCCTGGCTGGTCGTCCACATCACCACGCCGATGGCCCTCCTTTCGGGCTGGCTGCTGGGCCTTCTGATAGAGGTGGTGGAGTGGGAGACTGTCTGGAAGCGGTATGGCTGGCTGATGGTTCTGTTGCTGCCCATGCTGGTCGCGGCGGCGGCAACGCTGGCCCAGGCGACTCAGAGCCCCCTGGCGACAGATACCCTGGAGAACCTCCTCAACCTGGGCGAACTACTCGGCGGCATCGTCGGTGTGCTGATTCTCAGCAGCGCGGTTGTCTACTTCTGGGTGCGTGTGGGCTGGCGCAATGGTCTCCTCCTGACCGGGCTGACCATTTTCCTGCTCCTTTCCCTGCTGACCATCCGCATTGCCCACCGGCTCAACTTCGTCAACTACGACCGTCCCGCCGAGTTCCTGGTCTATGCCCATGAGGGCCCGGACGTCCGTACTGCAATGCAGCAGATCGAAGAACTCTCTCTGCGCGTTGCCGGAGGGCCATACCGAATCGATGTTGCCTACGGGCCGGATGGCTCCTGGCCCTTCATCTGGTACCTGCGCAACTACCCCAACGCGCGCTACTATCCGGATAAACCCACCCGCGACCAGGTTCTGGCGACCGTCATCATCGTCGGGCAACAACAGTGGGGCGTGGTGGAGCCCTATTTGGGAGACGACTATTACCGCTTTGACTATTTCTTCCTCTGGTGGCCGATAGAGGACTACCGGCGGCTGACGGGGCCTAAACTCTGGGAGTGGCTGACGGAGGGGAAGAAGCGGCTGGCCCTCTGGCGGATTTTCTATGCGATGGACTACCGCCTCTACGACGAAATCACCGGCGGGAAGCGGGTCCCAGAAAAATGGCCGATGCGCCAGGAGTTTCGCCTCTACATTCGTAAGGACGTGGTGGACCGCCTCTGGGAATACTCTCTGGGGCCGAAGCCGCCGGAGGAGGAAACGGCCGCGCCGGACCCGTACGCCGCTGGATGGCGGGCGCTCGCACCGATACGGACCTGGGGCTCCGAAGGAAGTGATCCTGGCCAGTTCCTGCGACCCCGGGGCATCGCCGTTGCCCCCGACGGCTCCGTCTACGTCGCCGATTCTGGCAACCACCGCATCCAGAAATTCACCGCTGCAGGGGAGTTCATTACCGCGTGGGGAAGTTTCGGGGGCTGTCCCGACCGGACTCCACCGCCGGGAACCTTCTGCGAGCCCTGGGGGGTGGCCGTGGGGCCAGATGGCGCGGTCTACGTGGCGGACCTCTGGGCCCACCGGGTGCAGAAGTTCTCCCCGGATGGGGAGTTCCTGGCCCAGTGGGGCTTTTCCAGCAATTACGGCGCCGACCTGCGGCCCGGCGCCTTCTACGGCCCGCGCGGGATCGCCGTTGCCCCCGACGGCTCCGTCTACGTTACCGACACCGGCAACAAGCGAGTCCAGGTCTTCACCGCCGATGGGACCTTCGTACGGATGTGGGGCAGTCCGGGATCATCCCCGGGCCAGCTAAGCGAGCCAGTGGGGATTGCCCTGGGGCCCGATGGCAATCTCTACGTCGCCGACACCTGGAACTACCGGGTCCAGGTGCTGAACCCCTTGGGAAAACCCATCCGACAATGGCCCATTGCTGGCTGGAACAACCCGGCAGCGGAGGAGAAACCCTATCTGGCGGTAGACCGTGCGGGCCGAGTCTACGTAACTGACCCAGGCCACTATCGGGTACTGGCCTTCAGTTCGGAAGGAGAATACCTCTACAGTTTCGGCCAGTTCGGCTTTGAGCCGACAGCGTTCGTCCTCCCGATGGGAGTGGCTGTGGGGCCCGAGGGCGATCTCTACATCACTGACGCGGGAGGCCACCGGATCGCGGTATTTCGCCCATAGCGACCAGGCGGGTCGCGCGGATGGTTCGCCCAATGACATCGCCTTTTACATCCGTCTCGCGGCGCTGAGGAGACATCAACCTTCCCGGGCGCTTCGGCAGCGAAGCGACCTTAGCGTGGCCCGTCCGTTGGCGCAAACGGCAGCCACGCGCCGCGGGTAGCCAATATTCGTGCTATAAGGCCATTCGCCGGTACCGCGTCGCGCAGATAGAGTCGAGAATCCCACCCCCCTTCAGGAGGCCTCTATGTGGTACTTTATCGCCCCTCAGATTATTTTCGGCGAAGGCGCGCTGGACGCGCTGGACGAACTGGAGGGTCGTCGGGCCCTCATTATTACTGATACCACCCTGGTCCAACTGGGCATTGTGGAGAGAGTCCTGCTCCATCTGAAAAACGCAGGCCTGGAGGTTCGGGTCTTTGACGAGGTGGAGCCTGATCCCAGCATCGCAACGGTCATGCGGGGCGCGGAGATCGCCCGCGCCTTTGAGCCGGATTGGATCATCGGCCTGGGTGGTGGTTCGCCGATGGATGCCGCCAAGGCCATCTGGATTCTTTACGAGCGGCCCGACCTCCATCCGGCAGAAATCAACCCCTTCATCCGGCTGGGTTTGCGCCGGAAGGCCCGCCTGGTTACCATCCCCACCACCAGCGGCACCGGCTCGGAGACTACCTGGGCCATCGTTCTCACCGACAAGGCAGAACAGCGGAAGATGGGACTGGGGAATCGGGAGAACGTCGCCGATCTGGCTATTGTGGACCCTGTCCTGACCGTTGGTATGCCCCCTCGCCTAACAGCGGACACCGGGATGGACGCGCTGGCCCACGCGGTGGAGGGGTACACCTGCACCTGGCACAACGACATCAGCGACGGCCTCTGTATCCAGGCAGTGCGCCTGATCTTCCAGTACTTGCCCCGCGCAGTGGCTGACGGCTCCGACATGGAGGCCCGGGAACGGATGCACAACGCCGCTGCGATTGCTGGCCTGGGCTTTGGCAACGCCATGGCCTCGATGGCCCACGCGATGGGCCACACCCTGGGCGCGACCTTCCACATCCATCACGGGCGCGCCGTGGGTATCTATCTGCCATACACCATTGAGTTCTGCGCCCGGGAGGCACCGGAACGATTCGCCGAACTGGCCACGCTGACTGAGTGTTCCCAGGCTGGAGGGGAAGAGGGGGCACGCGCCCTGGCCCGCCGCATTCGGGACCTGGCCCGAGAGATCGGCAGCCCCCTCTCTGTGGCTGAAGCCGGCGTGGAACGAGAAGCCCACGAAGCCCAACTGGATAAGATGGTGGACGATGCCTTCAACGATACCCAGATGGTTACCGCCGTCCGCGCACCGTCCTACGACGAACTCCGCCTCCTTTTCCAGTACGCCTACGAGGGCCGAGAAGTGGATTTCTGACCTGCCCGCAGCGGCTTGTCCCCCCTTCGCCTGGCTCCCCAGGCCCAAATGCCGAAGAACAAAGAGGGGATGGAGCAACGGCCTCTGGATAATGCCCCATCCCCTGTGGGTTTTCCCTCGCCCCTACCAAAGAATGCTTCCGCCGGAGCAGAAAACCCTCTCAGAGCCCGGATAGAACCAAGGTCGGCTACCCGGCGCGCCGCAGAACGCTGAAACCGCTTACGTTTCCCGGGTCAGCCGCACCAAGATGCCCTCGCCTTTGGTAAAAATCTGGTACGGCGTGTCCTTATACAGCACCGTCAACTCCTCCGGGCCCAGGGTCATCGGAGCGGTGCGGGATGCCCCCACCTCGTAAATAATAGCCGTACCTGCCAGCGAGAGCAGGAGTGCGTCGTGCGCATGCGGCTCTATGAGCGGCCATTCCCCTGCCCCGCGCATCACCTGAAGGACAGCGTCCTCTATATGGGCAACCGTCTGGGGCTGGAACGGAACCAACAAATTCCCCGCGATCGTGGTCAGGCTGATTCGCTGGGGAGGCCCCTCGCGCGTCCCGTAGAGAAAGCGACGCCCGTTCTTCCGCTCCGGGAAGACGGTGCACCGAATCAGGATGACCGTGGAGGGAAACGCGGAACTGGAGCGGTGGGCCAACCCTTTGTGGACGATGGACATCTCGCCGGGTCGCAGGCGGACCTCCCCTCGCTCGGTCTCCAGCAGGATAACGCCCTGGTGGACCCAGAAGAGTTCATCTTGATCCAGATGCCGGTGCCAGGCCAGCACCCCCTGGCAGAGATAAAGGCTCACCGTCATATCGCCAACGAGAGCCATATCAATCATCGCGAAGGGACGGTCCAGCCGACGGGCCACGTCCCTCAGGTTCAGTTTCTCCAGGCGCATTCGCGCTATACTTTCCTCTCCCCTTCTGGGGTGATCCCCAGGACGCCTGCCAGCCCGCGCAGAAACTCCACTGGTACAGGGAAAATGATCGTAGAGTTCTTCTCCGTAGCGATTTCGGTAAGCGTCTGCAGGTAACGGAGTTGAATCGCGGCGGGCACCCGAGCAATGGTCTCGGCAGCCTGGGCCAGGGTCTGGGCAGCCTGATATTCGCCCTCGGCGTGGATGATTTTCGCCCGCTTCTCCCGCTCTGCCTCTGCCTGCCGGGCCATCGCCCGCTGCATCGTCGCCGGGAGTTCCACGTCTTTAATCTCCACGATGCTGACTTTCACCCCCCAGGGCTCGGTCTGTTCGTCGATAATCTGCTGGAGTTTGGTGTTGATTCGCTCCCGGTGAGCCAGCAGTTCATCCAGTTCCGATTGCCCGATCACATTCCGTAGCGTGGTCTGGGCGATCTGCCAGGTAGCCCGCTTGTAGTCCTCCACCTGGACAATGGCGTTGGTCGGCTCCACGACCCGGAAATAGGCCACCGCATTGACCTTCACGGTAACATTATCCCGAGTGATGCATTCCTGCGCCGGGACATCCAGGGTTACCACCCGCAGGTCCACCTTGACCATCCGGTCAATGAAGGGGATGATGAAGAAGAGGCCCGGCCCTTTGGCGCCGACCAGTCGGCCCAGACGGAAGATGACCCCGCGTTCGTACTCTTGGACAATTTTGATGGCCGCGCTGGCAATAGTAATCAGAAACAGAACAACAGCGGCCACCACGCAACCTAATGTTGTCAGTACACCTGGCATAACGACAGCCTCCTGTTCCTGATCAGGGAGAACACCGACAGCTCCGCTAACCGTGTAGGAAGATTATACTTCAAGGATGCAGGAAGCGCAACCCCGCACGCCATTTGCTGACATGGAAGTCAGCAATGGAAGAAGCGGAGCGCCATCCCCTCTAAGGGGAATCCACGCCGTCCGCGTTTCTCACCGTCCTCTAAATGTAGGCTCTCACGTTTCGTCTCTCCGCTGCCTGCGTCCCGCTACGGGTAGACCCTTTTCAACGTGCGCGGGAAGGGAATCGCCTCCCGCAGATGGTCAATGCCGCAAATCCAGGCCACCGTCCGCTCCACGCCCAGGCCAAAGCCTGCATGGGGGACTGATCCGTACCGGCGCAGATCAATGTACCACTCCAAGGGCTCTCGGGGCAGGTTCCATTCCTTTAGCCGCTGGATCAGCAGGTCTGGGTCGGAAATCCGCTCAGAGCCCCCGGTAATCTCGCCATATCCTTCTGGAGCCAGCAGGTCCACGCTCTTGCAGACCTCTGGCCGTCCCGGCCAGGGTTCCATATAGAACGCTTTGGCCCGAGTGGGGTAGCCGTAGACAAACACCGGTTTCTCAAACCGTTTTGTCAATTCCGTCTCGTGCGGAGAGCCGAAGTCGCTTCCCCATTCGATCTTTAAGAGTTCCCGCAGTTCTTCGTCCTCCGTCTCTTCCCGGATGCGGGCCAGAATCGCCAGCGCCTCGTCGTAGGAGATCCGGGGAAACGGAGGCTCCACCTTTTCCAACGGTCGGGTGTCCCGTTCCAGGAGCGCCAGTTCCTGAGCCCGCTCCCGCAGGCAGGTCTGCACAATGGAGGTAACCAACTGCTCTTCTATTTCCATTAACCCGTCCAGGTCGCAGAAGGCAATCTCCGGCTCCACCATCCAGAATTCCGTAAGGTGGCGGCGGGTCTTGGACTTTTCGGCACGAAAGGTGGGACCGAAGCAGTAGACCCGACCGAAGGCATAGATGTTGGCTTCGTTGTATAACTGGCCCGATTGGCTGAGATACGCCGGTTCGCCGAAGTAGTCGGTCTGGAAAAGGGTGGTCGTCCCTTCACAGGCCGCCGGTGTGAGAATAGGAGTATCCAGATGGATAAACCCATGGCTGTCCAACCAGTCCCGAATGGCACGGATAACGGTGGCACGCACTCGCAGAATGGCCCACTGCCGTCGGGAGCGAATCCAGAGATGACGGTGGTCCAGCAGGAAATCCACCCCATGCTCCTTCGGCTGGATGGGATATTCCTGGGCAATCTGCACGACTTTCAGGTCGGTAACCGTTAATTCGTAGCCCGGGGGAACGCCAGGGGCACGAGGTTCCCCTCGGACCACGCCAGTTACCACCAGGGATGACTCCTGGGTCAGCCGGGCGGCCGCCGCAAAGACCTCCTCCGGTACATCCTTCTGGAAAACGACGCACTGAATGAAGCCAGTGCCGTCCCGTACCTGGAGGAACTGGAGTTTCCCCTTGTCGGTACGATGATAGAGCCAGCCCTGGAGGGTAACCTCCTGATCCACATACCGGGCAATGTGCTCAATCCGGACAATTTTGGTCATAGCCAACGCGCTCCCAGCAGGATATAAAAGGATTGTACCCTCAAAACGACCGGAGCGCAAACTGGCTGTAACCGCAGGAGCGGCTTGACAGAAGACCGGAATTGTGGTATTGTATAAATGCCCATTTATTAAGCACCTGTTTATATATCAGGGGGCGGACATGGAGGCCAGCCGAGACCTGGAGGCCCGTCTGCGCCAGGCGGTGCGGTTCTTTTACGCGTTGAAAGACCCGGTGCGGTTGCGGATTCTGCTCGCGCTGGCGCGAGCCGGAGAGATGACCGTTACCGAAATCGTGCAGGCAGTGCGCCTGGCCCAGCCACTGGTCTCCTGGCACCTGGCTCGCCTGCGGGCCGCCGCCCTGGTGCAGGTAACGCGGGATGGGAGGCTGGCTCGCTACACACTGGACCGGAACGCCCTAGAACGGCAATGGGCCGACTTTCTGGCCTTACTGCAAGAAGCCTCGCGCTGAAGGAGGTCGGAATGGGAGAGAGCCGCAAGGTACGTGTGGCCATCATCGGCGTTGGAAACTGTGCTTCATCCCTGGTGCAGGGGGTGTTCTTCTACCGAAACATCCCGGATGATGGCGTGGTCCCGGGCCTGATGCACCCGGTTCTGGGGGGATACCATATCCGGGACATCGAGTTCTCCGCCGCATTTGATATTGACATAGAGAAAGTCGGGAAGGACCTCTCAGAGGCCATTTTCTCCGGGCCGAACAACACCATCCGCTTCTGCGATGTCCCCCATCTGGGCGTCCCGGTCAGCCGAGGGATGACCCACGATGGCCTGGGGCAGTATCTCCGTCAGGTCATCCGGAAGGCCCCCGGCCCCACCGCCGACATTGTCCGCATCCTGAAGGACACCGGCACCGATGTGGTGGTCAACTTCCTGCCGGTGGGCAGCGAAATGGCGACCAAGTGGTACATTGAGCAGATTCTGGAAGCCGGATGCGGTTTCGTCAACGGCATTCCGGTCTTCATCGCCCGGGAACCCTACTGGCAGAAACGGTTTGCCGAACGGGGGCTGCCCGTTATCGGAGACGACATCAAGAGCCAGGTAGGAGCGACCATTGTCCACCGGGTACTCACCCGCCTGCTGCGAGACCGGGGAGTCCGGATTGATCGGACGTACCAGTTGAATTTTGGCGGCAACATGGACTTTTTCAATATGCTGGAACGGGAACGGCTGGAATCCAAGAAAATCTCCAAGACCAGCGCGGTAACCAGCCAGTTAGATTACGAACTGCCGCCGGAGAACATCCATGTAGGGCCTTCGGATTATGTCCCCTGGTTGACCGACCGAAAGTGGTGCTACATTCGCATTGAGGGGACAACGTTCGGCGAGGTGCCATTGAATATTGAGTTGAAACTGGAGGTCTGGGATAGTCCCAACTCCGCTGGAGTGGTCATAGACGCCCTTCGCTGCTGCAAACTGGCGATGGACCGGGGCCTGAGCGGGGCCGTGGTGGCACCGTCGGCCTATTTTATGAAATCGCCGCCGGTGCAGATGAGCGACGACCAGGCCCACCAAGCCGTGGAGGCATTCATCGCCGGGGAGGACCAACAGACACTCAAGGGATGAGAAAGTAGACGCCTTTCGTTCCGCACCGCGCCACCGAGGAATTGCCAGGTCGTCTGTGGTCCGCGGTCTGTGATCCGTAGTCGGACAGGGAGCAAAATGGAAAAGGCGCAGAGCGGGAAACCGGCGCAGGTATACGAATCGCTGGCCGAATGGGCGCGGGACGCGGCGCAGGTCCTCACTGTCCCGATGGCCCGGGTCCTGGCCCGCTGGAGAGTCCATCCCAACACCCTTACCCTGCTGGGATGTCTGCTGAGCATCGGAGTGGGCGGAGTCATCGCCAGCGGTCGCCTGACGCTGGGCGGCTGGTTGCTGACGATAGTTGCCCCGATGGACGCGCTGGATGGCGCGCTGGCCCGGCTCACAGGCCGCAGCAGCCGCTTCGGCGCTTTCCTGGATTCCACCCTGGACCGGGTCTCTGAGGCTGTTCTCTTGCTCTGTCTGGCGGCCCACTACCTCTGGCGCGGGGCCACCACCGAGGTTCTGTTGGCTTTCCTGACGCTCATCGGGGCCAACCTGGTCAGTTATACCCGTGCCCGGGCCGAAGCCAGCGGCTATGCCTGCAAGATCGGTTTCTTCACCCGCCTGGAACGAATGGCTCTGTTGGCGGTCGGCCTGATTTTGAACGTTCCCACGATTGCCCTGTGGGTACTGGCCGTCGGCTCCAACCTGACGGCCCTCTGGCGCATCCTGTACGTCTACTCCCAGGCCCGTCGGGATTCTTCCGAATAACCTCTGCGCGTCGTTCGCCTATATGGACACGATAGAAATCTCCACCCAATCCCGTCAGGAGTTCCGGGACATCACTCCGCAGGTCCAGGAAATCATCCGGCGCAGCGGGGTACGGGAAGGGCTCTGCTATCTCTTCTGCCCGCACACTACAGCCGGCCTGACCCTCAACGAGAACTGGGACCCCACGGTTCGCCATGACCTGGGGCTGGTGCTGGATGGGCTGGTGCCGGACCGGCCCGATTTCCAGCATACAGAGGGGAACGCGCCGGCCCATGCCAAGACCACGCTGGTCGGGAGCCACCTGACCCTCTTCGTGAGCGAGGGGCGGTTGGTGCTGGGCTCTTGGCAGGGGGTGTTTCTGGCTGAATTTGACGGCCCCCGCCACCGTCGGGTGCTGGTCAAAGTGGTCGCAGCATAGGAAACGGGCGGCAGATTCCGGAGGATTCTGGTGAGCCCCGAAGCCGGAGCGGAGGGACGTCCCCTATGCCCCGCAACCTGCGCCATGCGCTGTGCGATGGGCTCCCTGCCATGGGCTTTCTGTGCCCTGATCGCCCTGTTCCTGGCCGCCTGCGTGGCAGTTACCCCCTCTCCTCCCGCTCATGAGCCGCTTCGGGCCCTCACGCCGGTTCCCTCGCCCGCCCCGGTCCGAGAACTGCGCCTTCTGCTCCCAGAATGGCCTCGGACGTTGAGCCCCTTCCGCGCTCGCTCCTGGTCGGAGCGAGCGCTCCAGGACCTCTTCCTGGTCGGCCTGTGGCGGGTGGATGACCGGCTGGGGGTTGCGCCCGAACTGGCGGCAGAACTCCCCTCCCGCGCCAATGGGGGCATCTCTGCCGAAGGCCGCGTGTTGACGGTCCGCCTGCGGGAGAATCTCTTCTGGTCGGACGGCACCCCCCTCACCGCCAATGACCTGGTCTTCACCCACGAACAGGCCGCTGAGCGGGGGATTTTTCCCCACGCGTCCTTCGTTGAAGCAGTCATGGCGCTGGATAGCCGGACGGTCCAGGTAACCTTCTCCCGCCCCTTTGCCCCCTGGCCGACCATGTTGTTCCCCTTCGTTCTGCCGCGCCACGCTCCGGATAGCCCAGGCCGGGTGAGCAACGGCCCTTACGTCTTCGTCGGGGAAGAGGGAGGAGCACTGGTTTTCGTCGCCAATCCGCATTGCTGGCGGGGCCTGCCAGCGGTTGAACGGGTGCGCGTCTTCGCCCAGCCGGACGCTCGGGCCCGCTGGCAGGTGATGGCCTTCGGCCATGCTGACCTGGCCCCTTTCCTGGCACCAGAAGGTCTGCCCGGGCTGGAGCCGCCAGAAGGGATGAGACTCCTCTTTTCCCCCTCCGGTTACGTGGAAACCCTCTTTTTCAACCTCGATCCCCGGCGAGGACATCCAGCCCTCCAGGAAGCGCGCATCCGGGCAGCCCTGGCGATCGCGCTGGACCGGGAGTCGGTCTGCACAGCGCTGCCAGCCCGGGCGGTCCCTGCCGAAAGCCTCTACAGCGGCACCGTCTGGGAAAGCCCCGCTCCCCCATCTATCCCTTCCGTCCGACGGGCGGCCCAGATGCTGGACGAGGTTGGCTGGCGGGATACGGACGGGGACGGAGTGCGGGAACGGGAGGGAGTGAGCCTGCGCCTGCGCTATGCGGCCCCGCCAGGGCGAGAGGCCGCCCTGGCAGCCATGACTCAGACCCTGCGGCCCCTGGGCATCGTCGTGGAGACCGCCATTCGGGAGCATCCCTGGGAGGACCCGGCGGCGTGGGACCTGGCCCAGTGGGCAGGGCAGTCCTCCGGCTACCCCGACCCGGATGACGCCCGCTGGCTCTGCGCGGAGGCGCGACCCGGCGGGCAGAACCCCGCCGGGGTCTGCGATGAGGCGCTGGATGAGTTGTGGCTGGCCCAGGCCGCCGCGACGGACCCCGATGAGCGCGCGGCGATCCTGGCAGAGATCCAGGAGGAGGCTCGCCAGAAAGTCTGGTGGATGCCCCTCTGCCGGTGGGAGGATGCCTGGCTGGTGCGGTCAGACCTCTCGGGCCCGCGCCCCTGGCGCGGGGCTCCATTCTGGAACATCGGGGAATGGTCGATCGCCCCGTAACAGAAAGTACGGTTGGGATGGCTGTCGGGCGGCAACGGGAGAAGTAAGCAGGGCACGCTCCGGGTCGGTATTCTGTTGCCCTTGTCAAAATGGGCCGGGTTGGGTATAATTAGAGACGGAGAGGTAGCGTAGTCTGGCCTAACGCGCGCGCCTGGAGAGCGCGTGAGCCGAAAGGCTCCGTGGGTTCAAATCCCACCCTCTCCGCCACCGGGCCCCCTTCCTCGGGGGCTTTTTCTTTTCGCCATTTCCCGGTTGCCTCTATCGGTGATTGGGCTATAATAATACTCATATCGGGATGCTCCGCATCGGGCGCGGGAGGGGGCATGATTCAACTCTTATCCATCCTGGTCCTGACTTTCTCCCTGACCCTGGTCCTACTGGGATTGCTGACGTTGTGGCTGGAGCGGGGGCCGGGGCGTTGGCAGGGGATCGCAGCGACCCTGCTGGGATTGCTGGTGGGTGCGGGCTATGCTTTGCTGGCCAGCCGATATTCCATCATGCTCTTCGGAGACCTGATTGTTCGGGTAGACCTCCCCCGCCTGATGGCTACTGCCCTGGCCTATACGGTGGGAGTGCTGGGCGGTGCCGGGCTGGCCCTGGGCCTCTTCCTCTGGGTTACCGGGCGCTACCATGCCTGGCAGATTCGCCGCCGGGTCATCGCCACTGTCCTGATCGTCCTGATGCTGGGGATTCTGCTCACCTTCCTGGCCATCTGGATGAGCCGCCGCTTGGGATAGGGAGATCGTTACAAGCGACCCATGACAGGCCACAGAATTGGCCTCGCCTGTCCAGTCCTGCATCCCGCACATCGGGCGCTGGCCGAAGAGCGGCACGCCTTCATAGTGGGGTTCTTCGCCCAACCGGATACCGTATGGCGCGGTGAGGCTTGAGGAGGCGGGCAAAATGGATCAATGGCTTCGGCTCTTCTGGATGTTCATCAAAATTAACCTGCTGACTACCTCAGGACCAGCCTCGGCGGGTCTTCTCTACAAAGAAGCGGTGGGACACCTGATGACCGAGGAGGAATTCATTGAAGCAGTGGGCTTCTCCAGCGTCTTGCCCGGCAGCGACGCGCTGCAACTGGCGATGTTCGTTGGTTATTCAGTGGGAGGGGTGCCCGGCGCGCTCGTCGCGCTCCTGGGCTCCATCCTGCCGCCCACTGTCCTGATGCTCCTCATCGTCTCCCTGTTGCAACGGATGCGGGGCGAGGCCTGGGTTAGCAACTTTGTCCAGGGCCTGGCACCTGCTGTAGCCGTCCTGATGATCCTGGTAGCCTGGAAAATCTTCGGCGAAGATGCCCGCAACTGGAAGGCCATCCTCCTGGCTGGGGTTAGTCTTATCGCCTTTCAACTCAAGGTTCCACCCGCCCTGGTGCTCCTGGCCGCCGGGCTGGTGGGCATTTGGCTTTTCCGATGAACCTGCTTCTGTGTACCAATGGGCATCCCGATACCCGCCCAGCGTTAGAGTACGGGGTCTGGTTGGCAGAGACTGGGCGGGTCCTGGTCCAGGCAGTGATCCTGCTGGGAGTAGTGGGGAAACCGGCTCGCCTACAGGAAGTGGAGGAATTGCTGACGGAGACGGCGGACCGTCTGGCGGGAGCGGATATTCCCTATGAGCGCCGGATCCAGACAGGCCGGCCCGAGAAGGTCATCCCCCCTCTGGCCCGGGAGGGGGTACTGACCGTCGTTGGCCCGATGACGTCTCGCCTGGTCTGGGCCCACACCCTTTGCCAGTTGCTGGCCGCGATGGAGACACCGGTCCTCCACGTCGCCGAGGCCCCTATGCGGCTGGAGCGGATGCTGCTCTGTACCGGAGGGCTGCGCTACGCGGAGGGAGTGGTCCGGACCGGCGGGTATCTGGCACAAGCCCTTGGGGCAACCGTTACCCTCCTCCACGTCGTGGAGCCGGTTACCCTGGAGTATCCGGTGGCCAATCAGGTGAAGATTCACTGGACGCATCTGCTGGAGACCGATACTCCACAGGCCCGTCGGCTGAAAGAGGCGCTGGCACTACTGTCGGGGATGGGCGTGGAGACCGAGGTGCGCGTGCGACATGGCCCCGTCGTCCACGAGATTCTTCACGAGATTCGGGAGGGAGAATATGATCTCGTAGGAGTGGGCTCACCGTACGCAGCGCGTAGCCTGCGACGGCTCTACCGGCCCAACGTCGCCATAGAGGTAGCGGAAGCCGCCGGACGGCCTGTCTTGATCGCCCGCGCGCCGCCAGAGGAGGCGGGGTAGAGGGAATTGACAGGATTGACAGGATTGACAGGATTGACAGGATTAACAAGATTAACAGGAGTAACAGGACTGATAGGGTTAAGCAGAAGCGCAACCGGTCGTGGGCCTACCATCCGCAATCTGTAACATTCCATATACAAGGAGGCTGGATGCGACGAGAACCGGATCGGGAACGAATTCGCCGACAGAACCGGAAACGGAAACTCCGCTATCTGCGTCAGCGGCTGGCGCAGACAAAAGACCCAAGCCAGCGGCGACGGCTAATCGAGAAAATCCGCCGTATCAGTCCAACCGCCCCCTTGCCAGAGGTATAAACCGGACTGACACGGTTGGGAAGGAGTGGATTGACATCCAAGTTCGGAAGCAAGGACAAGAAGCATAGCCCGAGTGAAGGATAAGTATCCGGACGTTTTACGGGCTTCTTGCTTCTCATAGGCTCGGTTTGACGCTGGATGAAAAAGCGCATCCGGTTCCCTCTCCTGATTTACACCCCGTTACGGCGATGGGGCTCTCTGGGGTTGTTGACAGCGCTCATTGTGGGCGCGTTCTGGCTATGGATGCCGCGCATCCTGGGGCCCACCCCGCTACGTCCGCTGGCCCTGCTGGCCGCCCTGGCGGGCATGGTCCTTTTCGTGTACGGCCGCTTCGCGCCTCGCGTCGCGCATGTCCGCTGCGAACCCACCGGCCTGCGGCTGCAGGGGCCACTGATGCCTCTGCTCATTTCCTACCGGCGAGTGGAGCGGACCCGATTGGCGCCGATGGCGAAGGTCTTTGATCCTCAAAAAGACCGGGCGGCCCGCCGCTGGCCCCAGGCCTATTGGGGGATGACCGCTGTACTGGTGGACCTGAAGGGGTATCCGGTGCCGCCCTGGTGGCTCCGTCTTTGGTTTGACCGCCACCTTTTCCTGCCCAGCGGGACCGGGCTGGTGTTGCTGGTGGAGGACTGGATGGGCCTCTCCCAGCAACTGGATGGCGCGATCAGCGCCTATCGGGCCCGGCGCGCCCGCCGATGAGCACGTCCGCAGAGCACGAACGCCAGAGCAAACAAACCTGTGTGCCCCGATGGGAGGAAGTCCCATGAAGTGCCGGAAATGTAGCCGGCCCGCCGCCATCAATATGCGGCATCACAAACTGGCCCTCTGTGAGGAGCACTTCCCGGAGTGGTTCCTCTCCTACACCGAACGGGCCATCCGCAGGTACCGTATGTTTCGCCGGGAGGAACGAATTCTGGTCGCCGTCTCCGGCGGCAAGGATAGCCTTAGTCTCTGGGACGTGCTCCTGCGCCTGGGCTATCCGGCCGACGGCCTCTATATCCACCTGGGGATTGACGGCGGTTTTGGCTATTCTCGCCTCTCCTACGAAAAAATCCAGGCCTTCATAGCCGACCGCCCGGGTATTCAACTCCACATGGTGGATGTAGCAGCACTCTACGGCGAGACGATTCCGGAGGTCGCCAGCCGGAAACTGCGCGGCCGGGGCAAGCCATGCTCAGTGTGCGGCCTCATCAAACGACATGAGATGAACCGCATTGCCCAGGCCTATGGTTACACTGTCCTGGCAACCGGCCACAACCTGGACGACGAGGTGGCGGTCCTTCTGAGCAATCTGCTCCACTGGCAGACAGGATACCTGGCCCGTCAGGCACCGGTGTTGACGGAGCGGGAAGGGATGACCCGCAAGGTCAAACCATTCTGCCGGTCCTACGAACGGGAGGTGGCTGCCTACGCCCTGGTCCGGGGCATCGATTACATTTATGAAGAGTGCCCCTACGCGGTCGGCAATCTGACCAATTTCTACAAGGACCTGCTGGCGCGGATCGAGATGGAGTCGCCAGGGGCGAAACTGCAGTTCTATCAGGGGTTTTTACGGGCCCGCGAGGAAGGCTTCTTCTGTGAAGAGGCCATGGAGCCTCCACCGATGCATCCCTGCCCCCGGTGCGGTCAGCCCACCACTGTACCAGGCCTCTGTGCATTCTGCCGCCTGTGGGAATGATACCCCTGGCGGTTCGGACACTACCGCAAAACCCGACCCGAAGGAGCAGCAATGGGACTGAAGCCTGACCACTGGATCCGCCGGATGGCTCTGGAGCACCGGATGATAGAACCCTTCGTGGATCATCAGGTGCGGGATGGAGTCATCTCCTACGGTCTCTCATCGTACGGCTACGACATTCGCGTCGCGGACGAATTCAAAATCTTCACCCCTGGCCTGGGAGACCTGACCGTTGTGGACCCGAAGCGGTTTGATACCCGGGCTATGGTGGATTTCAAAGGGGAAGTCTGTGTGATTCCGCCCAATTCCTTCGCCTTGGGGCGATCGGTGGAGTACTTCCGGGTTCCCCGCAACGTGCTGTGTGTCTGCCTGGGGAAATCCACCTACGCCCGGTGCGGGATTATCGTCAACATCACACCGTTTGAGCCGGAATGGGAGGGATATGTAACACTGGAAATCTCCAACACCACCCCCCTCCCGGCGAGAATTTACGCCAACGAGGGAATTGCTCAGGTGCTCTTCTTTGAGGCCGACGAAGTCTGTCAGGTCTCCTACGCGGACAAAAAGGGCAAATACCAGGCCCAGCAGGGGGTGGTACTCCCCCGGCTGTGATGGCTGGCCGTTCCGCCCGACCGCTGAGAATCCGTCGTTTCCAGAAATAAGGGTCAAAGATTGGACGGGGCTTTGGCTTCCTGACCATCATCCTCTCCGGGGTTCGGGAACTCTTTCACCTCTTCCCACAACCGGTCCAGTTCGGTGATCTCCATCTGGCTCATATTCAGGCCACGCTGGCTGGCCAGCGCCTCCATCGCCCGAAAGCGACGGGCGAAGCGGGCATTGGCTTTCCGCAGGGCTGTCTCCGGGTCCACTCCCAGGTGGCGGGCCCAGTTGGCAACGGCAAATAGCAGGTCGCCCACCTCGGCCTCCATCTCCTCCGGTGTGCGGGCCGCCTCCACTTCTGCTATCTCTTCCCGCACTTTCCGGGCCACTTCCTCCGGTCGGGCCCAATCAAAGCCTACCCGCGCCACCCGCTTGCCGTAAATGTGGGCCTGCAGGAGAGCCGGGACCGCCTGCGGGACACTATCCAGCAAGGACCCCTTTCCTTCTCGCTCCTCCCGCTTGAGGTGCTCCCAGCGGATCAGTACCTCCTGTGCCCCTTTCACTTTCTGGTTGCCCCACACGTGAGGGTGGCGCCCCTTCAGTTTCCGGTCTACGGCCGCGATGATGTCGGCCATCCGGAATTCCCCCGCCTCCGTTGCCATCTGGGCATGGAGCACCACTTGCAGGAGCAGGTCGCCCAGTTCCTCCCGCAGGCTGGGCATATCTCCGGCGTCAATCGCTGCAACGACCTCGTATGCCTCTTCCAGCAAGTTGCTCCGCAGGCTCTCGTGCGTCTGCTCCCGGTCCCATGGACAGCCATCAGGCGCTCGCAGGCGAGCAATGGTCTCCTGAAACCCCTCAAAACTGCTGACCGGCGAGAGAGGGGGGACGTACAGAGTGGTCAGATGGTCCACCTCCTGGCGATCCAGTTCGTAGAGGGGCAGATGGATCAAGCGCTGTGTCTCGGTTCCGGCAGCGATGATGAGGGTAACGGGATGCTCGTCGGGGTACTGATTCATCAGGGTAAGTTTCAGGTCGCTGGCCAGGCGGCGGCTGTAGACCTGGGCAATCAGAGCAGGAAGATCAGGATTCAGAGGGGGATGGTGAAGAGCAGCCATCTCTATCCCGTCATAGACCTGCAGACCTGGCTCCAGGGCATCCCGTTCCAGTGCGGTCAGGACCACCTCCACGAAACTGAGCCCTTCCACCAGGCGCACCGACAGACCGACCTCCCGCGCCGCCTGCAGGATTTGCCGGACCGTTGCCTCACCCACCATGGGGTGGCCCGGCACGGCGTAGATGACCCCCCCGGGACGGCGGGCCAGTTCCAATACTCGCTCCACGATGGCCCGGTAGACCTGGGCGAAATGCTCGGCCGACTCGTAGAGATCATCAAAGGAGCGAAGAGTCAGATGAGCAGGTAGATGAGCAACGGTAGGATGACAGGCGGTCCGCAGCCAGACCTCCTGACCCGCCGAGAGTACCTCCCATGCCTCACGCGTCAGGTGGCGGGGGTCTCCCGGCCCCAACCCCACAATCGTAACGTCCATTACACCTCCTGGAAAAACGACCGCAGAAGGCACCGCGCGCAGGGGAATTCCTGCTATCGCCATGCCCTCTGCGGTGAGATTCCCCATCGGTTACGGATGTCGCCGTCGCCGGACCAACCAGCGCACCAGCAGGACGATACCCACAACGGGCAGCGCGGCCAGGATCAGCGCGGGCAGGACGACGATAACGATGTAGATCAGCGCCTTGACGAAGAACTCCAGAACGGCCAGGAGGGTCTCCACTGCATTGCGGACGGTGGCAGGTAGGTTCCAGCCGCCCGTCTCCAGCGGCTGGGCCATCACGTCCGGCGTCAGGCTGACGGTGATCGTCGCCAGCGCGGCCTGGTTCTCCAGGTACTGCATCCGTCCCTTTACCTGTTCAATCTCTGCCTGGGTCGCGCTAAGGTGCTCGTAGACCTCCAGAACGGCTTCGGTGTCTTCTGCCCGGTCCAGGAATTCCAGCAGTTGCTTCTCTTTCGCTTCCAGGTGGCGCAGGCGGGACCGAAGGTCCACGTACTGGTCCGTTACGTCCTGCCCGGAGACGGATTCCCGCCGGACGGTCGTGGCCATTGCGCGCAGGCGGTCCAGTGCGGCATCCAGTTGTTCCGTCGGGACCCGGAACGTTATTGTAGCCTGTCGGCCTTCCTGGTACTGATACGCCTCTACGGAGACCACGTAGCCGCCCAGTTCCTGGGCCAGGGTCTGGATGTCGTCCAGGGCTTTCTCGGTATCCGGGACAACGAGGTCCAGGTGGGCGGTTCGGACGACCATCCGGTCGGGGGTGGGCATCCCGAAGTGAACCGTGGTAGCCGTATCCCCGCCGCTTTGCGGGTACGCGCTCTTTTCTCTATCCTGCGCCATGCCCAGCATAGGGACCGGGACGGGCTGTGCTGGAGCGGGCACTGCCGTCGCTGTTGGGCGAAGCGCGCATCCCCCAGCAACCACCAGCCACGCGGCGATTCCCATCCAGCTCCACAGATATTTCTTCATCTCCCCTCCTGCAATCATCATTCCGTCATTGGGTCATTGGGCCATTCAGTCATTAATCAGACGCCAGGGGATGCCGAGCCGTTCCCTAAATTATCGTCCCACTTCCAAACGGGCAATGAGGCGGCGGGGGAGGCCCCGGGCTCGCATGCGTTCCTGGGTGATCTCTATCGGATAGGAGACGCGGCGCAGTTCCCAGGTCATGGCATCGGTATCCAGAATGGCATAACTGGCGCGCGGGTCGCCGTCTCTGGGTTGTCCTACGCTTCCGGGGTTCAGGATCATCCGATGGCGGCGCAGGGGGACAGGCACACCGACCTCCGGAATCATCGCGCAAGGGCGGCCCTGGTTCTCGTCCAGCACGAACATCAGCGGAAGATGGGTGTGGCCTACCAGGCAGTACGGGGTGGAGAAGTAGGAGAAACTGAGCAGCGCAGATCCCAGGTCCAACACGTATTCCCAGATGGGTTCTCGGGGACTGCCATGGACCAGGGTGAACTCTCCCTGTTCCAGGCGAGTCGGGAGCGTTTCCAGATATTCCCGGCTGACGGGAGTCAATTCCTCCCGAGTCCAGAGGTGAGCCATCCGGGCCTCCGTGTTGAAGTCGTCCAGGGTTAGCAGGCCGAGGGCGGCCCAGTCGTGATTTCCAGCCACGCAGAGATGCTCAAAGTCCTGGATGCGGGCCACACACTCGTTCGGGTCCGGGCCGTATCCGACGAGGTCTCCCAGGCACCAGATCATGTCAAAGGGAGCCGCGTCTCTCAGTACCGTTTCCAGAGCCGCGCGGTTGGCATGGATGTCGGAGATGACCAGGTAGCGCACGGGGATCACTCCAGTTTTCTAATTTGCCAGCATACTGTTGTAATTATACTCCCAAACGGTCTGCTTGCCAATTTGGCGCAAATGTGGTACAATCTATACTGAAAAGCGGGCGTGGTTCAGCTGGTAGAACGTCTCCTTGCCAAGGAGAAGGCCACGGGTTCGAATCCCGTCGCCCGCTCACTATGGTGTGGCGGCGTAGCCAAGGGGAAAGGCAAGGGTCTGCAAAACCCTCATACGTCGGTTCAAATCCGACCGCCGCCTCCTAACCGGGTGTTGGACAGACGGGCAGTCCGGAGGGCTGCCCGTTTCTATCTGGGGCGGTGGCGAAACGGCAGCCGCGGGGGACTTAAAATCCTCTGTCCGGTGAGGACGTGTGGGTTCAAATCCCACCCGCCCTACTGGGGGTGAACGATGAGACCCCAGCGCGAATCCCGCATCCACGAACGGTATCTCCGCCATACAAAGAAATTCCCCAACATCTGGTGTGCCGGATGCGGTATCGGCATTGTCCTGGGTGCCATCATCCGAGCGGTGGATGCCCTGGGGCTGGATAAAGACGAAGTCGCGATGGTCTCCGGCATTGGATGCACCGGCCGCATGCCCGTTTATGTGGACTTCAACACGCTCCACACCACTCATGGGCGAGCCCTGGCCTTCGCCACCGGCCTCAAACTGGTGCGCCCCGAGATGAAGGTCATCGTGGTGATGGGCGACGGCGATGCCCTGGCCATCGGGGGCAACCATTTTATCCACGCTGCCCGACGGAACATCGGTCTGACGACCATTGTGGTCAATAACGCGACCTACGGGATGACCGGTGGGCAATATTCGCCGACAACCCCCCTGGGAGCCATCACCTCCACCACCCCCTACGGCCACATTGAACCCCCGTTCCAGATCGCGGAACTGGCCCGATGTGCGGGAGCGGCGTTTGTCGCCCGGAGTACTGTCTACCACGTGGAGGAACTCCAGGAGTATATGACCCGCGCGCTCCAGAAAGAGGGCTTCTCGCTGGTAGAGGCCATCAGTTACTGCCATACCACCATCGGCCGGCTCAACCAATGGGGGACAGCGCCGGAGATGATGCGCCGTCTGAAAGACGATAGCATCCCCCTCTCGCTGGCCGAGCGAATGAGTCCGGAGGAGCGGGCCGGCAAAATTATTCGGGGGATCCTGGCCGACCGGGATGACCTGACCGAATACACCCGAAGGTACTATGAGGAAGTGGTCCAGCGCGCCCGGAGGGAGATGGAATGGATCGTACCGAAATCCGTATTGCCGGTACGGGCGGTCAGGGAGTAATTCTGGCAGGTATCCTGCTGGCCGAAGCCGCTGTGCGCGATGGCAAACAGGTCGTTCAGACCCAGGCCTACGGTCCTTCCGCGCGAGGGAGCGCCAGCCGGTCCGAAGTTATTATCTCCGACCAGGAGATTGATTACCCCGAGGTCCTGGATGCCGACATCCTCCTCTGTCTGAGCCAGGATGCCTGTGACCGATATGCCAGCAGATTGAAAAAAGGGGGGATGCTGATTCTGGATACCACCCATGTGTACCGCGCGCCGCTGATTGGAGCCGTCCGGGTGCCTATCACGGAACTGGCCCGTCAGGCCACCGGTAGGGAAATCACAGCCAATATGGTTGCCCTGGGACTGCTGGTCGGATTGACAGGTGTGGTCTCCCGGGAGTCGCTGGAGGCAGCGGTACGCGCCCGGGCTCCGGACGGGACGGTGGAGATCAACCTGAAAGCGCTGGAGGTCGGCCTGGAGTATGCCCACCGTCTGGGGCAGGGTTGACTCCGCCGGTCGACGTCTGTGGGGGCGCCCAGGGCGGCGGCCTTCGCCGCAGTAGGTGTACCTTGTCGCTATTCTTATTGCCCGAGGGTAACATGTGGGATTTCTCCGATCGTGTGGTGATGATTACTGGCGCAGCGGGGAACCTGGGCTCCGCCGTCGCTCGCGCGTTCCACAGCGCTGGTGCCCATCTGGTCCTGGTAGACCGGGCGCCGGACCGGTTGCCGGCTATGTTCCCCGAACTGACCAATTCCCCGGACCACTACCTGGCGACCTCTATGGACCTGATGGATGCGGATGCCGCCGAGCAGATGGTCCAGGAAGCCCGGCAGCGCCTGGGGCGGATAGACGTCCTGGTACACACGGTAGGGGGGTACCGGGGCGGTCAGCCGGTCCACGAGACGCCTCTGGAAACCTGGCAGGACCTCTTTGACCTCAACGTCCGCACCGCGCTGACGGTAACGCGCGCGGTGGTGCCGGTGATGGTGGCGCAAAGGGCCGGGCGGCTGGTCTACGTGGCGGCCAAGGCCGGACTGGAGGGCGGGAAGCACACAGCCGCCTACAGCGCGGCCAAGAGCGCGCTGCTGCGTTTGATGGAGAGCCTGGCAGCGGAACTGCGGGGGACGGGCATAACAGTCAACGGTGTCCTGCCCTCTACCATAGATACGCCCCAGAACCGGGCAGCGATGCCCAAAGCCGATCCGACGCGCTGGGTGAAGCCGGAGGCGATCGCCGATGTGATTCTCTTCCTGGCTTCGGACGCGGCGCGCGCTGTCCACGGAGCGGCCATTCCCGTGTATGGGGCGGGGTAGATGCCCCTGGACGTTGGTCCGACCCCTTCCCGCCCCAATCGCTCACCCCAGCATAACCCCGCTCCGGGTCCAGCAGACCGTCAAGAGTCGCTGCGCTGGAAGGGCATTCGGGCGCTTTATCTTCTACTCGATCCGCCAGTAGGACCGTTCTGCCTCCCAGCGGGCGCGAAACTCCTCGGGGGCAACTGCCAGCAGGGCCTCCCCCTCAGCCGTTATCGTACCATCGGGCAGGCGAATCTGTCCCGCGACCCTCGCGCCGGCCTGACCAAGTTGCTCCACCCATCCCACCGCGACCAGAGGGACGCCGACCGGCGTCGGGCGGCGATAGCGGACGATCAGGCGAAGAGTGACCATAAAGGTCTCCGTGGAGGTCTGGAGCATCACCGCCCGCCCGGAAATTTCATCCAGGATGGCCGCAATCACTCCTCCATGGGCAATGCCTGGGTAGCCCTGGTAGTACTCCGGGAGGGTCAACTCGGCCCGCACCACTCGACTCTCCGGGTCCTCGTAGAATTTGAGTTTCAAGCCGCAGGGGTTTTCCCGTCCGCAGACGAAGCACATGCGGGAAGTCGGTTGGGGACGCATTGGCTCCTCTGATTCCCGAACAGTTTTGAACAACGATGAGCCCCACGCGCAGGTCGCCGGGCTCATCACTCCTGCACCCGAATCCGTACCCAAATGGTATCCCCGAAGCGGTTCCCCAAGGGATCCTGCATTTGCCAGTACATTTTGTACTCCCCCGGGGCAGTGGGCGCAAAAAGGGTAACCAGCACCACCGCTTTGCTCCCGCTGGCCGTGGGTGGCACATAGGGGGATTCCCACGCCAGTTCGGCCCCGCCCGCGTACACCAGATGGTATCCCTCCCCCCAGTGGCAGGTCCCTGTATTCTTGAGGAGCCATGCCTTGTAGATTCTCTGCCCGGGGCTGACGACCGGGATAATCCCCTGCGCGGGGTTATCTTCGTACGTCAGGTCGGCCAGGAACAGCGCGCTGTGGGTGCAATGGGGCGGAGCAGGCGGCAACTCGGGCACTTGGACGTCCATTTCTATGCGGGATCGGTCCCCAAAGGGATTCCCGGCAGGGTCCTTCATCTGCCACCAACCCTCATAGTGCCCGGGGGTATTGGGGGCCGAAATGCGCTCATGGATTTTGATGCTCTCCCCGATGCCAACCCCCCGAATAGAGAGGAAGGGCGGAACGCCGATGGCCCTGCTCCCGCTGAACGTCCACCGGAGACCAGTCCCCCAAGCACAGGTGCTCTTGTTCGTGATGGTCCACTCCACAATCATCTGCTGCCCCGGAACCAGGGGGCCCTCCCGGGGGTCGGGGTATCTTCCCTCGTCGATGACATAGGCGTCGTACCGGCAGACCGGGGTGGGCGAAGGTGTGGCCGTCGGAGTGGGGGTGAACGTCGGCGAGGGAGTCGCCGTCGGCGAAGGGGTCGTGGTTGGCGAGGGGGATAGGGTTACTGTCGGCGAGATAGGGGACGGAATCGTCGGCGGCGGCTCCGGCGGGTAGGTCTTGAGGACCCACAGCCCCATAGAAAGCAACATCAGGATGGTCCCCATGATCCAGAGGAGGCGACGGGTATCGGGAGCCAACGGCCCCTCCAGGGGCAATCCGTCCAGTTTCCCCTTAATCGGCAGGACGCCCAGGAGAAACACAAAGAATCCGCAGATGAAGAGGATGACCTCAAAGGGTGAGGCCAGAATGGTTTTCAGTATCTCCAGCATAGTCGCCTCCGGATAGGGGCTCCTGGATCAATCATTGCTCCTCCCGAGAACCGTGAGCGCAACGGACGGCTGGGTCGCCCGCTGCATTGCTCCCCCGGACTACCCGATTCGCCTCCAGGCCCGCGCGGCCAGGACGCGGGAGCGCGCGGTGATCGCCTCTTCGTCCAGCGTCAGCAACTTCCGGTCCCGCATCAGCACCCGCCCGGCGCAAACGGTGGCGGTAACCATCGATGCTTCCACTCCAAAAAGGAGATGCCCGGGCAGGTTCTCCGCCGTCAGCGGGGTCGTAGGGTAATAATCCAGAAAGACCAGGTCCGCTGCCGCGCCGGGAGCCAGTTCTCCCAGTCGCACATTCGGCCAGAAGGCCCGGGCCAGCGCGGCGTTGTTCTCAAAGGCCATTCGCATCACCCTGTCGCCCGGCATAGCCCGGGGGTCCCGGCGGGCCAGTTTGTGCACCAGATACGCCGCCTTCATCTCGGCGAACATGTTGTTGGAGAAGCCATCGTTCCCCAAAGCCACCCGCACCCCGGCGGCCAGCATCTCCTCCACCGGTGCCACGCCGACACCGTTATTCATGTTGGACCGGGGTTGATGGGTAACCCAGGTGCCAGTTTCAGCCAGCCGGGCAATTTCATCGGGGTCCACATGGACGCAGTGGACAGCGATCGTCTGCGGGCCCAGGATTCCCGCATCCCCCAGGCGGTGGACGACCCGTTTGCCGCTTCGGCGAAGGCTATCCTCCTGGTCAGCGATGTCCTCAGCAACGTGGATGTGGAATCCCAGACCCAGGTCCTGTGCCGCAGCGACACATGCGGCCAGTGTCTGATCAGAGAGGGTGAGCGAGGCGTGGAGGCCAAAGGAGGCCGCCAGATGGCGACGACGTTGGGGGGTCAGCGAACGGGCAAAGTGAACATTCTCCGCTATACCGGCCTGTGCGCGCTGGGGCCCGTCCCGGTCGGTTACCTCGTAACAGAGAGCGGCCCGCAGGCCAGCCTCCTCCACTGCCTCCGCAATGGCCTCCAGACTCCCCTCAATGGCGTTGGGGCTGGCGTGGTGGTCTATCAGTGTGGTGGTGCCGTGCCGGATAGCATCTATCAGGCAAACCAGCGCGGAATACCGGACATCCTCCAGGGTGAGGGCCCGATCCAGCCGCCACCACAGCCGTTCCAGAATCTGGGGAAAGTTGGCCGGCGGCTCCCCGGGAACAGCCATCCCCCGAGCGAACGCGCCATAAAAGTGGGTGTGCCCGCAGATAGCCGCGGGCATGACCAGTTGGCCTTCGGCGTCCCAGCGTTCCTCATCGGGGTAACGCTGAATCAGGTCCGCGGTGGTACCGAGGTCGGTGATGGTCTCGCCTTCTATCCGCAAGGCACCGTCTTCTATCAGTTGGGGGGTACTCCCCAGCGTGGCCAGGCGGGCATGGATAATCAGCATCTGGGATGCGCCTCCGCACGTACCCCGATCACCGGCGCAGGTGATAGGGGATGTCTATGATGACCCGCTGGAAGCCCAGGCGGCGCCGTCGGTAGAGGAGCGCGGCCTTCAGCAGCCAGGCCGTCTGGTTGTGGAGCAGGTTGTGCCACCACCGCGCTGGGACAAACTCCGGCAGGATGACCGTAGCCTGCTGGCCATCGTTGTGCTGACGGTCGGTCTCGTCCAGAAAGTCCATCAGTGGCCCGATGACGGAACGGTAGGGCGAAGGGAGCACGACCAGCGGCACGTCGGGCCACCAGCATTCCCACTTCCGACGCACGCGTTCCCCGCTCCCCGGCTCCAGTTCCACGTAGACCGCCGTTACCTCCCGGGCGATGGAGCGGGCAAAATTGACAGCGTCCACGACTCCCCGATGGACACCGGAGATCGGGATCACCACCCGGGGGCGCGGGGGGACTTCCAGAGGAGGCGGCAGGCCATGCATGGAAAGTTCGCGGGCCAACTCCTGGTAGTGAGCCCGAACCCGAAGGAACCAGATAACCAGGATTGGGAGGACCAGGATGGTAATCCAGGCCCCCTCCAGGAATTTGCTAATGGCGATAATCAGCAGGGCCAGGGCGGTCGCCAGCGCACCCAGGCCGTTCAGCGCGGCCTTCACGGCCCATCCCCGACCCTTTTCGCGCGCCCAGTGGATGACCATCCCAGCCTGGGATAGGGTGAAGGCCAGAAAAGCCCCGACGGCAAAGAGAGGGATCAGAGCATGGGTCTCTCCCCCGAAAAGGAGCATCAGTCCACCAGCGGCTGCTGCCAAGAGCATAATGCCGTTGGAATAGACCAACCGGTCCCCCAGGTGGGTCAATTGCCGGGGAAGGAAGCCGTCCCGGGCCAGGATGGCCGCCAAGCGCGGGAATCCAGTGAAACTGGTGTTGGCAGCGACTGCCAAGATCAGCATCGTACCGACCTGGATCACGATGTAGGCTGGCCCCTCGCCCAGGACCCGTCGGGCCAGTGCAGAGAGGATGGTCTCATTCGGGCGGGGAATGACGGCGAAGGCCTGAGCCAGGCCAACACTTCCGGCAAAGAGTATGGCCATCAGGATGGCCATCGCGATGAGCGTTCTCCCAGCGTTACGGGCCTCCGGCGACTGGAAATACGGCACTCCGTTGCTGATGGCCTCAATTCCGGTCAGCGCGGTACAGCCGGACGAGAAAGTGTGCAGGATGAGCAAGAGGGTTAACGGTTGCGCCGCAGGCGGGGCCACCGATGTCAGTGAGCCCATTCCTTCTCGCATCAAGCGCAGAGCCCCCCAGGCCAGCATGGGCAGAAAGGTGAAGAGAAACAGGTAGACCGGAACCGCCATCGCCGTGCCCGTCTCCTGAAGCCCGCGCAGGTTGAGCAGCGCGATGATCACCAGCATCAGCAGGGCCAGGTCTACCCGGTAGGGCCACAGAACGGGGAAAGCCGAAGCGATGGCCTCCACACCTGCCGTCAGGCTGACCGCCGCCGTCAGGACGTAGTCCATCATCAGCGCGGCCGCCGCAGTCAGGCCCGGAATCGTCCCCAGATTCTCCTTCGCTACTGTATAGGAGCCGCCGCCGGTAGGGTAGCCGTGGATGGTCTGGAAGTAGGAAAGGGCCACTAGGACCAGCAGACCCGTGATCGCCAGGCCAACCGGGAGAGCCCGAGAAAGTCCTGCCGCTCCCGCGACCGCCAACCCCAGGTAGATTTCCTGATTGGCGTACGCGACGGAAGAAAGGGCATCGGGGGAAAAGGCCGCCAGCGCCCGGAGTTTACTCAACCGCTTATGGGCTAATTGCTGAGTGGGCAATGGTGGGCCGATCAACAGCAACCGGAGACGCTCCAGCATTTCCTGAGTCCCCAAAATCATGGTTTCGTTTATTATGGCACGCTTCGGGAATTCCGTCAAATGAACGGGAGACATTGCGGATTTGACAAGTAGACCAAAGGGTGTATATTCATGAACATTACGAGCATCTATACGCGAGGCGTATCCTGGCCCGGTTAGCAATAGCAACGAGCGGGATTTTCCGGCATGCGCTGAACCCTACGGGAGGGGCAGATGAACAGCAGGGCCCTTGTATATCGTGTGGTGGCGATCAATATTATGGTGTGGGCCAGCGCAGTGGCAATATTTGTTCTGTTCCCGGGTCGCACGGCCCGGCTGATCACGGACTTATATCCCCCTGTGCTGAGCGGGCTGAGCACCTGGCTGGCGTATCGGATTTACCGCTCTCTGGAGCGGGGGCAACAGGCCCGCCGGATATGGATGTTGCTGGCTGTTGCCATGGGTCTCTGGACCCTGGCTGAAATGGGTTGGGCTCTGTATGACTTCTTCCTTCCGATAGCACCGTATCCGTCCTGGACCGACCTGCTGTATCTGGTGGGTGGCCTGTTCCTGGTGGCCTTTTTCGTTGTCCAGGTCCGTTTCCTCCGACTGGCCCTGCGGGGGTGGAAGGCCTTTCTGGCAATGGGGCTCATACTTCTGTTCCTGGTAGTAGCGGGTGTCCTGGTCTACGCGCCGATGTTCGCCAGGCCTTCCCGGGACTGGCTAACATTCAGTGTGAACCTCCTTTACGAGACGGAATACCTCCTCATCCTGATTGGCTCGACCGTTCTGGCCCTGGCTGTACATGAAGGGATTCTGGGCCGGCGATGGGTAGTGCTGGTGGCGGGGCTTTGGCTGGACGCACTCTCCAGCCAGATGTTCTTCTATGCGAACTGGTATGGTCTCTATTATCCTGGCGACCAGGCTACGTTTCTCAGCGTTGCTTGTGATCTGTTATACATTGCAGGGGACCTCCTGATCCTGAGCGGCCTTTACCTGCGGTGGGCCCTGCCGTTTCCCGCCCTTCAGGTGGAAGAGATCCTGGTATCCATGCCGAAATTCCGTCCCCAAGAGACATGGGTTTTGCTGTCCGATCGGAACGGGCGGATTTCGTTTGTGGACCCGCGCTTGCCTCCAGTGTTGGGCACAACCGACGTAGGAGCATTTCTCGGCGAATTCGCGGGAGCCGCTCTGGGGCTACGAACGGACCTGGATGAACAGATCTTGGAAGAAGTGCAGGCTCAGGGATACAGCCAGCCACGAAAAGTTCTGCTGGCCGGGCAGTTCTATGCGCTGCAGACGATGAGAGAACCGGAGACCACTTCTGGAGAGATTTACTGGTTGCTGACCCCGTGGGAGGCTCGTTTGGAGTTGCGGCCGGAGGAGCGACCGGCCCTGGAGGCCCTGCTGGCCCAGGCGGTCCGGGGCACTGCCCGGATCTCTGGAGCCTGGGTGCAGGCATACTTTCAGGCAGTCTTCCACCTGCTCTCACTTCTCTGTGCTCGCTCCGGAGGAGAAGAAGTCCGGCTACAATTTGTTCGGCGGTTTGGCCCTCAGGCCTGTGTCTGTGAGGAGATATGGCAGTCAGGCCGCCTGGAGGACATTGGCGTCTGCCGGGAACTGCTCCAGCAGATACTGGAATACACCTTGGTGGTAGCCCCGGCGGACCAGGTGAACAGCGCGCTGCGGCGGCTGGAGGCTGGGCTGGGAGAGGAAGTGATCCGGGCCGCAGAGGCTTTTGGCCTGCGGCTGAAGGTTTCCTGACCATTGCTTACTACGGGAAACTGGTGTATATTAAGTAGCGGGTTAGCAACGAATATGGGCGAGGAAGAGATTCTCCTGGACGACGAGTTGCGGGAAACCCCAGAACCCGCGGAAGAGAGCGGCGTGGACCATCTGCTGGCCCTGGGCCGCGCGCAGGGCTATGTCACGTTTGATGAAATCCTGAACCTCTTCCCGGAGGCAGAGGAGAACCTGGACCAACTGGAGGAGATTTTTGCCCTCCTGATGAGCGCCGGGATTCCCGTGGGCGATCCCGAGGAACTGGGACTGGAGGTCCCGGAAGAGGAACTCCTGGAGGAGGAAGAGGAATTACTGGAGCGAGAGGGCGCGCTCACCCCGGACGAGGAAACCTACTTTCGCGCCGTAGAAATTGATGATACCATTGGCCTCTATCTGAAAGAGATCGGGCAGGTTCCTCTGCTGACCCAGGAAGAGGAAATTGAACTGGCGAAGCGGATGGAGCGCGGGCGGCTGGCGGAAAAAGAACTCAAGAAAGACGGGTTGGACCCGGAGCGGCGTCGGGAACTGCAGGCCTTGGTGGAAGACGGTCTGGCGGCCCGGGACCACCTCATTCGCGCCAATGCCCGTCTGGTGATATCGGTGGCCAAAAAGTACATCGGCCGTGGGGTTTCGTTCTTGGACCTCATCCAAGAGGGGAATATCGGCCTGATCCGCGCGGCCAATAAATTCAACTACCGTTTAGGGCACAAATTCTCCACCTACGCGACGTGGTGGATCCGCCAGGCGGTCACCCGGGCCATTGCTGACCAATCGCGCACCATCCGCGTCCCCGTCCACATGGGCGATCAGATCAACCGCCTGATGCGAGTCTCCCACCGGCTGACACAGGAACTGGGTCGGGAGCCCAGCAGCGAGGAACTGGCTCAGGCAATGGACATCCCTACCCAGAAGGCGGAGCAGATGATTACCTTCGCCCGTCGGCCGCTCAGCCTGGATATGCCAACGGACGATGAGGAAGAAAGCGCCCTGGGAGACTTCATTGAGGACGAAGGGGCCGTGATGCCGGTGGAGGCCGTCAGTAACTCCATGCTCCGGGAGGTGATTCAGGAGATTCTCCAGGAACTTCCCCCACGGGAAGTACGCGTCCTGCAACTCCGGTATGGGCTGGTGGACGGAGAAACGTACACTTTGGAAGAAGTGGGCCGGAAACTGGGCGTCACCCGGGAACGGGTGCGGCAGATAGAGGCACAGGCCCTGAGCCGCCTGCGCCACCCAGCCCATGCCCGCCGTCTGAAAGACTTTCTCCGGTAGCGGCGCGCAGGTCGGGCTCTCCGGGAGAGAAGTAGGGGGATGGCGGCAAGGCTGCCATCCCCCTACTTCGCCTCCGGCGACCGGTGCGGATCATGTTCTCCTCCGCCCCACGAGCCACCAGACTCCTGCTATAACCCCCGCCATCAGCAACGCCAGACCCGCCGCAACGGTCAAAGCAGTCCGGGGTTCCACCCCGGGCATCACTACGCCTCCGTAGCCCGCCTCTCGGCCATATTCCATGAATAACTGTCCCCACTTCGTCTGCAGGGCGGCCTCCACCCGCTTGCGCCCCACAAACGGATACCAGTACACGTTGTGGTAGAAGTTAGAGGCCAGGTACGACCAGGGGACCAGGGGGGTGCGCAGGAGCAGTTTCTCCAACGGCTTGAGGGGGCCATGGTAGATCATCTTCTGCCCCCGGCTGGCGAAGGTGTCTTCCTGGACGAATCCCCAATTCTGGGAAAGCACCCACTCGGGGTCTTCCCCGACAATTTCTATCTGGCGCGGGTCGCCCACGCCCAGGCCCATCTCGTGAGCAATGCGGATAAACGGAATAGAGAGGGGATCAAACCCCTGCATGTGGGCTGAAATCGCATCAATGGCCACCTGGTCGGCGGACGCCAGAATGACGTCCTTCTCGTGCCAGCGCATCGCCCGGGGGCCCGGGCCGTCCCCGGCAAAGGTCCCATCCATCACCGCAAAGAGGCCGGGGTGGATGTCCTGCTGAATCATCAGTAAGTCCACCAGCGTCTCGTGGATGACCGAATGGGTCCAGTGCCGCCGGGTCCCCAGTAGCCCCCCAAACGCGTTTTTCATCGCGCCGGTAATGGTGGTAAAGACATGGGTTTTGACAGTGGGCAGTTGGATAATATTCCGCCCAATGAGAATCTCTGGGATGTAGACTCCCTCGGGATACACCTGGTCCAGCACCAGGAACGGTCGTTGGGGTTCGTAGAGCACCCAGCGGTACTGGGATTCGTAGAGATGAACGTTGCGGAGGCCATACTTCTGAACCACGTAGAGATGCTTATTATTCCGCTCGCCCACGTACGCGTCCACCACCACGGTGTTGTTCTGGGCCGCAATGAGGTGGCGGTACCCAGCGGCCAGGAGCGCTCGGATGACGCCCTCCAGTTGCCAGGGGGCCGTGGAGCAGGCCGGATACCAGGTCTGCCAGGAAATATTGACTTTGAGGATGGTCTCTTTATCGGGAGGAAGGGCCTCCCGAAATCCCGCCAGTTCCATCAGGCGCGCGTAATCTTCCAGAACAGTCTCAGGCCGTGTACGCAATACAGCCACCCGTCCCCATCCGGGGAACCGGTCTTTCATTCCGGCACCTCCTCAGTTTCGGGAATTCCAGAGGATGGCCACGTTTTCGTTACCACCCCCTGGTCGGAACATTGCCCAGTATACCGCGCCTTCGTTTTGTGGTCAAATCACTTTGTGCTATAATAACTCCTACAAGGAGGAAGGGATAGCAGCGGAATACAACTGCCGCATCCCCTGAAGTGTGGCCTTTTCAAGGGGTGGCTGAAAAATATCCGAAAACCGCCTCCATCGGTCAGAAAAGAATAAAAACAATTGTTTTCCATTGCGACGGCTTTGCCACCGCAATGGAAAACAATGTTTTTTATTAATCGCGGGACCGGCCACAGGCTATGCAGAAGCGCCACAGGTAAAAAGGTCAAAGTTGAGATTCAGACCGGGGAGGAAACGGATGGACAAAGAAGCCATCACGCTGCGCAATCGGATGATCGGTGTTCTGTTGCGAGATGCCCGAATCCAGGCGGGCCGCACCAAACAGGAGTGTGCGAGCCTGCTGGGAGTCCCTGTCAGTACCATCACAGCCTATGAGGAAGGACGGAAGCCCATCTCGCTGCCGGAACTGGAGGTTCTGGCATTCTTCCTGGATGTGCCGATCCAGCATTTCTGGGAGTACGATGCCAGGTTGCTGAGCGAGGCGTCCCCTCCTCCGGTACGGGAAATCGTTGCCCTTCGCCACCGCATCATCGGCGTTCTTCTTCAGACGGCCCGTCAGGAAGCCGGGAAGAGCCGTAAGGACCTGGCCCGGCTTCTGGGTTGTTCCACCGACCGTATCATGGCGTACGAACGCGGCGAGCGCCCAGTCCCGATAGCGGAACTGGAAGTGCTGGCGCGCGCGCTGGGCCGTCCACTGGAATACTTCCTGGATCAGGCCGGGCCCATCGGAGAATGGGAGGAGGAACAACGGGCCTTTCGGGCCTTCCGGGAACTGCCGCCGGAGATTCGGGAATTCGTCTCCCGGCCCATTAATCGGAGTTATCTGGAAGTGGCTATGAAACTGGCAGAGATGCCCGCGGGCGCGTTGCGCCAGATTGCCGAGGGGTTGCTGGAAATCACATACTAATCGGGAGGTCTCATGCCCTTTATCCCGCATTCCGAAGAAGACCGTAAGGCGATGCTGGAAGCCATCGGCGTCCAGTCGGTGGAAGAACTGTTTCAGGATGTTCCCGAGCGATTCCGTTTCCCCCACCTGAACCTTCCCCCGGCGGTTTCGGAAATGGAGGTTCGGTGGGAGGTGGAAGCCCTGGCCGCGGCGAATTTTACCACGGCTGAGGGCCCTTGCTTCCTGGGCGCAGGGGCCTATCGCCACTACGTCCCCGCCGTAGTAGATGCGGTCCTGCGCCGGGGGGAGTTCTACACGGCCTACACCCCTTATCAACCCGAGGTCAGCCAGGGGACCCTTCAGGCCATCTTTGAATACCAGACGATGATTTGCGAATTGACCGGTATGGAGGTCTCCAACGCGTCCCACTACGATGGGGCCACCGCCACCGCCGAGGCGGTCATCACGGCCATTAACGTCCACCGTCTGAAGCGACGCCGGGTTGTCCTTTCCCCCTGGGTTCATCCTGAGTACCGCGCCGTCGTGCGCACGTATACCCAGGGGATGGGGTTGACCATCGTCGGAGATGAGGGCGACGGAGCCCCTCCGGTAACCGAACGGGTAGACGAGGAGACGGCCTGTCTGATTATCCAGTATCCGGATTTCCTGGGGCGGATTGAGGACCTGAGCCCGTATGCGGAAGCCGCCCATCGCGTCGGCGCGCTCCTGGTAGTGGTCGCCGACCCCATCGCGCTGGGGTTGCTGAAGCCCCCCGGGGCGTTCGGCGCCGACATCGTGGTGGGTGAGGGGCAGGGGATGGGAGCCGGGCTCAACTTCGGCGGCCCGTATCTGGGTTTCTTCGCCACCCGGATGGAGTACGTCCGGCGAATGGCGGGACGTCTGGTGGGGCAGACGGTGGACGTGGAGGGGAAACGGGGGTTTGTGCTCACCCTCTCCACCCGGGAACAGCATATCCGGCGAGAGAAGGCGACCTCCAATATCTGCACCAACCAGGGGCTGGTCGCGCTGGCCGCAGCGGTCTATATGGCCGCGCTGGGCCGCTGTGGGATGCGTCGGGTAGCCGAAATCTGTTATCACAAGGCCCACTATGCTGCCGACCGGATTGATCGGCTGGACGCGTATACCGTTCTGCGGGACCAGCCTTTTTTCAAGGAGTTTGTCGTCCGCTGCCCGAAGCCGGTGAAGGAGATCAACGATTATCTGTTGGACGAGTGGGGCATCATCGGGGGATACGACCTGGGCCGGGATTACCCTCATCTCCAGAACCATATGCTGGTTTGTGTAACGGAGATGAACCCGCGCCAGGAAATTGACATGCTGGTGGAGGCCCTGGAGGAGGCCGCGTAACGGTCTCTCCAATGCTCTGATGAGGAACCGATCGCGCTATGGGCGGGCAGGAAAACTGCCCGCACGTTTTTTCTAAGCCCCTCCCTGCCCATCCCTCAGGTTTCATCCAGAGAACGCCTGGGCTTCCCTTCGCGAAGAAGCAATGCACAGGTTCGGCAAGTTAGAACTTCGCGACCTCCGGGATCTGGGTCCGAACCCATTCCTGCACTGCATCGGCGCTCTCCAGTTCCAGGGCGACCCGGGCGATCTCCCGGGTCTCTTCCCAGGTCAGTGAGCGGATGATGTGCTTGGCCACCGGAATGGCGGAGGGGTTCATACTGAATTCGTCCAACCCCAGCCCCAGCAGGATCGGGATAGCCAGGGGCTCTCCGGCCAGTTCCCCACAGAGGCCAACCCACTTTCCTTGGGCATGGGCCGCGTAAATGACGTCTCGCACCAGGCGCAACACAGCCGGGTGGAAGGCCGAAGCCAGATGGGCGACCGAGGCATTGGTCCGATCGGCGGCCATGGTGTACTGGCTCAGGTCGTTGGTGCCGATGGAGAAGAAGTCCACTTCCGCCGCCAGGTGGTCTGCCATAACTGCCGCTGCGGGGATTTCCACCATAATACCCACGTCTACCCGATCCGGTACCGGTTTCCCCTCCGCTTGCAGTTCGGCCCGGCACTCCTCCAGTATGGCTTTGGCCAGCCGCACTTCCCCCACAGTGGCGATCATGGGGAACATAATTTTGAGATTGCCAGCCACAGCGGCCCGCAGGGCCGCCCGTAATTGGGGACGAAAGAGGTCCGGATAGGCCAGGCAGAGGCGCACAGCCCGCAGGCCCAGAAAAGGATTCAATTCCCGAGGCAATGACAGGTAGGGCAGGTCTTTATCCCCACCAATATCCAGCGTGCGCAGAATGACGGGCCGGTCGCCAAACACCTCCACAATGGCCCGATAGGCCTGATACTGTTCCTCCTCATCCGGGAGATGGTCTCGCTCCAGATAGAGGAACTCCGTTCGGAGCAATCCCACGCCTTCGGCCCCGGCTTCCAGAGCAGTTCGGGCCCCTTCCACATTCCCGATGTTGGCCACCACCTCCACCCGATGGCCATCGCGGGTGATGGCCGGGAGGTGAGCCGCTTCTTTCGCCGTGCACAGGAAAGCGGCATAGGCAGACTGGCGCGACCGATACGCTTCCAGGGTCTCGCGGTCCGGTTCGGTCAACAACATGCCCTGCGTGCCATCCAGAATCACCGTCGTGCCGTTGGGGACATCCAGGACCTGAGGGCCTGCACCCACTACAGCAGGCAGGCCAAGGCCCCGGGCCAGAATCGCGGTGTGAGAGGTAGGTCCCCCCTCGACGGTACAGAAGCCCAGCACCAGCGACTTGTCCAGCAGGGCAGTATCCGAAGGGGTCAGGTCGCGGGCCACAATCACCGAGGGGATATGGAGAGCCCTGGCAGGGGCATCCTCCACGCCCAGCAGAATCCGGAGCACCCGGTCTTTGACATCTCGCACATCCGCCGCGCGAGCCCGTAGATACTCATCTTCCAGCGTCGCCAGCATTTCCGCGTACTGTTCTGCCACCTTTGCCAGAGCGGCCTCAGCATTCAGTCGCTGCTCACCAATGGCCATCCGGACAGCAGTCAATAACTCGGGGTCTTCCAGCATCAGGGCCTGGGCCTGGAAAATCGCGGTGTACTCTTGGCCGCTCTCCTTTACCGAAGCGCAGATCGCAAGAAGTTGCTCGCGGGCCTTCTCTATTGCCACCTGTAGGCGGTGCCATTCCGCGTCCGGGTCTTCCACCCGGCGCGGTTCAATCGAGAGTTGGGAGCGTTGATACTGGAACACCGGGCCAATGGCAATGCCAGGGGAGGCAGGAATCCCACAGATGGTTCTCATACGGCTTCTCCGAAATTGCTTTCTACGAGCAACTCCAGCGCCTTCAGTGCTTCGTCGGCGTCTTCCCCTTCGGCGCGGACTGTAATAATGGCTCCCTGATTGGCACCCAAAGTTAACACGCCCAGTATACTCTTGGCGTTGGCCCTCCGTTCGCCGTGGATCACGACGATGTTGCTCTTAAAGCGATTGGCTGTCTGCACAAACAGTGCGGCAGGTCGCGCGTGCAATCCTACTTCGTGGCGTACAGTGAGCGTGATTTCCGGCATGGGTTATCCTATGTTGATACAGGTTTCCGTCCCCAAAACCCACCATTAACATAAAAGGAAATAGGGGAATTCCAGCGCTGTTTTCAGGTCCTTCAGGAACAAGGCTGCCTGAGCCCCATCCACTACCCGATGGTCTACGGAGAGGGTCATCTTCATAATCGGGCGGACCCGGACCCCTCCCGTGTCATCCGCTACAGGTTGTCGCGTCGCTGCACCCACGGCCAGAATGGCCACCTGGGGAGGATTGATAATTGCCGTGAACTGCTCGATCCCGAATGGCCCCAGGTTGGAAATCGTAAAGGTCCCTCCGGCTACGTCCGTCGGAGTCAGCCGGCCCTCGCGGGCCCGTCGTACCCGGTCGTTCACGGCCGCCGCAATTTCTGCCAGTCCCTTCCGGTCTGCCTGATGCACCACGGGGACAATCAGCCCGGTATCCAGAGCCACCGCCACTCCGATGTTGATCTCCGGCAACAGATGGATTTCCTCACCGCGCAAGGTGCTGTTCAGCCAGGGATGCCGCCGGAGAGTCCAGGCAACCGCTTTCACCAGCAGAGCCGTCAGCGAGATATGAGGCCCTCCCTCTGCCTCCGCCATCCGGTTCAATCGGGCACGCATCTCTTCCAGAGCCCCCACGTCCACGGAGACAGTAAACATAATATGCGGCACCGCCTGGTAACTGGCCGTCATGCGCTCCGCGATGGTTCGCCGCATTCCGGTCAGAGGGATCACCTCGGGAGCGGCTGCCGGAGGGGCCATCTGGATAGCCTGGAGCACGTCTGCGGCCTGAATCCGACCGCGCGGGCCGGTTCCCCGAAGGGTTGTGAGGTCTACACCCTGTTCCCGCGCGATCCGCCGGGCAGCAGGGGTGGCCCGGACTTTTTCGGGCTCGGGGGACGGCGGGGCTACCATCGGTTCGCGGGATCGTGCCCGAACAGCCTCCACGTCCGACCGGGTAATCTGTCCTCCCGGGCCGGTGCCCACGACGGTCCCCAAATCTATCCCGTAGGTCTCCGCGAGCCGTCGGGCTACCGGCGTGGCGGCTGGCGCCCGGAGCGGTGGGACGGACGGAGATGGAGGAATTTCGGGGAGAGGAGATACCGATGGCCGGGCTGGGACAGAAACGGGAGCCACTCCCGTGCGCGCTTCATCGGGGAGTTCTTCCCCCGGCTCCAGGATGTAGGCAATGATCTGGGTAACCGGGACCACATCTCCTGGCCCCACCCGTACTCCGGCCAGGATGCCCGAAGCGGGTGCCTCTATCTCTACCGTGATTTTCTCCGTCTCCACCACCAGGAGGGGCTCCCCTTTCTCCACATACTCGCCTTCCCGTTTCAGCCACTCCACGACGGTGGCCGTCTCCTGGGCCATCTCCAGTTTGGGCATAATCACTGGGGTCGCCACAGTTACACCCTCCCCTGCGCCAGGCGACGGGCCGCCTCTACGATGTCTTCCACCTGAGGCACAGTATGATACTCCAGGGTCCGATTATATGGGATAGGAATGTCCCGGCCTGCAAGCCGAATGACCGGAGCGTCCAGATAGTCAAATGCCTCGCTCTCCACAATCACGGCGGCCAGTTCTCCTCCGAAGCCACCGGTTTTGCAGGCCTCATGCACGATCAGCACCCGTCCCGTTTTAATGACGGACCGGATGATCGTCTCTTTATCCAGGGGCTTCAGGGTACGGGGGTCGATCACCTCGGCTTCAATGCCCTCTTCGGCCAGGAGGGTTGCTGCCTGAAGGGCACGCTGAACCATGATGGAAGTGGCGATAACGGTAAGGTCCCGTCCTTCCCTTTTCACGTCCGCCGTGCCGAGGGGGATGGTGTACGGCTCTTCCGGCACTGGTCCCCGGACTTTGTAGAGCAACTTGTGTTCCACAAAAACGACCGGATTGTCGTCCCGAATGGAAGCGATCAGCAGACCTTTGGCATCGTAGGGGGTGCTGGGCATCACTACCTTGAGGCCAGGGATATGGACGAACCAGTTTTCCAGGCTCTGAGAGTGCTGGGCGGCTGCGCCGGTTCCTGAGCCCGCCGGAGTGCGAAGGACAAACGGGACTTTTTCTTTACCGCCGAACATGAAATGGATTTTGGCGGCCTGGTTGACCAGTTGTTCGGAAGCCAGGGTGATGAAGTCCATAAACATGATCTCGCCAACGGGCCGCATCCCGACCAGCGCCGCGCCGGTCATGGCTCCAACGACTCCCAACTCGCTGATGGGAGTGTCAATGACCCGCTCCTCGCCGAACTCTTCCACCAGCCCCAGCGTAACTCCGAACGCCCCGCCGTAGACGCCAACATCCTCGCCGATGATGAACACCCGTTCGTCGCGCTGCATTTCCTGCCGCAGGGCCTCCCGAATCGCCTCAGCATAACTCAATTCTCGCATCAGGCATATACTCCCTCTTCAATGCTCTCCAGTGCGGGCTCCGGGCTGGCCTCGGCAAAGGCAACAGCGGCTTCCACAGCGGCATAGGCTTCATCCCGGATGCGGTCGGCTTCTTCCGGGCTTAGGGCTCCTTCTTCTATCAACCTCTGGCGGAAGCGCTGGATCGGGCACTTTCTTTTCCATTCTTCTACCTCTTCCCGGGTCCGGTATCGCCCGGCGTCGCTCTTGGAATGGCCCCGCCAGCGATAGGTAACGTTCTCTATCAGTGTGGGCCCGCCACCGGCCCGAGCCCGATCCACAGCTTCCTTTGCAGCCGCATAAACGGCCAGGATGTCGTTCCCGTCCACGGTTACGCCGGGCATCCCGTAGGCAGCGGCGCGATCGGAGATGCGCGCGATCCGGAAGGCTTTCTGGACCGGGAACGACATGGCGTATTGATTGTTTTCGCACACAAACACCACAGGCAGCGACCAGATCGCGGCCATATTCAGCGACTCATGGAACGCCCCGGTATTCGCCGCGCCGTCGCCGAAGAAACACATGACCACCTGGTCCCGCCGTTGCATTTTGAGAGCCAGTCCCACGCCCACCGCGATGGGGATGCCTCCAGCCACCACTCCATTGGCACCCAGGTTGCCCTTTTCCGGGTCAGCAATGTGCATGGAACCGCCCCGGCCCCTGCAGGTTCCGGTCTCCTTCCCCATAAACTCCGCCATCATCTGGTTCAGGTCGGCACCTTTGGCAATACAGTGCCCATGCCCCCGATGGGTGCTGAGGATAAAATCATCGGGCCGGAGTGCTGCAATCGCGCCCACCGCAGAAGCCTCCATCCCGATGGAAAGGTGCATGGTTCCGTGCACCTTGCCCATCGCATAGAGTTCCTCCGCCTTCTCCTCAAAGGCGCGGATCAAGTACATTTGGCGCAGAAGTTCTCGCTTCTGCCCCAAACTGAGACGGCTGACGTTTGCCATAGATCGTTGGCTTCAGGCTTTCTTTAACGCTTCCACAATCTGGGCTTCTACGGCTTCCACCCCAACGCCGGAAAGGAAAGGAATCCCGTTGAACACCGGAATCCCCAGGTCCTTGGGAACCAGCGTGGTGGCTACAATAATGTGGGGACGAAAGGTCTCAATCCGTCCTTTGACCTCCGCTGCCTTACATTGGGCAACCTTGACCGGAATACCCGCTTTCTGGGCAATTTCCTTGACCTTCTCTGCCACTACGGTCGCCGTCGCGATGGAGGTTCCACAGGCGATTAACACACGTTTTTCTTCCATTTTTGTTTTTATTCCTCCTATTCGGTGATAGTCGTCTGGATTCCGCTGGGCCAGGCCGCCTGCGTCAGCATATGGGCTACCCGACAGGCTCTTCGGCCCCGGCGGGCTGGCTCCACTGGAGATATTGTTGAAAGATTTGCACTACCTCCTTCGGGCTTTTCGCGGCCGCGATACGCTGTAATACGCCGGGGGTCTGGAACATATCCACCAGACGCTGTAACAGAGCCACCAGCAAATCCGATTGGGCCACAGCCAGCGCGCAGACAATCTGTACGGGCACCACGCCTTCTGGGTTGCCCATTTCCCCAAAAGCCACCGGTTTTTCCAGCACCCCTACGGCGATGGCCGGACGGACGACGTGTTCCGGGTCCGTGTGAGGAATGGCAACGCCCACATCCGGCGTGGGCAGACCCGTTGCGAACGCCTTCTCCCGTTCCAGAACGGCTGGGATCCAGGTGGGTTTGACAAACCCTCCTTGTTCCAGCCGTATGCCCAATTGGGTAATAACCTCCGCCGCGCTTCTCGCGCGCATCGGCACGATCACCAATTCTTCCCGGACCCATTCCATCATCATCGCTGAGCCCGCCTTTAACGAACACTTCGGGGGGATTCCGCCAGGCTCACTCCGTGCCGCCGTAGAGTCTCGGCAATCCACTGAGGGGAGAAGGGGATTTTCTGCTGAACGGTATCCGGGCGGACTGGAACGGGCCAGAGTTCAAACCGATGGGGGACAAACCAGGCCCAGCGCCTCAGGGATTCTGCCCACCGGGGATAGATGCGTTTGTACAGCCCCTGGGCAGTCATATTCGGCTTCTGGGCGATCAGGTCCCGGGCCATCTCCAGCACCAGTTCCGTCGTCTTCTGTTCAATTCGCCACAACTGGTAGCGGCCTGCGGCAAACAGCCCCAGCCAGAGCGCAAAAATCGTGGTTACCAGATCGGGATGGGCTTTTAAGAAGTCCAGGAGACGGCTGACCCATTCTCCCAGGATCATCCGAAGCAGGGCGTCAAACATAGGTTACCTCGTCATTTCGTCCAGCTGCAACACTTTTCGGGCAGCGGCTTCATCGGTAACCAGCACATCCAGGCACCCGGAACGCAATGCGCCCAGAATTGCCTCCGCTTTGGCCTCTCCTCCGGCCACTCCAATGACCTGTTTGATACGACAGATGCCCTCCGGATCAATACCGACGATCCGCTGGTTGAGCGGGATGTCCAGAAAACGTCCTTGGATGTCGTAGTGTCGGGCGCAGATGTCTCCTACGGCTCCTTCTTCCCACAGCCGGGTCAGGGCTTCCCGGGGTAGATAGCCTGCGCGCAGGAGGCTGGAGACCTCAGGGCGGGGAGAGCCAATACCCACCAGGGCCAGATCGGCCTGGCGGGCCATTTCCAGCGTCTCCCGAATATGGGGCTCCTGTAACAGTGCGTCCCGGACCTGGGGAGACTCCACAATCAAAGGCGCGTGCAGGAACCGATATTCCCCGTTACAAACGCTGGCCAGATGACGGGCCAGTTCCGGCCCATCTATCTGGGGATCACTGGTCCCCACGGCTCCGATCATCTGAACCACCTTTACACCGGTGTACGGTTTGGGTTTGAGAGCCAAAATAGTGCTGTGAACAGCGGTTCCCCACGAAATACCCAGGACCATTCCATCGGTGAGAACGCTCTCTATGTATCGGGCGGCCAAAATACCCAGCCCTTTCAGGACATCCGGATATGGCCGTTCTTGCCCTTTCAGCACAATGGCTTCGGTCAGTTGAAACCGTTCGGTCAGTTTTTGTTCCAGTTCCGGAGATACCCGCCAGGGATAATCAATGATGATTTTGACAATGCCAGCCTCCCGGGCCGCGCGCAGCAGCCGGGAGACCGTGGAACGGGAGAGTCCTACCCGATGCCCAATCTCGGCTTCGGTGAGATTTTCCTCATAGTATAGCCCGGCGATATAGGCCAGAAAATCTTCCCGTTCCACTTCAGATACTGAGGGGGAGACGCGCGGGGCTCTCCCAGCCCCGCGCGTCCGCGTAGAGGAGAGCCTCCCAACCGGATTAGCTCTCGGACGAGCCAGCGGACAGGCTTTCAGGCCTGGGTCCTCCCGCCGCTATTTCCCAGCCGGTCGGATTTCGCTTGTAGAGGAAGACGATGACCCCGAAGATGATCACCGCGATCGCCCACCCAATCCAGCCGCCCAGTTTGCTGAAGTTCAAGAGGAGCCAGGTCAGCGGATTGGTCCCGTCGCAGATGCTGGCGATCTGGGTGGCACCTTCGGGCATCTTGAACTTGGCGTCGATGGCGGCTGCGGTGTGGAGCGGCGCGATAGAGGTGCCCAGGATCAGGCCAACCGCGATCACGATGGTGCCGATAATGACCCCGCGCACGATGTTCCCCCGGGTGATGGGAGCAATCATACAGACCATGAAGGGGATCACCGCCAGGTCCGCGAAGGGCAGGATGCGGTTCAGGCCGACCGCGCTTAGCCCGATCGCCAGTGCGATGGTGACGGGAACCAGCAGCAAGGCGGTGGCGATAGCCGCCGGGTGGCCGATGAGGATGGCGGAATCCAGGCCGATGTAGAACTCCCCGCCTGCGAACCGGCGCTTCATAAACTCGCGGGCCGCTTCGGAGATGGGGATCAAGCCCTCCATCAGGATAGCCACCATCCGGGGCATCAGGAGCATGACCGCGCCCAGGTTAATGGCCAACACCAGGATTTTCTGCAACTGGGTGCCGAAAGTGCCCACATTGGGGTCTCCCAGCCAGGCCAGACAGCCCAGGATCAGGCCGATCACCACACCCAGGATGATGGGCTCACCCAGGACCCCCAGGCGGCGCTGGATCGTTTCCGGATCGGCTTGCAGTTTGTTCAGCCCCGGAATCACGTCAATGAGTTTGTTCAGGGGGATAGCAATAGGCACGTAGGCTGCCGAGAAGCCGTGGGGGATGGAGATGGTCGGCACGCCGTAGAAATCCTGAACCCCGGGAGCCGTCCAGTCTGCCAGGAAGAGGGCGATGGCGGCATTCAGAGCCGCGGCCGCCAGAGCCAGGGCCAGATTCTGGGAAACGGCGTAGACCAGGGCACCGGTGAACGCAAAATGCCAGAAGTTCCAGATGTCCACGTTCAGCGTCTTCGTGCCCCGGGTCACCAGCATGATAATGTTCACCAGGATGGAGAGGGGAATAATCCAGGTGCCCACTGTCCCCCCGAAGGCGATCGCCGCCGCGGCGGGCCATCCCACGTCTACCACATCCAGGGAAACCCCGGTGCGGGATACCATCGCCTGCGCGGCATCGCCCAGGTTAGTCCACAGCAGATTGATCACCAGGCCGATACCCACGAAGGCAATACCGATGGTTACCGCCGAGCGGAAGGCCCGTCCCGCCTTGGCGCCTAGGATCAAGCCAATGAGGAAGATCATGATGGGCAGCATCACCGAGGCGCCAAGCCCTTTGATCCAGTCAATGATCGCGAATAGCCAGTTCATATTTACCTCCTTTAGTGGGTGAATAGAGGTCGTGGAAGCAGAATGAGGTCCGCCTGGGAATTGCTATAGGACAACCTGGCCGATACCGATCACCTCCTTTCCAGGGATGGGTGGCAAGCCCGACCCTTGAGCCTTTACGCATGAAGCGCCTGTCCCAATGCGGCGCGAACCGCCTCGCTAAGGGTCTCACTCAATGTGGGGTGCGGGTGCACTGCCCGGACCATGATTTCGGGGACCAATTCCGCTGTGCGCGCCAGTACCAATTCGGATACCAGTTCGGTTACCTCGGGGCCAACCAGATGAGCGCCCAGCAGCCACCCAGACGCGCGGTCCACCACGAGTTTCACAAACCCGGAACGTTCCTCTAAAGCCACGGCTTTCCCGTTGGCAATGAAGGGAAAACGACCTACCTGAACGTTATACCCTCGCTCCCGGGCCTGGGTTTCCGTGAGTCCAAAACTGGCAACCTGCGGAGAGGTGTACACGCAGCGGGGCATGGCCTCGTAATCCAGGCCGAGTGGGGATTGGCCCGCGATGTCCTCGGCAGCAAGAATACCCTGGGCGGACGCCACGTGAGCCAGAGGAAGTTTCCCCGTAACGTCGCCCACTGCCCAGATACCTGGAACGGTCGTTCGCATGTGTTCATCCACTACCACCCACCCTCTATCCAATGCGACGCCGCACTCTTGCAAGCCAATCCCTTCTGTGTTGGGTTGAATGCCAATGGCTACCAGGACCTTCTCGGCCTGGAGCGTTTCTTTCTCTCCCCCCTCTTTTTGTACCGAAACCTGTACCCCATCGCTGTGAACATTCACCGCCTCTACCCGCGCCGAGGTCAAAACTCGCACCTGCCGACGGCGAAACGCTCGCTCCAGTTCGCGGGCAACTTCCTCATCTTCTAAAGGGAGAAGATGAGGCATCATTTCTACCAGGGTAACGTCCACTCCGTACGCGCGCCAGATGGAGGCAAACTCCACGCCGATGGGGCCGGCCCCAATAATCACCATAGAGCGCGGCAATGCGCGCATAGCCAGAGCATGGCGAAAATGCATCACCCGATCCCCGTCCACCTCCACACCAGGAAGCGTCCGGGCCCGTCCGCCCGTTGCCACAATGATAGCACGGGCATGGATATGGATTGCTTCGGCACCTTGATTCGGGGTCACGACCACCTCTCTGGGCGATACCAGCCGTCCCACGCCCTCCAGCACACGAATCTGGTGCTTTCGCATCAGAGAGGCGATCCCCTTCTGCATCCGGTCCACCACCTGACGGCTGCGGTCTACGGCTGCGCTGTAATCTACCTGGAGGTCCCGAAATGTAAAGCCATAAAGATCTCCCTGTTGTAAAAGGGAGATCACTTCCGCGTTTCGGAGAAGGGATTTGGTGGGAATGCATCCCCAGTTGAGGCAGATACCGCCGAGGGCCTCTTTTTCCACCAGCGTTACTTGGAGACCCAGTTGGGCAGCCCGAATCGCCGCCACATATCCCCCGGGCCCCCCTCCAAGGACGACCACGTCGGAGGTGCTGTTCGCCGTCATCCGGAACCTTATCCGGAAGCCAACTTCGTGACTTCCAATCGATCTATCCGCTGCGTTCCGAGAGGACTATCGGGGGTGAACATATGTGCGTAGGATGCGCAAATGTGCTTTCTTTTTATACCACAAAACGCGAATTTTGTCAAGAGTCTCTCGTGGCTGTGCATCCTCGGCCCCTTTCCGGTCGGCTCGTCATCCCGGAGTATCCAGACCCCACAGGCAGTCAATCAGCCACCCGATACTCCCGTTCGCTCGGGCGCGCCTGGAGGGTTTATCCGGTCATTCTGGAATCCCCGGCCCTCTGGCTCACTTTTTAACAACCGCTTAACGGCCATTCGGCTATCCTGAAATGGGTTGAGGAGTCCCTTCAACAGATTTCAGGAGGTGTGAGATGAAAAAGGTTCTGACGGTTATCGTTGTCCTCCTTGTAGCAGGGAGTCTGGCGCTGGGAGGAATGGCGTGGGCTCAGGGGGCCGGGAACGGGGAAGCGCCCCCGTTGAAGCCTGCCCGGACCGTCTCCGGAGATGAGTTGCAGGTCGGAGATGCGACCGCCCCAAACAGCCCGGTCACAACCACATCCGGGCCGGGAGCAGAACTCCCCTCCACTGACCTGGGCGATGTAACCCTGGAAGGACGAGCCGCAGGAGAAATCCGCGCGGTCAAGGAAAACCTGGAGGCCGCAAAGGTGCAGCGGGAATACCGGAAGGTGGAGGCCCCCCTGGGCTCTGTACCGATCAGCGGCACGCTGAATCCCAGTGCCGCTCACCTCTACGGGCCGTACTGGTATAACGCGGGAAATGGGGTCACGATCTCTATCACCTGGACTCCCACGACTTCCACCTTCCGCATCGGGCTCACCAGCCAGCAATCCGGGGTCTTCTACGGCTGTCAGATTTCCGGGGGAGCGGGAACCTGCCAGTTGCGGGTGAACCAGGCAGGCTGGTATTACCCGATGGTATGGAACTTGGGGCCTGCTACGGCCACCTACAGCGGCTTCGTCCCTTGGTAAGGAGAACGCTGTTTGCGAAGGCGAAGCGGACTTCTCAGCCCCGAGGGTCTGGAAACCGGTTTCCAGACCCTCGGTTTTTGTAGGCTGTAGTGCAGGCCGCCTGGCCTGCAGGAACCGGCGAACCGCCTGCGCGACGCGACCTTTTGAGAGCGATGTCCAAAAGCGCCGCCCCAGGACGCTCAACTTAACCGAGGCTTAACACTGGCTGTGCTATTCTTAAATCGGTTGAGAGGCCGTACAGAAATCCATCCCAGGAGGTGCAAAATGAAGAAATGGCTTGTTATCGGCATCCTGATCCTGGCGGGCATATTGCTGGCCGGTTTCACCATTGTCAGGGCTCAGGAAGTAAAGGGGCCGTGTCCCCCCGGAACCCACCTGGTCGTTTTGCTGGACCCCGTCCTGCCGGGCGAACAGGCGTCCCCAATGATCGCTCGGCGGTGCGAAGAGACGGCGCCCGAGAACACGGTTGTGGTATTGGAACCGCTGCGGCCGGAGGAACTGGAGCAACCCGCGTATCGGCCCACGGAGACCAGCCCCATTGTGCAGGGCCCCAGCGACTCGCCCAAATCCCGCTGCGTAGTGGTGCTGAAGCCTCTGGAGGAAGGGGGAGGGGCCTCTGAGCCCGTCTGCGGAAAGGGGCGGATTGAATCGGTGGACGGTGTTCCCCTTTCGTCCCTGTACCTGATTGCCAGGTTCTACGATAATCCGAACTACGGGTCGCCGCTGATAGAATACTACGGTGCGTATCCCTGCTCCGCAGGGTACAGTTACGGCCGGCCCGACCTTCGGGTAGACGGCGTGGATAACCGGTTCGCTTCGGGTCAGGGATTCTCCACCTGCAACCTCGTCACGGTCTACGACTTCTCCGACTATGACGGGCCGTTTTACACCTGGGGGCCGAACTGCCCGACCTTCCACGCGCTGAACGACGCAGTCAGTTCCTGGAAGATCACCCACTGAAACCTGTTGTACTCCAACCGGTACGGCTACTCCACCGAATGGAAAGCCCAGGGAAGCCGCCAGGCCATCATTGCTCCCCTGGGCTTTTCTGAGCGAAGTACTTGCGGCGGCGGCCCGCCTCCGGCAGGCCGCCGCATCCTTACTTCTCCAGCACGATTTCCCACGAGCCCATCCGCTCCCCATCCGGGCATGGCTGAAGGGTCAGCCCGGAAAGGACAGGGGCGTTGGGTTCCTCCACGCTCAGCGCGTAGAAGACACCGGGCTGGAGGGTAAAGTCGGCATAACCAGGGCTCACCCAGGGACGCAGGCCGGTGACCGCCCGGTCGGCCCCATCGGCCCAGAGGAGCCAGAGCACCACCCCGGGTAGCGGTTGAGGCCCCATCGGAGTAGGTGTGGGACGGCGGGGAGCCGGGGTCGCTGTCGGCTCCAGCGGCGGTGCTGCCTGCACCCACACGCGCAATTGCCCAGGTGCCCCCTCGCAGACCAGGTGTTGTGCGATCACCCGGTAGGGGGAAGGAGCCGGAGTGGCCACGGGGGAGAAAAAAGGGGGGACAGCTGGCGTTGGTGTCAGCGGAGTCGGCAGGGCTGGCGGTACCGGAGAAGTCGGCATCGGGGTGGGGAGAACGGCCCCAACGGGCGGGGCCGGGGTCTCCAGATATATCCCCATCGCTGGCGTGTCCACGCCCAGCCGCCGGGCCAGCAGGCTCAGACGGCGCATGGTCGGCGCGGGCTGGCCATGCGCGGCGTACGCTTCGATCATTGCAGCCAGTGCGTCCTGGATATCCTTTTTGGAAAGGCCCCGCAACCGGATGAGTGCCCGGTCCATATCTCCATCGGCGACATATCCCAGCGCGGCCAGCCGGATCCACTCATGCCGGTAGTCGCTGCGGAGCAGAGGCGGGGTGGTGTTATAGAGTTGGACCGGGTCTATCAGCCAGGCATAGACCAACCCCAGCGCCAGGCCGAGAGCCAGTCCGAGCACCAGCGGGAGGAAATAGCCCAGGCGGCTCACGGTATTCCCCCCAGGTAGGGCTCCATAGCAGACGTTGTCGCGCCCAGGGCTTCTGCCAGTCGCACCAGCATAGCGATGTCGCCGGGGCGACCGTTCTCCGCAATCAGTGTCTCGGTCAATTCCACCAGCGGACGAGTCGGCGTCTCCGGGTCCAGCCAAGCCAGCCGGCCCAGCGCGGCCTCCGCATTTCCTTCCACGTGATATGCGGCGGCGACCATCAGAATGTAATCCGTCCGATAGTCCTGCCGCAACTGGGCGGGGGCAGTGTTAGTATACTGGACGGGCCAGAGCACCCAGCCAACCAGAAGTCCTAAGGCAACTCCCGCCACCAGGCCGATCAGCCCCAGGAGAATGCCCCTCCAGGCTCCGCTCCTCCCAGATGGGGAGGGGAGGGTTCCCGGGAAAAAGTCTTTGGCCCTATCCGTATTTGCTCCTCGGTTTAAGGCACTGCCAGCCAGTTCATCGGGCAAGCCATGCGCCAATACGGACGCAGATGCCTCGTCCATGGGTTTCGCGCTTTCTGCTCTTGAACGGTTTGCCCGGCACCCGAAGGAGGCTGTGTGCGGCACCCAGGGGGCTCCGAGCAATGGCTATACAGTTGTTCACAGCGGCGACGAAGCCGCCGCTGTGAACAACGTTTTCTGTTTGACCTTCAGAAGGCCATTCCCGGCCATGCTCAGCCTCGGACGGAGGAATTACTGGGACTTTGCAACCGAGCGGAGTATGGGTAACGGGACCGCCGTAGTATAGGAGCCGTTGCCGCGGATGATGTTCAACGCTTCTTCCCGGTACGCCTCCATCACATAGGGGATACCGGAAACCCGCGCTGCCTCCTCGGTGAGGGCCATCAGGTCCTGGCGGCTGATGGTGGAAAGCCGGAAGTTCCGGCTGCCAGCCATCAATTGTTGCAATCCTACCTTCAATTTATCCACATAGGAATAGAAGCCGATAGCCCCCAGAGGGAGTTCATCGATCTGGTCGCCATACTTCTTTTTGAGGATTTCGTAATTGATGAAAATTTCTTCTACGGTGGAGCCATACTGGGCAACGGTCTTGGGCAAACGGCCCTCGGACATCCAGACGCCGATGTTCTTGGCCACCATCGCGGGGGTCATCAGGGCGCGGCCCATACACACTGCCTTCACAAAGGGAGCTCCCATAGCCAGGACCTTGAAGATATGGTCTTCAGTGGAGAGGCCGCCGCCGATGGCGATGGGAGGGATATAGGCGCCCTGAACGGCCAGTTCCTGGCAGAGTTCATACGTCATGGCCTCCAGATAAAAGGTGGGGATCCCCCACTCGGCCATCATCCGCCAGGGGCTCATCCCCGTGCCACCACCGGCGCCGTCAATGGTAACCAGGTCCAATCGGGCGTCCGAGGCCCATTTCAGGGCCATGGCCAGTTCGCGCATGGAGTATGCCCCGGTCTTCAGTGTTACTCTTTTAGCGCCTAACTGGCGGAGGTACTCGACTTGCTGGATAAAAGCCTCATAATCAATGAAGCCCAGCCGAGAGTGGCGTTCAAATTCCTTCAGCGCGCCGGCACGGAACGCGGCCTGGATTTCCGACAAAGAAGGATCGGGGGTCACCAGGTAGCCCCGGCGCTTGAGTTCCAGGGCATCCTCCAGGGAGCGGACTTTGATTTCGCCGCCGATGCACTTGGCGCCCTGCCCCCATTTCAGTTCAATGGTCTCCACCCCCAGTTTCTCAATCGCGTACTCCGCGACGCCGAAACGGGTGTCTTCCACATTTAACTGGACCACCAGATCCCCGTACCCTTCGTACCAGCGCCGGTATGTTTCCACCCGACGCCGCAGTTCGGGAGACTCCACGACCCGGTTATGGCGGTCCAGTTGAACCTGGGGATCAACGCCACAGACGTTCTCTCCGCAGACCACGATGACCCCGGAGATGGCAGCGCCAGCCGCGATATGCTCCCAGTTCCGGCGCGCGACCTCGGTAGAGCCCAGGGCACCGGTAACGAGGGGCATCTGGAGGCGCACTTTGTGCTGATATCCGATGGTCAGTTCGGTATTCACTGCGGTGAAGAGAGTGGTGTCGGGCCCCGGTTCTACATCCTCAGGCAGGCCCTTAGCCCCCAGAGCATATCCCTGGATATTGAGGTGGGAGTAATCCACCGGATATTCCTTATCGGCCCCCACCGTAATCATGCCATAGGGGCTGGGATAGAGCAGTTCCCGGCCCCGCATGGCAGCCTGGAAGAGTTCGCAGTTACCCGTGCATCCGTCCACACAACGGACGCATATCCCGGAACTGGGCGAGACGTCCCGAGCCCGGTTGACCGTTAAGGTGGCATCGCTGGCGTTAGGTCTTTGCAGGTTCATCTCTCCTCCTTGCATTATTGTTTTTCGTAAAAAGATTTAACCTCCAGCGCCCATCAGGCGCATGGCCCACCCGACAGGATTCATCGCGCCATCGCCTCAGCAAACCGGACAAGTACCGCGCTCTGGTATAAAAAACCGACTCCCTTCTGCTCTGGGGAGTCGGCTTGTTGATATGCGGGTAGGGTATGGGGTATTAACTTCCGGCGCGCGCTCTCCCCAGAGCCCCTTCTTGGGGCCCGGCTCCAGCAATCGCTCGCGCTGTCTGGGAAGTGCACAGGCCGTAACGGGAAACCATCGCTCCGGACACCCTGGTGAAATTTGTTATCTTATAACACACTCCTGAAAATTTGTCAAGGGGCACAATCGCGCCTCAGCACAAGTGTGCCAGGTGAATTCTCCCTCAATATCGCTGATAGAAGCAGAGCATTACGCTCCCGTACCGCCGCTGGTCTACCAGGCCCAGGTGGCGCAGGAGCAAGTCTTGATACTCCCGGGGATGAATCTGGGCAATCGCGTAGCCCCCAGGAACCAGCCATCCGGGGGTAGCATCTATAGCCTCCAGAGTGGCTACCCAGAGGCCCTGGTACTGAGGCGGAGCAATGTAAATATACTCAAATGGCTCCGGCTCCTGGCGCAGAAAGGCGAACACGTCTGCCCGAACCACGCGCGCCGACCCCGCCAGCCCGGTCAACACCAGATTCTCCCGAATGGTCCGCAATGCGGCCGGATTTCGCTCCACGAAGACCGCCTCCGCCGCCCCCCGACTGAGCGCCTCAATCCCCACCTGCCCCGTCCCGGCGAAAAGGTCCAGAAACCGAGCACCG
>JANXCY010000109.1 GCA_025060135.1 Anaerolineae bacterium | reverse complement strand
CGAGGCGCTGGTGAACACGGTTCCCGGGATCAAGTTCGGCCTGGCCTTCTGTGAGTCGTCTGGCCCTGCCCTGGTCCGGGCCAGCGGCACGGATCCGGAGCTGGTGGAGCTGGCCAAGAAGAACGCCCTGGCGGTCGGCGCCGGCCACTTCTTTATCGTGGTCCTGGGCAAGGGCTACTACCCGATCAATGTCCTCAACGCCATCAAGATGGTCCCGGAGGTCTGCCACATCTACGCCGCCTCCGCCAACCCGATGCAGGTGATCGTCGCGGAGACCGAGCAGGGGCGGGGGATCGTCGGGGTGATCGATGGCGTGGCCACCCGAGGGATCGAGACCGAAGCGGATGTGGCCCATCGCAAGGAGTTTCTGCGTCGGATCGGCTACAAGATGTAAGGGGGGGCCGTCCACGACTGGGGGCACGAATCCACGAATGAAGGGGATGGGCAGATTCCGCCGCGGGGATGCTCGTGGGTTGGGAGGGACGTAGAGGCGCCAATGCCAATAAAGGAGCGGATCCCGTGGTGGGGATGCTCGTGCATCGAAGGGGGGCGGATGCGCCAAGGAGGGGTGGATCTCGCGGTGGGGATGCTCGTGCGTTGAAAGGGGCGCGAGGGGTGGATCTGGGGCGGG
>JANXCY010000108.1 GCA_025060135.1 Anaerolineae bacterium | reverse complement strand
AGGACAGCGCCTGCGGGAACGACCTTGTTGACCAGGTTGAGGCGGTAGGCCTCCTGGGCGGTGATCATATCGCCGGTAAGGATGAGTTCTATGGCTTTGCCCTTGCCGACGATGCGGGAGAGCCGCTGGGTGCCGCCCCAGCCGGGGATGATGCCCAGGTTGATCTCCGGCTGGCCCAGACGGGCCCGGTCGGAGCAGACCCGCATATGGCAGGCCATGGCCAGTTCCAGACCGCCGCCCAGGCAGAAGCCGTTGATCGCGGCGATGACGGGCTTTGTCGCCCGCTCAATTTTCAGGAAGAGCCGCTGGCCCTTTTCAATGAACTCGCGGGACGCCGCGTAGTTCTCGCCAGGGTTATCCAGCAGATTCTTGATCTCCGGGATGTCGGCCCCGGCGACGAAGGCGTTGGTTCCGCCGCCGGTGATGACGATGGCCTTCACTTCGTCGTTGGCCAGCAGTTCGTCAATAGCCTCCTCCAGTTCGGCCACCACCTGGCGGTTGAAGGAGTTCACGGGCGGGTGGTCAATGGTGAGCGTGGCGATGCGGTCTTCAATCTCGGTCCGGATGTACTGCCAGTTGCCCATGATGGGTCCTCCTCGTGATGTCGGTTTACGCAATATAGAATATGGAACACGGAG
>JANXCY010000107.1 GCA_025060135.1 Anaerolineae bacterium | reverse complement strand
CCAGGCGCAGAAACCCCGCTCTGTTACCGGGCAGGAGGGGCTGGTGGGGCAAAGCGGCGTCGCCAAATCCCGCCTGGACCCGGAGGGCTGGGTACTGGTTTCGGGGGAACTCTGGCGCGCCGTCGCCGAAGGGGAACCTGTGGAGGAGGGAAACGAAGTGGAGGTGCTCCGAGTGGAGGGCTTCCGCCTCTATGTCCGTAAAAAGTGATTTTTTTAACCGCAGAGGGCGCAGAGCCTTCTATATGCCCTTCGTGTCCTCTGTGGTTTTAACATCCAATTCCCCAAAGGAGGCATCTGTGGTGCGCAGATTCCCGTGGACTCCCGGCCGTTTCCTGCTGACGGTGACCCTTCTTGCGGCGCTGGCCGCGCTGCTGGGAGGGCTGATGGGGTGTGGAAATCCGGCACCCGTGGCCACGCCCACGCCGACCCGCACCCCCCGCCCGACAGCGACCCCTGTCCCCCCCACTCCCACCCCGGTCCCCCTCCCGACAGCCACGCCCACGCCGACGCCCCTCCCGGAGAACGTCAACCCCCTCACCGGCGAGGTGGTGGCCGACCGGGCGCTTCTGGACCGAGTCCCCGTCCTCATCAAAATCACCAACTACCCGCCCCAGTACGTCTGGCCCCAGGCGGGCATCAACA
>JANXCY010000106.1 GCA_025060135.1 Anaerolineae bacterium | reverse complement strand
CGACAATGTGCAGGACGCCATCCAGCAGGTCATGCCCTATGCGGTGGACGTCAGCAGCGGTGTGGAGAGCGCTCCTGGCAAAAAAGACCATCAGAAGATGAAGGAGTTCATCGCCCATGTCCGACGGTTTGCAGACGGTTCCTGATGCACGAGGTCATTTCGGCATTTTTGGCGGGCGCTTTGTGCCCGAAACGCTGATACCCGCTCTGGACGAGCTGGAGCGAGAGTATCGCAAGGCACAAGCAGACCCCGATTTCCAGCGTGAGTTCTATTACTACCTGCGCCATTACGTGGGCAGACCCACGCCCATTACCTATGCCGAGCGGCTGAGCGACTACTTGGGCGGAGCGCGCATCTACCTGAAGCGCGAAGACCTCTGCCACACGGGCGCCCACAAAATCAACAACACGCTGGGGCAAATCCTGCTGGCGAAGCGCATGGGCAAGCGGCGCAACATCGCGGAGACAGGCGCAGGACAACATGGCGTCGCGACCGCCACCGTGTGCGCCCGCTTTGGCTTCGAGTGCGAGGTCTACATGGGCGAGGAAGACGTGCATCGGCAGGCGCTCAATGTCTTCCGCATGAAGCTGTTGGGCGCGAGGGTCATCCCCGTCACCTCGGGCACGCGCACGCTCAAAGACGCTACGAGCGAAGCCATCCGCGACTGG
>JANXCY010000105.1 GCA_025060135.1 Anaerolineae bacterium | reverse complement strand
CCGCCTGATCGTCGCCAACCCCCGGCGGATTGACCTCTGCCGGTTCGCCGACCTCTATCTCCAGCACCGCCCGGGCACCGACGTGGCCCTGCTGATGGGCATGGCGCGGGTCATCGTGGAGGAGGGACTTCTGGACACTGCGTTCCTGGAAGAACGGACGGAGGGGTTTGAGACCTTCCGGGAGTCGCTGGAGCGGTTTGACCCGGAGACGGTGGAACGGATCACCGGTGTGCCCTGGGAGCGGATCGCGGAGGCGGCCCGGATTTATGCCACCCACAAGCCCGGCATGATCCTCTACTGTATGGGCATCACCCAGCACTCCCACGGCACCGACAACGTGCTGGCCATCAGCAACCTGGCGCTGCTGACGGGGAACGTGGGGAAACCCTCTTCGGGGGTCAATCCGCTGCGGGGACAGAACAACGTCCAGGGAGCCTGCGACATGGGGGCCCTGCCCAACGTGTACCCTGGCTACCAGCGGGTGGACAACCCCGAAGTCCGGCAGAAATTTGAGGCCGCCTGGGGCGTTCCCCTCAACCCGACGCCCGGCTTGCCCCTTACCGAAATGATAGAGGCTATCCATCAGGGGAAGATCCGGGCGCTCTACGTCGTCGGCGAAAACCCCTTCTTAAGCGAGGCGGACGCCTGCCACGCCCAGGAAGCGCTGGAG
>JANXCY010000104.1 GCA_025060135.1 Anaerolineae bacterium | reverse complement strand
CCCAGTATGGCTACGACCTCTACCGCCGCTTCATGCTACCCACCTTGCTGCGCGAACTGGCACAGGTGGACGGTGTAGAATGGATTCGCATCCATTATGCCTATCCGTCGCGGGTGTCCGATGCGCTTATCGAGACGATGGCGAGCTTGCCACAGGTTGTGCCCTATCTCGATGTGCCGTTGCAGCATGTAAATCGCGCAATTTTGCGAGCGATGCGCCGTCCAGGGGACGGCGCGACCTATCTACGGATGATCCAGCGGTTGCGTGCAGCCATGCCTACGATTGCCATCCGTACCACCTTCATCGTCGGCTTCCCATGCGAGACCGAGGTGGAATTTCAGGAGCTGTTAGACTTTTTGCAGGCGGCGCAGCTGGATCGCGTGGGCGCGTTTATCTACTCGCGCGAGCAGGGCACACCTGCGGCAGAGATGCCCCAGCAGGTGCCGTTCCGTGTTAAGCGGGAGCGATACGACCGCCTCATGCGTGCCCAGCAGCCCGTCTCGCTCGCCCGCAATCGCGGATGGGTTGGCAAAACAATGCAGGTCTTGATAGAAGGCTGTTCGGAGGACGGCATGGGCAATTGGGCGTAGCCACCGCGACGCGCCCGATGTCGATGGACTGGTCTATGTGCGTGATTGCAGCACACCACCGGGCGAGTTTGTGTCTGTG
>JANXCY010000103.1:401-679 GCA_025060135.1 Anaerolineae bacterium | reverse complement strand
GTCATCTGCCGTTCATCCTGTCGGCGACCGCCGCCGCGCTGTTCCTCGCGCTCGGCGCGGTCGTCGTCCTGTTCGGACCTCAGCGCGGCGACGCCCGCGCCCTCGGCGACCCCGCCGCCCCCCCCCCCCGCGCCCCCCCCACCCCCCACCCCCCCCGGCCGCCCCCCCACCCCCCCCCCCCCCCCCGGCGGGGGGGGGGGGGGGGGCGGGGGGGGCGACTTCCGGGGTCACGGGCTGCTCCGAGGCCGGAGGTGGGGTGGGGCGGTGGTGGCGGGGCG
>JANXCY010000103.1:0-392 GCA_025060135.1 Anaerolineae bacterium | reverse complement strand
CCTCCCCGTCGGGCAGCCGCCCATCGCGCGCCCCGCCGCGCTGCCGCCGGAAGCGGTCGCGGCGCAGGTCGGCGGCGGGGGCGGAACGCCGCCCAACCTCATCGAGGCGCGCACGCCCGATGAGCGTTTCACGCCCGCCGCCCTCGCCGCCGTGCGGTGCGCCATCGGGCGCGACGTCGCCCACGACCCGGCCCTCGACGCGGTCGCCGTCGCGCTCTGGCGCGCCCGCGCAACCGCCGAGACGCTCGACGCCGCGCTCGCCGCTGAAGCGCGCATCGCTCGCGCGCACGAGGTGCGCATGTCCGCCGTCCTCTCCGGCTTCGCCGCCGATCACGCCGCCGACCCCGACCCCTGCCGCTTCGCCGGGCGCACCTTGCGCGAGGCGCTGACCG
>JANXCY010000102.1:321-681 GCA_025060135.1 Anaerolineae bacterium | reverse complement strand
CTTCGCGCGGGCTTCGGGGGCGCGCAGATTCCGCTCCGCTCCGCCCGCCCGCTCAGCCCCTACGCAGCCACGCCCCATCCCCAGCATCGCGGGCGGGCTCCGCTCCGCTCCATTTCCATCCCCCCCACCCCGTGCGCTTCGGGCGTCTGCGCTCGCTGCCACGCGGGCGTGGCTCGGCGGCTGGCTCCGTGCGCCATCAGCCTCGATTCCGTGTGCGCTCCGCGACAGGGGCGGGGGGGGGGGGGGGCCCCCCCCCCCCCCCCCCCCCCCCGGGCCCCCCCCCCCCCCCCCCCCCCCCCCCCCCCCCCACCGGGGGTCACCCCCCCCACCGGCCGGCCCCCAAACCCCCCCCCCCCCACA
>JANXCY010000102.1:0-311 GCA_025060135.1 Anaerolineae bacterium | reverse complement strand
AGGCTCGGCGGCGGCGCGTCCCCTCCTGCCGCCAAGCCCCTACCGTTCGGAACGCCCCGAAGCCCCCCACGCCCCAGCCATCCCCCGCGCCGCCGCCTCGCCCACCACGCCCCTACCAAATCCCCAAGCCCCAAAACCAAGAAAGCCGACGAAAAAAACACAGGAAGGGAAGAGAAGCCCCCGCCCCGCCGCGCCCCAGCCCCACCCCCGCGCCCCGAAGCAAAACCAGCCCACAAAACTGGCGACCGCCGAGACGGGCTCGCGCGGGGGGGCTCCTTGCGCTCGAACTGGGGCGTCCCTCACGCGCCTTC
>JANXCY010000101.1 GCA_025060135.1 Anaerolineae bacterium | reverse complement strand
AGTGTCTCCCGGAACTGTTCAAAGAGCCGGGCGTTCCGGATCGCAATCGCCAGCTGGTCTGCGACAATCTCAAACGTCGTGATGTCCTCTGGAGAGAAAGCGGCCTCCCGGTCGCTCTGGATGGTCAATGCGCCGATGACCTCTTCGCCCACGATGAGGGGGATAGCCAATTCGGAGCGGGTATCGGGCAGGAGGGGATTCTCAAAGCGGACGGCCTCCGTTCCCACATCCAGCGCGATCCGCGGCTGGCGGTTTGCGATACACCATCCGATCATAGAGTGGCCGCCGACCTCCAGCCGATAGCCCTCTTCCACCATCTTCCGCCCCGCCTCGCCGGTACCCGCTTTCAGGACGGCATATCGGCCGGCCTCGTCCACCAGGAAGAGGCCTACATAGTAGAGGTCAAATTCCTGACGGAGTACCTCCACCGCAGTCTGGAGAAGGATAGGAAGATCAAGGATAGCGATTGTTGCGCGAGCAACTTCTGCAGCAGTTCGCAGTTGGACCTGACGGTGCTGGAGTTCTGCCCGCGCCGCCTGCTCCCGCTGGACCTGTTCCTCCAGCGCCGCGCCCAGGCTGCGGTACGTCCGCTCAAATTCTGCGATGGCATCCTGCGTGCGGACATCCACCAGGGTGAGAATCCACCGGGAGCGGTAACTTTCCAGGTGGGGAAGGAGCGCTAT
>JANXCY010000100.1 GCA_025060135.1 Anaerolineae bacterium | reverse complement strand
GGTGCCGTCGGTCGCCAGTGTGGCGATGAGGATGTTCTCCCATCCTTCCAGGGCCAACGCAGCGCCCAGTGCGACCTCCTGGTTGCGTCCTCCCCGCCCGGCACCCCGCACGGTCACCGTCGTCTCGCCGCCCAGGACCAGGCAGGCCGGAAGCGGGAAGGGGTGGCCCATCCGGGCCTCCTCCTTCGCCAGCGCTGCCAGCGCCTTCCCGATCTCCCGAGCCTCGCCCTCCAGGTACGTGGTCAGGACCGCCGCGTGGAACCCCAGAGCCCGGGCCCGCTCCGCCGCCGCCTCCGCCGCGGTGCGGTTCTCCGCCACCACAACCGTGTGAACGCCCGCAAAGCGCGGGTCTCCAGGTTTAGGGGTTTCCAGTTCCTCACCGCGCCGGCCCCGGTCCAGGTAGTTGCGGACTGCAAGGGGGACCTCTTCCAGCAGACCGTACCGCTTCAGAATGTCCCACGCGTCGGCAAAGGTGGTGGGGTCGGGGACGCAGGGGCCGGAGCCGATGGCGTCCAGCGGGCTTCCGACCACGTCGGAGAGGATGAGGACGGCGGCCCGCGCACCCCGGCGGAGGATACGTTCGGCGAGTCGCCCGCCCTTGACCTGGGAAAGGTGCTTGCGGACCGCGTTAATTTCCTGAATGGTCGCGCCACAGCGGAGGAGACTGTTGGTGAGGGCCTGCAGGTCGG